>NZ_JAWOUJ010000006.1:0-234062 GCF_033339315.1 Vibrio sp. 661 | reverse complement strand
ATTGGCGCTGGACTAAACAAAGGCCCCCTTTTAGGGGGCTCACACAAAGCCACCTTCTTTAGAAGGTGGTAATTTACTTTTCAGTTTGTACTCACAATGCCCACTTTGTATAGGCTAAACAGGCGATTTAAGTAAGTTCCTATGTGGCGATACACATAAGCCAGCAGAATGGTCTGCTGGCTTAATGTTACTGATTAACTAACGTTAACTTAGTTTACTTAAACTTGCTGATTTCTTGTTCAACTTTGTCTAGTTGTTGCAGCTTCTCTTGCATTTTTAGAGAGTCGTAGTTTAGTGAAGCAGGGTTCATCGCTGTGCCACGTTGCATTGGGTATTCTGGAAGTGTTTTAAAGAACTCTCCCACAACGTCTTGTACAGGTACAAATAGCCACATGTTGTCAGCCATCCAACGCAAGTACATTTGTGATTCGCTTGGGCCTTTTTCGAATGGGTCAGCACGTAGATGGATGATTTTAGGCCAGTTCGGAGCAAAACGAACTGCGTTACTTAGGTTCCCTTCAAGCGTTGCAAAGTGAAGTTTCCAGTCATTCCAGCGGACAGCGTTTAATTCACCATTAGACGTAAAGTAAAGCAGCGACTCACGAGGGCCTTTTTCTTCCTTACCTTCAAAGTATGGCATGAAGTTGTAACCATCTAAATGCACACGCCATTCTTTGCCATTTGCTTTGTAGCCTTCTGCTAGTTTTTCTTTTACATCAGGTACGCCAGCAGCTGCCAATAATGTAGGCAACCAGTCTTGGTGTGCCATCATTTCATTGATCTTGGTTCCTGGCTTAATGACGCCTGGCCAACGAACCAGTTGAGGAACACGCATACCGCCTTCCCAAGTTGTACCCTTTTCACCATGGAATGGTGTTGCGCCACCATCTGGCCAAGTCATGGTTTCTGCGCCGTTGTCCGTTGAGTAGATAACGATAGTGTTGTCGGCAACACCTAGCTCATCCAGCTTGTCGAGTAAAACACCTACATGATCATCGTGTTCCAGCATACCATCGGCATAAATGCTTACACCTGATTTGCCTTGGTATTTTTCCTGCAAGCGAGTCCAAACGTGCATACGAGTGGCGTTATGCCAAATAAAGAAGGGTTTATCCGCTTTAACTGCTTTTTCCATAAATGCCAAAGAGCTTTCTAGGAACTCTTCATCTGCGTGCTCCATACGTTTTCGTGTCATCGGGCCAGTGTCTTCAATCTTACCGTCGACATAAGACTTAATGACACCACGAGGGCCATAGTTTTTACGAAACTCTGGGTCTTTAGGGTAGTAATAAGTTTCAGGTTCTTCTTCTGCGTTTAGGTGATATAAGTTACCGAAGAATTCGTCAAAGCCGTGTTTTGTCGGTAAGTGCTTATCTTGGTCACCTAAGTGGTTTTTACCAAATTGACCCGTCATGTAACCTTGTTCTTTTAACAGGTCTGCAATGGTTGGCGCCCAATCAGGTATGCCGTGGTCAGAGCCTGGCATACCAATTGTTAACAAACCCGTACGAAATGGCTCTTCACCCGTAATAAAGGCAGCGCGACCAGCAGTACAAGACTGTTGTCCGTAGTGATCTGTGAACAACGCACCTTCATTCGCGATACGGTCGATGTTTGGCGTTTTGTAACTCATCATACCTTGGTTGTATGCGCTGATATTCCAGTAGCCGATATCGTCACCAAAAATTGCCAGAATATTCGGTTTGTCGGCTGCCATAGCAGCACTGGACGCCGCTAACAGTCCTGCGCCTACAGCGATTTTGCTCAATTGATTTGCCATAAAAACTCCAGATTGTTGAGAGTAAAGATAAGCACAAGTGAGCCTTATGCTTAGTTGCTGCATAAGTTAATGATGTATATAGAAAAATCCTCTTATACTCGATATAACCATAAGTTATTGATAGGTAGTAACCATTTGTTAATTAAGAAGAAATAGGGTTGTCCTGTTAGTTTGTAGAGATTCGTAAAGTAGATTTAGATCACTGAAGAGCCTTATTTTTATTGCGTAGTAGAAGAGGGGATGGAAATGAAAAACAATAGGATGCTCGCTTGTTTTACGGTCCTAAAGCAATACTAAAGTCGTTATGTATTGCTTGTAATTATTTGTATAACCAGTGATTTAGTGTCTATATTGATTTAGGTTGTACATTATAAATATAAGGATATCTATGAGTCAGTGGGCAGGCCGGTTTCGCATTTTATTGCTGGTCAACGTTGTTGTCAGTTTTATGGCTTTTTCTCAAGAGTTATTAACAGAGAAACCAAATATTCCTTCAGGCTTAAATCCAGAATATGCTGGCACACAAGCTTGTATAGATTGCCACCAAAACGAGGTAGCGGCCTGGAAAGGGTCACATCATGATATGGCCATGAAGCATGCAAGTACAACCTCTGTACGTGGTGATTTTGATAACCATGTTGTAACGCACAAAGGAATGCCTAATCGTTTTTTTAAAAAAGGCGACGAATTTTGGGTCAATATTCAAGGTGCTGACGGGCAATGGCATGACTATAAGATCAGCTATACATTTGGCTGGGAGCCATTACAGCAGTACATGGTCGAGTTTGAAGATGGCCGCGTGCAGCTTATTCCTTTTGCTTGGGATACAAGAGCTAAAGTTGAAGGGGGACAGCGTTGGTTTCATCTTTATCCAGAAACGACAACAACGGATGAATTCTATTGGACCAATACCGGGCAAAATTGGAACTTCATGTGTGCTGATTGCCATTCAACGAACCTAAAGAAGAATTACGACGCTGACAAAAACACTTACAACAGCTCATGGTCAGAGATTAATGTGGGATGCGAAGCATGCCATGGTCCCGCTAGTCAGCACATAGAACTGGCCAAGAAATACAAAAATGCTGGCACTTCTTTTGAGCATGACAGCCATTATGGCTTTGATCGAAATTTGTCTAAAGCAGTGTCGGATTGGGTGTTTGAGGAAGGCCATAGTACGTTACAGCCGAAATCAATTGAAGCAACCAATCAAGTGCAAACATGCGCTCAATGCCATAGTCGCCGAACCCAGTTAAATGAAACAGGTGATCATGTTAAAGGTTCCTTTTTTGATAAATATCGCTTAAGTCTTATAACACCTGAACTCTACTATCATGATGGACAGATTTACGACGAAGATTATGTTTATGGTTCGTTTCTTCAATCTGAAATGGCGGAGAAGGGGGTCACGTGCACTAATTGTCATGATCCACACACGGCAGAGTTAACGATCCCAGAAGAGGCAGTATGTTCGCAATGCCATATTGCATCGGAATATACACCTGAAAAGCATACCTTTCATAAGGCTGGATCTGAAGCATCGCAATGTACGACTTGTCACATGCCAGAAACGACTTACATGCAAGTCGATCCTCGTAGAGACCACAGTTGGCATATTCCACGACCGGATTTGAGCAAACATATTGGAACGCCCAATGTTTGCATGTCATGCCATGAAGATAAAAGCAATCAATGGGCCGATGAACAGATAGCAGAATGGTACCCGAATTCGAAGTATCGTAATCAGCAACATTTTGCTGTCGCATTTTATGCGGATTCAATTGGTCATCAAGGAGCAGCAAATGCGTTGGCATACTCTGCTCAGGATTCGTCGTTAAAAGACATTATTCGTGCTTCAGCCCTGGAGAGAATGGGGGGCAATACTGACCAAAATACAACAGTATCTTTGGCTAGGGCCGTTAAGAATGAAAATGAAATGGTTCGATTAGGGGCAATTTCAGGCTCGTCTGGTTATGAATTTCATGATCGGTGGCGGATTCTAGAGCCATTGCTTGGTGACCCGGTGCTTTCAGTGAGAGCGGAAGCTGCCTCGGTGCTGGTAGCGAACTACGCACAAATGACCCCTTTACAAAAAGATATCATTAAATCGCCTTTAGAAGAGTACATGGAAATTCAAGGGTTTAATGCCGATCGTGGTTTCGGAAGAACCAATTTGGCGAATGTGTACCGCAGCTTAGGTGAAATCGACAAAGCGGCCGAGCTGTATAAACAAGCGATCAGCATCGAACCCTATTTCGAAAATAGCTACGTTAACCTAGCAGATTTGTATCGTCACCTAGGTAAAGAAGAAGCTGCGCTCACGGTGCTACAACAAGGGATGAAAGCTCAACCTAAATCCAGCACATTACCATACAGCGCAGGTCTTTCTTTGTTACGTCAAGGCAAAGCCGATGATGCGAAAAAGCTACTTAGACGCGCCGCAGAAGTTGGTGAAACTAATGCGCATTATTGGTACGTGTACGGTCTAGCTTTAGAAAAAAGCGATGTTCTAGAAGCCAGTAAAGCGTTGCATACAGCATTTGAAGTCGGTGGCAATCCACAACACTTGTTTGCTCAATGCGAGGTTCTAGCGAGAAATCATAAAAAAGGTGCTGTCGCTTTTGCTTTCGATAGGTGCATACAAGAGCTTAGTCACTATGCACCTAAGCAAGCTATTGATCAGCTTAAAGCCTCTATTGTTGGGGTCAATAGGAGCTAATTACCAAAAGTGGAGCTTTTATCGCTCCACTTTTTTCTTACTTAGTTTAATCAGCGTCTTTCGCTAATCTCAGCCCCATGTCGGACATGATGACTGACTGGCTAGCAAAATCGCGACGATAGTTTTCGGATTCGTCAGCATCATAGGCAAAGCTACCACCTCGTACAGACTTGTGTGCCAGGCTTTCTTTTTCATCTTTTGCGTTTACCGGATTATCACTTGGTGCTGATTTGTAATAGCCTTCATCAAACGCATCAATAACAAACTCACCAACATTACCCGTCATATCGTATAAGCCAAGCTCATTCGGTTTTTTCTGACCTACCTTGTGTGCCTTATTGTTTGAGTTACTGGCATACCAGGCAACGTCGTTAATATCATCAGACCCCGCGTAAGTGAATCCTTGACTTAGATTCCCCCCTTTCGCTGCAAACTCCCATTCTGCTTCGGTGGGTAAACGATAGTGCTCTCCCGTTTTTTCATTCAATTTCTTTATAAAATAATTGGCTTGTTGCCAGCTAATGTTATTTACGGGCGTATTTGGGTTTCTAAAATAGCTCAGAGAAGATCCTGTAACCGATTCGAATAACTCTTGGGTTACCTCAAATTTTGCCAAATAGAAATCATCCACGCGAACGGTGCGAGCCGGGCGCTCGGATTTATTTGCTGATGGATTATCCGAGCCCATCATAAATTGTCCACCTTCAATAAGAACCATATCTTGATCGATTTTTTGAGCAAGAGGGCTAGGTTGTGTTGTTGCACATCCAGTCATAATTAGCGAAATCGAAATAGTGGCACCAAGGTAAAGAGTATTACTTTTGGAATGCTTCATAGGGGAGCTCCATCAACATTTATGATCAAAAAATTTTATCAGGCAAGTCTATGAAAAACAGTTATACACACTATAACAAGCGCCACGAATAATTGAACATTATCATCACACTAGGCGATTAACTTAATGATTAGTCTTAACGCCGTTGGGCGCAGGCTAGCAACTAAGAAGGTGATGAATGCACATAACTCAAGGTCCGCAGTTCAATGGGAAAGCATCCAAGCGATTACATGTCATGGCGAAACCTATCGGTGCAGTGTGCAATATCGATTGCACCTATTGTTATTACCTAAGCAAACAAGATTTACTTGAGTACAAGCCAGGCTGCTCACCAGTCATGGATGAGGAAACGCTAGAGACCTATATCCGCCAATATATAGCGGGACAGAATACACCTGAAATCATTTTCTCTTGGCAGGGTGGTGAGCCGACAATGCTAGGTTTGGATTATTTCAAGACAATTGTTGAGCTACAGAATAAATACCGTCCCGATGGCATTACGATCTCCAATGATCTCCAGACTAATGGCACACTGCTTAACGATGAATGGTGTGAGTTTTTAAAGGCGAACAACTTTCTCGTCGGTTTAAGCATTGATGGCCCAGAAATGATGCACAACGCTTACCGAACAAACCGAGCTGGTAGAGGCACATTCCGGCAAGTTATGAATGCGGTTGAATTATTACATAAGCACGAAGTAAAGTTTGCTACGCTCACTTGTGTTAACAACTTGACCGGACGTAACCCACTTGAAGTGTACCGATTCTTGCGAGATGAAGTACGCTCCCCTCAAATGCAGTTTATTCCAATAGTTGAGCAGAAAACATTCAGAACAACCGCCCCTCAAACTTGGGAGCCAAACGAGCAACTAAAGCAAGGAGATAAACGGTTGATCCCAGGTCATAAAGATGCCGTTATTGAGCCTTTTTGCGTTGCGGATGAAGCATGGGGAAATTTTCTGATCGCGATTTTCAATGAATGGGTTTTACACGATATCGGCAACGTGTTTGTGCAGTACTTTGAAGCCAGTATCGAAACCTGGATGGGCAGAAAAAACCCACTGTGTACGTTAGGTGAAATCTGCGGGAAGGGCTTAGCAATGGAGCCTAATGGTGATGTGTTTGCGTGTGATCATTACGTGTACCCAGAATATAAGGTTGGAAACATTCATCACGAAAAGCTCGATACGCTCGCTTATAGCTCTGAGCAGCAGAAATTTGGGTTTGCTAAAAGTCGTACGCTGCCCCAACAGTGCCTTCAATGTGATTATCAATTTGCATGTTTTGGAGAATGTCCCAAAAACCGTTTTATCCGTACTAGGCAAGGTGAGCCTGGTCTTAATTATCTCTGCGCGGGTTGGAAGAAGTTTTTTACCCATGTTGATCAGTCGATGGCGTACATCTTACGAGCGACAGGTAACCCAGTGGTTCACGGTAAATACAGTGACCAGATTCTACGCCAGCAAGCTACTCAAACACAGACTGTGTTTGAAACGAAGTTTTAAGATAGTCACTACGCCTGCTACAGGCCCGGAAATGAAAGAATATAGGTTATTGAATGCAAAAAATTAAGCTGCTCTCTAAATCATTACTCGTGATCTCGATCGGCATTGCTGCGAGTCAAACAGCAGTGGCACAAGAAACAACATTGCTAGACCCAGACCAGGTATCGCCGACAACGGTTGTCACTCCACAAGAAGCTCAAATGACACCGGCGCAACGAGTCGAAAAGCTGTCTTATGATGCGCAAAATAAAAAGTTGTCTTCAGAAAAACGTATTGATGCTTTACGTGAGTTAGCCAACTATCCAAGCCAAAATGCATTGGTTGCAGTTGCCCGTGGGTTGCAGGATGAAGATGCAGGTATTCGCGAAGCTGCGATCGTGGGAGCACAGCCATATATGATTGAGCACCGTTGGCGTTTGATTTCACCATTATTGAGTGATGACGCCGCCATGGTGCGAATTACAGCAGCGATTAACCTCGTTCGAGATTACGCCAATTTGAGTTCGGAGCAACAGCAGTCACTTGAGGGGCCTGTTTCAGAGCTGACAGCACACTTGTCCAGTAAGAACGATAATGTTTCCAAGTTATTACTTGCAGACGTTTACCGTTGGCATCGTGATTGGGATAAAGCGGCGCTGATATACCCAGAGTTAACTAAGCTTGAGCCAAACAACCCTCAAGTTTGGTTAAGCTATGCAGACAACTTCCGAGCGCAACAGCTAGACCAAAAAGCTATCAACGTGCTTGACGAGGGTATCAAGCTAAATTCAGAAGATGCCTCGCTGCATTATTCTAAATCTCTCGCTTTGGTTAGATTAGACAAAAAGAAAGAAGCGGCGTTTGAAATAGACAAAGCTGCGACGATGGCAAAGACGAACAGTTACTTTTGGTACTTAAATGGTGTTCTGCAAGAAGAGTTAGACTTGAAGAAGTCTGTCAACGCTTTTGAGCAAGCGTATTTGATATCCGGTGCTCCAGAACAATTGTATGCCGTGTGTGACATCTATGTTAGATACGGCAACCCTAAAACGGATGACTGTTTAACAGAGCTAACGAAGGTCGCTCCCGACTATGTTATTGAAGAGCTCAATCAGAAAAAGGGACGTAAAAGTGCCCCTACATCAGTTGAAGCCAATGAATTTAAACTCTAATCGTTAAATTCCATGTTTCTATTTTAATAAAATAGTGGACTAGATTAGTGACATTGTCACTTTTTGGTGGCCGTTGCATATTTCAGTTCAATATGCGCCTGTTTCAATTGAACTATACTTTTGATTGGATTCGCACCTAGCACCTCAATATAAGGAATTAAGATGGCTATAAAGTTAAAGACGATTGTCTTAGCAACAGGTTTTGCTCTGTCTAGTTACGCTGTTGCTGCTGATATGCAAGATCCACTTCCGTCATGGAACAACACTGACGCTAAGCAAGCTATTATGGCGTTTGTTACGAAAACAACGACCCAAGGTTCGGATTCCTATGTTCCTGAAAGCCAACGAATCGCGACGTTTGATAATGATGGAACACTTTGGGCAGAAAAGCCTGTTTATCTACAGTTGTTTTTTGCGATCGATAGAGTAAAAGAAATGGCCTCTGAGCATCCTGATTGGAAGACAACCGAACCCTTTGCTTCCGCATTAAAAGGTGACATGGAGAGGATTGGTAAACAAGGACTCGAAGGTGTAATGAAGCTTGTTATGGCAACCCATTCTGGAATGTCTACTGAACAGTTTCATCAAGAAGTTAAGGAATGGTTGAAAACGGCTGTCCATCCAACAACGGGTAGACCATACACTGAAATGGTCTATCAACCTATGCTCGAACTGCTCGACTATTTAAGAGCGAACGACTATCAGACCTACATCGTTTCTGGAGGCGGAATTGAATTTATGCGCGTTTGGGCGCCGGAAGTATACGGCATTCCAACGCAAAACATCGTGGGAACGACGTTAAAGGCGGAATATCAAAGTGTTGATGGAAAACCTACCATCCAACGCATGCCGGAAATAGACTTTGTCAATGACAAAGCAGTAAAGCCTGTGACGATTCAAAACTTCATTGGCAAACGTCCGGTAATGGCGTTTGGTAATTCTGATGGTGATTTACAGATGTTAGAGTGGACGAAAGCAGGTTCAGGTCCAAGATTTTCTGCGATTATCCATCACACGGATGACAAGCGTGAATGGGCGTATGATAAAGATTCGCATGTTGGTAAGTTAGATAAATCGTTTAAAGTAGGTGAAGAGCAAGGTTGGCTATTTGTCGATATGAAACAAGATTGGAATCAAGTGTTTAAAGAGAGCACTAAATGATAATCTTTGTTTGACCATAACTTGCTGCAACCAAACAATTGCAACGAAATAAAAGGCCTCACAATTGAGGCCTTAGTTAATTCCACAATAGCTTCGATACCTAGGGTCTAGTTTCTAGGTTGCTGTGTCATTGTTTCTACCACTTTTTCAATACTTAACGAGCTACCTTTCGTTGCAGGGAACTCCTTAAATGTCTCTAGGAACTTACGCACGATAGCTTGAGCAGGAACGAACATCCACATTTGATCAGCGTAAAAATGTCTGACGTAAAGTGCTGCATCTGGACCGACCTCAAATGGATCCATACGAAGGTTTACAATCAAAGGCCAACTAGGTGTTTTGCGGTATGCCTCATTAATGGCACCCTCCATAACACTGAAGTGGATCTTCCAGTCTTTATAACGAACGGCGTTTAAATTACCACCAGCATCGAAGTAAAAGATTTCTTTGCGTGCGCCTTCATCAGCTTTACCAGTCAGCAGATCAAGTTGGTTGTAGCCATCTAAATGTGCTTTAAAGGTTTTGCCCGCTGCTTTATGACCCTTCAATAGTTTTTCTTTCACATCAGGTTCGCCCACAGCTGCTAGTAGAGTTGGCATCCAGTCTTCTTGTGAAAAGATATCGTTGATAACCGTTCCTGGTTTAATGTTTCCAGGCCAGCGTACCATCATCGGAACGCGGAATCCGCCTTCCCAAGTCGTACCTTTTTCGCCCTTGAACGGTGTAGTACCACCATCTGGCCAGGTAAATTTCTCAGCGCCATTATCGGTACTAAAAACAACAATGGTGTTATCTGCTACGCCTAGCTCTTCAAGTTTATCAAGCATGACACCTACTTGATCATCTAGGTCCATCATGCCATCGGCGTATAAGCCGTAACCTGACTTCCCTTGATATTCTTCACTCAAATGTGTCCAGACGTGCATACGGGTTGAGTTATGCCAAATAAAGAATGGTTTGTCTTCTTTTACTGCTTTTTCCATAAAGGCCAAGCTAGCATCCATGAACTCTCGGTCTACGTTTTCCATACGCTTACGAGTAAGGGGACCTGTGTCCTCGATTTTGCCATCCGCAGTCGCCTTCAACACGCCTCGAGGTCCGAATTTTTTACGAAACTCTGGATCTTTTGGATAAAACTCAGACTCAGGCTCTTCTTCCGCGTTTAAATGGTATAGGTTACCAAAGAACTCATCAAACCCATGGTTAGTTGGTAGGTGCTCATCTTGATCACCAAGGTGGTTTTTACCAAACTGACCAGACACATAGCCGTGATTTTTAAGTAACTCTGCGATAGTAGGATCTTTCGATTGAATACCCTCTTTTGCGCCGGGCATACCAATAGTCAATAGACCGGTACGAAACGGATGTTGACCCAGAATAAATGAGGCTCGTCCGGCAGTACAACTCTGTTGTGCGTAAGCGTCTGTGAAAATGGCACCTTCATTGGCGATTTTATCAATGTTAGGAGTCTTCCCTCCCATCATACCATTGTGATACGCACTAATGTTGTATACACCTACATCGTCACCCCAGAACACAAGGATGTTGGGCTTATCGGCAGCAAAGGCTGTGGACGCAGCTAATGTACCGACCAATGCCATTACCTTTTTAATCGAGTTTCGCATGAAAATCCTCCGCGATAAATGAATCCATTATCGTTATATAACGTTACTAATTGTGTTCATCATGGCGAAGTCGAGTTAGATGACACCAAATGAGACAATGTAGTCAGTTGAATATAGTAGAGGTTTTTTGTTGCTTCCAAGTAATCCCTGTTTTTCAAAAATGTTAACTAACATGGACTAGACTTTAGTGTGTTTTAAGTGTGATAAGACGCACTTACAGGATTGAATTTCAATGAAAGGCGACACTATGAAAAATAAACTAGCAACTATCCTGTTTCTATGTATCCCGTTAGAAGTGGTTGCGGAAGAGACACCAAATGTCGTGGTAATGTTGGTTGATAACCTTGGGTGGGGGGAACTAAGTTCCTATGGGAGTACCAGAGGTGTTGAAACTAAAAACTTAGATCAACTTGCTAGAGAAGGTGTACGCCTTACTAATTTTAATGTGGAACCGCAATGCACGCCAACTCGCTCCTCATTCATGACGGGGAGGCGAGCGCTTAGATCTGGGACAGATAAGGTTGTTTGGGGAGTGCCTTACGGTATGGTGAACTGGGAGATAACCATTGCAGAGAAGTTTAAGGAACAAGGATATAACACGAGCCTTTACGGGAAATGGCATTTGGGAGACCAAAAAGGGCGCTTTCCAACGGATCAAGGCTTTGATGAATGGTATGGCATTGCAAATACGACGGATGAGTCAGAATATAGCTCTCAACCCGGTTATAAAGCTATATTACCTAAACCTCAAATCCTTTCAGCTAGAGCAGGGCAGGATCCTAAAGGGGTCAAAGAATATAATTTGGACTCACGTAGAACGATTGACAGTGAGCTAGTTGAACATGCCACAGATTTTATAAATCGAAATGTGAAAGAGAATAAGCCATTTTTCTCTGTAATTACTTTTACTCAACCACATTTACCGACGCTACCTCATCCTGATTTTATTGGTAAAACAGGCAAAGGAAATTACTCAGATGTGTTAGCTGAGATAGATTTTCGAGCTGGGCAAGTTATTGGTGCAATAGAAAAAGCAGGAATTAAAGACAATACACTAGTGATTTGGTTTTCTGACAACGGTCCAGAGTGGCATATGCCATACCAAGGCTCTAGCGGACCATGGCGTGGTGCGTACTTTACGGCTCTTGAAGGCTCTCTCCGAACACCATTTATTGCCTCTTGGCCTAACCACATCAAACCGGGCAGAGTGAGTGATGAAATTATCCATGTTGTGGATCTATTTGCCTCACTTTCTCATGTCGGTGGATACAAATTACCAAGCGATAGAACAATAGATAGTATTGATCAGTGGGCCTTTTTAAAGGGAGATAGTGAAAAGTCTAATCGAGATGGTTTTATCGTTAACAATGGCTCTGAAACCTACGCTTATAAGTGGGAAAATTACAAGATGCACTTTATTGATCAAGATATCATGCCGGAGAAAGGGCGCCCATTACAGATCCCTGAAATATACAATTTGATTGATGACCCTAAAGAGGAGTTTGATTTAAGAAATAATGCCACATGGTTATTTCCTATCATGATAGGAAAGAGAGTAAAGTTTGAATCTTCCGTTGCAACAAGCTGCGATACGATTCCTTTCCCTGCTCCATTTGGATATAAGCCCGATTGTAGCAAGGGGAATTTCAATCAATTTCCAGTGGATGGGTTACGCCAGAAGTAGTTTATCCCAATGGCTCTTTCTCGCATACATGAGGTATGTTTTTGGTTCAATATCTCATTAGAGCCATTTAGGGCCATGTTTTTTCTAGTTTCATTTGAACAGTCATATTCGTCGACCATACTTAAAGTTCGTTGTTTCATATGGGGCGAATTATGCAGCCAATACTCTACATTCAAATCGGTAATGTTCTTTGGGCGGTTTTAAGTGACGGTTCTTGGATCCAAATGTTGCCCAACGAACAATTAGTTCCAGAAGTAGAGGTGGTTGTTCTTAATACTGACATTCTCGATATTGCATTTAATGAAGATACAACAAGTGAGGATGAATCGAGTTCGAATGATCTTTTAATTGCATCTCAAAACGGTATTGAATCCACTTTTAATCAGAGCGTTCGAGATTTTAGTGAGTCTTCTGGTGGGTTAAGTTTTGTTGCCTATATTCGCGCTGTTTTACCTGAGCAACTCGTTTCTAATGGCTATGTTACTAGGCCAGCAGTGCAAGAAAGAGAGAACCCAACTTCTGAGACTCAGGCTCCTGAGCGGTTGAATCCCGATGCTATATTAACGGTGGATATTCTTGATGGCGGCGATGGATACGAAAACCAGTTTGAAGTTCCTAGTGTCACGATTCAAGGTGACGCACTCAAGATAAGCGATGAGTGGCTTGTTACTATCACCATTACCGACAGCCTCAATAATTCCATTACTGTTACAACGACCGTAGAGAATGAGGCGTATACCCTATCAGGCGTTGATCTGTCTTCTCTTGCTGAAGGGCCGCTTACGGTGACTTCTGTGGTTTCTGACATTTATGGCAATAACCTGAACGCCGTCGATACGACCATTAAAGATACGCTTGCAACGGTGAACGTCAATTTTGATGGTGGAGGGGATGAGTATTTAAATCAGTACGAAATCGCGACTACTCGCCTCGAAGGGACGATTGAAAACATTGAAGATGGCCAGCGTATCCAAGTTACGGTAACCGACTCGTTAGGAGCGGTCATAAACTCAGAAACGGTGGTGACTGGTGGAAGTTGGTCTCTGGACGACGTTGACCTTTCTGGATTGTCTGAAGGTACGCTGACCGTTGTTGCTGAGAGTATAGATATAGCGGGCAACCCTGCAACCAGTGAAAACACCATCATCAAAGATACGCTCGCAAGTGTGACGGTGGACGTTGACGATGGCGGAGACGGCTATTTAAACACTGAAGAGCGCCAATCTGTCACTTTGTCAGGGCAAGTCAGTGATGTTGAAAATGGTCAGACGGTTTCTGTCACGGTTCAAGACAGCTTGGGGGCGATGCTCTCGTTCAATGCCGTTGTCGTTGATGGTATGTGGCAAGTCGAAGGGGCGAACTTATCCACGTTAGCCGATGGGGCGTTAACCGTATCTGCCTCCGTGAATGATGTGGCGGGCAACCAAGCGAAAGCGATGGATGAGGCTACGACCATAGATGCCACTGCTCCCACCATTGATATCGATACGGATTTTTATATTAGCGGTGGTCTTGCCATTGATGATTTCCGTGAGGGTATAGTCACGGAAATGAGAGGGACAACCAATGGTGTAGAGCAAGGTCTGGCGGTGACGATTCGGGTAAGTGACGGAGGCAGCACGCTGAATTTTACTGGCCTTGTTGATGCATCAGGTTCGTGGACAGTAACCGGAATTGACGTAAACACTCTCAATCTAAACAGCACGTGGACCATTGAAGCTGAAGTGTTGGATGCCGCCGGCAACCATGCGGTCGATACCATGCCGACAATAGTGCTACCCGGTTCAACGGTATTTTCTGAAAACATCGTTGGATTTTTTGGTGAGCAAAGCAGCTCGGCAGCCATCAACATAGAAAATGGTGTGCCAGCACTGCATGCAGAGCAGCCAAGTTTGAGCGCGCTTACATCGGTCGGTCAATCTATTAATGTTGTTGTTGCAGAAGGTGGGTTGAGCTTACAAGGAACATCGACCGACGACCGATTAGTTTTCTCAGCAGAAGTCAATGATGATGGTACGGTTCAAATTACTTTTTATGAAGCGATTGATCATGGTGTAGGTCAAGATGAGCTGGTGACTAACGTATTGGTTGAAAGCACTCAAAGTGATGCTGATGGTACACAAGAAACGGTTGTGGCCCCCCTAGAAATCGCCATCCTTGATGCCGATCCAGTGATCGCAAATGAGTCATATAGTGTAACCGAAGGCCAAGTCATTTCTGGCAATGTACTGGAGAATGACATTGATATTGATGGTGACTTGTACATTCGATATGTCAGAGCCGGAGGAGAGATCCAGTCTGTCCCTGATGGTGGCTCAGTAAGTTTTAGTCTAGAGAAGGGTGAATTAACCGTATTTTCAGATGGCTCTTGGCAGTTGAATGCCAGTCGCAACTTAGATCACACGGTTGAGCAAAGTCTCGTTTTTGATTATCTCGCAGCCGATGATTCAAAAGATTACGGTGTAGCAACCGCAACTATCGACATTATAGATGGCCAAGCGGGTTATGTAGGCAGCGCTACTATAAACACAGCAGAAGTACCTCTGGGAGAGGCATTATTAACCACCGAAGGCAGTGTTAATGTGATTGCTGGCTCTGATAACCCTGATCCGACTAGTTTGTATTTTGGTGGGGCATCCATTACTAAGTTAGAGGCATTAGGGCTTACAAGCTCAGTCTCTGATAATGAGCTTAGCTACACGTTAAGTTCCAGTGGAAAGCAAATCACAGCATTTGCCAATGGTGTCACTGTATTTACGTTAACATTGAGTGGCATTGAGTCGGGTAACGATGTACTAGCTTCAATTTCGCTTACTCTTGATCATCCTATCGATCAATTCAATAGTAGTGATACGGTCACTTTCCCGTTGACCATTGGAGGGACAGATCTAGACTCCACACCGCTTGTAGAGAATGAAATTGATTTCGTGTTGAAAGATGGTGTTGATCCTACGTTGAGCAACTTGACTGTTGTTGCAATGGAGGAGATTAATCTAGAAAGTGGGACAATCTTTAAGACTGGGAGCCTTCAACTCGATATCGGGAGTGATTATGTTGACTCTCTTCGATTTAGCGAATTAAACCAGCCCACATTAGTGAGTAGTGAAAGTGAGTTGCTTTACCGTCTGTCTGATGACGGTACGACAATTACTGGCTATATCTTAGAAGGTGGGGTGGAAGTAAATATTTTTCAATCGAAACTATTATCCACATTACCTTTAGAGTCGAGTAGTGAAATAGAGTATTCCTTTGAATTATATCGCTCTTTCGATCTGTCAAAAGATCAAATCCTGGATATACCATTGTTAGTTAATGCAACAGATTCAGACGGTGACACCACCTCGGTAACATTGGATATTACCTTAGAGGCAATAGAAGGTTTGAACGATGATGCCTCTTTAACGGTGGATATTCTTGATGGCGGTGATGGATACGAAAACCAGTTTGAAGTTCCTAGTGTCACGATTCAAGGTGACGCACTCAAGATAAGCGATGAGTGGCTTGTTACTATCACCATTACCGACAGCCTCAATAATTCCATTACTGTTACAACGACCGTAGAGAATGAGGCGTATACCCTATCAGGCGTTGATCTGTCTTCTCTTGCTGAAGGGCCGCTTACGGTGACTTCTGTGGTTTCTGACATTTATGGCAATAACCTGAACGCCGTCGATACGACCATTAAAGATACGCTTGCAACGGTGAACGTCAATTTTGATGGTGGAGGGGATGAGTATTTAAATCAGTACGAAATCGCGACTACTCGCCTCGAAGGGACGATTGAAAACATTGAAGATGGCCAGCGTATCCAAGTTACGGTAACCGACTCGTTAGGAGCGGTCATAAACTCAGAAACGGTGGTGACTGGTGGAAGTTGGTCTCTGGACGACGTTGACCTTTCTGGATTGTCTGAAGGTACGCTGACCGTTGTTGCTGAGAGTATAGATATAGCGGGCAACCCTGCAACCAGTGAAAACACCATCATCAAAGATACGCTCGCAAGTGTGACGGTGGACGTTGACGATGGCGGAGACGGCTATTTAAACACTGAAGAGCGCCAATCTGTCACTTTGTCAGGGCAAGTCAGTGATGTTGAAAATGGTCAGACGGTTTCTGTCACGGTTCAAGACAGCTTGGGGGCGATGCTCTCGTTCAATGCCGTTGTCGTTGATGGTATGTGGCAAGTCGAAGGGGCGAACTTATCCACGTTAGCCGATGGGGCGTTAACCGTATCTGCCTCCGTGAATGATGTGGCGGGCAACCAAGCGAAAGCGATGGATGAGGCTACGACCATAGATGCCACTGCTCCCACCATTGATATCGATACGGATTTTTATATTAGCGGTGGTCTTGCCATTGATGATTTCCGTGAGGGTATAGTCACGGAAATGAGAGGGACAACCAATGGTGTAGAGCAAGGTCTGGCGGTGACGATTCGGGTAAGTGACGGAGGCAGCACGCTGAATTTTACTGGCCTTGTTGATGCATCAGGTTCGTGGACAGTAACCGGAATTGACGTAAACACTCTCAATCTAAACAGCACGTGGACCATTGAAGCTGAAGTGTTGGATGCCGCCGGCAACCATGCGGTCGATACCATGCCGACAATAGTGCTACCCGGTTCAACGGTATTTTCTGAAAACATCGTTGGATTTTTTGGTGAGCAAAGCAGCTCGGCAGCCATCAACATAGAAAATGGTGTGCCAGCACTGCATGCAGAGCAGCCAAGTTTGAGCGCGCTTACATCGGTCGGTCAATCTATTAATGTTGTTGTTGCAGAAGGTGGGTTGAGCTTACAAGGAACATCGACCGACGACCGATTAGTTTTCTCAGCAGAAGTCAATGATGATGGTACGGTTCAAATTACTTTTTATGAAGCGATTGATCATGGTGTAGGTCAAGATGAGCTGGTGACTAACGTATTGGTTGAAAGCATTCAAAGTGATGCTGACGGTACACAAGAGACGGTTGTGGCACCGTTAACGATTACTATTTATGACTCTGATCCGGTGATTAGAGATGACACATACTCAGTCTTAGAAGATCAAACAATTACGGGCAATCTACTTGAAAATGATATTGATCTTGATGGAACACTTTATGTGAAATTTGTAGAGGCTGGCGGGGAGCAGAAGTCAATTCTAGAGGGGGGATCCGTAAGTTTTAGTTTAGAAAAAGGCGAATTAACCGTATTTTCTGATGGCTCTTGGCAGTTTGATGCAGGTCGAAACCTAGATCATTCGGTCGAGCAAAGTGTTTCTTTCAGCTATTTAGCTGCAGATGACTCCCAAGACTATGGCTTGGCTAACGCGACCATTGACATTACTGATGGACAAGCAGGTTACGTAGGCAATGCGACTATAGACGTAACAGAAGTCCCTTTGGATGGCCCGATATTGAACTTTGAAGGAACTGTCAATATTGTCGCGGGATCTGACAATCCGGATCCGAGTAGTTTGTATTTCGGTGGGTCATCTATTACTAAGTTAGAAGCATTAGGGCTTACAAGCTCAGTCTCTGATAATGAGCTTAGCTACACGTTAAGTTCCAGTGGAAAGCAAATTACAGCATTTGCGAATGGTGTCACTGTATTTACGTTAACATTGAGTGGCGTTGAGTCGGGTAACGATGTATTAGCTTCAATTTCACTTACTCTTGAGCACCCTATCGATCAATTCAATAGCAGTGATACGGTAACCTTCCCGTTGACCATTGGTGGCGTAGATTTAGATGCCACACCGCTTGTAGAGAATGAAATTGATTATGTTCTAAAGGATGGCACAGACCCAACTTTAAATAATTTGAATGGGGTAGAAGTAAAAGAATTTGATCTCGCAAATGGAAGTGTGTTGAGCTCAGGGAATTTTCAAGTTGAGGTTGGCAGTGATTACCTCGAATCTTTGTCGTTCATCGTCTCTGAACAACCCTTGTTGACGAGTGGTGAACAAGTTGTGCTTTATCAAGTCTCTGCGGATGGCAAAACACTTGATGGTTATATTCTTGACGAAGATGGGCAAACTCAGATTCCCATCTTTCAAGCTACCCTCAATGCTTCATTACCTATTGATGCAAATAGCGACATTACCTACTCCTTTGAGCTTTTTCAGGCTCTCGACCAACAAGAAAATACTGATCCAAACGTACCTCTCGTTGTTACTGCAATCGACTCAGACCAAGATAACACGTCGGTCGTTTTAGACATTAATGTTATAGATAACGACAATGGACAAGCGCTAATCAATAGTGGCAATGTCGAGTTAACCGAAACACCTGTCGATACAAACATTGCTCCTGATGGGGTTTCAGCCATAGCGAATACGGATGTGATAGTTACGTCATCATTCGATCCGATTGTGTATCTGGGTGTTGACATAAATGATGGAGATACTGTCAAAACTACACTTGGTGATGCTGTTACTTATAACGGAGAGGCTGTCACTTGGTACGATAACAATGATGGAAGCTTTGACGCAATTTCAGACACTGGAGACGTTGTATTTAGGGTCACGTTACCTAGTGACTTCTCTTTGCCATCAAATGATACGTCTACCGTTAATGTAACTGTAGAGCTTTATCACTCGCTTGACCATGTTTTAGGTGATGGGACGCAATTGTCGATCTCTATGCCCATCGTGGCGAGAGATTCTGATGGAAGCGAGATCTCTACGGAGTCCAACATACTGGTCTATGATGGCTTGTTTCCGGAACTAGTAATTACAGAGGGAATCACAGTCAATGAAAGCGGGTTGAATGATGATTCGCTTGATTCTGGCATCGAGGGCTCGTCACCATCCATTACGCTATTACAAGGTTCAGACTCTATCGCCAGTGTGAGCGTGAATATCGATATGTTCAATGCGCTCGGCTATAAAACAAGTAGTGGTAGCCTGGTTTCGCTTGATTCACCGGACTCGAATGGTTGGTTATATGCAAGAGATGAAAGCGAGCAAGACGTCTTTAGAATTAGATTTAATACCGATGGGACTGTCGAGTTTGATCTATACCGTGCACTTGAACACGATGAACCTGACGGTGTTCCAGCGGACGAGAACACATTAGAACTCAGTTTTTCAATTTATGCCGTTGATAAGGATGGCGACCAGTCTGAAGCTGAGACATATACCGTTAGTGTAGTAGATGATATCCCTGAAGACACAAGCTCACCAATAGAAATTGAACTTACCGAGGGGGATGAGTTTTCGGGAAACTGGTTTAGCAATAATGCCGACTTAATCAGTTCAGATGGCACGTTGATTTCAAGTTTGACCTATGCAGGTGAAACATACGATACGGCGAGTTCGGTATTTAGCAATGATGCTTGGACCATCGATTTAATCAATAGTAGTGATGGTAACTTAAAATATGGAACGCTGACTATTGCTCAAGATGGGACATTTACGCTAACTACCGAGCTTATTGTTAATACGCCTGTAGGTGGTTTGCTTGATGATCTAACGATAACTGTGACGGATGCAGACGGTGACCAAGCAAGCAGTGAAGCTCAATTAATTCTTGATGATGCTAGGGGCTTTATTCGAACCGTTAATGTAGATACGTTAGAAGATAATGGCGCGAATAATAGTGGAGACCCTACGCCAGTCGCGTTACCGATTAGAGTTTCTCCTGGGGATACGGAGAATAATGAGCGTGTTGAAGCGATAAGGATCTCTGTTGAATCTCTACAAGGAGGGGCTCTGTTTTTAGACGGAGCGCGCCTTGAAGATGATGATAATGACGGATTTATTAGTCTTTCTGGTACAGAGCTAATGGGGGTGGGTATATTCACTGTTCCAAATGGTGATCTCACTTATCAACCAGCACTAAACCTGTCGGGCAACACTATCAAAGTTTCGTTAGCAGTGTCTGCATTAATCGTATCTGATGTCGAACCAGATGGTTTTGTATTACAAGGCAATAACACGTTAAATGTTAACGTTTTACCGGTTGCAGATTTGCCAGAGTGGTCTAATGATTCGGACTTTTCTTATCAAAGTGTTGAAGATTCCGCTGAATCACTTTCACTCAATATTGTTGCTGAAAAGTTTGACCAAGACGGTTCTGAAACGCTCCACTACCAAATTTCGAATATTCCAGATGGACTTATATTAACACTTAACGGAAGTGCTATTGAGGAAGGGAAAGCGTATAGCCAATCCGAGTTAGATCAAATTGAAATCACATCTAACGAAAACTTAGCCGGAAGATTTACTTTTGATGTAACGGCAGTAACGACTGAATCGGGTAGTGTGTTTGCCGATGAGCAAGATAAAACAGCGGAGATCACTGAGCAAGTTGTTATCGATATATCTCCAGATGCCGATGTGCCTACGCTGACCGTTAAAAACATTCAGTGGCTTGAAGACCAAGCGATTGACTTAAAAGATTACATCCTAGGGCGGCTCACTGACACAGATGGCTCGGAGTCTCTTTCTTATCGCATAGAAGTTCAAGATGGTTGGACATTGCCTGTCGGAGCTGGGATTACGCTTATCGGTATTAATACCTACCTAGTGACCTCCAATGTTCTAGCCAATTCAGAGGCGTTACTTCAACCAAAATCGGATATCAGCTCATTTACTGAATCTCTATCCCTTCAAGTAACCGCCATTTCAACAGAGTCGACTATTGATGGCTTAGCACCTCTTAATGAAACCGCCGAGAGCCAATCTGCAACCATTGACATTAAGCTAAAAGGCGTGGTCGATGAACCAATTGTCCTAGATGGTGGACAGGGGAATTGGCAATATGATCAAGCGACTAAAGTAATTAGTAATCTCTCTACGTTAGACGAAGATAACCTGATACAACTGGATTTTATCATCCAGACATCAGACGACGATCTATCAGAAGAAATTAATATCTTGCTTCAGAACATCCCTTTGGGAACACAACTGACAGATGTAAATGGTGACCCTATTGCTCTTCCAATTGCTTACGTGGACCCAATAACGGGGCCAGTTTATCAGGTCTCAAACGCTGTTCTTGAAAACACTTACCTCAAAACAGAGCAAGATTTTAGTGGAACACTGAGCATGGATGTTATCGTCGTTTCAACAGAGCCGGATGGTGATTCTGCTGAAACCCCTCTTAAAGTGGAAATGGAAATCTCACCTATTGTTGATCAAACTGACGGTCAAGAATTACAAAGCAATGGTATTGAGGACAATTTCATCACACTAAATCTTGAGCCTGTCATTAATCAAGATATAGATTCTAGTGAGTCCTTGACAGGATACACCATTGTATCCATTCCAGATGGCTTAACGCTTTACTTTGATGGTAATGCAGTAGAGGAAAGTAACTTACCGTTAGAACTCAATGAACTACTTGATGGTAGCTCGGCAACATTATCTGAGTTGTTAAACAGTGGAAGAATCACTGTAAAAGCTAATGAAGACCTAAGTGGGACATTTAGCCTGGAAGTTCAGTACGAAGTGACAGACACGTCTCCGACGATGGAGACTGATGTAAAGGCAATCCATGGCTCTTTGAGCGTCGTGGTTTCTGGCAAAGTGGATATTGGTAATGAAGATATTGACAAAACACGTTTAGAAGGTGCGACTGAAGTATTCACAAGTACCGATGGGTCTGCTGTCGACGTGAGTGGAGGCATTACATTTACAGAAGCGGATATTGATGGTTCAGAGTATCTCGATTACATCGTTTTACAGATACCGCAGGGTCAAGACCTCATTGTTACTCATCCGAACGGTGCTTCTCAAGATGCCGATGGGAACTGGCTGATTCCAATGGAAGGAATCACAAGTGATAGCGTGTTGGAAACCGCTCAAGATTTGCTTGCTGGCGCATCGATTTATAGCCCATCTAACACAGAGATACTTGATGTGAATGTGTTAGCGTATGTTCGAGATGGAACGGATGCCCAATACATCACAGGCCAGTTCCAAATTCAAATTACTGGCCATGAAGGAGATGGAGACCAGTGTGCAGATCCTGGTGAACCAGGAAGCGTTCAAAGTGGGGATATTGTAGGTAAAGAAGGTGAAGATGTCTCAATTGGGGCGTTTTTAAACCCTGATGTGGCGAGTAGTGATGGTAACTTAGTTTCCTTCTTTGTCGCCGCAGATTCTTTACCTGAAGGAGTCGAGCTTACTGGCGAAGGTGTGATACCTGCTTATGATAATGCGGGCAATCTGTTGGGTTATTCAATTTCTAGCGCTGGATTGTCTTCCTTGACGCTTACTGGCGTGGATGAGGACTTTGCTGGTTGCATTACTTTCAATTTAGAAGTGACAGAAACGGCCCCATGCGATGGTGACTCGAAAACAACCTCTCAGACCATTACGGTACAAATCTCTCCTGTTGTCGATGATATCGCGATAGCACCAAGCCAAGTTACGGTTCAAGAAGATACTATAACCAACCTGAATCTTGCTCTTGTATTGGGCGATAGTGAAGGGCCAATGCAGTCCATTACTGGAGAAGGTGACGCAGCGACTGGCCTTGAAAGTGTCAATTGGGTTTCTTTATCGGTGTCTGACGAGAATGCGCGGTTTACTGCCGTGGACCCGAGCCTACTCATTGACAACGGTGATGGAACATGGGTAGTGACAGATGTTACGCGTCTAAACGAAATTCAGTTAATCCCACCTGAAAACTACAGTGGAGAGCTTGTTATTTCCGTTGACGCAAACATTACTGATGAAGTCACGGGAAGTTGTTTAAGTACTGACAGTGCGAAAGATACTCAAACTAAATCAACAGAAGTTACCGTTACCATTGCCCCAGTGGTTGATAAAGCGGTTCTGGAAACAGAAGACGTAGTTGGTAATGAAGATAATTATATTTATTTAGGAAACTTATCTGCATCATTAATCGATCAAGATGGTTCTGAGTCGATGTCTTTGGTCATGACAGGAGTGCCAGACGGAGCCGTGTTGGTTTGGGACAATAATGGGACGTTCGAATTACTCCCTGATAACGGTTCAACGGATGGTGAGAGCAAGGAGTGGCAGCTAACTCAAGCACAACTTGATAAGGTTTACTTTCTACCGCCACTAGATTTTAGTGGGGATATTTCATTAACACTGCAAGCTATTACCCAAGAGTCTGGATCAAACGACTATAACTATACCACTTCTCAGTTCAACGTCGGCGTAAAACCGATTGGCGATGATGTATCGTTGAATACAACCTCTAACACGTTCACTGGAGATGAAGGTGATTCCATTTCGATTGACTTTTTAGCGAGCGGTTTTGAAACAAATAGCAACGAATATATAGAAGTGTCGATGTTGATCAAAGCAAGCTCTGAACCCTCTGCATTGGAAGGCTTAGGTAGGATTCGTATTGGAACTCAATTCTCATCCTCTACCTTCGATGACGCGGGCAATGCCGTGGCGACGGTATTAGTGCGAGCAAATGAAGTGTCAGGTTTGGAGTTCATTCCGAAGGATGCATTTGGAACGATGGATGTTGCTCTCAATGTTAGAACGTTTGATCAAGCGATAGTGTCAGAGACACTCGAAACCGATTTTGGAGATGTGCAAACTACCGATCTAACCATTGTTGTTACCCCTGAAGCTGATGAGCCAACACTAACGGCCGATTATCAGTCTATTGTGTCTGAAGCGTCTGGGAGTATTCCTTTGGGGTTGAGCATGAATTTAGTCAATCCTGCACCCGAAGAGTTTGGAAGTGTGGAGATTCGCGGATTACCAACAGATCTAGAGTTGAGTCATGGTGAAAGATTGAACGGCATTTATGCTGTTGATCAAGAGGATGTCGCTGATCTTTCCATCGTTGGCGGGTTTAGCGGTGCAAGTGATTTTACGTTGTCGATAAAACCGATTGCAACACTGGGTGCTACAGTCGCAGAAGGTGCTGCTCAGACAGTCAATGTTACCTTAGTGGAAGAAGGGGGCCAAACATTACTTGCGACAGATGCTAATGATTTGCTTATTGGAGGAAGTGGCAGCGATGTATTCCAGTTTGACAGTTCAGGGCTCGGTAACGAGTTAAAGCCCTCGTACGATGTGATCAACGATTTCCAAATATCCGCTGTTGGTGATGATAATGACACAATTGACATTGCCTCGATAATCACCGCTACCTCGATAACAGAAGTCGATAATAAGCTCGATTTAACAGAGAATGATGATGGCGTAACGCTTCACATAAAACCAGAAGAGACGGGGACAAAACAACAGATTCTTATGCAGGGCGTCACTCTTGATCAGCTTTACAAAGGTGACTCGACTGGCGTAGCCGAAGAAAATGTCTTACAGAAGATGATTGATGACAACAACTTGCTAGTAGGTGGTATGTCATGAAGCATCACTCATCCTCATCAAGTGAGCTGACTAACGATCCTTGGGGGCAATCGTTAACTTGGTTGATGCGTTATTTTGAGGTTAGACACCATACAAAAAAGGTGCTTTCTGGATTACCTCTTGTTGAGGGTAGATTGGATAGTGACTTATTCATCAGAGCCGCTGAGCGAGCCGATCTTGAACTCACATTAATCGATTTAAAATCCACCGCAATGTTGAGCTTTCCATTGGTGGTAATCAATAGGAAGACGTTACAACCCGCTATTATATCTGAGCGACATAACAGCGATTATCAAGTCACGTTATTTAGTGAAGATCAAGGTGAAACGCAATACGTCACGAGCGAGGAGCTGCATAATCAATTCCAGCCTCAAGCATGGCAAGTTTCTATGCGTCCAGAGCTGGACAAACGGATAAGTTCTATTCAAGCGGATTATAATGAACATTGGCTTTTCGCCGTAGTGAAAGAAATGTCTCCGTGGTATCGAGATCTTTTGATTGCCTCTTTCCTTATCAATACGCTAGCGCTAGTTATTCCGCTTTTCACTATGAACGTTTACGATCGTGTAGTGCCTAATCAAGCTTTCAGTACATTATGGGTTTTGGTCGCTGGTGTCTCCGTCATCATTATTTTTGATTGGCTATTGCGTAAAGCAAGGGGAGTTGTCACTGATACCGCGGGTAAGTACATCGATAACAAGCTTTCTTCGATACTTTTTTCTAAAGTTATGGGGATGAAACTTGAACACCGTCCTGCATCAGTCGGTGCATTCGCTCGACAACTACAAGATTTTGATAGTGTTCGCGATTTTTTTACTTCTGCATCTCTTGTGACCTTAGTTGATCTCCCATTTACGTTGTTATTTTTAGTCTTAATAGGTTGGCTAGGTGGGGCAATGATGTTCATACCTATTGCCGTCATGTTTATCCTGCTGATCCTTGGCTTTGCGGTAAAAGCAAAAATAGAACAATCACATACGGAAAGTGCTGCACTATCCATGAAGCGACAAGCTCACTTGTTTGATTCATTGTCCTCTTTAAAAGAGATTAAGCAAAATAACGCTACGGGAGAAGCACAAAAGCGTTGGGAGCAAACGGTATCCATGCTTTCTGATTGGCAAAATCAATCGCGAAACTATTCGAATATCGTTGCTTACTCCATTCAATCTAGCCAGCAGATAATTACCGTAATGTTACTTGTAACAGGCGTGTACAGAATTTCTGAGGGATTGCTCAGCATGGGGGGGCTCATTGCTATTGTCATGCTTAGCGGTCGTGCTGCAGGGGCGATTAACCAGTTAGCTATGCTGTTACTTCGCTATCAACAGACAAAAACAGCGGTTGAAGGCTTAAATTCTATCATGTCTTTACCTCAGGAGGTGCAACGCAGTCAGGTCATTACGTCTGCCGAATTTACAGGGAATATACGTTTAGAAAACGTGAGCTTCCAATACCCAGATGTTGATATGCCATGTTTGAGAGATATTAATCTTACTATCAAGCAAGGCGAACGCGTTGGCGTTATTGGTAGTGCAGGAGCAGGAAAGTCTACACTCCTTTCTATTATTACCAATCAACTCAGTGCCTTACAGGGTAGCGTTTATTTTGATGACATTGACAGTCAGCTTTGGCCCGCCGAATTGATAAGAGAGAAAACGGGTTGGGTTGGCCAAGATTCGCATCTTATATACGGCAGCATTATGGAAAACATAGTATTAGGACATCATGTTATTGATCAAGAACGTTTACGCCGTGCGATAGAATTATCGGGTTTGAACCAGTACATGAGCCGCCTTCCTCATGGTCTAGAAACGCAAGTCGGAGAAGGAGGGCGTTATTTGTCGGGGGGGCAAAGGCAAGCTGTAGCGATTTCAAGAGCGTTTTATCGAAACCCTGCAGCATTAATTTTAGACGAGCCAACCAGTTCCTTAGACCAGCCAGCTGAGAATGCGTTGTTTAATGCTCTTAAATCGTTGCCGCACTCGACGACGATGATTATTAGCTCTCATAAACATTCCTTATTATCGCTTTGTGATCGAATTGTTGTGCTTGATAAAGGCACAATTTTGAGGGAAGGAGCGCCCCAAGAAATTTTTGCTAAACAACAGTCTAACGCGAAAACGAACAGAGTACGCGCAGTATCAATTGTACGCGAAGGAGGTCAATGATGAGCACAGTTCGTTGGAGTAATGCTCATTTAGCAAACCGTTCGAGAACGTTGATTTGGTTGTCTGCCGCGTTAGTGCTAAGTGTGATTATTTGGGCCTCGTGGGCGAGGTTAGACGAAGTGGTTGTCGGCGAAGGAAAGGTTGTTCCTACTTTGTCTGTTCAGACGATTCAGAGCTTAGAGGGAGGCATTCTAAAGGAGTTACTTGTCATGCCTGGTGAAAGCGTCACTAAGGGGCAAACCATCGCTATTCTGGATGATACAAGGTTTAAGTCGACCTATTCGGAGACCTCTGAACAAGTTGAATCTTTGCTCGCCAGAAAGCAGAGGCTTCAAATTGAATTAGAAACGGTAAAAGTGAATAGCCTCCAACTGGATTGGAAACAACAAGTGAGTATCGAGCCTCAGCCATTTGATATTTCGATGACCGGCCACTCTGCCTATCTGAATGCCAAAGCAAACTATCTTGAGCGGTTGAGCCAACTGGAGTCTGAGCTGGAGGAGGCTAAATTGCGAATTGAGCAACAATCGCAAGCTTATCTAGATACCTTGAATACCATTCAAACACTAAAAAGCAGTCTGGTTATTGTCTCGAAAGAGCGAGATATGTTGAGAGAGGTGGTTTCTAGTGGCGCGGTGGCTGAAGTGGAATTATTAAAACTGAATAGAGACGTTATAAAGCTCAAAGGAGACATCGCGAGTTCACAAGCTGCTGCCCAAAAGCAAAGGGCTGTGTATTCTGAATCCATCGCAGATTATCGTGGTACTGCGCTTGCTTTTAGGGCAGAGGCACAAGGGCAGCTCAATGAAGTTGTGACGCAACTAGCGCAGCTCAATGAAAGTCGTCAGGCGATTGCGGATCAGTTGAATCGAACGCAGTTACTTTCTCCGGTCGATGGAACCATCAAAGATGTTTTTGTCAGAACCATCGGAGGTGTGGTTAAGCCGGGTGAGCCTATTTTAGAAATAGTCCCTCGTAATAGCACGTTAATCGTTGAAGCGAGAATTTCTCCTCAGAATATCGCCTTCATAAGGCCTGGCCTGCCGGCAACGGTAAAGTTGTCTGCCTATGACTTTGTCATTTACGGAGGCCTAGAAGGAGAAGTGACCTACGTAAGCGCCGATGCACTTCAAAATGAAGAGGGCAATGCCTACTACCGTGCCAACGTTACTTTCAAGGTTGATGATAAGTTTACGATCATCCCGGGAATGCAGGTTGTGGTAGACATTCTTACAGGAGAAAAAACAGTACTGAATTATTGGTTAAAACCTATATTACGTGCGAAAGAGAATTCGCTCAGAGAAAGATAGACATAAGGATATAAGATGCGGCTTAAATCAACGTTATTGGTCTTGTTTGCAGTATCATCGTCGCCAAACGCTTTGACTTTAGAAGAGTCAGTTACGTTATCTCTCGATAGCTCCCCCAGTTTGCTTGCTCGCTATTCTCGCTATGAGTCGATGGTACGAGACCGAAATGCCATAAATGGTTCATTTCTTCCTCAGGTTAATTTGTATGCAGCAGCAGGGTACGAAGGTACTCGATATAACAACGGAAACTACATCGACAGTGAAGATAGAACATTAGAAAGAACGGAGATGGGCGTAAGAATCTCCCAACTGTTATTTGATGGATTTAAAACAAGTGCTGATGTTGATCGCCTATCTTACGAGGCTGAAGCTGAACGCTTGGACTTATTGGCATCTGCGGAAAATGTTGCATTAGATACTGTCAGAGCGTATGTGGATGTTTTACATGCCCGAGAGTTGATGAAACTGACAGAAAGAAACCTAAATGAACACCAAGAGATCTACCGTTTCATTCTAGATAAAAAAGAAAAAGGTTTAACCAGCAACTCCGACTTAGCGCAGGTTTCTTCGCGTGTCGCGACAACACAGTCCTCATTGATTGCCGCCCAAAACAATCTTTCCGATGCTAGAACAAGATTTGTACGTTTGGTTGGTCGAGCGCCGCAAAACTTAGTTGAACCTGTTTACCCGCAGGAGTTGCTTCCGAATAAGCTTGACGAAGCACTCAAACAAGCGGTTAGGTTGCACCCATCCATACAGTCAGCGATGAAAGATTTAGAGGCGGCTCGACATGAAGTAAAAAGAGAAAAGGGGGATTACTACCCAGAGCTCAAGCTTGAGCTGTCAGCCAACAAAACAGACAACGTGGATAATATTGAAGGCATTAACGAAGATGCAAAGGTTATGCTGACGGTCAACTACGATCTTTTTAACGGCTTTTCTACAGACTCCCGAGTGGAGTCATCTGCCTGGCGAGTAGAGGAGGCGAGGGCTATTCGAGCAAATGCAGAACTAGATGCGAATGAAGGTGTAAGGCTGGCATGGGACGCACATACATTGCTTCAACAGCAAATGGAGTTTTTAAAAGTCAACGTTGATGCGGCGAAAGTAACTGAATTAGGGTACATCCAGCAGTTCAATGTAGGGCGACGCAGTTTGTTAGATGTATTAGATGCCAAAGTTGAAACGTTTGTTGCGAGACGGAACTACACCCGAACAAAGTACGATCATTTGGTTGCCACTTACCGTTTATTCAACTCGATGGGGATTCTGACTTATGCGTTGCGAGTTGAGTATCCAGAGAACTGGAAGGAGAACAATAATGGATAAATTCGCAGTGACGAGTCTTCTAGTTTTCATGTTAGCAGGCTGTGCTGAATCACCGAATACGACGTTGACCACTTACCAGTACAACGACCTTAAAGACAATGATAGTGATGGCGTGATAAACCAACGAGATAACTGCGCAGATACGCCAAAAGGTGTGGTTGTTGACAGTGAAGGCTGTGCGAATTGGGTCAACGACTCGCAGACACACCTGATCAGCTTTTTCTTTGCGATGGATGAGCATCAGGTAACGCCATCTCATGATATGCCGCTAAGCGAGTTGAAAGCACTGCTTCAGAGTAACCCAAATGCGCAAGTCATACTGATAGGAGACACAAGCCCTGAAGCGTCACTCGAATACAACAAAGCGTTGGCAAAGAAAAGGACGGCAGCTATACGAGAATTGCTAGTGAGAAACGGCATTCAAGATAATCGAATTGAAGAGCAAGAGTTTTATCAGAATACGGCATTGACGGTACAACTAAAAAAACGGGAAAGGCGCACAATTGCTGTTGTAAACACGAAAGCTGAAAGTACTGAACAAGCGTGGACTATATTTAGTTCGGACAGCGAGTTGACACCTAATTCGAAGTTGGAGCTGAATTATGAAAATTAAAGTCTTGCCTTTCCTTGCTCTAACTTCATGTTTGATTTCACCGCTGGCATTTGCTGACTCTGAGGCTCGAACATCGATTTTTGTCGAACCAGAGATACTAGAAACGATAGAAACATTGATAGATGAGCCAAGTGTAAATGTAGCGCTTGCATCTCAGTCTGGTGGTTTTAACGACATGCTAAATGACGGAGCCTCTATTGCGATCACATCTAAGAAATGGTCAGATGAAAACATCTCCCGATTTCAACGAGAAAGAGGCCACAGGCCTACACGTTTGTTTTTAATGGCAAACGCTATTGTCGTAATCAATAGTCAAAAGAGTACGGTAGATAGTGTTTCCGTTAGTGAATTGAAACGCTGTGATGCAAATACGTATGCTTTCGGGGAGATGCGTTTAAGTAACCCAGATGTGAGCTCTAATGGTTGTCAATCATCGATTCAAATGCTTGATGAAGACCGATTGAAACGCGCTTTAAGTGACGACTTTTCAGCCAAAGCTTATATGCAATACTCCGATTTTAAATACTCAGAACAGTGGTCGAGCTACAAGGCTCTCTCTGTTCATCATAACGATGACTCATGCTCTTTGAGCACAGATTGCATCTATTCTCTTCGCTATCCATTTTCCGAGGTCTATTACGTTTATATAAATAAACAATTCGACACCAATCAGAAAATCACAAAATCAAAACTATTTGAACTCCTTACAACCGACAACAATACACAACAGGTACGAAATGCTGGGTTTATTCCACTACCAAAAGCGCTTATTAAAATAAATAGGGTGAAGTTAGGGCTAGATGAGCCAGTTGTTTTAAACGGGTATAAATAAACTTCATACGCCTAACTATGTGGGCTTGAGTGAACGTACCGCTCTAGGAAGTTTTGCCTTGCTGCTCATTTATCTTTGGTTAACCTTTGGTCAATTGAGTTGGTTGTAAGTGGTTTTGTTGGTAATTTTTCTATTATTGTGGCAAGTTCACTTAAAATCACTTAAGTACATTTAAGTTATGACACAAGAAGAAAGACTCGTAGCACTCAGAGCGAAGCTGGAGCAGCAAAACAAAGTAACGTTGTCTGAAGTTTGTGAGTACTTTGGTATCTCGCGAGATTCAGCTCGCCGAGACTTAGTTAAGTTGAGTCAGCAACCTGGGTTACAAAGAATACGAGGTGGTGTCATGCTTGCGCCGATCTCTTCCCATACCGAGGCATACGCGAGTCGACCCGTGAGTGACGTTAAACATCGACTAGCTCAAGCTGCCGCAGCGTTGTTGGATGAGCGCGACCATCTTGTTATTGATACCAGCACCATTTTGTCTCTGCTCCCACTCTATGCAGGAAAAGCGCGTTGTGGAGAAAACAAGCTCAACGTTGTCACTAACAGCATTGATGTGCTGACCGCTGCTGAGACAAACGACACAATGGACGTTCATTTCTTAGGCGGACACTTTGACCCTTATGCCAGAGCAGTTTTAGGGGCGCAAGCAGAGCAGCAAATGCAGCATTATCACGTGAACAAAGCGTTCATTGGCGTGTGTGCATTGTCATCCCGAGGGCTGACAACAAATAGTTTGTTAGAAGCAACATTGAAACAAGCGATGATTGCTCAAGCTCAGCAGGTCATCGTCGTTTGTGAATCCCGAAAAATTGGTAGCGACAATTTCCACCACGTATGTGATTTGTCAAAGATCGACATCATTATTACCGATCATCCCCCTCAATCAGATTTTCAACAACTCCTCGATCACAATGATATTGAATGTATTGTTGTGTCACCGAAATAAGGAATCTTAGAATGGCTTACGATCCCGTAAAAACCGCTGTGATTGGTTACGGATATTCAGCAAAAACGTTTCATTTACCCTTCATTAAAGCGCTACCAAATTTAACGCTGAGCGCGATAAGCTCGCGTCAACAGGAGGCGGTTCAAAATGATTGGCCAGATGCTAAGTGGTTTTCTGATGCGAATACTTTACTCGATGATAGTGATGTAGAGCTCGTAATCATTACTGCGCCAAATGACGTACATTACGAACTTGCAAAGCGTGCGTTGAACAATGGGAAACACGTCATCGTCGAGAAACCGTTTGTTACTCGTATAGAAGACGGTAATGAACTTATCGCCTTGGCGGAAGAGAAAGGTCTGGTGCTGAGCGTTTTTCACAATAGACGTTGGGATGGAGATTTTCTCACGGTTAAATCTCTTATCGAACAAGGTAAGTTAGGTGATATAAAGCTATTCGAGTCACACTTTGACCGTTACCGCCCTGAAGTTCGTCAACGCTGGCGAGAGCTAGCCCAAGATGGTGGTGGTATTCTATTCGACCTTGCTCCTCATCTTCTCGATCAAGCATTGGTGTTGTTTGGCTTGCCAGATGCGATAGACGCACAATGTCGAATGATGCGCCCGGGTGCGACAACGATTGATTATTACAACTTGATACTTCATTACCCTGAGCATATTGTGCACTTGCATTCAAACTTGTATAGCCCAGAGCCGAATCTCCGCTACAAAGTATTGGGTACGGAAGCTAAATATGAAAAGTTCGGATTAGATCCTCAAGAGGGCTACTTAAAAGAAGGCCGTTTGCCGGAAAACGATGCTTGGTCGGAAGAAGATGAGGCGTTATACGGCGTCCGTTACGACGAAGACGGTGCGCAAACTATCAAAACGGAGAGAGGCGCGTACCAAGCTTACTTTGTTGGTGTGGCAGACGCCATTCGTTTGGGCACTGATAACCCGGTTCCTGCCGCTCAAGCAGTACAGAATATCGCTCTGATTGAGATGGCATTGGAAAGCAGTAAAACGGGTAAAACGATTCAGGTGAAACCATGAGTTTGACGCTTGAACTCGTGGCCCTGCAAGAGCATGAACTTCAGTTGGCCGAATTTAATCACCATATTGCGTGGTCTATCGGCCTCGCTCTAAAAGAAGAGGCTGAAGCTCGCGGCGCGGCTGTTGCTATTGAGGTTTACGGCTTTGGACAAACGCTATTTCAGTACGCGATGGCAGGAACCTGTGCTGATCATTTAGATTGGGTCCGTAGGAAGCGAAACTCAGTATTAAGGTATGGCCACAGCTCTTACTATCTTTCTCTGTACAACAAGCAAAAGCAACGTGATTTCGAAAATCAGCCTCATCTCGATGCTCGTGAGTACTGCGCTCATGGTGGCGCGTTCCCAATTCGGCTTTCTGGGTCTGGTTTGGTTGGGGTTGTGACGGTATCGGGTTTACCGCAGTTAGATGATCATCAGCTAGTTGTGGATATATTAAAAACGATGACAGAGACAAAACCCTCTTAAACGCCAAATATGAAAGTAGCACGGTTTCTTTATCGTGCTACTGAATTCTCTTTTTAGCTCATAAAGTGTTCTTTAATGTGAGCAAATATTAACATTGATCCCAACTTACTACCTGAAAATCAAATCAATTTCATATAACCTATACGCTCATTCATATAGAAAGCCTTCAAAGTTGGCCATTGGCAATGTCTTTTAGAAGAAAAGAAAAACTCAATCTTAGAAATCTTATTGTCACCCTATGTGTGTTCAGTGTGCTTGTCACTTTGATCAACGCATTCTACTCGATTTATCGTGTTCAAAGGGATCTCATCATCAATAACACGTTAGAATCAAACCGTGTTTACGCCCAAAAAATGTCTGAAATGACAGACTCTTTCATAGAAAGCTCAATGTCGCAGCTAAAATACAGTGCGAACGTGCTAAAAGACAAGATGCATGACGCTCAGCTTCTTGATAAAGAGGCTGAGAGATTAAGAACGCAAACCAAATCATTTAACTCTGTGGTTGTCGTTAATGCAAAAGGGGTTATTATTTCTGTATCCCCTGAAACACTTCAGGTGAAAGGTGTAAGGTTAGTGGGTGAAAGAAAACGCCAGTCTTTAAACGCTCAAGCACCGGTTGTTACTGAACCATTTATATCGCCAGCTGGAAATTACTTGTTAACCATCTCATACCCTATATTTTCTCAATCTAATGAATATTTAGGTTATATCGGCGGCACTATTTATCTAGAAAAAGAAAATATTCTTGCAGAGTTACTCAGCCAGCACGCATACAAAGATGGTTCTTTCCTTTACGTTGTCGATGAGAGTAACACTCTGATTTATCACCCAGATCAGTCGAGAGTTGGTGAAGTAATCGACGATAATGAGGCAATCAAAGCGGTGACGATGGGGCAGAGCGGTAACAAAGAAATTGTTAACTCTCGCGGCGTCGAAATGCTTGCTGGTTATGCACCAGTAAAGTCATCAGGATGGGGAATTGTTGCTCAGCGCCCGAAATCGATGACGTTATCTGTGCTAGATGAACAGATGTGGAATGTTTTCCTTAAGTCGATTCCAATTGGTTTATTAACTTTGTTACTAATTTGGTTCTTGTCCCTTCTTATTTCTAGACCACTTTGGCAGTTAGCGGGTGCTGTGCGAGGTGTCGAAGAACATTCATCATCTATCGATGATCTCAAACTGGTTAAGTCTTGGTATTTTGAGGTCTCACATTTGAAGCTTAGCTTTCTTAAAGCATTTGGTATCGTGTCAAAAACCATTGATAAGCTGCAACTGGATACATTAACAGATTCGATGACTGGATTATTGAATCGACGTGGATTAGATAAAGTTCTTGGTTTGTTTAAGCAGGAAAATACCGCGTTCTCTGTTTTGGCGCTAGATATTGACCACTTTAAGAGCGTAAACGATAACTATGGCCATGACGTGGGTGACAACTTACTTAGAGAGTTTGCGCAGTTAATGAAAGACCAAGCTCGCTCTAATGATCACCTGTGTCGTTCTGGCGGTGAAGAGTTTATGATGTTTTTGGAAAAAACAGACGTAAACCACGCTATGGATGTTGCAGAGCGTATTAGACACAATGTGGAACAACATGACTTTCAGGTGGTTGGTAAGGTCACGGTTTCGTTGGGCGTTTCTCACTGGAAAGGCAATGACACACCAATTGAAGCGGTAATGAAAGACGCCGATAATGCACTTTATAAAGCGAAACATAATGGAAGAAATAGAACGGAGTTGGGTGACGACGCACAATAGATATTGCGCTTTATGCTGAACATAAAACGAGCCAGTGACTAACCTTTGCTGTTAATCGCTGGCGTAACCGCTACCAATTGCGCGAAACGGCAAGTTCAGCTCTAATTCTGGAATTTGTTTACCCACCCAAGCCGGAAATGTATTGCTATTTGGCCCTGGAAACAGAGTATATTCTTCAGCCCAAGGGTATTGGTTAATCACACTTTGTATTTTAGGGATAAGTTGGCGGGCCTTTTCACCTTGTATGGAGAGGATCTTTTCTGGTTTTGCACCATACCAATATCGATCTGGCGTCCCAGTTTGGTACTGATATAGAGCGGGTTGTCCGCGATTCACTCTCCAGCCGACTACTTCATACACTGTATATTCGTTCGCATTTTCAGGCTTTATTGCAAACCATGTATGAACAGCAAACCAGCCTCGCCAACCAAACGCGTCTGCGGCGTAAAACTCAATCACAGCATGCTTGACATTGGAAGGATCGGGTGCGATACCCGCAGGTTCTCTGCTTGCGGTACGCCAATCTCCTTGAGTGCATCCACCCAGCATAACCGTGATTGACATGAGCCAAATTTTTACAAGGTGAGTAAAGTTGAGAGGGTCTTTCATTTATTGCTCCTAGACCAACCGATGCTGTTAACGCTCTATTGATTTTAGCTATAAAAACGTGGCAAGTCTGATTGTTGAAATCCTCTCCTTATTAAAAGAGAGAGGGAAGGTTAGTGCCATAACCCCAGTTCATACGTAATAATAAGGTAAGCCGATTTGTAACATGTGGCATAGACGATGCCGTATTTCTCGAACGATTCGTCTAGTTGCGTATGAAAAAGTAAGAGGTTGTATGTATTCCTTACACGGTTACATGAATTAAAAGCATTACAAAACAGACATTTACAGTGATTCATTGCTGGTTGGGTGAGTTTGGGACCCTCACATTGTCTCACATTTGCTTGTTTTGGGCGGAATTTTCATCGCTCATCTTTTTGCGCGTTTAGAGTCGGCGTTCAGCTATGGCACAATAGGCGCTCACAGAACAAGTGCTGTTTGGTCATGCAAATAGCAGAAAAATAACCAGAAATAGAATAATTAATGTTTAAATCAAAAAGTATACTCGCATTAAGCATGTTCGCATTTGGCTGTTTTGCCAATCAAGATAGCGAACCAACGTCCGTTGTGCTGAACTATGGTGATTCCTCCATCAGTACTGATATTCAAGCCAATCGAAAATTTCATGTTGTCCGAGACAATGAAAGTGAGCACGTAGAATTTTCCGGCGGAATCACAAAGGAGTACTCCGATTATATTGTGAATATTCATATCATAAGAAAAAGCAATATACGCAGATCAAGCCGTGAGCTGAATACTACCGTATTGATGAACAGTGATCAGATTGGGAAGCCTTTAGTGATTGGCGTTGAAAGTGATGAGTTCACTAGTATCACTTTGCGTTAATGCTTAGTATTTATTGAATAGGAATGAGGAAATTGATGCTCTCAATACGCTGCTATCGCACCGAGGATGCCCCAACACTGTGGGCACTCTTTTACCATACTGTGCGAATCATTAATCGTCGCGATTACACGGAATCACAAGTTTCCGCTTGGGCACCATCAGATTTTGACCTCGGTGTGTGGCAACACAAAATGGACGATATTCAACCCTACGTCGCGGAGATAGAAGGGCAGGTCGTTGGCTATTGTGATTTGCAAGGTGACGGCTTGATTGATCATTTCTTTTGCCATCATGAATACCAAGGACAAGGTGTTGGTCGTGATTTGATGTCTTTTCTTTTTTCACAGGCGAAAGTACAGGGGATAAAACGACTGTATTCTGAAGTGAGTATTACCGCCCGACCTTTTTACGAGAAAATGGGTTTCACAGTTAAGTCTCGACAACATGTTGAGGTTAGGGGAGAAACCTTAACTAACTTTATGATGGAAAAGTATATTTAACTTAAATAGTGAGCATTTAGTGAGCTTGAACACAGATATAAAATGTTTTCCAATGTGAAAACGAGTTCATTGATCTCGCACCAACGTTTTGTTTGAAAACAGTGTACATAATCTTCTCTGGAACGCCATTACCGCATTTCGTCTCTGAAGGCTTAAAAACAGTCTGAAAGTTTTGGTTTTGCGGCGGGTAATAGCGTTCCAAACGCCAAATGTGTCTGGCTAACCATCTCAGGAAGAGAAGTAGTACTATGCGCCCTTATCTCAAATACGTTGTTCCAACATTGATACCATTGCTTGTTTGGTTGATGCCTCTCTCTGCGTTCCCATTTGATGGCATTACTATCGTCCAGCAAAGAGTGATTGCAATCTTCTTGCTTGCCGCACTTTGCTGGGTATTCGAGCCAATTCCAATCTACGCCACTTCGGTTGTGATCATTGTCCTAGAGCTATTGCTTGTATCAAATAAAGGTATTGTGCTCTTTCGTTTGCAAGAAGGGCAGCCACATTTTGGTGAGCTATTACAATACAACGAGATAATGGCGACCTTCGCTAGTCCGATTATCATGCTCTTCCTCGGCGGTTTCTTTTTGGCTATGGCGGCGACAAAGTACAGGTTAGATGTCAACTTAGCCCGAGTGTTACTCAAACCATTTGGACAAAAACCAAAGTTCGTTATGCTGGGGTTGATGCTGATCACCGCTGTTTTTTCCATGTTTATGTCAAACACCGCAACAACAGCGATGATGTTGTCCATTTTAACCCCTGTGATAGCGGTTTTCGGGCCTAAAGACCCAGGTCGAATTGCATTCGCCTTGTGTATTCCTGTTGCGGCCAACATTGGTGGCATTGGTACTCCAATCGGCACGCCACCGAATGCCATCGCCCTAAAATATTTGGTTGGTGACAACTTAATTACGTTTGGTGAATGGATGGTATTTGGTGTGCCATTTGTTATTGTGATGATGGCGTTAGCCTGGTTTCTGATTGGCTTTTTGTATAAAGCCGAACAAACCACCATCGATCTGAACATTAAAAGCAAGTTTTTGAAAACACCCAAAGCAATAATGGTTTACGTCACCTTTGCCGGCACGATTATTCTTTGGTTGATGGGTTCTGCACATGGAATGAATTCTTACACAGTAGCATTAATTCCGGTCGCAGTGTTCTCACTGACGGGCATCATCAACAAAGAAGACTTGAAGAAAATCTCTTGGGATGTGCTTTGGTTGGTGTCAGGCGGTATTGCTCTGGGCCTTGCTCTAGATAAAACCGGGCTTGCGAAGCTGGTGGTACACAGCATTCCGTTTGATCAGTTCTCGCCATATGTTGTCTTGTTTGGTGCGGCTTTCTTGTGCTTGTTAATGGCAAACTTTATGTCGCATACAGCCACCGCAAACTTGCTGATGCCGATTATGGCTGCGTTAGGTACCTCTATGGCTTCGTTAACGCCTCTCGGCGGTGAAGTTACTCTGATCTTAGTCGTGACATTTGCTGCTTCACTCGGTATGTCGTTACCAATCAGTACGCCACCAAACGCGTTAGCTCATGCAACAGGGCATGTCGAGAGCGGCCAAATGGCTCGTATCGGTGCTGTGTTAGGCGTGATTGGCGTATTACTCAGCTTTGTGATGGTGTGGATTTTACATACTGTTGGGCATATTGGATAACCCATGTACGAAACGAAGTTAGACGCGTTAGTACAACGCTACTTTAATCACCTTGAACGCCGATTAACGGTTTTATCCGGGTCAGTGCTTATTGAGCAAGCTGGCTACAACGATCGCTTGTACTATGTGCTGTCGGGAGAACTGGCGGGCTATTACGCGGAAGATGACAAGAAACCGATTCAGGTATTTTCTGCGTCTCAAGGTGCGTTTATTGGCGTACATAGTTTCTTTTCTGGTACGTGGACTGCCTCTTCGACAGTGATTGCTCAAACCGATGTTGAATTGGCTTGGATACAGCGTGATACGCCCGCCGTGGAAGAGGCGACATACGGACCATTGACGACACAATTTATGCCTGTGATGGTTAACGAATTATCTCGTCGTCAACGGCGTGCAATGCAAGAGGCATTAGCTAAAGAAAAAGCGCTACAAAAGCTTCATACCGCAGAGCAAATGACAACGTTGGGGCAGCTTGCAGCGGGTATTGCTCATGAGTTGAACAATGCGATAGGCGTTGTAAGCAGTAAATCAGAACGGCTAGAGACAGTTATCATGGAACTGCTTGAAGAAGTTCATCCGGAAGCGAGTCAATTTTTTGATTTTGGTTTAATGCAAGGGCAGAAAGTCTCTTCTAGCGAAGCGAGAAAGCGGGGGCGCCACTTCGAAAAATACTACGGTTTAACCAAGGAGGTTGCTCGTGATCTTGCGCGAGCCGTTCCAAATAACTTCCTTTCAGAACATTGGCTAAAAAGACCAGAAGAAGCGATACGTTTCTGGCAAATGGGGCGAGATCTCCATGACTTACGCATCGCTTCTAAACATACCGTTGGCATTGTGCGATCCGTAAAACAATTGGGGCGCACGGATATCGACTTGGATGAAGCGATTAACATCAATGATTCAATCAATCGCGCCTTGGCTCTATTGCAAAGTGACTTAAGACGAGTGAGTGTTCGTTTTAGCCCTGCGGATTTACCTGCTTTTATTGGTTCTCAAACCGAACTCGTCCAAGTTTGGGTAAATATCTTAAAGAATGCGTGCGATGCACTTGGTGAAACGGAGAAACCCGGTATCGAAATACATACTCGGGAGAGTAAGGGTAAAATTTTGGTCACGATTGCTAACAACGGACCAGAAATTGATGAAGCGACACGTAGAAAAATTTTCCGGCCAAACTTCACCACTAAAAAGGGGGGATTGTCGTTTGGTTTAGGGTTAGGTCTGTCGATTGTGAAGCGCATTATCGCCGGATATAACGGCTCTATTGTAGTAAAGAGCGACAGTGAAAAAACGATTTTTAGAATCAAGTTACCAGTAGAGGGTGAACATGGAGAAGCTTAATGTAATTTGCGTTGATGACCAACGAGAGGTACTAAGCGCGGTTCTACAAGATTTAGAGCCGTTAAATCAGTGGTTGAATGTCGAAGACTGCGAATCAGCAGGTGAGGCTCTAGAACTGATGGATGAATTTGATGCAGAAGGCGAGATGATCGCATTGATTATTTCCGATCATGTGATGCCAGGTAAAACGGGAGTAGAGCTGCTGACCGATGTATCAAAGGACGGTCGTTTTGGCTTTACGAGGAAAGTGCTTCTTACCGGGCAAGCGACGCACACCGATACGATTAATGCGATCAACTCCGCAGGCATTGACCGCTACTTTGAAAAACCATGGCAAGCAAGCCAATTAATAGAGTGCGTTAGAAACCTGGTGACCCAATATATCTTTGATGTGGGCTTAGATTACACTCAGTATCACGAACATTTAGATCAGAGTGTGGTGTTTGAACGTCTACGTTAATCGGGGGACATTAAGCTTGTTTTCGTCACGGCCAGTTAGTGTCTGAAATCTATAGTGAATAGTTCAGCATGTTTAACGTGGCCGTGCGGAATATTGCTCTAGTATGGCTTAACTTAACGAATAGCGGCTTGCACTGGCAACAGAAAGTGGCTTAGAGAACCAATAACCTTGCAGATAATCGACGCCCATTTCGGTAAAAAATTCACACATTTTGGCGTCTTCAATTCCCTCAATCACTACTTCAATATTATTTTCCTGGCACATAGTGATAAGAAACTTCAGATATTCTTGTGAAGAGCGGTTGGTTAGTGTTTTCCACGCCATCGACCTATCAATTTTGATTTGTGTCATCGGGAGGTCGAAGAAGCTATTTAATGAACTGTAACCAGATCCAAAGTCATCCAGAGAGAGTGCAAATCCTAGTTCCCTGAGGGTATTCAGAGGGGCAATGGCTGTCTGATTATTATCCAAAATAAACGTTTCTGTTAGTTCCAACACAATAGACTCAGGATCGACACCAACCTCATCCGCCATGGCTTTAATTCGCGCAGGGAATTCACTATTCATTAACTGAAGTACAGAAACATTCACGTTTACACGAACTTGGTTTTGGTAACGCTCACGGTAGTTTTTGATAAATTCACACGCTTTGGCAAAGACTTGATATCCGAGTTCGACAATCAAACCTTTGTTCTCTGCGACGGGGATGAATTCGTCTGGATAAATTTCGCCAAACTCTTTGCTACGCCAGCGAACCAGAGATTCGAAGCTCACTACTTTTGAGCTTTTGGCGTCAATAATTGGCTGAAACTTAACGCTCAATGTCTGTTTTTCAAGTGCACTTTTTAGACCTTGCTCAATAAAGAAATAACGGTCTACGGCATGCTGAGTTTTCTCACTGTAAACCGCAACACGGTCTTTATTCTGCTCGCTTGCGTACTGACAAGTTCGTGCTGCTTTACGTAATATTTCCTCTGCTGAGTGACTTGGATCTATGCAAGGATACAAACCAATACTAATGTTACTTCCTAAGTATTGGCCCTCTTCAATCACTGCCTCGTGGTAGGTTTCCTTTAAACTTTCGGCGTAACTTTGCAGCGTTTCTACCGAGCATTCATCGTGAATCAAAATCGCAAAGTCATCATCATGTACGCGATATACAGAACTATTTGGAGAAGGTAGGTGACTGAGAGTTTGTAGCAATTTTTCCACTAACCCATCGACCAACTCGCTGCCATATTGATTTAAGTAAGATTTAATCTCTTCTATCTGAATGTAACAGATAGATGCACAAGAATCAGTGGCTCGCACACTATCTTCAATATCCAGCAAGAGATGGGCGCGATTAGCCATACCTGACGCATTGTCATGAAATGCGACTTGATGAATGTAGCTTTCCATCAGCTTGCGTTCAGAAATATCACGGTGGCTACCAACCATATAATGACCATGTTCTGTTTCTTTGGTCATGGCTACGCCTTCAATCCAGACGTACTGTCCATTGGGTTTACGCACGCGGTAGGTCGTTGTGACCCTCGTGTTGTTGGTAATGATGTGAGCATCGACCCGAGTGGAGAGTCTTTCTCGATCGAGAGGGTGAACAAGGTCTAACCATTGCTCTAAGCTGATTCGACCAGCGTTGATACCAAGCTGCTCATAAAAGCCCTTGTTATAAAATACCATGGTGCCAAACTCATCCATGTAAAAGAGGCCTTCGTTAAATACATCGAAGATATGAATGAATCGTTCTTCGACGATTTTTAGGAACTCTCGGTCACTATCTGAGACTTGTTGGTCAAATATGGTGGTCAAGATATTTCCTCCTCGAGCCTTTTAGCATCAGAGATGAGTGTTGGGGTTGATAACATAGAGTTGATCTGCTGGCGTACATTACAATCACAAAAGTGTCAGTTCAAATTGTTTGGCTATCATTTTATGCGCTACTAGGTTAATAACATACTAAGATTAGGCGGCTAATCATCGACATTTATAAAAAATAGTCAACAGTAAAAATCATTTATAAAATACAGTTATTGATGCCGTCCGCAATCTATAAATATTTATGAATAATTATCCTAAAGTTATTTTCAGTTGTGTCGGTATCAATGTGCTGTTTTCTAACGTCATTTGTATATATGTTATCTTGGATAAAACCATAATAACAAAAAGGACTTAATGAGCGCGACCGATTATTAATTGACAGGATGCTCATTAATTGTAATCAATTCAAATTTATTATCACGCCAAGTAATCAAATCTCTTATAATGCGGACGTTAATATCGAGTAAGCCTTCTTTATATGCAGTACGATCCGAAAAATTCAATCAAAATTGCGCTCGCTGATATCGGCGTTGGTATGTTTGTTACCGCGATAGAGCACAACAAGCGCGTCAATTTAGCCAATGCAGGGCGGATATCTAGCCCTGAAGGCATTAAGAAGCTTGCTACAAGTGGCGTAAAGTATGTTTGGGTAGATCAAACATTATCTTCGCAGCAGTGTGTCTTCAAGCCTGTAGATGAATCAACTGATGCCACTAAAGAGACGCGAGAGCAGAAACACTCCGATTTTAAGAGGGGTCAACGAACTTATCGTTCGAGAGACATCCAACACAAGCGAGCCAAAAAGCTGATCGCCGAAGCAAAAGATTTGGCGCAGAAACTATTGAATCAAACTTTTGAAGGAAAAATCATTGAAGTTGATGAAGTAGAAGCTTGGGCTGACGATGTCATTGAAAGTGTTTTGATTGACTCAGATGCGTTGCAGTGTGTCTCTGCACTCCGAAAAAAAGACTCTTACTTATTGGAACACTCCGTCAATGTCGCTTGTCTTTTAGTGTCATTCGGTAAGTACTTGGGCTTGGATAAGCCAACGCTAAAACAGCTTGCTGTAGGTGGCATTATTCATGATGTAGGTAAAATTAAAGTCGATGATAAGATCTTGCACAAGCCAGCGAAGCTAACGCCTGAAGAATTTGAACATATGAAGCTACATCAAGTGTTCGCAGGTGAGATAATCCTTCACGTAAAAGGACTTAGTGACGTAAGCCGTGATGTTTGTTTGATGCACCACGAGAAGTTAGATGGCAATGGTTATCCTAGAGGCTTGAAGGGGGAGGAGATTCCAATTCACGGCCGTATGAGCTGTATTGTAGATATCTACGATGCGCTAACGGCTGATCGCTGTTACAAAAAAGGCATGAGTTCTGCGGAAGCGTTTAAAATCTTGTTGAGTCTAACGCCATTTCATTTAGACGCCGACTTAGTTTACAAATTCATTAATTGCATTGGGATGTATCCCGTAGGCTCCATTGTCGAGTTGAACGATGGGCGTGTTGGTATTGTTTGGTCTTCAAATGAATCTCAAGCATTAAAGCCAGAAGTGAAATGTTTTTACTCCCGCAAGTATAAACGATACATTGATGTCACGATGGTGGACTTAAAAACGAGTGCGTACAAAATTGAAAGAGCGATAGCGCCTTCATCGTTAGAGATCGATCCTAAGCCTTTTTATGATTAAGAGAAATAGATAAGCTTATACAACAGGCTTTACATCCTTGCATGTAGATCGTATTTTATTTGCATAACTATCTATTAATTTTTTCTAAGTTATTTAGATGCAAGATGGTTATTAAGACCTCGGCTTCATGGATAGAAACCGGGCGATAAAATAGTTCTATACACAATGGGCTATAAACCTCATTTTGCTGGAAGGGATGCCAATGCAAATAGATACATGGATTTTTTACACTCTTGCCATTCTCGTGCTCACAGCTTCACCAGGACCAAGCTCACTGTTGTGTTTAAGTAAAGGAGTGAGTAGTGGGTTTCGTATTGCTTTCATGACTGCACTTGGCAGTTTGTCTGCGATTACGATCATCCTTACGCTCTCATTTACCGGGCTGGGAGTTGTCATTGCTTCATCTGAGTTAGTTTTTAATATTATCAAATGGTGTGGTGCCGCTTATTTAATCTGGTTAGGTATTCAAGCGTTGCGCTCATCTCAGACAGATTTTAATAAAACGGCAACGACTCAAAGTTCCGCGACAGCGTTCAGCGCGTTCACTAGTGGTTTCATTGTTGGCGCTAGTAACCCCAAAGCGATAGTCTTTTTCACCGCTTTGTTTCCTCAATTCATTGAACCTTCCGCACCGCTACTGGCTCAATACGCGATTTTCGCGTCTACATTTGTGGTTTTTGAGCTTAGCTGGCTAACATTTTATGCATTGTTAGGGGTAAAAGCCTCCGATTGGTTGTTTGTCGCTGGAAGGGCGAAGTTGTTCAATCGTTTGACTGGTGGAGTATTTATTGGTGCAGGCGTGATGTTGTCGACGGCAAACCGATAAATAAGACAGATTTCGGTACGCAGTTAGGTTTTCCCATATAGTAAGTTGGAATGCGCTAATTTAGCTTTGTCTTATTTCCAGAATGGAAATAGGCGTTTTGTTTATTTTCATTAGTGGCAACAGTCAAGCAGGAGTAAAATCACGTTACTCTTTAGGGGTAGAGCTCGTATTTTGTCTTGTGGGCTTGTGGTTACTTTGTAGGAATATCTTAGATGACAAGCCTTTCTAAACTACAACAACGTTTTCTAGATATCGCGACCGACGTCCGTCTTTCTCCAAAACAGAAGTCGAGTTTTTTAGCTTTAGAGGCGGAATCGTACATTCCTTATATGACCGTATCTCCATCACTGAGACAAGCAATGGATGAAGGCATCATCTGCGATATGTTTGAAGGTCATGCACCGTTTAAACCTCGCTATGTGTTGCCTGATTACGCTAAATTTCTATCGCAAGGCTCAGACTATTTAGAGTTGTCTCCGGCTGATGATTTCGATGATGCGCTGAATATGCTTACCATCATTTACCATCATGTTCCTTCGGTAACGAACATTCCGGTTTACTTAGGTCAGTTAGATGATGTCTTGTTGCCTTACATAGGCGACCTAACAGAGAGCCAGATTTACAAAAAGTTAAAACATTTTTGGATCATGCTGGATCGCACATTGCCAGATGCGTTTATGCATGTGAATGTCGGACCGACAGACAACATTATTTGTCGCACTGTTTTAAAAGTAGATGCGGAGCTCAAGCAGATCGCACCGAATCTCACCTTTATGTACGACGAGACAGTTACGCCTGATGACTTACTTCGTCAAGCGACACAGAACATTTGTGAATGCAGTAAACCGCATATTACCAATTACCCAATGCACGCGAAAGCCTACAACGGCTCACGCTTTGGTATTGTAAGTTGCTACAACTCGCTTCCATTAGCAGGTGGCTCGAACACATTGGTGCGAATGAATTTAAAAGAAGTTGCAAAACGAGCATCAGACTGTAACGACTTCTTAAATAGTGCGTTGCCTTCTTACCATCGATTAATGGTCGAGCTCATAAACGCAAGAAGCACGCACTTGCATGAAAAATCGAACTTCTTTCAAGGCTTTTTGACGCAAGAAGGGTTGATAAAAGAGTCCTATTTCGCGCCAATGTATGGCGTTTACGGCATGGCCGAAGCGGTAAACCTTCTATTTGAAAAAGAAGGGCAAATAGGGCGATACGGAAAAAATGATCGAGCAAATACTTTTGCTCATGATGTTTCAGCAACACTGGCTAAACTGGTGGACTCAACCCCGGTGAAATATGGTTTAGATGGCAAAGCGCTCTTACATGCACAAGGCGGCATTAGCTTAGATCATGATGTTACGCCAGGTGTACGTCTGCCTTATGGTGCAGAGCCAGACCCTGTCACTTATGTACAAGCAACGGCGAAGCATCATCAGTATTATCGTGCGGGTATCAGCGATATTTTGACGATTGATGAAACGGTGAAATCTAACCCAGAAGCGATGTTCAATTTATGTAAAGGGGCACTAAATGCTGGTTATCGTGAGTTTACCGCGAATGTCACTTCAAATGACTTAATTCGCGTGACAGGCTACATGATCAAACTTTCAGACGTCGCGAAATATGATGAAGAAGGTTCGAGAACCAACACGACGTTTCTAGGTGCAGAAGCAGCAAAAAATACCAAAATTTTAGAACGCTCACCACGTGTGGTGAGCCATGAAGTAACACCGACTTACACGCAGGCATAAGTTCGGTTTAGGAAAGAACAAGATGTCTAGACGAAGTGGAAGCCTTTTGGCAAAAGTCACTCATATCCTTCCTTTCTCTTGTGTTGATGGGCCAGGAAATCGTCTAGTCATCTTTCTACAGGGTTGTAACTATCAGTGTTTGAACTGCCACAATCCTCACACGATAAACCATTGTAATCATTGTGGTGAGTGTGTGAGTGAATGTTCAGCAGGCGCATTGAAGTTCGACGAAAACAACAACGTTGTTTGGCTTAAAGAGGAGTGCACCCACTGCGATCATTGTATAGAGATATGTCAGAACCAATCTAATCCAAAAATTACTGACTACTCTGTAGTAACAATGCTCGATTTGATACGCAAACATCGCTTTTTCATCAGTGGTGTTACTGTATCCGGTGGGGAATCTACCTTACAACTTCCTTTCATTATTGAGCTGTTTAAAGGGATAAAACAAGATCCTGAATTACGGCACCTCTCTTGTTTCATCGACAGTAACGGTTCTTTAGCGGTTGCTGGTTGGCAGCGTATTCTACCTTTTCTGGATGGCGCAATGATCGATTTGAAAGCGTGGCAGACGGAGACGCATCAGTGGCTAACTGGGCGTGATAATCATCGTGTATTTAAAACCCTTCAGTACCTTGTTGAGCACGAAAAATTGTACGAGGTCCGCTTACTGCATATTCCCCAAAAAAGTGATTTAGATATAGAAATCGTAGCAATTGGACGTTACTTGAGTACTCTTCCTGAATCGGTGCTTATACGTTTAAATGCCTTTCAGCATCACGGAGTAGTGGGGGAGGCGTTAACTTGGGATATGTGCTCTCATCATGATATCGAACGCTTAAAATCAGAGCTTCGATGCTACGTGAGTAACCCTATCACAGTGCCGACAGTACTCACGTAGTACCGTTGTTTATCTATGCTTACGCATCACAGGCATCTAACATGGCGCAGGCGTCGAGTAATTGTTGCTGTAACCATTTTAAAGCGGGATCGTTTAAGCTCGCTTTGTTCCAAACGAGGCTGTAGGCTACCTGTCCGTAATCGAATGGAAGAGCTTGTTCAACCAAACCTTTTGCTTGCATTGCCGCTCTTGCCCAAAGCTTGGAGCATGTGAACAAGTAATCCGAGTGCTGACACATCACCGCAGCTGAACCAAAGTCGGCTACACGCATGGCCAAGTTTCGCTTTGAATGCCTTTGGGTGAGATTTTGCTCAAAATAAGGTTGTGACAGATCTTTATCATGAATACCGATGTGTCTTGCACAAAGGTAACTTTCAACAGATAAGGGTTGCTCAGCGAGTGGGTTCGATGCTCTCATTAAGCAAACCATTTCGTCTTTCAAAATGGTTTTCCAGACCAAGTCTTTATTTTGTGTGGGTGGTTGGCTGAGATCGTGAGGAAGCAACAAAAAATCTACTTGACCTCTTGCTAATGCATCGAAGCTCATTTCCTCTTTCGCATGGACATTCAAGTGCGCGTGATTGCTCAGTTGTTGGGACAAGTGCTGTAGAACTGGCGCAAAGAGCTCAAACGAACTTTCACGCATTGCTAATGAAAAACTACCTTGATAGTAAGCCGGATTAAAAGAGCCTTGATGTAATAACCCATTCATACTGGAGAGTATGCCATGGATTGACGGGCCTATATGCAGCGCAAATGCTGTCGGCACTAAGCGAGTGCCATCACGGTAAAAAAGGTCATCCTTTAGCGTTTCGCGCAACTGTCCGAGCGTTTTACTGACGCTCGATGGTGTTACACACAAGCGTTCTGCCGCAAGTGTGACGCTGTGAGTGGTTAACAACATATGTAAAACAGTTAGATGTTTAAGGCTTATACGCGAAAGAGCAATGTAGTCCATAAATAGCATGGTTTCTTATGATTTTTGGCAGTATATCAGCATGAAACAAATTTTTACTATTGTTTATCTCGGAAATACGCCTGTTTCTCTTTGAGCTCAATGCATTTAATGGGTTGCATAAGGATTGATGGTGCTTATAAGTCTAGAAATTTATCTTAGTTTTGTTGGACTTTAATGCTTTCATTTATTCAATTCTAAAGCTTCTATGTAATTTTAATCAATTTGGAGGAGTTGATTGATTTGTACACGAATTAAACTTGTTCCTTGTTAATTAAAATAGATATTGTTTTGTTGATTGTTTGGTGATTTACTCATGATCCCTCAGTAACAAAGGTATAAATAATTAATGGACGACCCCTTTAGTCGGCAAAACCCTTCACCATATGTCTTCTTATTATTGGAGACATGCTCATGCTAGAACTTTTTATGCAACCAGAAGCTTGGGCTATTTTCGCCACTTTGTTTGCGCTTGAAGTTGTCTTAGGCGTTGATAACGTCGTTTTTATCTCTGTCTTATGTGAAAGACTGCCGCTGCACCAACGCAAGCTGGCAAGAAACCTTGGTATTGGTCTTGCTGTTATTGCTCGTATTGGTTTAGTGTTTTCAATCTCTTGGATCATGCAACTGACTCAACCGCTATTTTCTTTGGCGAACCAAGCGTTTACCGGAAGAGACGTCATCATGATTGCGGGTGGTGCATTCCTCTTGGCTAAAAGCCTGAAAGAGTTGTGGAGTTGGTTAAATCACAACGAGTCGGCTCACTCAACTCACGCCCGTACTGGTTTAGCGGTAGTTCTGTTGCAGATTGTTGCCGTGGATGCTGTATTCTCGATGGACTCGGTGATAACCGCCGTTGGTTTGACAAGTGATGTCCCACTTATGGTCGCAGCGATTGTTTCGTCTGCTATCGTGATGGTCATGACAGCCGAAAAAATCAATAACCTAGTGTCGTGTTACCCTGGTTTTAAGACACTTGCTTTGTTATTCCTCGTTTTGTTAGGTGGTTTATTGATGGCAGAAGGCTTCGAAATTCATATCAACAAAGGTTATGTGTACTTTGCGATGGCATTCGGCTTAATTCTGGAACTTTGTCATATCCAGTTAAAAAACAAACAACGCCCGACTATTAAACGTCTTAGTCCGTTGCGAGTTCATCCAACCAGATTAGAAGCTCGTCAATAATAAAAGATATTGCCGCTCATATGAGCGGCATTTTTATATTCGTCATCACCTATTTTTACTCTCTTTTTATTTTGTTGTCGTTTCGACAAAAAATCGCATTTGTTGTGGGGTTGAAGATTTTTTATATAGACCGCCCAACTAATATGAGTGAACGACAATAATGAATAAAATGATCGATGCGTTAGCAACCCATGGTTACTACATCTGGGATGATTTTCTTTCTGAACAAGAAGTGGATCAATTGCGAGACTGCATTCCAAGTAACTGGAAAAAAGCGCGTATTGGTCGTAATGACGATGTGACTCGTATTGAGTCAATTCGAAGTGACAAAATTCAATGGTTATCGCCCAATATGGGGCACGCGGTTACTTCTTACTTAGATAAGATGGAAGAAATACGCCAAGAAGTGAACCGTCACTTGTTTCTGGGACTTTTTGAGTATGAAGCTCACTTTGCCAAGTACGAGGAAGGGGATTTCTACCAAAAGCATCTAGATTGTTTTAAAGGTAATGAAAACCGTCGATTGACAACCGTTTTTTACATGAACGAATCTTGGACGGAAAAGGATGCAGGTGAATTGGTGGTTTACGATCTAAATGATAATAAGATAGCAACCATCCCTCCTCAATCGGGACGCTTACTTTTATTCTTATCTGAGCAATTCCCGCATGAGGTTTTACCGACCAATGCTGAGCGTTTCAGTATTGCAGGTTGGTTCAGAATCAATGGTGTGCGAGACAATGTACTTGATATTGCAAAATGATTGGTTTGCAACCAGCATAAATTCAGCAAAGGGCGTAGATACGCCCTTTATCGATTAAACATTAGTTGATAGCTCGTAACACTCGGTCATGTTTCGCTCTAGCACTGCATAGACGTCAGAACAAAGTTCTTGTTTAGCGACTTGCTCACCCATAATCGCGGCGATTTGTGCTTGAGCCATTCGTCCTCGGTAGGGCCGGTCCTGAGACAGAGCTTGAAAAACATCGGCAACCGCGACAATACGCGATGGTACATCGAGTTCGTCTCCTGTTTTATGATAAGGATAGCCAGAACCGTCCAAACGCTCGTGATGATTAGAGGCCCACTCCGCTATTTTAGCGTTGGGAAACACTTTGTGTAATGCGAGCTGAGTATCAATTGTATGGCGTTTAATACGCGTATACTCTTGTTTATTAAGAGAGCCTTCTTTATGAAGAATCTCATCTGGTGTTTTTAACTTTCCGATATCATGCACCAACCCAGCAATAAATAACATCTCTTGGTCGTGCTCACAGAACCCAAGCTTGATGGCTAGATACCGAGATAACTCCGCCACTTTTTGCGAATGTTGATAAGTAAATGGGCTTTTTGCGTCAACAATTCGAGCGATAAACATGCCCAAACTATTCATATCTTGGATGGTGAGCTGTTTTTGAAGCCAATCAATGCTTTTAAAGTTTAATCCGATGGTTTCTATATTTTCAGACTCCATCGCGAACCAAAATGCGTCGGTCATAACGAGCCTAACCATTGCCTTAGCCATGTCTGGATTAAACAAAGTTCCAGCGTTTGCCATGATGCATTCTGCAATTAGTTCTTCATGAAGAGTGACAATGTCACAGTGGCAGTTCATGACGTATTTGGAACGCATAAAATCGAGACGATCGGCTAAATAGAGTAGGGCAGCGACCTCTTTTTCAAAAGGCGGTAAATCAAGATATTTTAGTTCACTCCAATGTGTATGGTGGTAAAGAACAGGTGTAGCAAACTGACGCAACAAACGACACTGCTTGAGGCTTCGGTATCCTCTTAAGCAATGTGTTTTTACATCTTGTGGCACCAACTCCTCAAGTAACATTTTATGTTCTTGTGTTTCGGAGACCCCACAATCGTGGATCATCCCTGCGAAGTAGCAAAACTCCGCTTTTTCTGGTTCCCAGCTCATGACCCGAGCACATTGGTAAGCGATGTAAGCGACACGATGGCTATGGTGCGTATCATCAACACCGACATAGTCGAGTGCTCGAGCAACCCAGATAAGTGCTTGTTTCAGATCGACTTCAAAGCCCATGTCCGTATGGGAATGGCAAGAATGATTCATGGTTTATACCGACATTGCTAATTAGCCCACGCTAAACCCAAATCAGAAGGTGATAGGAAAAATTGGGTACGACAGCGAATAGACCCCAAAAAGGTGGGCGTTTAGACATAGTTTTGATTATGGGCGGGATAATAATCCTAGTTGCATAATAATATCACCTGAAGCTCATGGTTAAGAGTCAGATATTTGAACTAAGTATAAGTTTTGAAAGATTATTGTTGCTCTTGTTGACTTATTTGAAAACGACAATAAATCATGATGTAACGCATTCTTATTTTTATTTTTGTAGATCGTGTTCGGGCTCAACCAGAGACACACGGTATTGATGTCTGATTAACAGAATTCATATTGTTGCTTTTGAAGGCAAAAAATAAGAAGACTTCTTCGAGGCTTGCTCTGTAACTAACAGAGTAATAGGGAAAGCAGCTTGCTAACTACATGACAATAGAGCGTCGTTGAAAACATTTACTCTGTAGCTCATGTCGTTGAGGAAAGATAATAAAATGGTACGGTTTCCCAGCGATGCTAGCCCTTTTAGTGAGATAAGTTTATTGAAAATGTGTGATTGCAAAGTAAGCATAGGTAGTAAAAGTAGCTAGAATGATAGCTCTAAATGAAAAGGATTTCGTATGTTGAAGCATCGTTTATATCGGACTTACACCGCAGGGTTAAAAATAGCAGCCCATATCCTTCCTATGCCGAGACCAACCTTGTTTTCCGGCCCTGGTTCGATGAATGAGCTATTAGAATCGATGACCGAGCTGGGATTTAAACGCGTTTTGTTAGTTACCGACGAAGGGTTAGTCCAAGTCGGTATTGTTGATAAGGTGCTTGAGGCAGCAGCACAACTCGATTTACAGTTAGATGTTTTCTCGCAAGTTAAGCCCGATCCTACCTATGATCAGGTAGAGAGCGGTCTAGAGGCTTATCATCGTTTTCATTGTGAGGGCATATTAGCTTTGGGTGGCGGCTCTGCAATGGATTGTGCAAAAGTTATCGCTGCGAAAGTTACCAATAAACGGCCAATAAAAAAATTAGCTGGACTATTGAAGGTATGGCGAATGCCAGCGCCGCTTTTTGCTATTCCAACAACGGCTGGAACCGGAAGTGAAGTTACTATCGCTGCGGTCGTGTCAGATCCCTCCTCACACATTAAAACCCCTTTAATGGATCCAAAGTTGGTGCCACTAATGGCAGCTTTAGATGCGAATTTAATGATTGGTTTACCTCCTAAGATCACGGCTGATACTGGCGTTGATGCATTAACCCACGCTATTGAGGCCTATGTATCGAAAAACGCTACTCAAGAAACGATGGCTTATTCGGTTGCCGCTATTAAACTCATTTTTAAATATCTTCCTAGGGCTGTGATGCAAGGGGATGATGTCGAAGCTCGTCATAAAATGGCTATGGCATCCTATTACGCGGGTTTAGCATTTACCAAAGCGAGTTTGGGTTATGTTCATGCCTTTGCTCACACATTCGGTGCGAGATATGGAATACCTCATGGTATGGCAAACGGATTAGCCTTGTTGCCTGTGCTGCGCTTTTCATTATCAGAGATTGAGCCTCAACTAAGAAAGCTCGATGAGTTGACGGCCGAGGGGCAGTTAGGTAACGCAAGTGCTCAGCATTTTTTCGCGAATCTGGAGTCCTTGTTTTCAACTATTGATATTGAGCAAACCAGTGCGCTCATTCAACGTGAAGATGCTGATGCGCTTGTTGATTTAATTCTGAAAGAGGCGCACTGGAATTACCCTGTTCCCAAGTTCATGAACAGGGAAGAATGCACACAGTTATTGTTAAATATCAGTAAGGTGTAAATTATAGTTTACATGTGTGGTTTTTATCCTTACACTTGCTTGATCTTCTGCTAAAGATCCTACAATATCGACGGCAATACAAATATGGTGTTGGTTTCGGTCCGCCGTTGCCCGATCTAATACTGATAATTTCCAATAAAGTGTAAAGATTAATATACAATGAGTCGTTCTAAAGTATTCGGTAGTACGCTAATTATTGCGGGCACTACAATAGGCGCTGGTATGCTAGCGCTTCCACTTGCCTCTGCCGGCATTGGTTTTTCAACTTCTATTATCATCATGCTAGGCTTATGGGCTCTGATGGCTTTCACTGCCTTGCTTATGCTTGAGCTTCATCAACATGCGGAGAGTAGTGCTACACTTCATACTTTGGCGAAACAGATCCTAGGTCAAAAAGGCAAGTGGGTGGCAAGTTTTGCGATGTTGTTTCTTTTCTACTCATTATGTGCAGCGTATATCGCTGGCGGTGGTGCTCAGTTCGGAGACCGCCTTGCACAATGGTTTGACCTCGATATTTCAGGGCCTACATCAACGATAATCTTTACCTTGATTGTGACTTTAGTTGTGACAGTGGGTACCGGTACGGTCGATAAAGTAAACCGAGTTCTGTTCGCGATGAAGCTCATTGCGATGGTTGCGGTGCTTTCTTTTCTTGCTCCAAACGTTACGGAATCTTACTTGTTAAGTATGCCAATCGAACAAGGCCTTGTTGTAGCGGCGATTCCGGTGATCTTTACTTCGTTTGGTTTCCACGGAAGTATACCTGCAATTGTGAATTACTTAGACGGTGACACTTCTTCTTTACGCAAAGCCGTTATTATTGGTTCGACGATTCCACTCGTTATTTATATCTTTTGGCAAATCGTGACGTTGGGTGTGGTTAGTCAAAGTACGCTTGTTGAGAACGGAGGGTTGAGCGCACTGATTGGTCAACTATCTCAGACAGTACACCAATCAAATTTGGGTAGCATTGTTGGTGTGTTTGCTGACCTGGCATTGTTGACATCGTTCCTTGGCGTGAGTTTGGGTCTATTCGAATTTTTGGGTGATACCATCAAAGGAAGTAACGATAAGCCTAATCGTTTGATTGCGGCACTAGTGACGTTTACTCCACCGCTAGGCTTCGCACTTTTCTATCCTCAAGGCTTTATTATGGCTTTGGGCTATGCAGCGATTGCCTTAGCGATTTTAGCCATCTTTTTGCCTTTGGTTATGGTGATCAAGGTTCGTAAATCGGATGATTTTACTGGGGAGTACCGCGTCGCAGGTGGTCAAGGTGCGTTAGTGATAACGGGCATCGCTGGCACTGGCATCGTATTCGCTCAGGTGTTAATTACGCTGGGTGTTCTTCCTGCTCTAGGCTAGTTGTTTAGAACGTTCTTTGAATAACTTCTAGTTACTGAATCCATCGTAATCAATCAGTATTGTTAGGCCAACGAGTTTCGCTCGTTGGCTTTTTTAATCTGGATCAAATTACCGTAAGATATCCGGTGAAAAAATTGGTAGAAATGTGCTTTTATTTCGTACACTTAAGTTGTGGTATATCGATAATTTAAGTGGAGAAAACCGCTCAAAATACCATTGAATTTGCAACACAATGAGCTTTTCTTGTTTCTCTGCTTTGGTGTGGAGGTGAAGCATGGCGCACCGGAGTTTTTACCCGTTTGCAAAACCGCTTAACGAGCAACTGCAAACGCTAAAAGGCAGGATGCAGGCGCACTTGCCATGTATTGATAGGGTGTCATTTGCAAAATATCACCCAGACCAAGATGTGCTCAAATCATTTGCAGAAAGTGAGTTCGACACTTGGTGTTTAGCCCATCACGAATCAGCATTCCGTAAACTCCACCACCTCAATATTGCCTCTAAAAACGCGGTTCCTCGTATCGTCGAAGACCTTCATGATATTAAGCACTGTCCTCGGGTTCAAATTTTACTCAAACACGGATATCAGTCGTCGGCTGCTATTCCTTGTTATGACAATAAAGCTTTTACTGGTTTTGTATTTTTGAACTCCACTCAACGTGATGCGTTTAGTTTAGAAGCGCTGAATGGTCTTAAACCTTATTTCGAAATGATTCGATTTGCGGTTGAATCAGAAACTCAAGTAGTCAATGCGATAGAAACGCTAGCGAACCGAATGCAATGTATGATGCCAGGCTATTCACCTGAGTATTACGCGCATACCAAACGCATGAAGTACTACAGTCAAATTATCGCAACGCAGTTAGCGGATCGTTATCACCTGAATGACGAAATGGTCGAAGATATTGGTATTTTTGCTCAGTTCCATGCGCTCGGTGATAGTCAGCTGCCAGTTGAAATTGCTAGCCGCCGAACAAATTACTCTCAAGAACAAGAGGCGATATTGATTCAACATATTGAGCGTTGTATCGATTCAGCGGATGACATGGTTGCCCGTATCGGAAATCCGGTTCACCCGAGTGTGACTTTGTTTTTGCAGATGGTTACTTATCAGTACGAAAACTTAAATGGTACTGGTTATCCTTATGGTTTAACCAGTGACGATATACCAATCGCCGCCCAAATTACGGCTGCCGCAAATGCCTTTGATTTTATGACAACGCACCATCCGTATAGACAAGCGTGGTCCATCCCATACGCATTGTTAGAACTTGAAAAATGGGTGTATCAGGGATGGTTATCTCGAGAATGTGTTAATGCTCTGCGAGAGCATCAAGGTTATATAAAACAAATCATCCACAAATATCCCGAGCACTATACAGGCTTGGGGTTAATGTGAAGAGCAGTAACAAAGTTGAAATGTTGACGAGGAGGAATATTTAAACAATACTGTTTTTATATACAGTAATAAGTTTGGAGGTGAAGTATGTTGTGGGAAACCCTTGAAAGAGTAAACCGCTTACGCCAACAAGCACTTGCAAATCCTGAGTTTGTTGAGTCAGCAAAAGAGCACGAACAAGCACTTCAGGAGCAAGAATACCATTATCAAACTAAGAAAAAGCGTTCAGCCAAAGATAAACAAGGTAAAAAGTCGCTGGCCGATATCTATAAAGAAGTAGAGTTTGGCGCTGACGCTCGTCATTAATGTATTCACTGCGGTATTTTTCATTTCTTCATACGCTGCAGTATTCGTTCAAATTTATGCGAGAGCAGTGGGAGACCGCTGCTCTCGTTGACCTGCCTATAATTTACTAATGAAGTTCAGCAGAGCAAATTATCACTAACACTTAGCAATTCTCTCAATGATCTTGTTGATGTAATGATAATAACAACGGTTTGCATTTGTATCTTTGTTGTTATATAAAACCTCCCTTATTAATCGTTCTGTTGAATAAGAACGGCAAACGTGATCAACGAATGAGAGCTTTGAATAACTGTTATTCGTAAATGGCTATTAGGTGAAGTAGGGATGTTGGAAGCTAAAGCACTCCAGTTTGAGATTGAAGGCAAGTCATTGCTAAAAGCGTTTGATGTGACATTTGAACCCGGAAAAACATACGCTCTTGTTGGACACAATGGTTCAGGAAAATCCACATTGTTAAAGTTGCTGGCACAGCAACAGCCATACACCGCTGGTGACGTGGTTCTGCATGGAACGAGCATTAACGATCTCTCAGCGAAAAAATTCGCCCAACACATTGCCTACTTGCCTCAGCATCTTCCGGTGACCGACAGTATTTTAGGTCGAGATTTAGTCGGTTTTGGTCGTTATCCATGGCATGGTTTACTTGGACGTTTGAGTAAGAAAGATCACGACATTGTTGAAGAAGCAATGGCGATGACAGGCACACTAAAATACGCAGATCGCTTAGTGGACACGTTATCTGGAGGAGAGCGTCAACGTGTGTGGCTAGCTATGCTGTTAGCCCAAAAAACCGAGTATTTGCTTCTTGATGAGCCTTTGTCTGCGCTAGATATCAGCCATCAAGTCGATATGTTGAAGCTTATCTCTAAACTCAGTCAAGAACTGGGCTTGGGCGTTATTATCGTATTACACGACATCAACTTGGCTGCACGATTTTGCGACTACATCGTTGCATTACATCAAGGTGATTTGATTACACAAGGCAATGTTGAACAGGTGTTTACTGAACCTAAGTTGAGGGACATATATGGGATAGAGATGATGATCTCTGACCACCCTGCGGGTTATCCGGTGGCGATGCCAAGCTAAAGGTTGGAATAATGAGCAGTACAAACACTCGACTTAAACATTTCTCTTTCGCTCTCTCACTTAGTGCGCTTTTGGTCAGTTCTTTTCAAGCACTAGCTGACGCATCACCTCGGGTGATGTCGGTTGATTGGACACAAACTGAAACGATGTTGGCGTTAGGGGTTGTGCCCGTAGGCGTCGCTCAAGGGCAAGATTACGATGCTTGGGTAAAATCGCCACCGTTACCACCTCAAACTAAGGATGTAGGGTTAAGAACTCAACCCAATATAGAGCGTATTTACGAGCTCAGACCTGACCGTATTTTTATTGCCCCGTACTTCTCCTCAATGAAGCATCGTTTAGTCGATATTGCCCCCGTTACTACGATTAACTTATATGAAAGCGGGATCACAGATTGGTCGGTACTTACTCGTTTCACTCGGAGGTTTGGTGAAGAGCTGGGAAGAGAAGCGGAAGCAGAGGCGCTTATCCAACAATATGAAAAACGTTTCTCTTTATTAAAACAGCGCATAAACAAAGACCAGCCGCCGCTTTTAATGATTCAGTTTATGGATACGAAGCACGTTCGTGTTTTTGGTCAAAATAGTCTTTACTCTCAGGCTATCGAAAAGATTGGGCTGAGTAATGCATGGAATGAAAAGACGAATAGCTGGGGCTTCAGCCTAGTTGGCATCGACAAGTTAGCTGGCATAAAAGCTCAAATTGTTATCGTAGAGCCATTACCTTACGGTGGAGCGGAGCAGCTCTCTCAAGACCCATTTTGGCAATATGTTGTTCAACAATCTGGTGAAAAGGTCATGCAAGTCGCACCCGTTTGGAGTTTTGGTTCTATGCCTTCAGCTCTCCGTTTCGCAGAGTTAGTTACGGCGAGTAAGGTCGAGGAGTTAACACAATGAAAACGATGCCTTTAAGCTTTGTGGTGTTACTTTCGGCATTTACCTTTTCTATTGGTGCTTTCCAATTGTACCAAGTAAGCTCATTTTCGTTGGCTCTAAGCAGTTTATGGGAGCCTAACTTTCAATCTATCGATTCTGTTTTACTTCACTTTAGCTGGTGGCCTCGAGTCTTCACCACGATTATATCTGGTGCTGGATTAGCGGTTGCTGGGGTATTGATGCAGCAAGTGCTGCGTAACCCTCTCGCTTCACCCACGACACTTGGTGTGGCGAGCGGTTCAAGTTTTGCTTTGATGTTAGCTACGCTATTCGCACCTTGGATGTTGGATATCGCGCCTAATTTGGTTGCTCTCATCGGCGGTGTGATATCGATGGGGTTGGTGATGCTGTTGTCATGGCGACGAGCGCTATCTCCAACGGTTGTCGTCGTTTCTGGGTTAGTGATAAACCTGTACTTTGCATCATTAAGTACGGTTATTCTGATGATGAATACCGAAAAGCTGAATGGGTTAATGATATGGGGAGCCGGTTCGCTTGTTCAGAGTGGATGGGGAGATTTCTCGTATCTTGCCCCTCGAATCGCACTTGCTACGGTCGTTGCATTTGTGATTGCAAAGCCGTTAAGTCTGTTGGTACTCTCCGAGCAAGGTGCCAAGAGTTTAGGTGTCTCGCTAGCTAAGTTGCGTTTTGTCTGTCTTGGGCTTGCGGTGTTAATCACTTCTTGGGTGGTTTCTGCCGTAGGAATCATCGGTTTCATCGGGTTAGCGGCGCCAGCGATTACTCGATTGATAGGTATCAATAAAGTCCAGCATAAGCTTTGGGTATCAATGCTAATTGGTGCCATGTTATTGACTTTAACCGATTTGGTTATTCAGCAACTGCCAGGGCTAATGGCGAGTTTTATACCAACGGGAGCAGCAACGGCTGCATTGGGCGCTCCGTTACTGTTATGGCTGTTACCTCGTTTATCACAAAAGACGCAGGGCCATACTCAAACAGTGTTAACTCGACACCGTCAACATGTTTACAAGCTAAACCCTAAAGCGATCTCATTGGCGTTGATCGGTACGTTAATTTCCGTTGTCCTTTTTGCCACGGTTGCTGTGCAAAATGAAGGGTGGACAAACTTATTTGCTAGCCAAAATTGGATTTTTTTGGAATGGCGCGCACCTAGATTATTTGCAGCAGCAATTGCGGGGGCAATGTTGGCGATTGCTGGAACCATGATTCAACGCCTAAGTGGAAACCCAATGGCAAGTCCTGAAGTGATCGGTATCAGTTCAGGGACAGCGATGGGATTGATCATCGCGATGTTTACTGGGTTTGGTTCGTCAATTTTCACTCTTTCTCTAGGCGGGCTCGTAGGCGCATTAGCGACGGTATTAGTCATTGTGCTGCTAAACCGTAAGTCAGGCTTTCAGCCGGAGCGTATTTTGTTGACTGGTATTGCGATAACCGCACTGATGAATGCAATACAGAGCTTTATTCTAGCCACTGGTGACCCAAGAAGTTATCAAGCATTGGCTTGGTTGTCTGGGTCTACCTACTATGTCTCGGTTGAAACGTTACTCCCATTGTCTTTATCTGCGCTTGTCTTTATAGGGTTGAGTTTTCTCTGCGTAAGATGGCTAGATATTCTTCCTGTCGGTGCCGCTTCCTCTAAAGCACTTGGAATTCGAGTTGATCGTTCACGCGCAATACTGCTTCTTTTAGTTGCTTGTCTCACGGTCAGTGCGACATTGGTTGTTGGCCCGATTAGCTTTGTTGGGTTGTTGGCTCCGCATTTAGCTCGCTTATTTGGTTTTAACAAAGCGTCACAACACATGTTATGCGCCGCGATACTGGGGGCAGGGGTGATGTTGTTGGCTGATTGGTTGGGACGACAGGTCCTTTACCCGCAAGAAATACCAACAGGGCTTATGGCGTCTCTCATTGGCGGTTTGTATTTAATGTGGGGTTTACGCCGCTTATAGAGATGAGCTAAGCCTCAACCAAGAAAGTACTTATACAAATAAGCACTCGTAGTGGCATTCGTAACCTATGCGAGTGCTTTATGCAAAACCTCTGGTTTGTCTTTTACGGAAACAACTGGCGATGCCGTAACTCGCTTTTCTTTCAGCGGTCGCTGAAGTCATGAAGGGTTGGTTTGGCTGCCGACAAAAAGGAGAGAATATGACTCGGCAGTTTATGCTGACACCAACGTCGATGGCGGTTGTATTAGCTGTATCAACGCCAAATGTCTTGGCTCAGGAAGATGAAAATATAGTTGTGATTGGACAGCAGCAAGACAGTGCAGTTGGTCCAGATTTTAGTTATCTCGGAGCGAAGAGTCGGGCAGCGACGAAAACTGATATTGCTATCAATGAGACTCCAAGAGCAGTGTCTGTTGTTACGCGAGAGCAAATGGATGATCGTGCCTCTATTAGCATTTCTGACGCACTACAGTACACACCAAGCATTCAAACTAATTATTTCGGCGAAGATAACAAGCAAGATTGGTTTATTATTCGTGGTTTTAAACAAGCGAACAGCGGGTTGTATCAAGATGGTACCCGTTTATATTCTTCTGGCTTCTATAGTTGGCAAATAGATCCGTTTGCGTTAGAGAGGGTTGAAGTTTTACGTGGTGCAGCGTCTGTTCTTTATGGGCAAAACCCTCCAGGTGGGGTTATCAATGTTGTCAGTAAGCGACCTCAATTTGATGGGGGGTCAGGACTTGTATCTTTGGAGTACGGTTCTGAAGACCGTAAACAACTTTCTCTTGACGTAAACTCTGAGGTGAGTGAGCAGTTAGCTTTCCGCTTTCAAGGGTTAGCGAGAAAAAATGGGACGAGAATTAGTGGGGTAGAAGCAGAGCGCATTCTTCTCTCTCCATCGATGACGTACAAATTTAATGAGACGTCTGAAATTACCTTTCTAACGAGCTATCAAAAAGACGACTCAGATCCTTATCTGCAATTTTTGCCAGTTGAAGGAACGTTAACGCCAAACAAAAATGGAAAGATCAGTGATAGTTTAGCGATAGGCAATCCTAACTGGGAGACGTTTGAGCGTGAGCAGGTGTCTTTAGGCTATGAGTTTTCTCATGCATTTAATGATACCACTTCATTTGTTCAAGCAGCTCGTTACAGCGAAATGGATGTTAAGCTAAGACAAATGTATTCGTACGTTTACTCGGCTGACGTGCCTGCGTTGGGGCCGGCTTTGGACCCATCAAATGAACGCAAAACCATACTTCGGGGTGCTTCAACAGAAGATGGGTCATCTGATGCTTTTAATATCGATAATCGTTTGATGCACCAAGTAAATTGGGGAAGTGTTGAGCATAACTTGATGTTGGGCATAGATTTTCAAATGATCAGTATCGATGGTAAAGATTTTGCCAATGACCCTATCGTTGCTAATGGTAATGCATTATTAAACACACCAATGGGAGCTTTGCCCGATCCTAGGTTTAATGTATTTAATCCTACTTATTCGGATAACATAATGTTACTCGATCCGAATACGCTACAACCATTGAGCGAAACCGATAAGCAAAGAACGAAAATCGATAATCAGCAGCTCGGCGTCTACTTTCAAGATCATATGCTGATCAACGATAAATGGGCGATGTTATTGGGGGCACGTTACGACGATACAAGTAATGAAGTACATAATGTTACCACGGGTGCTCGCACGAAAGTCGATAATGGAGAGTGGACGTTTAGCGTGGGAACGGCTTATATTTCTGATTCTGGCTTCACGCCATACTTTAGTTACTCTCAGTACTTTGATCCAATTATTCAAGAAGACAGCAATGGTAAGCCAGCGAAGCCTGAAAGCGGTGATCAATTTGAAATCGGTATGAAATACCAACCGGATTCATTTGATGGTTATTTCAATATTGCAACGTATCGGGCAACAAAAGAAAACTTGGCTCGTATCTACTTGAGTGAATTAACGCAAATAGGAAAAATAGAAAATAACGGCGTTGAGTTTGAAGCTGTAGCTAATGTGACACCATCCTTAACATTGATCGGGAACATTGCGTACGTTGATGCAGAGATAAAAGAAGACATCAATAAGGCATGGGTTGGCAAAACACCTTCCCAAGTGGCGAATACCGTATCATCAGCTTGGGCACATTATCGTTTCTTTGATGGACCTCTTGATGGCTTTGCTGTTGGCTTAGGCGCGCGCTATACAGGTGAGTCATACGGAGACAATGAAGAGAGACTAAAAGTACCAAGTTATTTCTTAATGGATGCGACGGTCAGTTATCGAATCGGCGATTACAAGCTACAAGTCGCAGCTAAAAACATCGCGGATAAAAAGTACATAGCGACATGTGATGGCTTTTGTTGGTATGGCGACCGACAAAATGTTATTGCAAGTTTAACTTACGACTGGTGAGTTAACGTATAAATAAACACCCCTCACTTTAGGGGTGTTTATTTAGAAATCGGCTTTACGGACAAAGTGCGGGTTTTTGTACTTTTTCTGCGGGCCAAACGATGATACGACAAGTTTGTTCCATAATGTTTTGTCAAACTCACCCTTTGGAATCGAAGGGTAGAGGGTTTCCTCTTCTTCTCTTGCAAAGTTCATATATTGTTTCTTTTTAATTTGATTGTACTTTTTGGCGATCTGGTTATGTTTTCTTACCCACTCCAGCTTGTAATTGTGGAGCACTTTTTCACCATCTTCGAGACTCATTCGAGATAGGAACAGTCGCTTGTATGAGACCTTTCTGTCCAGCATTGTGCGCATAACGGTTTGGATATATTTACCGTGATGCGTAATGGTAATGTCGTTTTCATCAATAGGAGTGACACACCAGCCTTTAGGTAAAAAGTCTGGCTTCTTAAATTGCTTATTACGCTCCATTAGCGCCTGATGTAAAACTAAATCAGAGGTGCCGCGGAACGTCTTTTGCCATTTACCGATACGAATTTGAATCGAACCAGGCAAGCGATAGATGTTAGTAAACTTATCTTTGTCCATGGACTTGTGTCATGAGATTAATGTGCATAATTAGAAAGCGGAATTCAGCCCAATGCCACAGGCAGTAGACTTAAGTACCGTACGATTTTACAACGACCTTGCGTGATATAGCGAGGGGTTATGTCAATAATAGGTAAGAAATAGAAAATTAGTTCACATTATGAAGAAATTGGAAGCTAACAAGGCTAAATTTTGAAGTTACACCAATTATGCCCATGCCGACTAAATAAAAAGAAGGCACGGGCATAAAATCACACCGCTTCTTCGAGTTGCTTGGTGTCTTCTTCAATCTGTTGTAGGTGTCGGTTTGCTTGCTGTAACTGATACATTTGAGCATAACGACCATTTTGCGTTAAGAGTGCTTTGTGTGTACCTTTCTCGACTAACTCCCCATGATGAAGAACAATGATTTGGTCTGCATCTAGGATAGTTGAAAGCCGATGAGCAATAACAACGAGCGTCATGTCTTGTCTGAGTACCGCCAAGCTCTTTTGGATTAAAGCCTCTGTTCCTGAGTCAATATTTGCGGTTGCTTCATCTAATATCAATACCTTAGGTTTTACCACAAGCACACGTGCTAACGCCAAAAGCTGTTTCTGACCTGCAGATAAATTAGTTTCGCCTTGACCTAACTGCGTGTCTAGCCCGTTAGGGTAACGATGAATTTGTTCTGCCAAACCTACCTTGTCTAACGCATCCCATATTTGATTGTCATCAACCGCCCGACTGAGAGAGATGTTTTCTCTGACTGAAGCAGGGAGAATATGTGGATCTTGTTGAACCATTGCCACATCTTTGCGAAGTACGTCTTTCCCTAATGTTTTAAGTGGACGACCATCTATGAGCAGTTCACCACATTGCGTTGGATAAAAGCCCATTAACAGTGACGCTAATGTGCTTTTACCGCTTCCTGTATGCCCGACAAGCGCGATAAAGTCTTGGTGGTTGGCCTTCAACGAAATGTCTTTTAGGACGTCCTGTTTACCATCGTAGCTAAATGTGAGGTCTTTAAGTTCGATAGCACCTGACCTTAATGGTTGATGATCGCCCCCGTAAGTTTGTTCTTTCGCATCAATCAATTCAAAAACACGTTCGCTTGATACTAACGCCTGCTGAAGTAGAGCAAGTTGCTGAGTCATCTCAATTAGTGGTTCAGTAACTCGCGCAAGATAACTGATAAATGCATACAGTACCCCCACACCAATCAACTCAATACCATTAAAACCAAAGATCGCAACCAAGCAAAGCAACGCAAGACCAGCGAGTAAGTCCATTAATGGTCTTAGCAGATAGCCGTTTAGCCGAATCACTCGTTTAGATGCCACCAGATGCTCTGCGGTTAGCTCGTTGAACTGTTTATTAAAACGCTCTTCTTGTTGCATTAATTGAATGACACTCATCCCTTGAATGGATTCACTCAGATTCGCATTTATATCGGTCAATAGGTCACGCATCTTTCGGTAGCTTTCTGTACTTAGCTGCTTAAACAAGTACATAAAGCCGATGACGATCGGCAGCAATACAAGCACAACGAGTGTGAGCTTCCAGCTCATGAAAAACATAACGCCAAGCATTACGACAATCATGACCACGTTTTTCACCACGGTCGCGATCAAAAGCTCATAAAATTGCTGTAAAGATTCCGTATCGTTGGTGATTCGCGACACCAATTTTCCAGCAGGAGTGTAATCAAACGCAGATAACGGCTGCTTAATCACGCCAGAAAATACTTGCTTACGAATCGCTTTGATCGTGTTAGCCGCGACAATGCTAAATTGCAATGACTGAAAATACTGGAATGTTGCCGATACGATCTGAAGAGCGATATAACCTACTGCTAGCGAAATCAGAACACTTTGTGAATAGTCACCTTTAGCGATGTGCTCATCAATGAAATATTGAATCAACCAAGGGCCGCCGGCGCTAGCTAACGCTGCAATAAACAGCAAGGCGAGTCCTTTAATCATTGGCTTTGGTTGAGATAATGGGTAAGACATTAACCGTTTAAACGTGCTGGTCTGGTTCATTCATTATTCCTCCATCGCCTGCTCTAGTTTCTGATACTCGAACATCTCGGCGTACCAGCCTTTATGCGCTAATAACGCGCTATGTTGCCCACGTTCAGTAATGTGTCCGTGATTCAATACAATGATCTCGTCTGCTGCTTCCAAAGCGGTGAGGCGGTGCGCAATAACGATTAGGGCCTGATTACGGTAGTATGTTTCCAAATTCTTAAGGATTTGATGTTCGGTCCGTCCATCAACAGCGGAAAGTGCATCGTCCAAAACCAACACTTGAGCATTCAGCAGCATAGCGCGTGCTATCGCAATACGTTGTTTTTGCCCGCCGGAGAGTGTAATGCCTTTTTCACCAACTTCTGTTTGATAGCCTTCAGGAAACTTTTCAATATCGTCATGTATACAGGCTAACTTTGCTGCTCTATAGACTTCTTCTTTCTCTGCATTAGGGTTGCCTAAGGCAATATTTTCGAAGATAGATTTGGAGAATAGAAACGGACTTTGGTTAACGACAGCAAAACGGTTGCGCCACTGCGGTAGTAGGGCATCCTTGATCTCGACATCCCCGAATTTAATTGAGCCGTTTTCTAAATCATGTTGACGCAAAAGTAGTGTTAACAGGGTCGATTTTCCGCTTCCTACCGGCCCTGCAACTCCCAACATTTTTCCGGGTTCAAGTTCGATGTTTACTTCCGTCAAAGCGGGCGGTAAATCACTAGACCAGTGGAAATCGTCGATATCAATTTTTAACGGAAGTGGTTTATTTTCTATTGGCTTATTACCACTGATAATTTCTGGCTTTTCATCAAAGATCTCTTGTAGTCGGTTCCATGCAGCTGAGCCTCTTTCTAAAATGTTAAATAGGAATGCGAATGCCAGCATCGGCCATATCATCAACCCTAAATACATCGTAAATGCGGTCAGATCACCAAGCGTGATCTCACCTTTATCAACAAGGTAAGCACCAGCAGCGACACTAAGAAGGAAAGAAAGACCGATGGTTAACTGAATTGCCGGGTCAAATCTAGCATCGACTCTTGCGACAGCGATGTTCTTTTCGCCAGTATCATCCACAACCTCTTCAAAACGTTGCTGCTCTTGGTTTTCTAATCCGAAAGCACGCAGCATTCGCACGCCATTAAGTGACTCTTGTGTCATGTCTGACATGGTAGAAAAGGCTTCCTGAGCGACACGAAAGCGTTGATGTAGGATACGCACAATAAAGAAGATGATGATGGCAAGAAATGGCATTGGAAGAAGCGCCATTACGGTGAGCTTCCAGCTTACTTGCGTTACCATAATGATTAAAACCGCAATACCAGTGATCAAAGAGTCTGCGGCGGTTAAAACCCCTTCGCCGGCTGTCATAACGATATTACGCACATCATTAGTGCCACGAGCCATCAGATCCCCCGTCTTGTAACGTTCAAAAAAACGAGGTGGCTGTGTCGATAAGTGCCTATATAGACGGTTACGTAGAATGGTCCCGAGTTCCCAGCTTGCGCCGAAAAGCCAAATTCGCCATAAGATGCGACACCCATAAATAGTAAAGATCAGTACAGTTAACCCTGAGAGCCATAGAATCAGCGTATTTGTATCTAAAGTGTTGTCTACGACACCATCAACGATGATGCCAACTGCTTTGGGCGGAACAAGCTGTAGTGCTGATATCACAGCGAAAAGCAGAATGGATCCGACATAGTGCCTCCACTTTTGTTGGAAATACCAACGTAGCTGCCAGAATATTCTCATTACGCCTCCCGCTTTAAATTATTGAATTTGTTATAGAACTATTATTGAGCGAAATGATGAGTTTACAAGCACAAGTTATAGGCGGGTTTAAAAACGATAGATTGTTTCAATTATAGCCATGTGTCGGCGCAAATTACTGGTTTTATCTCTATGAGCTAACTGTGCGACGACATTATGTGAAATAGTTGTTAATGGTGGTTTTGGAGCCATTACCTTGCAATAACGATGAAGACACCAAAAGTAAAAGTGTTACTGCCACTCTCTATGGGAATTAGCAATCGTCAGTTTGTATTTTGTATTTCACTTGGCCACCAGGAGTTTCTGGGTAGTAAACTTCGACATAACACATATGTTCTGGACCAACAGGCTTGTTTGCAAAACCAATAAGGAAGTAGGGCTCGTCTGGGCTATCTACCCCATACCAAGTGTTAATAGTGAGTTGCGGATCAAAGCCTGCTAGCTCTTTTGCTGGAATAACATTTTTGATAAATCCAAAGTAACCAATTAGGTCGTTATGGCCGTCATTATCTAGATCAATGTTATATTGTATGCCGCCATCAACTGTCTCTTGAGATTGAATCACTGCTTTGGTGTAGACAAAGTTGTTGGCGGTCATGAGTGCTTCTCTGGCTCCATATAGAACCGCCACTCTGGCATCTTTTTGTAAGCCAAGAAATTTAGGAAATGCAACGACGCTTACAATACCAAGAATGATGATGCACACAATGAGTTCAATAAGAGTAAATCCTTGAGAGCGACGCACAGCCTTTCTCCATGTTTAGAAACGAATAGGCGGCTATTCTGATATAGAAACTTTCAGGTCAAGTATTAAAAAAGAATGGTAATAAGAGATCGGGATTGCAAATCTCAAATATAAAACAAGTTGCTTATTTTCGTGGTGGGGGAGTGATTTTGATAAAAACCAAGGAATGAACTCGAGAGGATAAAATCCTCCCGAGTAAAGCGACTAAGATTCGTGTGTCAGAGCACTGCTGTTACGTTTAAAAATGAATCGCCAAATAAATAAGACAATTGCGATGTAACCTAATCCTACACCAAGCGCTTGCCAGTGCATGCCGTTATACATTGCGATTGGCATCAAAGAGATGATGAAGATGTCAGTGATTGAGCCTGGGACATAAGCGATGGCGTAATCATCAAGTACCTTGCTACGCATCTTTGGATCAACAATACGAAGTAGAGCAATGCCCATAGCTACCGTACCGGTCAACCAACCCCAAGAGAAAATGCCTTTCTCGAACCAATCTTCTCCCATGATACGTGGGGCAACCCAGAAGATTAGCCATAGTGTGAAGGCGATACCGCCGATTGCAAGCGCTACCATCGGCATTAAATACTGGGCTAGGACGGTAATCTTGATGGCTGAGATACCAAAGATAATCAAATAATCGGTACTGATGCCCGCAGCGTGTTTGAATGCACCGTCACAAAGATAGCGTGAAGCTTTCGTTTGTTTCGCGACGATTCGCACGAGCATGCCGCCAAGGAAGCCAGTTACGAACGTAGGGATTTGTACCTTATCGTGGAAAGAAGATAAGTAGTTAGCCGCTACATACGAGAAAGCTGTTACCACTACAACCAACGCCGCGTGAATCGCAAAAGAATCAACCGACAGGGAAGACATGGTGTCTTTCATTACCGGTTCTTGATCATCAGGCTTAACAAGGCCTTTGCGTTCGTGTTCGTCCATGCTGTCGAAGGTCGTAAAGCTACGAATCCAACCCATCTTCAATGCGAATTGCAGCATGAGCATGCCGACAGAAATCGAGATGAAAATACCCACGGTTGCGAACGTTAAGCCAAGTGTGAAGCCATCTTCCCAGCCAAGCCCCGTGAAGATTTCACCAACAACAGATGCAGAGCCATGTCCGCCCATAAAACCCGCAGACATTGTCACACCAAAGCCAGGATTAATCTCTGGCCAGAAGAAGGTTGTGAGAACTAGACCAAACATTGCCGCAAACAACCACTGAGAAACAGAAGCGATTTGGTTAAACGCCCACAATGAGCCAGCACGCTGTGCGACGGTTTTAGGTGATGGAACATCCGTTGCCAGACCTAACGCAGAAAAAAGTGCAGCAGTTAATAGGCTTGCGTTAGCGGTAAACGTATCGGTCCAAGGCAGTACGTCTAACAGGGCTGGTCCAAAAATTAGACCGAATAATCCTGCGAGAACCGCCGATGGAATGTACATACGCTGTAGTAATGGCGCGTGAACGCGAATGACTTTTGCCAAAATCAATAGTAAGCCAGCGATGGCTAAGTCAGTCAGCATTAGACCTTTAGGCATCTTATCCTCCAGTAAATGCAGTCAAGGGGTAGCGTCCTTGTGACCTACCTTGAATAAAAATCTCTCTCAAGCCAAAAAGCCACATACGTGACTAAAAGCGTTGAGAAATCAATGTCGTTTTCATAAGCAAAGGAATGTGCTTATGCAATTTGAAATGAGTGTAAATGTTGTGATTGCACACGAACAGGAAGAGAAATTTGATGAAATTTCTCGATGTTATTTTGATAGTTCACTCAGGAAAGGCGGCAATCCTAGTCACTTTGTCAGAGCAATGCAATTGATGGGAATCAACAAATAGTGTTCACTAAATGAGCGTTCTATACTAACGGCCTGAAAAATAAAGACAATTAACAAGAAATAATATTTGTCATATCGACAATAAAAGTTGATTGAGCGGTTAAATTGTCGCCGCTTTATGAGGTGGTGTTACGGATTCACATGCGAAAGAACAAAATCAACCAAGGTGCGGTTTTTAAGGGAAAGCTGTTTTGAACGGTAAAGCAGGTGGATTGGTTTTGGCTTGGGAGCATGTTGCTGGAGAATTTCTACTAAGGCACCAGATTGGATTTCCTGTTCAACTAAGAGCTTTGGTTGCAGAAGAAGACCAGAGCCTTTTAACGCGGCAAACTTAAGTACATCGCCATTATTAGACGTTAATCGGGTGTTGCTGTTTCCAAAGGTATTAGATGGCATGTTCACCACTTGTTGGCTTTCTCCTTGGTGATACTGAAACCCCAAACAATGATGATGTTCAAGGTCATCAAGCGATTGGATAGGGGCATGTTGCTCAAGGTAAGAGGGTGAGGCGCAGTAAGTCATGTGGTATTCACCCAATTTTCTCGCGACTAACGACGAATCGACCAATTCACCGATTCGAATAATCACGTCAGCTTCGCTTCGATATGGGTCAATCAAATTGTTGTCCAACATCAGCTCAACGTTCAAATCGGGAAATTCAGCTAAGAAGTCAGCCACGATAGGAGCAATGACCTTTTTGCCATACGTGACAGGGCAGTTAACTTTTACTGTTCCGGTTGGACGGTTGATCAGCGTCTGGATCAGGTTCTCTGCGTTGGTGATGTCTTCAATAATGCGGTGGCACTCTTGGTAGTAGAGTCTGCCAGCTTCGGTTAAGGACTGTTTACGCGTGGTGCGATAAATCAGCTGTGTACCTATGCTTTGCTCAAGAAAGCTCACGTGCTTGCCAACCATGGTCGGTGAAATATCAAAGTGGTGTGCTGCATTACGAAAGCTGCCGTGTTCGACCACGTAAGCGAAAACTTTCATGCTTGTTAATTTATCCATTGCACACCCAGAGTTGATAAAGAAATAACTAAAGCAGAGTTTATCAATCAAATGAGGTTAATTACAGTGGGCGTATGATTAAGAATGGAGAAAGAGATCCATCATGAGCGAGACGATTTTTGTTACCGCCGAACTGAAAATGAATGCCGATAAGCCAAGACAACAAGTGGTTGAAGCCATTGAACAATTTTGCCTTGATATGCAAAGCGAAGCGGGGTGCTTGCAAGCGAATGCGACCTACGATTCGAAAGAACCACAACGTGTAATTCTTTGGGAGCGATATGAAAACCGCGCCGCGATTGAAGCGCATTTTGCTATGCCGCATACACAAGCGTTTATTGCGGCTGAAATGGCAGAGTTAGTTCAAGCATTCGAAACCCAAGCTCAATAGGAGACGTGAACATGAAATGGGGCATTTTAGGCACAAGCTTTATCTCAGGAGTCATGGCTGAGGCAATCCAAGGCGATGACAAGAGTGAACTGTACGCGGTTGCTGGGCGTTCGGAGCAGAACTTACAGGCATTCGCTGAGCAATATGGCATCGAGAATACGTTCAACGATTACGATGCGTTGATTGCTGATGAGCAAGTCGACATTATTTATATCGCATTGCCAAATCACCTTCATCATGACTTTATCGTCAAAGCGGCTGAGCAGGGCAAAGCGATCCTGTGTGAAAAGTCACTTTCGGTAGATATGGAAAAAACCGAGCTGGCACTTCAAGCAGTAGAAGCGCACAAGGTATTCTTTGCTGAAGGCTTAATGTATTTACATCACCCGTTGATCCGCGAGTTGGTTTCGGTGCTGAAATCGGGAGAGATTGGTGAGCTTCGCTCGATCCATACTTCTTATATCGCGTCGATTGCGCAGTTTGTTAATCCAGACAGTAAAGGTGCTTTGTATAATTTAGGTTGTTACCCAATGTCATTGGTGCATTTGGTGGTGAAAACCATGTTGGGTCAACAAGCCTTTGGAAACCGCTCTATGACGGCGATTGGTCGAAGAGGCCATGACGGTAATATCTGTGAATCGAGCTTGATGATGCAATTCGGTGAGCAACAAACGGCGAGCGTACACACTGCCGAAGATCACGGATTGAAACACCAATTCACCATTCTGGGTAGCAAAGGCTGTATTACGTTAGATTCAAACCCATGGCTACCAACGCAAGAAAACCAGTTTAGTGTGGAAATTTACGAGACGTCGAAGCGTGAAGTGTGTGTTCCGGCAGCCGGGGACGCTTTTTTCTATCAAGTGCGCAATATTCGCCAAGCGGTTGAAGCAGGGCGTACCTCGTTAGAAAACCCTTGTGCAACATGGGAAGATTCTCACCGTATTATGCAGCTACTGACTGAGTGGGAATCACTGGCTTCAAAGCAAGTGTGTACTTGAACCAATGAACATAAAAACGGCGCACTAAATACAATATTTGGTGCGCCGTTTTTTATTTTGTGTTCAGTCTGGATTAAATGCGATTATCGCCGGTGCTGAACGCAATGATTTGGCTGATCTCAGACAGGCTTCGACCACTTTCTTGTTGCCATTGAACAAACGCTTTGTTGGTGGCATCGAGCGATTTTTTCGTATCTTTGCCACCTTCAATGATTTTGCAATTGCGCAGGTAAGCCTCGACGTCACTAGACAAGATGAAGGTATCAACGCCCATTTGACGCAGTGTGTAAGGGCCAGTATTTCCACCTAGGCGATTACCGCGTTTCTTCAAATATGCCCACAGGTCGGTGATTTTCTCTTGCGGCCAATCGGCAACCATTTTGCCAAACGAGCCGTATTCGATTTTTGCTTCGTGGATCATACGTGCGTTGGCAGGAATCGACATGACTTTAGTGAGGTGGCGAATAATGCGTTTATCTGTTGCTTTGGTTTCCCATTGCTCATCTGACAGCATCAATAGCGGCTCAATCTTAAACCCAAAGAACACTTCTTCGAAGTTCGGCCACTTGTTGCGAACCACGCTCCACGAAATCCCACTTTGGAATACTTTCATCGAAAAAGCGGCCAGCCAACGGTCGTCGGGAATCGCTGCCAGCTCTTCTTTGCTTAGTGGATGAGACAAAAGCGCTTCAAGTTGATCTTCACCACCTTTACGCTCGGCAGCGCGCTGATAAATTGCGTCAAATTTTTCGATACTCATAAAAGAAGTTAGTCCTAGTTTATGTCGATATTTGCGAAACATACTACGCTTAAGTGGCTGAATCGTAAATTGATGGAGTGTCACAAATGAAGAAGGTCACATTAACGTTTGTCGGGGAAGGTTCGGATCGTATTGCGGAAAAATTCTATGCGTGGATGACGGACGGTGGGTTAGAAGACAGCATGATTGAGAATTTATCTGACCGCGAAATCTCAGTGGTCGGCATCAGTGATATGGATAATGAAACGCGTGATGTGGTGATCAATACGGAAATGAACTAACGAGTCGTCTTTCGTCAGCTATTAGAATCAGATAAAACAAAGCCCTTCACGAGAAGGGCTTTGTTGCGTTTATAAGCGTGAGAGCCTAGTTATTTACCAGTGTCAGACCGCTTGGTAGTACATCACCGAAGATACGCTTCGATTCGCTCTCAGATAGCTCTTTGACTTCTTCAACCAGTGATACCCAAGATTCAGGTACCTTGCTTTGCTTCAACTTAGCCAGTACCTGCTCACGGTAGTCGTCTGAGATATCGAATAGGCGGTCGCCCGTCTTACGACAAATCATTACGGCTGCGAAAGCGATCATTGGCTCTTTCTGCCAGTTCTGCTCTAGCAGCTTAGGCAACCACTGTTCCGCTTGTTCACGAGGAACGACGTTATGCTGACTGCCATATAAAGGCGTACGTGATGCCAAGCGACCCATTGCCCACCAGTGTGCTTGTTCGAACTGGTTATGGTTGATGGCTTTGCTCAAGAACCACGTAGCCAATAGAACTTTGTCTTCGACTTCTAGATGCTCCAGAGAGGCTGACAAACGTACCATCGACTCGTAACCCATATCTTGTGCCGCTTTGGCGGATTGTGGGTTTTTCATCGCACCAGGATGTAGGTATTTCGCGATGTCCGCCAAGATGGTCTCTTGTTGCTCTTGGCTCAAGCCACCTGCGATACGACGCCAGAACACCCACCAGTCGGTCCAACCTTGATGGTTCTTAAACTGAATGTTTTGTTGGTAGAGACCCCAAACTTGCTCAATACGCCATGAGTCGGTTGGATCGCCAAAGCCAGGACGCAGTGCAAAACCTGCCAAACGAAGCCAGTTTTTCTCGTGTTGTTCAGAACGGCGACGACGCTTACGACCTTGTGCAAAGGTATCGAACAGTTGACGTAGGGTCGTGAAATCCCACTCGTCACGTTTGCCAAGTTTCTTCTCAAGATCTTTGGCTAAGGTTTTGATCTCTTTGCTTTCTGCACTTTTCTTGTTACCGCTGTAAAGGCGAGCGATCAGCTCCTTACATTCGTTCAGTTTAGGGTGAAGCTTAACTTGCTCGCTGTCGTCGGTTTGCTTGTTACGAACTTCGAACTCCAGCTCCCAACGTTTGCTGTCATCTTCTGCGCTGACACATTCCATCTTAAGTGTGCCGACTTCGGTCAACTGACACGCCAGTTGTACTTCTACACGCTCTTTCTGGTTGGCTTGTAGTTCAGCGCCTTCACCTTCAAGGGTGGTGATATAAGGCGGCAGAGGAGCAAATAAGTCAGGATCAACGTCCACCATCACACCGTTTTGAATAGCGGTGTTATTGGTTAAGGTGTCGTGGGTAGAGGTCAGCAGGTTAAAGCGAACGGGTTCACCTAGGGTAAGCGAGAAACGACGACCACTTAAGCGGATCTCGTGACCTTCTTCTGTCCCTTTTGCAAGCAAACAGAGCGCTTTGCCCATCTTGTTCTTTTCTTGAAGATGTAAGAAGTAGGAACGCGCCGCACCGCCACCAATTTTTAGCTGTGCGCCACGACGTGCTTTACCAAATGCAACAGCACCTAGTGCAACAGACCAATCTGGATGTGGGTTGTCTAAGACCGTAACCGGAGCGCCGCGCCAATCGGACAGTAGGGTAGTGACACGCTCAGTCACAAGTTCACTATTGAACACACCACCGTTAAGTAGCAAACCAACCGGAATGGCATTTTGTTTGTCGTCTTCAATGCCAAGTGCGGCACGAGCAACTTGTTGGTGCTGAGTTAAGAACTCGGCAACGTGTTTGCTCACTGCTGGGTCAGCAACGTATGGAAGGCCAAACTCGACAACGGCGCTGCGGCGTTTGTCTGGTACTTCACTGAAATCAGAAAGCGGGAAGAAGCCATCCAAAGCGATTTGGTGCACTTCTTGTTTGCTCAGCCCAATACTTTTTGTTCCGCCAAGAAGTTTCGAGCCGCTGCCCAGCATGGTGATTTTTACTTCTTCAGGTGCACTTGCTGAAAGCAGGTTTTCTTTCGCTTTACGGGTTTGTTGAATCAACTTAGTCAGGCTTGCAGCAGTGAGCTTCTTACTCTGGTTGAAGCGTCTTTCCGCAAGGTGTGCTAATGCTAAGTCGAGGTTATCACCACCAAGCATCAAGTGCTCGCCAACACCAATACGATCAAGGGCTAGTTCATCTTGAGAAGAGAAACTTGCTTCAATCAAGCTCAAGTCGGTAGTACCACCGCCCACATCACACACCAGAATCAGCGGTAACTCTTTGAGCTCATCAGCTGCGGTTTGCTGGTGGCGTGCGTACCAGTCGTAACATACGGCTTGTGGCTCTTCGAGCAGGACGATTTTCTTTAAACCTGCCAACTCCGCGGCTTCAAGCGTAAGCTTACGAGCGGTTTCATCGAACGACGCTGGAACGGTCACAACCACATCTTGGTCTTCTAGCTTATTGCTAGGGTGACGGTAGTTCCATGCTTGACGAATGTGGTTGAGGTAGCTTGCGCTGGCAATAACGGGTGAGACTTTATCTACGTCTTGCGCACCAGCCCAAGGAAGAATATCAGAGCTACGATCCACTGCTTGGTGTGATAGCCAGCTTTTAGCACTGGATACCTGACGTCCTTCCACCTTCGCGCCTAATTCACGAGCCCATTCACCCACGATCACATTACTAATGTCGCCAGAGACAGGCTCGTTTTCCCAAGGGAGTGTTAGGTCAGAAGGGGAGATTTGACCAACCGCAGGGTGATAGCGGAAAGAGGGCAGCAATGGCTTACGAACCACTTCACCCGGGCCAATCAATTGGTCGATGTCGAATAGGGATACTTCGGATTGTTCAAGGTTGTCGGTGATTTCACAGTACGCCACAACAGTGTTTGTGGTGCCAAGGTCAATACCAACAAGAAAACGAGGAGATGCCATACAAACCTTCGTGTATTTAAAAACGGCACCCGATTGGATGCCGTTTGATTTCTATTTATTCTTCTTCGTCTGAGTTGCTTTTCGCGTCTTCGCGCACATCGAACTCAACATGCCATTTTTGACCGTTATCAGCGGCAATGGCTTCTAAGTAAAGCGTACCAAGCTCTGTGACGCGAGAGGCTAGGGTTACTGGAACCACTTCACCTTCACGACGACCTTCAGATACAGGCAGCGTTACTTGGATTTCTGGAAGCTCTTCAAGCTCTTCTGGTGCCCAGTAGTCTAGGTGAGTACCTGCTAGGTCATCACGACGAACCGTTGAGCCGAAGAATTGGAAGTTAACTGGCTGGCCGATGATCAAACCAAACTCTTGGCTTGGTACGTCAACGCTTGAGCCTTCTTCCATACCAAATGGTGCAACACAAAGTGCTTCCATTGGCGGCGCCATGCCCGGAATAGCTGGCATCGCACTTTCGATACCCACGTAGTACGCCGAAGCAATACCACCACGGATACGAACGCCCTGACCACGACGCACAGAGCCGTAGTAAGCCGCACCGCTAGCAACTGCAAGGTCTAGATCCACACCTGTTAGGCGTTTTGCCATTTCTGCATCTGCTTCAATTAGCCATTCGTTGATCGTGTCTTCTAGACGAGTTGCTAGAAGTTTCGATTTCAGAACACCACCGTTGAATAGGATTGCGGTTGGCTTGATGAAGTCAGCTGACTGCGCTGCATCCGAACCTGGCATACCAGGCATGTTAGCGAATGGGTTGAAATCTTGAGCTGCTGCTTCTGCGCCATTTCCTGAAGTAGAAAGAGCATTGGCTTGCTTAGACAAGAACGCTGCAATGTGACGAGTAATGCCTGCATCTTGTGCGTAAGGCAGACCCATTTGCGTTAGTGCTCCACGGTTACGTTGAACAGGGTGGTCAGTAATTGCAACTTGAGGGAAGAAGCCATCAACCAGTGTTTGTTGTACTTCTTCTTGAGTCAGTTCTGTTTTCAGCGTTGCGCCAAGCAGTTTAGAACCACGGCTTGGTACTACGATTGGCACTGACTGAAGTTCGCTGTCGTTCAATAACGCTTCTTTCGCGTCACGACATGCGTGTGTCATTGCCTGAACTTGCCATGGCTGTAGCTCTTTGCCTTCTTGCGCTAGCTTCATCTTCAAGCGGTACGCAAGTGCAAGATCCATGTTGTCACCGCCAAGTAGGATGTGTTCGCCTACCGCGATACGGTTCAGAGTTAGGTTGCCGTCGTCTTCAGTTACTTCAACCAAAGAAAGGTCGGTTGTACCACCACCGATATCGACCACAAGCACGATGTCGCCAACTTCAACTTCGTCGCGCCATTTGTCGTTGCTGTTATCGATCCAGTTGTAAAGTGCAGCTTGTGGCTCTTCTAGAAGTGTTAGGTGCACAAAACCAACGTTGCGTGCTGCTTCTGCAGTTAGATCGCGAGCAGCAGGATCAAAAGAAGCAGGAACCGTAATGGTTACGTCTTGATCGGCAAGGTTGTGATTTGGGTTCGCGTGATTCCAAGCGTCTTTTAGGTGCTCTAGGTAAAGCTCTGTCGCACGAAGAGGGGATACTTTTTCCACTTCTTCTGGGCTACCTGCTGGCAGGAAAGCATCACGACGGTTCACACCTGCGTGGCAAAGCCAAGATTTCGCACTTGCAACAAGACGAATTGGTGTTTTTGAACCTAGGTTACGTGCAATTGCACCAACTAGAGCTTTTGGCTCGCTCGACCACGGAAGAACGCGTGATTGCGGGTTCATTTCGTGTTCGTGCGGCTGGTAAAGGAAAGAGCCTAATTGGCTGCGAGTCTCTACCGTACCCGGCGCAGTCAACTGCGGGATTGGCATCACTTCAACGCGAGCGTCTTCGTTGTGTGTATCAACAAAAGACATGACACAGTGTGTTGTACCTAAGTCGATACCAACACTGAATTTAGGTGTCTGTTGAGTTTCAACAGACGCTTCTTGAGAATGGTTTTCTTGGTTCATGTGTTCCATTACAGCTCAACCTCAGCTGGAGCGATCACAGAAGCATCGTAGTTCTCAGCAAGTTTAGGCAACGTCATTGATGTTGCTTTCCAGCCTTTGTGAACTAGCGTGCCGTTGAATGGCGCGCTGCCTGTTACGTTGCCAGTTAGGCGGATTTCTTGTGGGTTGAAGCCTTCTTCAACCGTAATGCGAGTTTCTTCGTCTTCGTTACGAACATGCGCTAGCGTCACGTAGTCGTTCAGTACTTTCTGACCGCCAGTGTGGATTACGCGAGCGGCTGCGCCTACTTCTTCATCAGAGAATGACGTTAGGTCTTCTTTTAGGAAGTCAATCAGGCGAGCTTCTTGTTGCATGATAGAAAGCAGCTGCATTGCAGAGTCCGTTGACGCGGTTGCAAGTTTTGATTCAACTTCCACCACTTTTTCAACGACTTTCTCTACTTCCACTACTTTTTCTACTTCAACGATCTTCTCAACTGGTTTCTCAACCTCGACGATTTTCTCGACTGGTTTTTCTACCACTTTCTCGACCACTTTTGATTTGCGCGACACTGCAACTAGAAGAAGCAAAACGCTCGATGCGGTTAGGCCAGCGTGAAGCATATCGAACGTTTGAGGAATTAGGTTCAAATCAATGTTCATGACGTTTTTTCTCTTTCTATTGATTTATTGGTGCTCAGTATTGGCTCATATTTGTTCACTAAAACGATCGTCTTTGCGATCTTGCACCAAGTTTAGACATTAAAATGATGACGGATGGTAGCATATTCAAGGCTTAAGGCTGTAATAATTCGTGACTATACCGTACGAACAGCGTGAAAAATCGACGATCAGACTCCCCAATATAGGTTGTTGCTTGATGTTTGTGCATTGCTAACGCAGTATTTCAATAGATCCCGAAGTTTAACTTACGGAAGTATCAAAAATTACGATATGACACAAAGCACCGCTCATAAGAGCTTTATAAAACGACATTCAGACTCTATTTTAGCTTTTTTGGCGACTTTATGTGTCACTGCTGGTGTAGTTGGTGCTGCTTATACAATGCAGCAACGGTATACACAGACTACGTTTGATACTTTAGCCGACCGACAAGCAGAATCACTTAAAGCAAACGTCGAGAATGATCTAAAGTTCATTGGTGCGGGCGCAAACTTTTTCCATTCGATTGAGCGAAGCTATTGGCCATCGTTTCCGATGTATGCGGAACAAGTGATTAACAGCTCGCGAAGTCTCATTGGACTTCAATGGATGCAAAAGGTCGAATTCGAAGATCTTGATGAACATATTTTAAAGACCCGTCAAAAATTTCCAAACTTCCAACCGTTTACCGTTCCTAAAGATGGTCCCAAAACCTACGGGTACATTTTTGAACACAATGAGCCAATTTTCATCGCGTCGGATATCTACCCAAGAACACCGGAAAACCTTTCTCTATTGGGTTTCTATTTTTCGCGCAAACGCTTCGATTTAATCTTGGATGATATTTCCGAAAATGGGCGAGCGAATGTCTCGGATAAAGTTCGCTTACTGCAAGATGGTTATGACAAGTCCATACCTAAGACTGGGTTGCTGGTGTTCCATCCAGTGTTCGATTTCGAGAACAAATATTTATTAGGAGTAGTGACCGGTGTTATCCGAAGTACGGTTTACTTTGAGGATTTGATTACGAAAACCGCGACGGAGCTCGATATGTCGGTGCGCGTAGAAGACTTGGGATTCGACGCAGCAGATGACCCTGTTCTCTTTCAAAGTGCTAGCTGGGATAACATTCGAGGAACCGTTATAAGCCGAACCATTCAACTGCCTAACCGTGAATGGCGTATTGACTTTAAACTTTCTGACGCAGTCTCAGCTTGGGAGCGTTCTATTTTAGCGGGCACGACGCTAGCCGGATTGGTAATCGCCTTTTTGATCAGTTGGATTGTGAATTTACAGTCTCGAGAAAAAGAGCGCTTAGCGGTCATGTTGGAGCTCAAAACCGTTGAATTAAAAAGAATGGCAGAGCGAGACCCTCTAACTCAACTACTGAATCGCCGAGCCTTCAACGATCACTTGCTTAATCAGATAAACAAAGGTGTTAACTTCGCCTTGGTTGGTTTTGATATCGACCACTTCAAAGTGATTAATGACAAACACGGCCATTTAGGTGGAGATGAAGCGTTGCAACATGTCACTAAGCTGGTCAGTGCTAATTTAAAACCGGGAGATAAGTTTTACCGCGCTGGTGGTGACGAGTTTTGTATTATTTCTAAAGTCATTGATAGAGCGGTGCTAGAAGCTTACCTAGAAAAGTTACGGAGTGTTGTGGCAAGTACGGCTTTTGATTATGGTGATGCGTCGATCATCTGTACGTTGAGTATCGGTGCGGTTATCCATAAAGAAGAAGATCCTGAGAGCTTGTATCACAAAATGGACAGTCAACTCTATTTGAGTAAAAAAAACGGCCGTAATTATGTGTCGATCGGCGATTAAATGGGCGCACAAATTCGAGTTTTACGCCGTGTTACGATAGAATCGCACGCTTTAAATTTTTATGTTAGGAACCAAGGCAAACTATGAACCATAACCGTATTGTATGCTTCGATTTAGAAATGTGTTGCTGGAACGAAAATGGCGTCGGCAGCACGGGTGAAATTATCGAAGTGGGGTTAGCTGAAATAGATTTGTCTAAAGGTGAGATAGTCAAGCGTGCTCAATACTACGTGAAACCAGAACACGATGAAGTCTCTCTATTTTGCGCTGAGTTAACGGGCATCACACCACGTAAGATTGAAAAACAAGGACGCCCACTAGAAGAAGTGCTTAAATCCATGGTTAAGAACTTCGGTGGTCGCAACAAAATCTTTGCATCTTGGGGGCGAGATGACCTCATTCTTCTAGAAGAGTGTAAGCAAAAAGGTATTGAAGCACCATTCACAGAGTTCATCAACTTAGCGACACTCTACCGTATTCAAAATCGTCTTAAAGATAAACGTATAGGCCATCGAGCCGCTCAAGAAGCAAAAGGAATAGACTGGGAAGGGCGTCAACACTCTGGCTATGTAGATGCATACAACTTAGCTAAGCTTGCTTTGACCATGTTTTAGTTATTCGAACCTAGCTAGCTTGTAATTAAATTATCATCCAACCATTGTTGTTTTGTCATGCAGTCTGTTTAGTGTGGAAAGAGCTAAACACATACCTTGACCAGTATTTTAATAACAATGTCGTTGGCTTATTGAAAAACGCGCAGAGTGCGCGTTTTTTTATGGCTACAGAAGCGATATCTGTTGTCATCCTAGGGGTAGCTTAGAGTTAGCCAGCGACTTATATACTCATCTCGTCACTTTACTGAGACTGTAACTTCGCTCGAATGAACTCGCAGTGATCAACATAGAGTAGCTCTGCTGTTTTACGGATCACCGCGTCTTCTAGCGGGTCAATTTCGCCGTCTGCGTAAGCGACTTCCCACATGCTTTTGATTAAGTTGTAACGAGTTTCTTGAGTCAGTTCTCTTAGTTGAGAGGTAAAGTCGTACAGCGAAGCGGAATCTTTTATTTTCTGTTGCGCTTGCTCTAACAAAGTATTTGATTCTTCTTCATTTAACGACAGCAGTTTCATCAATAAAGAGCGCTTTGTTTCTTGTTCTCTATCATCGACACTATGGTCTGCACCAGAAACTTCACAAAGCAAACACGCGATAGCCATGTTAGGGGAAAGTGTGTTGGTTTGGCTTAAATCAGAGCCATCAATGAGTTGTTTAAATAATGATGTGAGAGAATTAAACATAATGAACACCGAGCTATTGTTTATTTGGTTAACATGGTAATAAATACGGAAGATCTCAAGGTGCGATACCAAATTTAGCACGCCGTTGACATTTAAGAACGGCCACTTTCTCCCCAAAAAAAACTAAACTCCTGAGTTAGTTCAAGGTGACTTGCCTCTTACAAAGGGCAAGTCATTTTGGGATTGATACTCAGCTTTCAGCACGTGTTGGTGGAAAATGAACTTCGTCACCATCACTCGTCAGAATACTAATTTGACTTGGTTTGCCTTCATCATCAAGGCGTAGCTCACCAATGGCACTATGGTTAACCAAGCGATAAAAGTTGTGCGTACTTGGTGCGCGTTTGTAAATCTTGAGTCGTTTACGTTTTGTGAACCAGTTTAAAGGTGAGCGAGGGCTGTATAGCAGTCTATCTAGGCCATCACACATATTGAGCAGTTGTGTAGGGAACTGATTTTTAATTCCACTACAGGTGATTTGATAGATATTCGGACTGTTTTTTCGATAGCGGAGCTTAATATCGTATGCAAAAGAGTAGTGCACGTCGCCAGAGAGAATAACAAAGTTAGTTGGTGTCTTTGTGTGTGTGAAAATACTAATAAGAGTATTCGCACTTCCGGGGTGAGCCATCCAGTTTTCAGCATCAACCATCAATGGTTTACCAAGCATGGTCACCACACGTTGTAGTGCTTCGATAAATTTCACACCAAACATTGGCGCGGCAGAAACAATAACAACCTTGTCTTGATGCACGAGCTCCTGATGGAACTCAATCATCGCTTCCCAGTCCATTAAGCCAGAAGGTTTGTTCATTTTAGACTCAGAACGCCAGCGTCTGGTTCGTGTATCTAGCACGACAACTTTTGGTGTCGTAGGAATAGTGTAGTGCCAATTCTCAAAGCGATACAAATATTGAATAAATGCATCTTGGGTTTGCGAGGTTCGCTCATCGATAAAGCGTTGAGCGAGGCTCATAAATTCATCATTGAATTTTTCTGGCGCATTTCCCCAACCTTGGCAAAGCCAGTAAGCAATCAAGCTATTACCGATAATGCGTTTTGCAAACGTGTTGCTGTATGCGGCTTGTTCCCAGCCTATGGTGAGATTCCAATCGTCGGTGACATCGTGATCATCAAAAATCATATAGGTTGGAATGTGAGCGAGTAAGCGTTGAACCTTGTCCAGACCTGCGACGAATTTATCAATTTGCTTTTTTTCTTCGCGCCATTGCTGCTGCCATTTGGGTTCAAGAACTTCTCCGCCGACAGTAAATTCGTTTTCTAACAAACGATCCGTTCGAACAAGCTTCCACAAGGTCGGAGACCAAACCAATAAGTACATTGCAAAGCACTCAGCAAAGCTTATTAGGTGATTCTCACACTCTTTGGCGCTGAATATTGGTGTCCCTCGGTGTGGAAAAAACTTACTTAGTAAACTGTCATCACTCACATAATGAGGCAACAATTTATCTCGACCATAATAGCAAGCAGGGTGTTGGTAGAGGTCATTGGTATTTTTTATCGGAGCTTGATCGAATTCTTCGCCTGGCAAACCCAATAAAGCTATGACTTGCTCAATGGCATCGAGAGTGGGGCCTGCAACATGGTCTGCATAGATTTGATCACCACTCATGATGAGCATATCCGGTCTTTCTTCAATGGATTGAGACGCGATTTTATGATCCGCAGGGACCAATGTATCATCACTGAAGTGATGGGGATTACGGCAAGAGCCATGTAGGAGATAATCCGCTTTTTCACTAACGAGGAACTCAATACCCAAGTTTGGCGTATTATCTCGCTCATAAGTCAGGTGAGGGAGCAGTTCCGTCACTAATCCATATTGCGTTTTTATTTGATAGCGTAACGCTTGATGGGTTGGAAACTCGCCTTCTAATTTAAGTAAGCAACACCACGCATTGAGGCCGATTTGAAGCTGTTCTTTTTGTTCACTTAAAGGGGCTTGATAAAGGATGGAGGCATTTTCATCCGTAATTTGCACCATACCCTCCAAGCGTTGGGTGGTGACTAGCCAAATATTGATTTCAGTTGCGGTCACTTTACGTAGGATCGGACCTGCAACGACAAGAGGAAGTAAAGAAATTTCAGTCGTGTTCATCAATGCTGGCAAAACGGCTCCTTATGTGTCAGCTTCTTCTTCTAATATTTCGATAACTTGCGAGCTACTAAGTTCATGTCCCATAAGGAACAAACCAAGCATCGCATCGGCTTTTGACGCGTTATTACTGTCTTCATCCAAAATTTGCTGAAGCCGAGTTCTAATTAGGTCGATTTCGTGTTCGACGAAGCCACGCCCTTCTTCGTCACCTTGACCATCTTCTGGTGCATTATCAAAGTGCAAAAACAACATGTCACCATCGAGTTGAGTCCCTATCAACCTCTCTGGCAGCCATGCTTCTCCCATCACAATGTCTGGGTCTGTGTCTGCGGGTAAATGATTCAAGGTGGAGATGAGTTCTGATGCTTTCACTTTTTACTTCATTATGTTTGATTTAGAACTAAGCTAGAGTTTAAGCGCTTGTTGTAATGGTAAAATATTCGCAAACAAGCTCACCTAGTCGTGCAATATTAATATGATCTTGGGACTCAAACTGTCACGAGGATGACAACATTTGCCATTGTAACGGCTATCATAAGCAGAACATAAGCTTTTAATGGCAAATCATTGATGTTTGCCTGCTTCTCAACCAACATTTTTCGAACTCATGAAGAGATTAATTCTAACAACACTCGCTTTACCTTTGGCTGCGGCAGTTTCTTCTGCGCATGGTGTAGAAGAACAAATGTGGGGGATTGCTGCGATGTATCGCACAGCATCGATTCCGTTTTATACCGCCGATAATGACTCTACGGTGAGTACATTTGTACCAATGATGTTCTTTGAAAACGAACATGTGTATATCAATGGCATTGAAGGTGGCGCTTTTTTGTATAACGAGAGTGATTCCGACTGGCGTGCGAGCGCACTCATGCGATTGAGATTTGTCGATATTCCCATGTCGCTACAAAATGCTAATGAAGGGGACAGAGTCGATTTCGGTGGGCAAGTGCGTTATAGCATTAACGACAATTGGCGCGCAGAAGTAGAGTTGATGACGGACGACGAACTCCAGTTTCACTCTAATTACCGCCTTGCTGCCAATTATGTATTTGGTGATTGGGAATTAGAGCCATCGATTACGATTCGATACAAAGACGCTGATTTCAATAGTGAATATTATTCCTTTAAGGATATTACTGGCGAGAGAATTGGAGCTGGGCTTGACACCAATCTTGGTATTAAAGCGCGTTACCATGTAACTTCAAATTTGTATTTATTGGGTGAGACGAGTGTTACTCGCTTAGATGATAACGCCTACAACAGTCAGCTTGTAGAAGATCGATATCAGGGAGAAGTGTTTGTCGGTTTTGGCTTTTTCAACGATAAAAGCAAAGTTCCGAAACCGACACTGAGCAATAAAGCATATCTACGTATTGCGCATGGTTGGGCGACGCCTTCGAACATCGGTGAAATATTTAGCTTTGAGAGAGAAAAAGACCCATACGACAATCAACTTACTTCATTGTTTTATGGGCATCCATTAACGGATGAGCTGTTTGGTTTTCCTCTTGATATTTATTTAACGCCAGGGTTGGTTCATCACTGGTCGTCCAGTGTTCAGTCTGCGAGCACAGAATACGTCATGGCGATTAAGGCTTATTATACGGTTAATTGGCCTACGACTTGGCGATTTGGTGTAGCGGAAGGTGTGTCATACATTGATAGCATTACCTATATTGAAGGCACAGAAATGGAAGACAAGGGTTATACACCAAGCAAGTTGCTCAACTACTTAGATTTCTCGTTTGATGTCAATGTAGGCGATCTCTTCAACCAAAAGAGCTGGAACAATATGTGGGTGGGCTATTCATTGCATCACCGCTCGGCGATTTTTGAAAGCGCTTCCCAGTTTGGGCGAATTAAAGGTGGGAGTAACTACAATACTATTTATTTCCAGTTCGAGTTTTAGCGCATCGCGAGATGCATATAAGTCGGATTTGCAACTGACTTATTTATCGCCCATTATGAGTAATGATGAATAATACTATGCTGCTTTCAACGAGAAATTTCGTATATCGTGCCAGAGTTAAGGCTGTTTGTGATGCATCTGATGAATCGGATGGGATGAGCACCATGAGTATCGACTCCTCATTCAATCTTCAAATTGAAGCGATAAATTGTACCAACGCTGAATTTGCTAAACGCTTTTTTGCCATTCACGGAGAAGGGCATTTGGAGGGCTATGAATGGTTGGTGTTGTACGTCAACTCTCTTGACGTTAAGGCGGGAGACAATATAGAAGTGCGTAGCGATGTCGCGTTTAATGCGATGATCGAGAATATGATAAGCGAAGCTGAGCGGTCTTTAGAAAAAGTCTACCTCGATGCAATACGCAACTTGGAGAAAGTGAATCGTTTTTGACGATGTAAGAGACCCTATAAATACGATCAAGGCATCTTGATCCAAAAAGGGATTGGCGCGAACCAATCCCTTTTGTATTCTGGTTTATTCTAACTTACGCCATTGTTGCAAGTTGGCTTTGCGCTTCTGAAATGCCTTTTGCAGCCGCATCTTCACCCATGTTTAGCGCTTCTGCGTAAACAAATTCCACATCAGTGATTCCTACAAAACCCAGCACAGTGCGTAGGTATGGCGTAACGTTGTCAGTTGGTGAATCTTTATGAATACCACCACGAGTCGTTACTACAATCGCCTTTTTACCTTCAATCAAACCTTGAACGCCGTTTTCTGTGTATTTGAATGTCACGCCTGCACGAGCAATCAAATCAATCCAGTTTTTAAGCTGAGTCGGAATGGTGAAGTTGTACATTGGAGCGGCAATAACCAAAGTGTCTGCGGCCTTTACTTCTTCAATAAGAGTGTCAGACAAGTCGACCACCGCTTGCTGTTCTTGTGAAAGATCTTCCGTAGCGCGCAGTGCAGTCGCAACGGCGAAGTCCAAAACAGGTAGCGGGTTTGCAGCCAAATCACGAACAGTAAGCTTGTCTTGGTCTACATTTTTGATGAAGTCTTCAACCAATTTGTTTGATTGAGAGTAATCGCCAAGGATGCTTGATTTTAGAGCTAGTACACGAGACATAATGGTTATTCCTTAAATAAGTGCTTTCGACTATGGGAGCCATTATAAGCAACGTAAGTGAGTTCAAAAGCCTAGCGATTCGCTGAACATGTTCGAAAAAATTGAATGAGCTTTCGGTTATCTTGTTACAGATCTTGTGTGATACAATCCGCGCAGTTTTTGTAATGAAAAGAATAGGAAACGCTTTGACTTCGTCACAGCCCCCAAAAAAGAATCTAGCTGAAGAGCAAGCGACACCGTCAAATGGTGCGCAAAAAGCGACAGCGAAACAAGCTCAAACACCTCAGGCTCAAGTGAATAGCGCGGCATCTCTGCGTAAAGCGCTGAATCAGTGCATGATGCGCGACCGTTTCCGCTTGAGTAAACGTATTTCTGGTGCAAGCAAAATTAAGAAGGACGCAGCGCGTAATGCTGTGTTCGACGAAATCGCATTAGACATCGCAAAATCCATGATGGTTGCAGAGCAGCGCAGCAACTACAAACCAACGATTGAATACCCAGAAATCCTGCCTGTAAGCCAAAAACGCGACGATATTGCGAAAGCGATCGAAGAAAACCAAGTGGTTATCGTCGCGGGTGAAACCGGTTCTGGTAAAACCACTCAGCTACCAAAAATCTGTGCTGAGCTTGGTCGCGGTAAATTTGGCCTGATTGGTCATACTCAGCCTCGTCGTCTTGCAGCGCGTTCGGTTGCTAACCGTATTGCCGAAGAGATGGAAACCAAGCTTGGTGAGTTTGTTGGTTACAAGGTTCGATTCAACGATCAGATCTCTGAAAATACCCAAATCAAATTGATGACGGACGGTATCTTGTTGGCTGAAATTCAGCATGACCGTTTCTTGAATCAATACGACACCATCATTATCGATGAAGCGCACGAGCGCAGCCTTAACATCGATTTCATCTTGGGTTACTTGAAAGAGTTGCTGCCACGTCGTCCTGATTTGAAAGTGATCATCACGTCGGCAACCATCGACCCAGAACGCTTCTCAAAACACTTCAACAATGCACCAATCATTGAAGTATCGGGTCGTACTTACCCAGTAGAAACACGTTACCGCCCACTAAGCGGTGATGACGACAATGATCGTGACCAGCTTGAAGGCATCTTCGAAGCGGTAGACGAACTGTGCGATGAAGGTTTAGGTGACATCCTGATTTTCATGAACGGTGAACGTGAAATCCGTGATACCGCAGATGCATTGTCCAAACGTAATCTGAAGAGCACGGAAATTGTGCCGCTTTACGCGCGTTTGTCGGCAGGTGAGCAGAATAAGATTTTCCAACCTCATACTGGTCGCCGAATTGTACTGGCAACCAACGTGGCAGAAACCTCGCTAACTGTTCCGGGCATTAAGTACGTTATCGACCCGGGTACGGCGCGTATCAGTCGATACAGTTACCGTACTAAGGTTCAGCGTCTTCCAATTGAGCCAGTTTCTCAGGCGAGTGCGAACCAGCGAAAAGGTCGTTGTGGTCGTGTGGAAGAGGGTATTTGTATTCGTCTGTACTCAGAGGAAGATTTTGAGTCACGCCCAGAGTTTACTGATCCTGAAATCCTACGTACCAATCTAGCGTCGGTTATCTTGCAAATGACGGCACTTGGTTTGGGTGATATTCAAGCGTTTCCGTTTGTGGAAGCACCGGATAAACGTAACATCCAAGACGGCGTGCGTTTGCTGGAAGAGCTTGGTGCGATTAACTCTGAGGTAAAAGACCCGAAAAAGCGCCTGACTTCCATTGGTCGCCAATTAGCGCGTTTGCCAATCGATCCGCGCTTGGCGCGTATGGTATTGGAAGCGCCAAAATATGGTGCGCTTAAAGAAGTGATGATCATCGCAGCTGCCTTGTCGATTCAAGATCCACGCGAGCGTCCTTCCGACAAACAACAATCTTCAGACGATAAACATCGTCGCTTCTTCCATGAAGAGTCGGACTTCCTGACATTTGTGAATTTGTGGGAATACATCCAAAAGCAGCAAAAAGCCTTGTCTAGCAATCAGTTCCGCAAACAGTGTAAGCAAGACTATTTGAACTACTTGCGCGTTCGCGAGTGGCAAGACGTGTACTTCCAAATTCATCAGTCGATGCGTGAGATGGAGTTCAAGCTTAACGACGAGCCCGCTTCTTACCATGGCGTACACAGTGCCATTTTGGTTGGTTTGCTGTCGCACATCGGCATGAAAGACCAAGAAAAGAATGAATATCAAGGCGCGCGTAATGCTCGTTTCCATATCTTCCCTGCATCAGGTCTATTCAAGAAACAGCCTAAGTGGATCATGTCTGCTGAGTTGGTGGAAACCTCAAAACTTTGGGGTCGTATCATCGCAAAGATTCAGCCAGAATGGATTGAGCCGTTAGCTAAACACCTTATTAAACGCAGTTACAGCGAACCACATTGGTCGAAGAAACGCGCTGCGGTGATGGCGCACGAAAAAGTCATGCTTTACGGCGTACCAATCGTACCGAAACGCTTGGTCAACTACGGCAGTATCGATTCGACCATAAGTCGCGAAATCTTCATTCGTAGTGCATTGGTTGAGGGTGAATGGGAAACCAAACACGCGTTCTTTAAGCAAAACCGTAAGCTTCTGCAAGAAGTGGAAGAGCTTGAGCATAAATCTCGTCGTCGAGACATCTTAGTGGATGATGATGAGCTGTTTGATTTCTATGACCAACGCGTTGGCACCGAAGTGGTGTCTGGTAAGCATTTCGATACGTGGTGGAAAAAGGCATCTAAAGAAAATCCGGAACTGCTGAACTTTGAAAAAGAGATGCTATTCAAGGGTGATGCTAGCCATGTGACCGATTTGGATTACCCGAACTTCTGGCATCAAAATGGTTTGAAGCTCAAATTGAGTTACCAATTTGAACCAGGCGATGATAGTGACGGTGTCACAGTGCATTTGCCGTTGCCGATTTTAAACCAAGTTGAACCAGCGGGCTTTGACTGGCAGATCCCAGGTTTACGCCATGAGCTTGTGGTTAGCTTGATTAAATCGTTGCCAAAGACAATTCGTAAGAACTTTGTGCCTGCGCCGAACTATGCCGATGCATTCTTAGCGCGCGTTACGCCAATGGAAGCTCCGCTGTTAGATTCATTGGAGAAAGAGTTGCGACGCATGACGGGCGTAGAAGTGCTGCGTGAAGACTGGAACTTGGAACAAGTACCTGAGCACTTGAAAGTCACGTTTCGTGCGGTTGATCACCGAAATCGTAAACTGAAGGAAAACAAAGACCTTCATGAACTGAAAGAAAGTTTGAAAGACAAAGTTCAAGAAACGCTTTCCAAAGTTGCGGATGACGATATCGAACAGCAAGGTCTGCATACGTGGAGTTTTGGAGAATTGCCGAAAGTGTATCAACAAAAACGTGGCGGCTACGATGTAAAAGCGTATCCGGCGCTTGTTGATACCAAAGACAGCGTTGAAATCAAACTCTACGAAACGGAGTACGAGCAGATCACCGCAATGCGCGCTGGCCAGCGTCGTTTGATTTTGTTGAATGTACCGTCTCCAATTAAATATTTGCACGCTAACTTACCGAACAAATCGAAGTTGGGGTTGTATTTTAACCCTTACGGCAAAGTGCTTGATCTGATAGATGACTGCATTGCCTGCGGTGTCGATAAGCTTATTGAAGAGCAGGGTGGTTTAGTTTGGGAGCCAGAGAAGTTCGAAGCATTGAAAGAACACGTTCGTGCTGAATTGGGTGACACCGTTGTAGAGATCGCTCAACAGGTTGAGACTATTCTGACCACGGCGTTTAGCATCAATAAGAAGCTAAAAGGCAAGATCGACTTCACAATGGCGTTTGCTCTGTCCGATATCAAAGCACAAATTGAAGGCTTGATCTTCAAAGGCTTTGCAACGGAATGTGGCTGGAAGCGCTTGCCGGATATTCTTCGCTACATGCGCGCGATAGAGCGTCGTATGGAGAAGTTGCCAATCGATCCAAACAAAGATCGTTTACATATGCTGAAGATTGAATCTGTGACTCAAGACTATAAAGAATTGCTGAACAAGATCCCGAAAGGTGTGGCCATTCCTGAAAATGTAAAAGAAGTGCGTTGGATGATTGAAGAACTTCGCGTGAGTTACTTTGCTCAACAATTAGGCACTCCTTATCCTGTTTCTGATAAACGAGTCAAAAACGCGATTGATGCTTGCTAATCAACCAGTAAAATAGTGTCAGATTTGTAATTATCGCTTAAGAAGTTGCTGGTACACTAATTGCTAGTAACTCAATAAGCATTATTTTTTAGTTCTGGGAGGCAATAGTTCGCCTCCCTTTATTTGTAGTACCAACGACTGAGTTATGCAGACGTGGGAATAATAAAGAGTAAAGGTAGATGATGAAAAAAACTCTATTAGCAGTGGCGCTACTTGGCGCATCTTCTGCGGCAATGGCGGATTCTTGGATTTACGGTGGTGCAACAGTAGGTCAGTCTGACTACAAAGGTGAGACGGACACATCATACTCTGTTCACGTTGGTACAGGCATTCTACCTATCATTGGTGTTGAAGCTGGTGTAACACAGCACGGTGAGTTCAACGTAAATGGTCAAGACACTAAGCTAACTTCTTACTACGCAGCACTTAAGCCAAGCATCGACTTCGGTCCGCTACACGTGTACGCAAAAGGTGGTTTCCATCAGTGGGACAAAAAAGTGAAAGGCGGCAAAGACGATGACGATTTGGACCTAATGTACGGTGTGGGTGCTGAGTACTTCATTTTTGGCCCGATGTCTGTTGGGGCTAGCTACATGAATTACACTGCTGGTAAAGACGATATCAGCACGTTCTCTGTTAACGCAACACTACATTTCCTATAAGCGTCAAGCTTTCTAACACCATATGAAACACACCGGCTTTATGTCGGTGTTTTTTTGTCTGGAAGTCACAAAACAAAAGTTGAACATAAATTATTCACTTTTAGAGTCTTAAAATGCCTATGCTTTCCAATATATAGTGGCGATTAAATGCGCATATTTGCGTAATGTTTCGCTTAGGAATCGATCAGGAAGGGATAGTATGAAAAAAACACTCTCGTTATTCGCTCTAACGTTGTGCTCAACGTCAGCAATGGCTGACTCTTGGATTTACGCTGGTGGCCAAATTGGTCAGTCCGATATCGACAGCGAAAATGATACAACCTACGGTATTCATGTCGGTACTGGTATTTTGCCGTTCATTGGCATTGAAGCAGGCTACTTTAATCACGGCAAAGTGGATTTATCTTTGAGTGGCAGCAGGGGTAGTGCTGATTTTGATTCATTCTATTTAGCGGCGAAACCTAGTATCGACTTCGGCCCGTTACACGTTTACGCAAAAGGCGGCATCAATGCATTCAACGTTGATTATGACGGCGGACTGAGAAACTTAGACAAAGATGATGGCGTCTCTTACATGTATAGTGTTGGTGCCGAATACTTCTTGCTTGACAATGTGTCTGTGGGCGCGAGTTATCAAGCGTTTGGCGTGGATATTGAAGGCGATAGCGATACCGTTAGCAGCGTAACAGGGAACATCACCTTCCATTTCTTATAACGCTCGCTGGATGAAAGGTTTGCTGATTTGGTTTCGTCGTTAATTGTGAAACCAAATCAGCGCAGGTCTTCTCTATTTGCGCAGTGACTGGCTATGAACTTAAGTATTTCTTGTGTCTTTTCTAGTCTACAACCTACGACAAAATCAATCGTTAGACCTCATAATTTTTGTGTTGATATTATTTCCCCTTTATCTGTCTTGAATTGAGCTTAAAATGCAATAAATCACGACTTTTTGCAAAAATATGTGATTGCTGCTAAAATTCGTCCCGCTTTAAAACTTTAGAGTTCAAATTAATGGAGGGCGGTATTGGAGTTCTTCTCACCTGAGGGGCGTTTCAAATTCACGTTAAATTTGTATTTATGGATAATGCATTTAAAAAATATAGTATTGATACAACCGATTATCAGGTTGGACAGGATAACGTTCAAAAGTGGGGATTCGATATACATAACCCGGTTTTTGGCATTAGTGCGGGGCTCGTTGTTTTCTGTCTGATTTCACTTCTTCTTGTTGAGCCAACCACTGCTCGAGACGTATTAAACGGTCTAAAAAACGGAATTATCGAACAGTTTGATGCGTTCTTTATGTGGTCGACAAACTTCTTCTTATTGTTCGCCGTTGCTCTTCTTTTTTCTCCGCTAGGTAAAATCCGCTTAGGAGGCAAAGAAGCAACGCCGGATCACTCAACCGTTTCTTGGTTGTCGATGCTTTTCGCCGCGGGTATGGGTATTGGTCTTCTGTTCTGGAGTGTGGCTGAGCCGACCGCGTATTTCACTGATTGGTGGGGAATGCCACTTAACGCAGTACCATACACCGAAGAAGCAAAATCCCTCGCGATGGGTGCCACTATGTTCCACTGGGGTGTACATGGTTGGAGTATTTACGCACTCGTTGCACTAGCATTAGCGTTTTTTGCCTTTAACAAAGGTTTACCACTTTCATTGCGCGCGGCGTTCTATCCAATTTTTGGTGACCGTGCATGGGGCTGGTTAGGTCACGTTATTGATATCCTTGCCGTTTTGTCGACGCTATTTGGTCTTGCAACGTCGCTAGGTCTGGGTGCTCAGCAGGCGACCAGTGGTATTAATCATGTCTTTGGTCTAGAAGGCGGCATTGGTACACAAATGATTGTGATCACCTTCGTTACCTTTATCGCGGTGCTATCAGTGATTCGTGGTATTGATGGTGGTGTTAAGCTACTGAGTAACGTCAATATGGTGGTTGCGTTTGCGCTGCTTATTTTCATTACCTTCATCACGTTTGATACGGCGTGGAGCTCGCTACGCGACACAACAATGGCTTACATTGAAAATATTATTCCATTGAGTAACCCTCACGGTCGTGAAGATGAAACTTGGATGCACGGCTGGACGGTATTCTACTGGGCTTGGTGGGTATCTTGGTCACCGTTTGTTGGTATGTTTATCGCGCGTGTGTCTAAAGGTCGTACGGTTCGAGAATTCTTATTCGCAGTCATCGTTATTCCTACAGTTGTTACTTTGATTTGGATGTCTGTGTTTGGTGGTATCGCGCTTGACCAAGTGGTGAATAAAGTTGGTGAGCTAGGTGCAAATGGCCTAACTGATATTTCATTGACTCTGTTCCATGTTTACGATGCGCTTCCGTATAGCTCAGTGATTTCAATGCTTTCTATCGTGCTGATTCTGGTATTCTTTATTACATCGTCAGACTCTGGCTCGCTGGTTATCGATAGTATTACCGCCGGTGGTAAGATTGATGCACCAGTACCGCAACGCATTTTCTGGGCGTGTATTGAAGGCGCAATTGCAGCCGTAATGCTTTGGGTTGGTGGTAAAGAAGCCTTGCAAGCATTGCAATCAGGCGTTGTTGCAACAGGGTTACCGTTTACTTTTGTTCTGCTGTTGATGTGTGTCAGTTTGGTGAAAGGGTTAAGAACTGAACTGCCAGCTTACAAATAAATACAACACGATCCATGATTGAGTTTAAATGCCGAGCCTAATGTGCTCGGCATTTTTTATTTCTACTTTTCTTTTCCAATAATTTCGTTACAGTTTAGGCTTATTCCCACCTCATTAAACTGCATTATGTCACTGGCTAAACTCATTCTTATTCGTGGACTTCCGGGTTCAGGTAAAACAACCTTAGCAAAACAACTGGCAATAGAGCTTGGTGCTAAGCATTTTGAAGCTGACATGTATTTTGAAAATGATGAAGGTGATTATCACTTTGAACCAGTTCAATTACCTCAAGCGCATGAGTGGTGTTTTCAGCAAACTAGAAAGTGGTTGAACAAAGGGAGAGTCGTGATTGTGAGCAATACGTTTGTTCGACATTGGGAGATGAAGCGTTACTTGGACTATTGCGTGAAGAAGCGCATTGAGGTGGAAGTTAAAGTGTGTCACGGAGCGTATCAAAGCATTCATGATGTCCCACCAGCGACGATAGAAAAGATGCGACGCCAGTGGCAAGAGTGACCGTTACCAGAACCAGGGGTTACTGACCTCGTCCGTCAATCATCACAACGAATGTTTTGCTCATGATTGAAAGGTCCATTGAAATCCAAGAGTAAAACGAACCTAAGCTTAGTGCGTAACTGTGGTCAAACCCAACTTTGCGTCTTACATCTTCAATGCATGCATCATAGCCTTGGTTAACCTGAGCTAAGCCTGTGATACCTGGTAACACGCCATATGTGCGCTCTACAAAATAGGGGATTTCATCTTCCAATTTCTGGTAGAAAGCTGGGCGTTCTGGGCGCGGCCCAATCATCGACATTTCACCTCTCAACACATTAAACAGTTGAGGTAGTTCATCTAAACGCGTTTTGCGTAAAAAGCGTCCTACTGGCGTGATGCGGGGATCATTTTCAGTTGCCCATACTGCGCCAGAGCGTTGCTCTGCATCAATATACATGGTGCGAAACTTCATGATTTGAAAAAGATCCATTTTTTCTGGTGTACAGCGCCCAACACGCAGTTGACGATAGATCACTGGGCCTTTCGATGTGATTTTTATAGCTAGCGCGATAAATGGGAATAGCGGTGCAGTGACGACCAAAATAAGCATTGCAACCAGTACATCAAACGTTCTTTTCGCGTGGCATACATTTGAATCGTAGCGTGAGTTTTTCATGATGCTTTCCTTATTGGTTGACGCGTTTCCAACGTCCATTTTCCATTCCGAGTAAATACTTCATACCGCCGATAAAGTTGGCGAGATGACCAATGACGATGTAGCTAATCAGCTTAAAAGGTTTAATTGTGTTAAGTGCTGGCATCAAGTAAGTGATAAGCGCGATGCTATAAATGCCAACTTGAGCGAACAGCATTACTTGAAACAGCGGATTGTGTGCCAGTAGTAGTGAGCAAATAAAGCAAACAATCATCAAATAGGGTGTTGCTAAGCGCAGAACCTTTCCCGATAGAAATGCAAAGGCAGTGCCACGATAACGAGGTAGCAGTAATTGCTTTAATTGCATGAGCTGCTGCATGTTACCCGCTGAAATTCTTAGGCGCCGCTTGAAATCTGCGTTGTCTGAGCTCTGTTCTAGTTCAAGAGCCAGCATGTTTGGCTCGTAAATAGCGCTATAGCCTCGCAAAACGATTCTCATAGGGAGAATAAAGTCGTCATTAATGGTGCTGACTTCCAGTGGTTCAAATAAGTGAGTTCTGAAAGTGTAAAATGCACCGTGGGAACCAATCGTTGAACCTAACAAGGATTCTTGATGCTTTACTCGAGACTGGTATCGCCAATACGCCGCTTCACCTTGGTTATCAGTACTCATTATTTGATATGTTGCGTTAACCACTCCAACGTTCTCATTTTGATAATGCTGACTAGCTAGCAACAGAGAATCGCAAGAAATCAATGCCGACGTGTCACTCAGTGCGGTAATGTCCGAGCTAACATGACGCATTTCTTCGTTGAGTAGGGCAACTTTACCGCGATTGACTTGGTGATCATTAATAATGAACAGAGTATCAGAGCAGATTGCTTCTTGAATTGTCGCTTGAGCAATCTCGGCTGTGTTATCTGTGCAGCCATCACATGCGATCACTACTCTTAATTTATCCCTCGGGTAATCTAGGCTCGCAAGGTTACGGATCTTCTCTGCTATCCATTGTTCTTCATTGTAGGTGGGCACGATGACAGTAATAGAGGGTAGCTGGTTATCTGTTTTGGAGGCTTTGTAAGCTCGCTCTACAAATGGTGCTTTGGTTTCGGCTTGCCGTTTTAAAGGAAGCCATTTAAGGAGCAGTGGGTACCCAACGTGATGATAGACAATCAAAAATGCGGATAAACCAAACCCTATAATCCAAAGTAAATCATTCATAGCTAGCCTCCTTGGCCAAACGTGAGTAGCGACTCACCATGTCTCTGATATCAAAGTGTTTGAGAATAAAAGTTCGAGGAGAACGGTGTGATGATTCCAGTTGTTGTGATAACGCTTCTGCCAACGAAAACACGCGATTTGCTTCAACCAGTGTGCTGTTGTTCGGACAGAGCGTCTCTTTCACGCCGCCAACATCCGTTGCGACGCAAGGAATGTCACATGCTTGAGCCTCGAGGGTTGAGAGAGGAAAGCCCTCTTGAAGTGATGGTAAGCAAAACAAGTCTAGGCTTTGGTAAAAGCTGGGCATATCGTCCACCAAGCCTAAAAAGGTTACTCGATCTTCAAGTTTTAACGTTCTAACTTGTGCTTCCAATTGAGTTCGCTGAGAACCATCACCTGCGATTGCTAGGTGTGTGTTTGGCGTAAGATGAGAGAAGGCTTCGATAAGCACTTTATGGCCTTTAACTGCTTCTAGACGCCCGGCAACGCCAATCACGATTTTGTCGGTTGGAAGTTCAAACAAGTGTCTTGTTGCCGTTTGGTCACCGCTTTTAAACTTCTGACAGTCAATCCCGTTATGGATAGTACAAACTTTGCGATACTTTAACTTAGTCTGTATTTGATGGGCGACAAAGTTAGCATCGGCAACCACTTGCGGGCGAATCATCGTTAGCAAAAGGGACTGTAGTTGAGCTGATTTTTTGTTATTAAGGTGCCATGCGTCGTGCTCGGTATGAATCACTACAGGTACGTGCGCTAAACGTGCAGCAATACCACCGTACAGAAGTGGGCCGATATGGTGAGTGTGGACCACATCAGGCTTAAGTCCTTTGAGCATGGAAGTTAGCGTACTGATGGTTTTTCCGCTGAATCCAGGTTTCTTATTAAGAAAGTGCAGTTGGCCTTGGTAGGGCAATAGTTTTTGCCAACCTTGTAGTGCATGTTCTTTGCTTCCTTCTAAGCTCACGACAAAAACGGAATGGTTTGGCTGCGCAAAACGAAGCATTTCTAGTACGAGCGTTTCTAAACCACCAGGAGCTAAGTGTTGCACGACGTGTAATATCACTTTTTTGCTGTGCTTAGTGTTATTGTGTTTTTGTCTGAATTCCATTTTCAAACCCTCGTTGAGTTCTTTGTTTATTTAGGAATTGCAGACTGCGTGCCAAAAAATTAATCATTTAAAAACAATAGGTTAATATTGATGTTTGTGAGACTTTATGTTTATTCTCAATTTGAGATTCATATTAGTGGGCATGCTATGAGGCTGTATAAGGCAGTAGTAAAAGAAAAGCACTCGCCGACCGAGTGCTTGTAAATGAGTTCTTATGGCGCTTAGTTTCCGTACACTACGTTAGGTAAAGTGGTGATGACAGGAACACCAAGGTGTTTTTCTAATGCTCTTTTAGAGCGGATAGAGTTATCGGCTAACTCTAGTATCGTCGCTAATCCAATGCCTAAACCAGCGCCACCAATAAATCCTAAAATGACAAATACAAAACTAGGTAAGTTAGTTGGAATCGTTGGCGTGAACGGTTCATCAATGATTTTTACGCGCTTATTCTCTTCAAACTCTCCCAAAGAACCCGTTAGTTGGGCCATCTCATAGCGTTCGACGAGTTCATCATACATTTCTCTCTTCACTGCGACGTCACGAGCTAAGCGGTTGATTTCTGTTGCTGTGCTCCCAAATTGGTGCGCATTTCGCTCTAATTCTTGGATCATGTCTCGCAAGCTGTTGGTTTCTTCCGTAAGTGCTTCAAAACGTCCGCGCATCATTTGTAATTGATGTAGTTGGGAGACAAGTAGAGGCTGTGCTTCGCCAAGACTGTTTACTGTGGTATTGCTCGCGATATCCCATAGTTGAGCACTGTTTAGTTCTGGTTGTTTAGAGTTCAAGAGTACCGAGCGTTCCTGCTCCAACCGGTTTAATTCTCGCAACTTACCTTGCACCAAACTATGCGCCTCTGTGTATTTAGCGCGAAGCAGGGTAAGTTCACTACGAATGTCGATGATTTGCTCTTCCAGTTTACCGATAACCGGGTTCGTTTTGGATAGTTGTTGATCCAAACTGCCTAGACTTCGTGAAACACCAGCAAGCTCCGCCTCCTTTTCGGCTAGCGTTTGTTTGAGGCTAGCAAGGCGAGTAAGGCTTTGAGCTTGCATTTCGGGCGTCGCGTCTGAGTAAGTATTTTTATACTCTGCAAAAGCTTGTTCAGCCTTGTCTAGTTCTTCCCTGCGTTTGTTGATATGGATAGTCAAAAAATGACTCGAATCTTTAATCGAAGAACGCTCAGGAGCCAAAAGCTGTTCGACAAAATGCTCTCTGACAGAGAGCAGCATCGACTCCATTCCTTCTGATTTACCACTTTGCAATTGAATTTGAATGAAGTCTTTACCGAGTGGCTGAACAGACAGGCGCGACGCAAGATCTTTTATGATGAACTCTTGCTCTTTTGCACTCATCTCGTCATTGATCAGCGATTGTTCTTTTGCGACAGAATACAAAACGTGTCGGCTTTTTAGCAGAGTACTGAGTGCGCTCAATCGGTCTTTAAGCATTGTTGAGACGGCAAGGTCTTGAAGGAACGGGTTCATTTTCGCTGTCTCTTGAATAAGCATGCTGGTATGAGCAACATAAGTCGTCGGAACCAGTTTACTTACGATGAAACCCAGCACAGGCAAGACAAGCATAGGGATAACGATCATGTAACGACGTCGCCAAGCGCCATGTAGTAATACACTAAGGTTCTCTCTCAAATCGTTCATAGCGTCCTCACTAATTTCTCAACTTGGTTGGCTCTTGCTTCCCAGCTTTGCTGTTGAACATATTGCTTTGAGTTTGCCGGGGGTGGGATCAGGTGATCGAGACTGGCGCATACATCTTCGACATTTTGAACTATGTGGAGCATATGCTTGTACGGCATTAATGCAGGAAACGACGTGCTAATAACGGGGGTTCCCGTTGCCAAATACTCAAGAAGCTTGAGGGGGTTACACGCTTTGATTTGAGCGTTATTAACAAAGGGCAACCAGCTTGCGTCCCAGTGTTGAGAGTAGCTTGGCAAAGTGTGATGAGCTCTTGGGCCGAGATAGTAAACGTTACTTCTTTGAGGTAGCGGATTGTCACTGAGTTCGTTGGGGCCGATGAAAACCAGATCCCAGTCAGGTGCTTGGTCTGCGACTTGGGCAATTAAGTCGTAATCTAACCATTCAGACAAACTGCCATAAAAGCCCAGCACTTTGCGGCCGTTGTCAGGCAAGTCTTTGGCCTTCGGCGCTGGCTCAGAAAACAGACTAACGTCGACACCATGAGGCAAAGTGACGGTTTTATGTGATGGAAATTTGGTGGAGAGCGTTTCGCTTGCCGTAAAGATAACGCTGGCCGCATTAACAAGAGTACGTTCGTGCTTAGCTACCGTGTCGTGGTCAACACCAGCTAAAGCGCTAAAGTCATCGCCACAATAGTAAATCAGTCCACGTGGGTTCATTTCTGCACAAAGATCGGCAGCAGTCGGGAGCGACGTCCAAAATACAGGCTTATCAAAACCAAGAGCTTGTAATTGTTTGTTGAGTTGGTGTTTCATCATCTTAGCGGCCACTTTTCTTGCTAATGCAGAACTAGGGGCAGGAATGGTGAGCAAGTTGATGATGTGAATGTTTGGGTTTGTTTCAGAGTCCAATGTTGGCTTGTGTGAGCCTACGTTATGAAATACACGAGTGAGTTTGTTTAACGCACGTTGTATGTCTTTAGAATCCAGCTTAGGTTGACGAAGGCCAATGGAGTTCACCCAAAGGATTCGATGGTTCGCTGCTAGTCGCTTGACAATATGCTGAGTGGAAGAGGGTAACCCTCCAAAATCTTCTCCAAATACTACGATGTCCGTCATGTGGCTCTCCTTGAGTCTTGGTTATTTGATTACTAATTAAGTGAGTAATCACAATGCGTGCCAAGGAATTAGCCATTTTAAAACAGTGAGTTATGGGTTTTGTTTATGTTTGAAACTAGGATTTCTCATTTTGACAGTCACTTTGAACAATACGGCTAACGACAACTGTTAATGCCGCTAGAATGTAAATTGGCCAAGTGAAACCTTGAGTCAGAAACGTACCTGATACGATGGTACCGATAAGCCCACTTAACACGGCGTTTGCTCCTACAGAGAGGGTGTAATCTGATTTTGGTGTCAACAATGAGATGGAATGCAAAGAGGTGCGGATCAATGACACAATTAAAGTAATGAACACCGCGAGTCCGACAAAACCCGTTTCTGCCAACACGCCAAACCAAGTACTATGGACCGCGTGGTTGATACCATCCCAGTGTGGGCTGTAGAAATAGTAATTAAAGTAAAAGTTATCTAGACCTACGCCAGTCAACGGGTGATGCAGCGCCATTTTAAATGCCGCTTCCCACGCATAAAGTCGCCCCATCGCAGAGGCATCTATACCATCCTCAGCGGCTCCCCCCGATTCTCGTCCTGAAATACCAGCGAATGCGTAGAGTACGATGGCTGCTACGGCGCCTAGTACCAAGACTAATGTTTTGCTTTTGATGTGTTTAAAAGCAAAGTAGGCAAATACAGACAGTGAACCGAGTAACCCACCGCGGCTCTGAGTCTCAATGATCGCAAAGAACAAAACCAAACAGGTGATAAGGGCAAAGAGCCTGAGATGCTTGGGGGAATGCTTCTCCATCAATTGACTAACGGTAAAGGCAAGGGGAAACATCAGCACTAGTGCCAAATCGTTAGGATCGCCAAGTACTGAACCTATGGATCGTCCTATTGACACGCGCGTTCCTTCGACTAAATCAATGCCATTCGCAGCGTTTTGTAATGCCACTAAGCCAATCAATAATCCGGCGAAAATAATTGCTTTTGACATCTGAGCGAGCTGTGAAGGTTTAGTAATAAGCCAGGTGATGGCCAACGTCATAATGATGATTTTCCAATAGGTATTTTTGAACACCGTTATTGCGATATCACGACTGGAAGCGAATATTATTCCGATGATCACCAGACCCCAAAATATACACAGCCACTTTAATGAAGGGTGCCAAAAAGCTGTAATCTGGCGGCTTATAAGAAGGTGAAAAGCGAGTGCGGCGAGTGCCCCCAGTGATAACAGTAATGGGATCTTGAAGTTATAGATAACAGGAAAGGCTTCGTGAATACGAAAGAATGAAAAAATAACGAACAGTGTGACAAGCCAAAACGTTTGATTGAGAACAAACAGTAACGCGAGTGGTGCGAAACACAACGCAACAATCAAAATGGGATGAGGCATAACAATCCAAAGCAGGCCGATACAGACAGTGATCGTCAGTGCTGCGATGGACTGTTTTGTTCTCACCTTGGTTTCATTCATAACGAGTATCTCTTCACCTGTCCACGCCGTTTCACTATGTATCGAGTGAGAGCATTGAGCGTCTCTTTACTCATGTAGCGAGTGGCTATCCCTGCCAGCAAACTGCATGTCAAAATGCAAATTGCGATGGCGATGCCTATTGATTGTGAAGAGTGAAGCAGGAACAGTGCCACACCGGATATAATCTGTAATAAAACCATCAGACTTAGGTGAAAAGGCAACGTCATACATTGTTGGCCTACTACATAAGTCAGGCCCAGCTTACACAGTTGTGCGTAATAAAGCGCAATGAACACACCATAAATACCCAGAGAAGATAAGCCAAACAGCAAAGCAATCGCAACGCACGCAGAGACGACATTTATACCCAGTAGCCAGCGAGTACGACGCTTGTACAAAATGGAGATGTTAATCAGCTCGCTCCATTCTTTTAACATGGCGATAGGTAGCAAGAATAAGCTGAATAGTACCGCCTCATGATAGGTTTCTGGCAGTAAGTGGGTGATCATCACCATTGCTAATGTGCCAACCACTACACTCAAACCTGTAATGTAAATCATACCTAAGTGTTTGATGCGCACTGCTTCAGTGTTCTTGCGCCCTTCTAAGTAGTTAAATCGACGTGGCATCCACCACATGCCAAACGGCTGCACTAAAATACACATGCCCACTGCAAATTTTACCGCTATCGCGTAAATCCCTAACGTCGCAAGAGAAGTGTTGGCACCAATGAACCAGCGCTCAGCGCCATTGAGACAAAATGCTACTAAACCGGCCATCATCATTGGTAGGCAGTAGTTTAGGTATTGTTTTGCCAATGTCAGCTTAGGAAGAGTGACGTTGTAATGGTTAGCGATGTGCAGCCAAACAAATTGAGTAATAGCAGCCAACAAGCCCCCCCACAAAACAGAAATAACATGGGGATGAACAGACAGCGCCGCGACGATAAAAATGACCTGAAAAATGGTGGTAGTGACCATGACGTTAAGCAGTGTTCTTGCTTTGTCGTCTTGTGTTCTTAACCAGGCAGTGCCGATTGCAATACTGCCTTCTAGAACGATGGCAAACATAACAATAGCAAATTCGACTCGCGTAAAAGGCGCGGGAATGGGGGCGATTAAAATGATAGTGAGCAAGCTAAGAGCGACGACGCTAGCGATGAGTAAAGCAAGTGAGTACAGCTGGTTTAGTAGGCTTGTGCGCGTATTTTTATCCTTTTCAACGCCGACGAATCGATAAAGCGCTTCATGCAAAGCGAAACTGACAAACAAGGTCGTAACAACACCAAAGGTTGTTAGAAGCTCAAGCTTGCCCATTTGTTCTGGTGAGAGAAAGTGGGGCAATACAGGCAGCATGATTAGGCTGATGCTTTTATTGATCACTAAGGCGATAGCAAATAGCGTCATGTTGGTCATTGCTTTAGACATGGTCATATCCTTTGATGTCTCGCGGTGTCTTGAGTGTGCAATCATTGTTGGTAGCAATTTCGGCAGCAAGGTGCTGGGCGATTGGCAAATAACAACGTTCGGCTGTGTATAGTTGAGAAACATTGAGTGCTTCGATACCCATCGTTACTTTCATCCACGGCGATTCATTCAAAAGGCGAATTGCGTTGTGTAACGAAGCCACATTGTTAGGCGTGTATTTAATACAATTTCGGCCGTGAGTTAACACGCGGTCCCAATAACTATCATCGTGTGGAATGACGACACACATACCTGCAGCGAGAGCCTCCAAAATAGATAACCCAAAAGGTTCGTTGATACTGGTGGAAACAAACACACCACACTGTGAACGCAATTCATCTAAGTTGTTTGGGCACTCATGCCATTCAACACCTTGTGTGTTGAAGTCCGGTGTTGAATATTCCACACCTGCCACGTTAGGTTTGATGTAACACACGGTGGATTTGATCTTTTTCGACTCATCAAGTGTTAAAGCATCAAGCAAAAGATCGATGTTCTTCCATTTTAGTAAGCTAGCTGCCCAGAAAACGCGGCTTGAAATCGGATTCGCTTGTTTTGGCCAGCGATCTTTCGATAATCCATTAACAAACGTAGATGTATTCAAACCACACCAATAGCGTTCGGTGGCTGGCTTCTCTGTTTTGAGGTAGGCCTGTAATGCTTCTACCATTGATTCGCGGGTGTTTGCCAAGTAGTAAATTGCCGATGCTTTTACTAAGCAGTAGCCAGCAGATCTCGATCGTCCAATAGGGCCATGAACCATCTGTACCACAGGCTTTTTGCTAATTAATCGTAGTAAGTACAAAGGCATATCATTACTTGGGCAAGATAGGCCCAAAAAGCTATCTATCTTTGGAAGCTTCATGCACGCGTAGAGAAGTTGGAGAAAGTAGTAAGCGTTCATCAACCAGTAGGTCAGGCCATGAGTCGAGTTAAATGGTGACGGTTTTATTTTTATAACTTGCACATGCGGTGTACCACTAAGCAGTGACGCCCAATGCTCTGGATTTGTAGTGAGTAGATAACCAATCACGTTCAGCTTATCGCACTGCTTAAGGAGCTCTGCATTCGCGATTTTGGATCCACCTTGCATTGGGATGGCGTCGAACATCAATACACGTTTCATGACCGGGCTCCTCAATTGATGCTCAACCAGCGTGAAAGAGGCTTCATGCAGTGAGTCATTGGCATTGGTGTAATGGCGTTGTTATTAAGTTCACCTTCGTAAATACGTTCAATAGCGTTGATAGATGCAGTCGTCGTTAAGTGCTGGCTAGCATGTAGGTAAGCGTTTTCCGCCAGCTTGTTTCTTAATGCCGCGTCTTGCATGACTTGTTGAATCGCGTTTAACAGGCTCGCCATTCCACTGTTCTGGTACAGCAATGCAGAGTGATTATGCTCGAACAACTCAGGAATGCCTCCCGTTTTAGGAGCCACGATAGGCAGTTGAGCTAAAGCCGCTTCCCCGAGCACGAGACCAAAGGCCTCTTCATAGGCGCCGCTAATAAAAGCGTCTGCATTACCACACATCCACGCTCCGGCATTGTGTTGCTCCCCGACAAAGTGCACTCGTTCTTGGATACCAAGATCCGCGGCAAGCTGTTGCAATGCTTCTCTTTCTTCGCCGTCACCAACAATAACAAGGTGAGGGTTGTGGTGGTGGTAGTTGTGCATGCGCATTGCGCGAATAAGGCGGTCGAACCCTTTGCGCTTAATCAGCGAACCCACCGACAGAAAGGTAAAGGCCTGTGATGGGATTCCGAGGCGATCTTTAATGTCGATGGGTGTATCCACGCCTTGAAGTGACACGCCGTTGTGTACGACATGAAGTTGGTTTTGCGGGTAGCCGTCCTGAAGAATTTCGCGTCCAACATCTTTGCTAACGCAAATCAATTTTGGAGAGAGGTGAAGTCCGAGAGAGAAGCGATCGCGCAATGTATAATGGCAATGAAGTTGCGTGACAAGTGGTATATGATTCATGCGAGCAGCCAAACACATCCATTGACAAGGGCCGCCGCTATTGACGTGTACCAAGTCGATGCTGTGCTTTTCGATCAAAGCTGAGCCTTGTTTGATAAGGCTATTCCACCCGCTAATATCCCAGCGTGGAGCGCTCCAACCACCCACCAAATTGAAGGCTGAATGTTCCGCTTCAATTCCGAGCGATTGGCACTTATCGATTAATGGTTGGCAGTTTGACCATACGAATGGCTCAAACTTATTGCGGTCGATTCCTGAAATGAGATCCAGAAGCACCACTTCACTGCCGCGAATCCAATTATCACCATAATGAACATATAGAATGCGTTTTGGCGTAGTCATAAGTCACCTCTGTCTCATCATTAATCTGCGTTAACTGCTGAGCTGCAATAGAGATGCCAAAATATGCCATTAGTTTATATGATTGAATCTTATATGATATTTATGTTTGGAACTCATCATTCTCATATTGAGAACCAATATGGATTAGTGATCCGTTTCAATTTGATATTTTTGTAGCAATACGGGAATCACACTTTGCGCTGAGAAATCATCAATGATGGTTTGTCGAGCATTCTGGCGAATGAGTGATTGTTGCGCTTCACCAATCGACATCCAGTCATGAAGACATTTAGCAAGAGAGGGAATGTCTTCGACGATAAAACCATTTTTACCCGTTTGGATAATATCTGGAAGACGACCTACACGTAAGCTCATCACGGCAATGCCTCTCGACATGGCTTCAAGCGCCGCCATTGGAAGACCCTCATAACGAGAAGAGATAATAAGTACGCTGATATTTTCCCAAACACCTTCCATATCGGTTTGATGGCCGAAGAAAGTCACATTTGAAGGGGCAGTTTGATTAAGCGACTCTTTTTCTGGGCCATCACCGTACACACTAAACTGTAATGTTGGACAGACCCTCGCTACCTCAATAAATTGATCGGCGCCTTTTTCCTGACTCAATCGGCCGACAAAAGCGATTTCCTGATAGTTGAGTTGACTGTTGGGAATCGAAACAAAGTTATTCAGCAGTTCTGAAGAACAAAAAACTTTGCGCTGAATACTTGGACTGACAGCAAAGCAATGGTCAGATAGGCTGCCTGAGCTTCTATCAAGCCAATCGTATAGCCATAGCTTCCCTGAGGACGATTCACCAGCATGATAAGTTGAAATCAAACGAGGAAACGTTCGGGTGAGCAGTTTGGCGCAGCGCGACAAAATCGACGCTTTATAACCATGGGAGTGAACCACTGAGGGTTGGTGATTGGCGACGGCGCTTGTTAGGTGCTTAATTTTTAAAGCTTTATTGGGCTCGCCAGACAAATAGTTTAAGTAACTCACAGGGATCGCGGCTTCTTTTGCCTTCTGTACAATCTGAGCGGCTGGCGAATACTCAGTGGTTAGCACAACTCGAGCTTTGTTTCCAAAGGCGATTAATCCCCGAGCTAGCTCGATAACGTGACTTTCAATGCCGCCGAATAGACGGCTATCAAGCAAGATCCAAATTTCACCAATGGCAGGTTTATCAAGATTGTTCGAGATTAATTTCATCCGCTTCCCACGCTTGTTTTTTTCGGTAAACCGTAGATGGGCTTAACTCCAGCATGACAGCGGCGTTGAGGACGTTGCCATCACAGTACGCGATTGCGTTTTGAATTGCTTCACGCTCTACTTGCCACATAGGACGAATGGTTCCATCAGCGTTAAAGTACGGTGAGGTAGCAGCAGAGGACGGTGTACCAGGCAGCTCCGCTGCGGTAATCGACGGTTCGACCGCAGAAGGTGAAAGTTCCTCAGTATAAACAGGTGGTGGTGTGATTGGTGCAATGTTTGTTGACTCTTGAGCAACATGCGCAGGCGTCGTTGTTTTCGTCACTTTAGACTTTTTAGTAAGTTGAGCGGGTAGGTGGCTCACCGTGACTTTTTCGTCGTTATTAAGCACCACAATGTTACGTATGATGTTTTGTAGTTGCCTTACATTACCCGGCCATTCGTAATGCTTGATGATATGTTGAGCTTCACTGTCGATTGTTGAGAATTTCTTTTTGTCCTGTTTGGCGTAAGTGGTCAAGAAGTGCTTGGCAAGCGTGACGATGTCACTTCCTCGTTCACGTAATGGGGGCATATCGATAGGTATAACGTGCACACGGTAGTATAAGTCTTCACGAAAACGACCTTCTTCTACTTCTGTTAATGGATCTCGGTTAGTGGCACAAATGATTCTCACATCCACTTTCATTTCTCGAGTGCCACCAAGAGGGGTGTAAGTGCCCGTTTGTAGAAAGCGGAGCAACTTCTTTTGCATCTCAAGTTCCATTTCACACAGCTCATCAAGAAAAAGCGTGCCACCATGTGCCAGCGTCGCCGCACCTTTTCGATCTGTTGTTGCTCCAGTAAAGGCCCCTTTAACGTGACCAAAAATCTCACTTTCCATCAAATCTCGTGGAATAGCCCCACAGTTAATTGCAATAAAAGGCTTGTCTTTACGGTCACTCTGGCGGTGGACGGCTTCAGCACAAACTTCTTTACCTGTGCCGCTTTCTCCCACAATAAACACACTGGCAGAAGTTGGCGCAACAGCATCAATGGTCTTGTATACCGCCTGCATCGGGAGGCTTGAACCGATGAATCCGTGATAGTTGTGGCGATCAAACTTGGACTGAATATTTTCCACCAAATCTTCCAATTTGGCGCGTTTAAGGTGCAATGCAACTGACGTTTTTAGGCGATCAGCGTTTATGGGCTTTTCTAAGAAATCTTCCGCACCTTTTTGAATTAGATTAACGGCTAAGTCGACGCTGCCGTGCGCCGTAGCAATAATAACGGACGTAGGAATGTCATTCTGGTTGATCCAATCCAGCACGTCTTCGCCAGACATGTCGGGCAGTTTCAAATCGAGAATGATGAGTTGAGGTTTGCTTCTTTCAATAAATTGAATCGCTTCGCGACCTGTCTCGACATGAAAAATGTCATAAGGTTCGTCTTTCACATACTGCTTATAAAGTATGGCTAGTGAAGTAGAGTCCTCTACCAGTAACACCCTTGGTCTCATAGTCCCATCCCAACGTAGTTTGTTTCATTTTTTATGATTTTTGTCAGCACTACTATTTGGCGTTATGAGTGGTTTATTGCTCTCTAGTGCTGAAAATTCTCAATTTGAGAAAAGCGTTATTTAAGTATTAGCACAAGGTAGGAAATTTGCGAAAAATCCATACTTTTTAATTGATTAAGTTATGCCCAAATAATTTCAAGGTGTGTGGCTTGGCGAGGGTGATTGAATTTGGAGCCTAAATTTCTGAGATGATGTCGGCATCGCGCTTTATCAAACGCGATGCTTCGCTAGGGAGTAAGACACTGATACTACTCAAACCCTTGAGCTTTTCGCTTTTCTAACGCATCAAACGATTCATTGGCGAGTTGCGGAAGTGTTTCACAAAGCTCCAATGCTTTTGGTATTTTTCCTTCGACACAGTACTTCTCAATCATTCTTGCTTGTCTTGAAAGCGTTCGATTGCCTAAAGCGAGAGCAGAACTGCCCAGTGTGTGAACCTCGAACTCTAATGTTTGAAGGTCTTTTGTGCTTAATGCTTGCTCTATTTTCTCCATGCGATCGCGTGACTCTTCGACATAGTGATCAATCAAGGTAGGGATGATTTCGGCGCACGTATCTTTGATCATTTGCTGAAGAATATGCTCATCCACTAATTCTTGCTCGATAGTCAATGTATTATTTATCGTCATAATAGCGCTCCCTATAACATAAACAGTTCGCTTTTTTTAATTTGCTGAGACAGTTTTTCTTTCCACTTTTTTGGTAAGAAACGCAGCTTGGAAACTTGGCGGATTAACTCATCTTTCAGGCTTGGTGTATGCTTCATGTTCAAGACAGAACCAATCAAGTTCGCATCGCTAGCATCGAGTAGCTTTTTGGCTTGCTCGAGCTGGGTTGCAGTCGTAGAACCATAATGCGCTACTAACAAAGTAGCATCACATACGCCAGCAATCACTTGAGGCGCAATATTGCTTCGGTTGACACTGAGAAGTGGTGATGTATCTATCACGACGCGCTCGTACTGCGTTAACCATTGTGCAATGTTTCGTTTCAGCATTGTTGGGTCTCGGTACGCTAACTGAGTGCTGGTGAGAGATGGAGCAGGGAGGCCGACTAAAGTTTGATGTGTATTCTCTCGTGTGATCAAATGGCCAACCTTCTCGTCATCATCAAATTCGTGAACAGTGTGATAAGCGGGTTTGAATAAGTTAAGGTCTACATACAAAGTATTGTGGCCTGCTAAAACCAAGCGCTCTGCAAGAGATGACGCCACGGAAGTGACACCATCTTCAGATTTACAACCCACAACACAAATCGTTTTGTGGCCTTTCTGTTCACTCTGAAGATAAATTTGTTCAATCTCAGCGTGAGTTGCAGGAATAGTCATTACAACGCTCCTATTAACACGATGGTTGTGGTGATTTGTAAAATATCTCTTAATCCGGCCCTAGCTTTTTCAACAAAGCTTTCGTCTTTATGGGGAATGTAAATCGTGTCGCCTGCGCGAATGACTGGCAGCTCATAAATGTTGGCTGTTTTACTAAAGTTCACCAAATCAAATGTTCGGGCTTGGCCCTGGCAGCAAGACATATTGACCACACTGATCTTTTCAAGGTAGGCATTATCAGTTGGTCCTCCTGCTTCCGCTAAGAGATCAAGCACAGTCATGTTGTCATTGAATACGTACCGCCCTGGGTCTCTTACTTCACCTAATACGCGTACCGTGGATTCTTTTGAACGATCTAACCAGTTTTTGTTTTTTTCTGGAATGTAAATGGTATCACCAGGACGAACGTGGGGCAGAATTGACTCATCGCCTGTTTCAAAGTACATCGATAAATTCAATTTACTCACTTTGGCATAACCTAGGCCTCGGTGTGTGACACGAATGTTGTGAATATCTGCATCCATTGTCGGTCCATCGGCGGCAGACAAAATATCCAGAAAATGCATATCTTCGGTGAAACGATAGCGCCCAGGTGCATTGATTTGCCCGAAAACGTATATCGATGCGTCAGAGCTTTGGCTTACCCATTGCGATTTATTATCGGATGGGTCGTCAGGCAATGCATGTACCCTTACGACTGTACCAGCGGAAACTTGAGGTAGGCTTGATGTTGGTGAGCCATCCAGAATGTATTGGTCTAAGTCAAATTGTGTCATTTGACCGTTATTGGCGACTTCAATTTTGGTGGTATCAGCTCGTCGAGTTGGGCCTCCAACGTGTGCAAGCAGATCAATCAAATCCATTTCGTCTGACCACTCGATGCGTCCAGGGCGAACAACTTCTCCCATCACTGCGACCGCTCGACTAGGTGCTACTTTTAACCAAGACTTCTCATTGAAATCGGTTTTCTCCGGTACGAAAATCGCGTCTCCTGGTCCAACATTTGGTGGTCTGGCTGAAGATAGTCCTTCTGTATGCGCGGTAAGATCGAATTTGATGACTTTGCCATCGGCTTTTATAACGCGAATTTGGCGAGATTCTGCGTAGCGAGTGGGCCCGCCAGCGTTGGCGAGGATATCCATGAAGCTAGCGCCTTGCTTGCCTTCGTATGCCCCAGGATGGGCGACTTCACCCATCACGTAAACCACATTTGCACCTGCTTTGATTTCTTCTTCCTGTTTTGGGACAAAGATGGTGGCACCTGGCAGGATCTCTGGCAGTAGGCTTTGGTCTCCAGTATCAAGGTACTTTTTCAGGTTAAACATGGTTGGGTTATTGTTTGTTATCACGCGAATTTGCTCAACACTGGCATATCGTGTCACGCCGCCAGCTCGCATTACGACATCAACTAGCGTGGTGTTTGGCTTGTATGAGAACGAGCCAGGTGCGTTGACTTCACCAAAGACTTTGATTGCACGAGCGGAATCTGCGCTGTCACCTGAATTCGCGAGTTTTGCTGCATCAAACTCTTGCTCAATATTCCCTACGAGTGGGGAAGCGGGGACAAATAAGACATCCAGTGATTCTAGTTTTGGCAGTTGGCTATTGTCACCCGTATCAAGGAAGCGTTTGTAGTCAAATTCAATGTTTTTATTTCCACGTTTCACGATCATTTTATCAAGCTGAGCCCCAGCGCGCAGGCCGCCAGCTTCGTACACAAACATTTGAATGTTGGACCCAGAAGGTAAGGTATATTCACCGGGTTTGACCACGTAGCCTTGAACGGACACTAACAACTGTTGCTGTTTAATAAAAACTCGAGCGTTGTTAACGTCACGATACACGGTCTTTAGCCTGTCGATAATCACGTCTTGGAGTTGTTTTTCATTGTAGCCGGCCACTAATACAGGGCCGACTTCTGGTAAATTAATTCGTCCACGACGATCAACCTGAAACCCTTGGTTTAACGACGCCTCTCCAGGTAAGTTAATCTGTATTAAATCACCGACCTTAACAGTATTGCTCTCATCCGCTATGGAAGAAGGTACCCACGCGACCAAACACAACAACATTAAGAGGATAAATGGTTTCATCGTGTTCATAGCGCGCCTCCTGCCGTTGGGTTGCGGTTTATTGAGGTATCGCTATCTGAATTAGGGCTAATAACCTCGATGCTTACTCGACGATTAGTTAAACGCACGGCGGATGTTTCACCTTCATAGAGTGGCAGGTTATCTCCAACAGATTTGGTAGTGACTCTCTCTGAAGTGATACCAAATACGGTTAGGTAACGCTTTACTTGTTCCGCACGCGCTTGAGCAAGTTTCTGGTTGTAATCGGGTGTTCCAGTTGCATCCGCATGCCCCGTTACTACAAGAGATAGGTTGGGGTGGTCACGTAAAATGTAGGCAGCTTCTGCCAAATGTCCCATGTACTTCGGGTTGATTTCTGCTGAATCGACAGCAAACTGGTTGTCGATATTAAGTAGTGCATAGATATCCGCGACTATGTTTAGGTCGCTACGTAGTGCTTCAATATCATCGGGCGGTGTGCAAGTGGTTTGGCTCAGTACGTAGTCGAGTTGTTGTTCGAGCTGGTTTAAGCGTCGACGCTGAATCACAAGGTCGTTGGCAGCGTCGAGTAAAAGCCCACCTTCTAACTCGCGCGCAATTCTATTTTGTTTTTCAAGGGCCTGAACAACTGCCGCAGGAAAACACCAGCGCGCGCCCTCTTGGATTAGTGCGTCTAGATGTAACTTGGTCAGTTGCCAATCAAACCTTAACCCATGTTCTGGACCTAAAGGCTCGTCAGGCATCACTGGGGAAAACTGATAATTCTCGATCGAGATATCTTGATAGCTTTCCGCCAAGCCACCTTTTCCGTGTTCTGGGTAGTCAAACGACGAACAACCAAACATGCCGACAACAAGACCGCTTAATGCATATCGTCGTATAAGATTTACCATGCCAACCTCCGTTTAAACCGGTATTTTTAGTGTCCTTTTGAGTTAACGGGAATGGCATGGTTGATACGAAGCAAGCTCATGATTTCTAAAGGTTGGCCTGATACGTTTTCAATACTCATGCTTCTTTCACGTTCAACTAGACGCTTATATAAGTAAACAATGGCACCAATCCCTGAAGAATCAAGAAATTGGACGTGCTGTAGGTTAATTTCGACTTCTTTGTGATGATTGTTGTGAATTACCTCATCAATGTGATGTTGTGCTTGTCGACAGCCGCTTGCATCTAAGTCACCAAAAAACTCAATGGCTAACTTGTCTTGATTGATTTCTAGTTTGCGTAATTCCATGACTCTGTCTCCGTTTGTTTTTCTAATTGGATATAGAGCAGGTAACGTGCCAATTTGAAATTAATTAAAAATCAAATAGTTAAATATTGTTAATGATATTGTTCAATTTGAGAAAGGACTGATTCTCAAATTGAGAATCAAAAACGCACAGAGAAATGGTTTGCTTATAAGAGGTGTTGAGCCGAAAGAAGTCGTTAGAGCGGGGAGGTTCGTCATGATTAGATTCCAACTCGATTGACGAACCATCCGCCTTACGTGAATAGCGTGTAACGACTAAATGCAAAACCTGTCTAAAGTTTATGATTATCTTTGCAAATTATTACTAATGTTGATTGTTATGAGTCGAAGAATAACTAGTAATAAATAGGTCATCGAGAGGACTTACGTTTCAATAAAGGCGATTTTTTGTACAAGGTCTTCTTATGCCATTAAAAATGACATTAATTGCGCTGGCTGTTATGGCAGCGTCTTCACAGCTTCAAGCGGATACGTCTCTCGCACCACCAGTTTCTCTTGCACAAAGCTATCAGGATGGCATTGATGTGTCTGAATATTGGTATAGCGAAAAACTTGATGGTGTTCGCGCTTATTGGACTGGGCAACATCTCGTGACGAGAAATGGTAATCGAATCTACGCCCCAGATTGGTTTACAGGACCTTTACCTGATTATCCGTTGGACGGTGAACTTTGGGCTGGGAGAGGTAACTTCCATCTTGTTCAGCAAACGGTATTAGATAAAACTCCTGTTGAGTCTGCTTGGCGACACATCGACTTTATGATCTTTGATATGCCATATTCCGCTGGTGATTATCGGAAGCGTTATTACAACATCAAAGATTTAGTGCTTGAAGTCGACCAGCCTCATATCAAATATGTCGAGCACCGAGCCATTCAAAATGAAGCTCATCTGTTCACACAGTTGGATAAAATTTCAATATCCGACGGTGAAGGGGTGATGTTGCGGAAGGTATCAAGCCGCTATCAGGCTGGACGCGGTAGTGATTTGCTTAAACTAAAACGATACGCAGATGATGAAGCGTTAGTTGTGGGTTATAAGCCAGGAACAGGGCGCTTATTAGGTATGATGGGAGCAATGTTAGTTCGCTTACCAAATGGCATTGAGTTTTACATCGGTAGCGGATTTACCGATGAAGTGCGTCGCCAGCCTCCGAAAATTGGTTCAACCATTACATTTAGATATAACGGTTTTACACATACTGGTAAACCACGTTTTGCTCGATTCTTGCGTGAAAGGTTGAAGGAATAGAACGCTCTGCACTTACTAGTTGCCAACGGTTACGCCACATCGTTTGAAGAGACCCTGCCAAAACTGAACGTGGTTTAGGGTTTCTTGCCTAAATGTCCTATGTGCCTCAATGATGCCATACTGGTGACCATGGAGTTGCATACGGTTCTCCACCAAAGTGGCACCATCATTAAGTTGTTGATAGGTACTGTCTAAATAAGCCAAATAAGGTTGCACTTCTTCAACGTAAATGGATTGAAAGACATTTCTTAAGTAGCGGAACTGAGTGGTGTCTCTGTTCGGCCCGCACAATACATTGCTCTGGTTCTGCTCAAGTAGCTGAGTTGTCGCTTTTAACCAAAGGGATGTATTTACCATTGAATAGTAAAGTCGTCCGAGTAAACGAGATTTCTCTAACTCTTCTTGATATTGCGTAACTTCCACATCGGGTAGACGTGAGACCGCGCGGTGGGGTAAATCATACATTTCGCTGAAAATACGATAGACATCGTTAATGCGTGCAATATCATTCGTCGTGTCTTGAGATAGCCAATCAGAGGCAGTTAGTTGCTTTTGCATGGCATCACTTACGAGTAGTAAGTTGTCGAGATGAATGTCTAGATGTTGCCACTTGGTTGAGTAAAGCTCTGTCAATGTAGCACGTTCTTCATCGCTAAGTGGAAATTCGGATAAACATCGATTCATGACTCTTAAAAGGGCAGTTTGATAATCAAAATCATGAAAGGCATCCTGCACCTTTCCTAGTTGTGAGTTTTTCTCAGCAAGTAAATTAAAGAGTCCGCACTGTCGTAATTGATAGCTCTCTAGCAGGCCAATAGATAGCCTTGGCAATGGCTCGAACAAAACACGTTTCGCAGGAATCGTTACCGTAGACTGTAATTCTATTGGAATAGCAGGAACGTCCAATACATTGGCTACACGTTGATGATACTTATCAAACATGGCGTTCTCTGGGTTGAACCAGTTATCACAACCATTAAGAATCAAGATTAAGAACAATAAAATAGACCGCACAAATATCCTTTTTTATAACTTCGTATCCGTTGTTTAGAGAGCAAAATCAACCGCTTCGTAATCTTGTTATAAGTATACTCAACCGTGTGATTATTCGATCAAAAAAGCCAGCGGATGCTGGCTTTTTTACTCTTTATTGAACTGAAAAGTTCAATTGCACTTCTGGCTCTTGGCGATGCATCCAACGCATTCTGACGCCTAACATAAAGGCAGCAGAAGATAGGCCGATGATAAAACCAAGCCAGAAGCCTTGTGCTCCCATTGGCTCAACAATCCAGTCTGTACGGCCAAGGACGTAACCAATTGGGAGCCCAAGAATCCAATAAGCAATAAAAGTACGGTTGAAGATGGCTCGCATGTCTTTATAGCCGCGTAATGCACCAGCTGCGATCACTTGAACCGCATCCGTACATTGATAAACAGCGGCAAACACGAGCAGGTGCATCGCTAGCGTGATTACCTCTGGGTTGCTAGTATAAAGCTCGGCGATCCACTCACGAGACAAGACGGTTAAAATCGCTGTGAGAACGGACAATGCTAGACCAACCATAATGCCGACTCGTGACGCTACGCGCGCGCCATCTACGTTTTCTTCACCAAGTCGATGGCCGACACGAATGCTTACTGCTGCACCAATACTCATTGGTAGCATAAATACCAACGAGGAGAAGTTAATCGCGACTTGATGCGCTGCCACAATGATAGGACCCAGTGGTGAAACGAGCAGCGCAACGACAGCAAACAGTGTAACTTCAAAAAACAGCGCTGCTGCAACAGGAAAGCCGAGTTTGAATAGACGAACTTGCGCTTTCCATTGTGGGCGATGCCATTCTCCAAATAGGTTGATGCTTTTCAATCGCTCTGATGTCATCACATACAGCAATAGCATGGCAAACATGACCCAGTAAACAATCGTGGTTGCTACACCACAGCCAACACCGCCTAATTCAGGTGCACCAAACTTGCCGTACACGAAAATCCAGTTTAGAGGAATGTTGAGCAGCAAACCGATAAAGCCAATCACCATTGCCGGCTTCGTCAATGACATACCATCCGTAAAGCTTCTAAGCGTTTGGAAAAGTAAAAAAGCGGGTACTGCTAATATAACGGCATGAATGTATCCCACCGTTTTTTCAGCCATCAGTGCTTCAACATCCATCAGCCCGAGAATAAACTGGGTTTGAAGCAGGACTGCAATTATCGGCACACTGATCAGCAATGCCAAAACGACGCCTTGCTGAATTTCAAACGGTATTTTCACTCGACGACCAGAGCCATTTAACTGTGCGACAACAGGGACCAATGCCATTAATAAACCCACCCCAAACAAAATGGATGGTAGCCAAATACTTGAAGCGACAGAAACCGCAGCCATGTCGGTGGCGCTAACGCCGCCAGCCATTACGGTATCAACAAACCCCATACCAGTTTGAGCGACAGATGCGATCAATACCGGGGTCGCCAATTTGATAAGACTTGATGCTTCTTCTTTATAGCGATGCACGAAAAATACTCCAGAGCGGAACAATAAGTTGAAAGAATGAGAGTACTCGAGGGCAAAAGATGTGGTGAACGGATCTGATGGTTGATTTTAGTCACGATAAGGTGAAAAAATGCCTCGGAGAAACTCCGCGCAAATGATAAACAATTGTATGTTTATATTCCATAGCTAGGTAGCTAATAGTCGATAACACTGACTGGACGCTCTCCACGCTAAGGATACGCTTTTACTGAGAACAGCAGCGAATCATGGTAATGTTGAAGCATGCATGAGAACAAACCAGTGTTCATTAAGCCATGGCTTTATCGTCTGCGGTCTTTATTTCCGACCTGTAGCGCAGTGTTTAGGGCTTAGTCTTCGACTACAGTTGGTATTAAATCAATAGGTAAAAAGAAATGTTTACAGGAATAGTTCAGGGTACGGCGAAGGTCGTTAAAATTGATAAAAAAGAACGCTTTCAAACGCACGTTGTCGAGTTAAGCGATGAACTTTGTAAAGGGTTAGAAATTGGTGCATCCGTTGCACACAACGGATGTTGTCTAACTGTGACTAAGATCGAAGGCAACCTTATCAGTTTTGATTTAATGCAAGCGACATTGGCTCTTACTAATTTAGGTCGGCTGGTGGAAGGGGATAGCGTAAACATTGAGCGCGCGGCTAAGTTTGGTGACGAAATAGGCGGGCATAGTATGTCTGGTCATATTAGTTTAACGGCAGATATTGTCGATATCATCGATACGCCCAATAACCGCACGATTTGGTTCCAACTGCCGCAAGAATCAATGAAATATGTATTAGCGAAAGGTTACATTGGTTTAGATGGCTGCTCGCTAACTATTGGTGAAGTTGAAGCGTGTCGTTTTTCGGTACACCTAATTCCAGAAACCTTGCAGCGAACGCTTTTCGGAGTGAGACAAGTAGGGGAGCGTGTTAATATTGAGTTTGATCCTCAGACTCAAGCAATTGTTGATACTGTTGAGCGCGTTCTTGCAGCAAAACAGCTTTAGAATGAGAAAAAGGAGCCTAGTGCTCCTTTTTCATTTAAGCGTTTTTATATTTCTGATGTTCACATGCTCGAGCTGTTATTCGTAATTGTCATCGATAAATAGTTCGACCTTATCTTGTAACTCATCCACTCGCATATTTAGGTGGATAGCGTGGCAACAAGCTGGGCAATCATCATAAAACTCTTGGTCACCATTACTTGCATCTAATGTAATGCCGATAGAGTGTCCGCAATGCGGGCACTTTACATACCTTTCGGTATAATTTTTCATACAACAACTCCTAATCTCGCAGGGCTTTTAAACACACTATTCATCAATGAAGTACAGCCCTTTACTTACTTTGCCTACAAGGAAAATAGGCACAATCCAAAGTTAAGTCTCCTTTGATATTAGGCAGAGTTGTTGCTAATTGAGTCGAAATAAGTACAAAACTTAACCCCAAACTCAACCTTGAGCTTAGGGTGATTTTCTGTAGTGATGTGCCTCGAGATTTTACATCTTGAAATATGCAGTGGCTTCCAAATTAATAAGAAATGATTTTATTAATAACCAGTTGAGCCTGTTCCAAGTAATGGCCGCCAAACAAATTACAATGGTTGAGAACATGGTAAAGGTTATAGATATCTTTACGTTCCTCATAGCTTGAAGAAAGTGGCATAACCGATTCGTAGCCTTGATAAAATTCTGGTTGAAATCCACCAAAAAGCTCTGTCATCGCAATATCACACTCCCTGTCCCCCCAATAGCACGCAGGATCGTAACAGATAGGACCGAATGCAGTGAGTGCCGCATTTCCATTCCATAAATCGCCATGCAACAAAGAAGGTTCCGGAGCATGGTTTGCTAGCCGCTGTTTTACGACATCGATAAAGTCATCGATATCAACCAAGGTGACGCCTTTTTCTTTAAGGAGCTGTAATTGCCAACCTATGCGTTGCTCAGCAAAGAATACACACCATTTCTTGTGCCATTTATTGGGCTGTAGAGTCGAACCGAGATAGTTGTCGGTATCAAAACCAAACTCTTTTTGCTCGCCCCACTGGTGTAGGTGAGCTAATTGCTGCCCAAATTTAAAGCTGTTGGGACCATCTTCTAATGGTTTCGTTGGAAGGTAGTTAAGAATTAGGAATGAGGCATTTTTGGTTTTACCAACCAATACCACCTCAGGTACAAATAGGGTGGATGTTTCACGCAAAAGATGCAGGCTTTCAGCTTCTACCTCAAATTTAGACAAAAACTCGCGATCGTTAATTTTCACAAAATAACGTTGCTCGCCATCATTGATCATGTAGCTTTCACTGATATCCCCACCAGACAGCCTTACTTTTTCCGTGATCTGGTAATCGAACAATAAAGTATCAGAAAGCTGTTGCGATATTGCTTGCCACATACAAAACCTCGCGAATCTATTTGACCACCAATAGTTTAGGATAAATAGCAGGGAGTTGGCGCTATGTTGAGCATACTTAGTGAAGAAACCTTCCTCTTAGTGCAGTCAATTTGTATAAATGTGAATCAAATCGCTTATAAGCCTCTGATTTGTTGGCTTAGCATATGGAGATGAACGTTTACAACAGGTATTATGATTTTTTTGACGTTAGTTCCATTGGTGGCATGAAAGTACTGATATGTGATGACTCAGCTGTTGCAAGAAAGCTTATTGCGCGTTCTATCGTACAAGATACATCATTGCATCTTATTGAAGCGCAAGATGGTTATGAGGCGCTTAATATTCTTGCTGAGCAAAATATCGATATTTTGTTTCTCGATTTAACGATGCCCATAATGGATGGTTTTGAGGTCCTCGAATCATTACCTGTTAGTCAGTACCCGACCAAAATCGTCATTATTTCTGGAGATGTTCAACAAGAGGCAAAACAGCGCTGTCTCGATCTTGGTGCTCAAGCTTTTATCGCTAAGCCTCTGACAGAAGAGCAGGTGCTCCCACTATACGAACAATTAGGGCTGCATTATGCGTTCAAACCTAGTCATTCGGTTGATTCTAAAAACCAGGGTTGCGAAGAGCTTTCCTTACTAGCCAAATTCCGTGAAATTGCGAACATTGCCCTTGGTAAAGGGGCTGCGATTATGGCTGACCATTTACATGAGTTCATCCAACTTCCTGTTCCTCATGTTGGACCTTTGTCCTACGGCGAGCTTCATATGACACTGGTTGATGTGGTTGGGCGTGACAGTTCCGTTGCGGTAGCGCAGAGGTTTGTCGGTGGCGGTATTCACGGGGAGGCACTGGTGTGCTTACGTGGTAGGGATATCAATCAGATTGGGGAAAAATTAGGTTACCTCCTTGAGTTTACGCCTCATAATGAAATCATCTTGAATATCTCTAACCTACTGGTTTCGTCATTTCTCACGTCGTTAGGCGATCAACTCGACAAGCAGTTCTCACTTCGTCAGCCAGGCATTGTGGATACCTTAACACCTTATTGTGAAGAGCAAGGCGAGTTGGGTGAGCTCTTTACTATCGAATACACCTACATGGCAGAAGCGCTCGATTTCGAGTGCGAGGTACTGTTTTTAATTGATAAGCCATCCGTAGAAATTATCTATGAAATCATGGAGCTAATCTAATGTCCGATATCACGCTGGACATAGCAGACTTTCATTGGGTCACACAAATTCTCGATACGATGGATTCAGGGCTTATTGTTTTGGATCAAGAGTATAAAGTGTGTGTGTGGAACAGTTTTATGCAGTCATACAGTGGCGTTCTATCACAAGAAATTCTTGGTGAATGTTTATTTGAGCATTTTGAAGAGCTGCCAAGAACTTGGCTAGAAACCAAGATAAAAGCTGCCGCCGATCTGGAAACTCGTTCTTTTTCTAGCTGGGAAAACCGACCGTACCTTTTTAAGTTCAACAATTTTTCTCCGGTTTCAAACAGCAGTGATTTTATGTATCAAGATATCGTGATCACGCCGTTAATTGGGCTTTCAGGAGAGGTCAGCCACATAGCGATTCAAGTCAATGATGTTTCTGAAACTGCGAGAAATCGCATTCATTTGAAAGAAACAAATCAACATTTGTCGGAAATCAGTCGCAAAGATGGTTTAACAGGTTTATTTAATCGCGCTTATTGGGAGCAATCATTGAAAGATGAGTTTGCTCACTTAAAAGTTATCGACGGACCATGCTCATTAGTAATATTCGATATCGACCACTTTAAGAAGGTGAATGATACTTATGGTCACCCGACAGGGGACGAAGTCATTCGTCGAACCTCTGCCTTGTTGAGAAAAACAGCAAGAAGCAGTGACATCTGCGGTCGTTTTGGTGGTGAAGAGTTTACGGTACTACTTCCTCACACAAACCAGGAGCAAGCTTGCTATTTCGCAGAGCGTTTGCGCAAAAGAATTGAGCAAGAGATCGTGAAAGTGGAAGATTTTTTGATTAATTACACGATAAGTATTGGTGTTTGCGAGTATAAGCCTTATTTTGAAACTCACACTCAATGGTTAAAGAGTGCCGATGCTGCGCTGTATCGTGCAAAAGAAAATGGTCGTAACCAAACCTGTTTGCATGAAAATGACTGAAATATAAAAAGGTTTGAAGAAACCCTGTATCCGAATTCAGTGAAGCAAAGCTCAATTGTTTGAAAATCATCCAGTTGGTTCGTGAATGTTTGTTAATATGAAATAAGTTAATGAAATTTTCTCGGCATGTCTTACTATTGAAACTATTCTGCTTTCAGCTTCGAAGGCTTGCAATAAACGGAGAAAAACAGTGGTTTTAGAAACCGATGGATATCTCGCTCTTATCGAGCACTTGTCTCTAAATCTAGATATTTTTACGACCGAAATTGGCGACACTGGATCCGAAAGCATCGAAGATGTTGTCACCGATATGGTGGCTTCAAACATCATGGCGATTTTTGAGCAAAATCCAGAACTTCACTCGAGCGTACGCTTCAAATTGTTGAAAGAGGCTGATGCAGTTGTTGAAGATCTTGGTGAGATATTGGCTGGGGTATGGCATAAAAAAGCGACCAATGAACAGATCACGTTCCTTGATGAATACATCGCTCTGGTCAAAAATCTGTTCGATAATGCTGTTGCGACTTACGACTGATATTGTTTTAACTTACAGCAATGTCCGGTTAAAGAGTGAGAGGAGTTACATTGTAACTCTTCTTATTTGCCAAAACTTAGATGCCCAGTATGGGTTGTCGATTCTTGAAATAATCACACCTCTAGACGTCGATGCATGCATGAACTGCTTGTTACCCAAGTAAATTCCGACATGATAAGTTGTACGTCTTGTTTTAAAAAACACTAGATCCCCTTGCTTGGCATCCGTCCAACTTAACTCCACACCTTGCTTTGATTGCTGCCTCGTTGTCCTTGGTAACGAGAGCTGATAAGCCTCAATAAACGCTTTTTGTACAAATGCTGAGCAATCAATTCCAGATTTCTGTGTCCCGCCTAAGCGATAAGGCGTGCCGTGCCACTCTGTGTAAAAGTCGAACAAGTCAGGGTTGTCCGACAATAGCTGATTTGTAGGTGCTGTCACCTGTGCTTGCTCACTAGGCTCAGGCCCAGAAGAGCAGGCGCTTAGTAGCACACTGATTATCAAAGGAAAATATACTCGACGCAAATCACCACCTGTCATCTCTATGACTCACAACTGAAATATTAGTGTCATAACCAATCCATAGTATGGGCTGCAAATCACGGTTTTGTCTCACAAATGTGACGGAATCACTGCAGAACCGATTCAACCTTAAGAAAGAATAAAAATTGATTATGGCAAAGCGAAAACGCTCACGCACATCACTTTCACTGATTCAGGCTGTCAGTGCAACATTTTTAACTATCATTGCTCTTGTTATAGCCCTTTCTGTCTCAAGTTTCAAAGGAATGGAACAGGTAGGGGAACAATTTGAAGACTTGTCGCAAAAAGCATTACCAATCGCGATGGCAAACGCAAAGTTAACCAGGAATGTATTGGAGATGGTTAAGCTACTCAACCATGGTATGCAGATTACTGAGCCGAAAGAGTTGCCTCTCATAAAAGAGCAAATCGACTCTCTTGCAACTCAAAGCACAACTTTGGTTGTGAAAGCGTCTGGTGTAGCTCAGCAACTCTCGGAGGAGTTAGACACCAAACTAGCGCGTTTACATAACATCACGCAGTCCATTTTGTTGAAGCAATCTTCGGTGATACAAATTCAAATGGATATTGATGCCGCTGTTGGTGGTTTTCGCTATGGGCTTAGCTCTATCGGCCCGGAAATGAATCGAATCAGTTCGTTCCTTAGTGCTGATAATCCTGAGTCGAGCGATGCCGCTAACCGTTTCATTGCTTCTGCAAGCTCAATGGAAAGTACGTTCTTAGTCATGATGATGCACTCAGAATTAAACAAAGCCGAAAAAGAATACCGAGAAATGCGAAATCGCATAGCAGGTATTAAACTCGCCTATGAAGACTTCCAATCTTTCCATCCTGAAGTAAGTGAATATGCAAGCTTAACCGCACCATATGAGATGGTGAAACAAGGCTTTAGTGAAAAGGGCGTGCTGCGTTTGATCCTCGCCAAACTAGAACAAGGGGAATTGCAACGTTCAGAGTTTAAACAGGCTTCGATGCTTGCGGATGAAACCATGCGGTTACTTGATCAAATCTCCCAAACCGCTGGTCAGTTGATCGATGAAAAGGAGCGGGTGGTCAACGAGACCATTGAATCGGTGAGCGTTGTGCTCGTGTTTGCGGCGTGTGTGATTTCTTTTATTATTCTGGTTACTTGGTTTAGTCTCAAGTCATGGACAAACCGAGGGTTAAGGAATGTACTAACGCGTCTTTCAGCACTTACCGAACATGATTTTCGTGACAAGGCAGAAGAAGTTGGCCCCTATGAGCTGAAAGAAGTAGCACGAAAGTTGAATCAAGTAATCGATTCCACACATGACTCCATTCAAACGGTGACGCGCAATTGTGAAACGCTTTATCAGACGGCAGAAGTAAGTCACAGTGCAGCCGAACAAACAAGTGATGGGTTGGCAACACAAAATGAAGCGTTGTCGAGTATGATCACGACCATAACGCAGCTTGAAGCCTCTATTCGTGAAATAGCAATGGTGACAAATGCATCTTCACAGGACTCGCTCCTTGCAACCCAACACACTGAAAAAGGGGTTCAAGTCGTGGAACAAAACCGCGAACGTTTGGAGTCATTAGAAAGCTCTTTGGATGTAAATGAACAGTCAATGTTAGAGCTAGACCAGCGTGTTAAACAGATTCGTGAAATGGTGGATATGATCAGTGGGATCGCGGACAACACCAACTTACTTGCTCTCAACGCGGCAATAGAGGCTGCCCGTGCTGGTGAGCAAGGGCGTGGATTTGCGGTTGTCGCTGATGAAGTTCGCAAACTTGCAAGTGATACCTCTCAACAAACTACGAACATCCGAGAAATGATGAGCGAGCTTATTACTGCCGCAGAGCGTTCGCGTCAAGCAGTCAATGATTCAAGAGAAGAAATGACCCACGCGCTACAGTCCAGCAATGAAGTGAAATCGACATTCTCTGATATCAACCTCGCGGTTAAGTACATTCAAGAACGTGTTGAGCAAATCTCAGTTGCTACAGAAGAACAAGAACGAGCGACGGCAGATGTATCTCAATCCATCACACATATTTCTGATCTTGGCGAACGCACAAAGCTGCAGCTTGAGTCTATGGTTGAGAGTTCTGAGCAAGTGGCGGAAATTGCTGGGCACCAGCAAGCAATGCTGCACAAGTATGAGCTTCATCAGACCAAGTAAATGAGATGTTTCCACCGACTAAAAGCAGAACCTCGGTTCTGCTTTTTTGTTACGGCTACTCATTTAATGGCTCCTATTTGCATTGCAAAAGTGAGTTACATCTCATCTCGTTCATTTCTAAAGGGTTTAGTTATCACAACGTGATGTTAATGCTTTGTTCGAGGGACTCGTTGACTAGAATGTCGCCAGAATTCAAAGGAATGAATCATGCAGTTATCACAAAGAGCCAGCCTCATACTAGTTAATCATCACCAAGAACTTTTGCTTATCCATCGCGTTCGAAACGACAGACAGTATTGGGTTTTCCCTGGCGGCAGTGTTGAAGCAGGTGAGAAACCTGTTGAAGCTGCTAAAAGAGAAGCGCTGGAAGAAACCTCAATAGAACTTGGCTCGGTTAAGAAAGTTTTGGAACTCGAAAATCAAGGTCGCTTAGAAACCTATTTTCTTTCTTATGTAGGGAACTTAAAAGTGAAACTTGGGAGTGGGCCAGAGCAAATCAGAAAATCAGATGTTAATCAGTACCATTTGAAGTGGGTGCGTGTAGAGCAACTTCACTCGATTTCTTTATATCCAGAGAAAGCTAAAGCCTTTTGCTTGAACCATAAGGAGTGGTTTTGTGATCGATAAAGTTTGCCCCGTCGTTCTACGTAATCAAAATCAAGAGATCCTACTTTTTAAACATCCGTTGGCGGGTGTTCAGCTCGTCAAGGGCACTGTTGAAGTGTTTGATGAAAGTTACATCATAGCGGCCAAGCGGGAGCTCGCTGAGGAGTCTGGTATCACACATGTTCGTTCCGCACGATATTTATGCTCATGGGACAGTGGCTTTCAAAATCAAGTATGGCATTTTGTTTTGTGTGAGTGTGCTGACCTCGCTAATTCATGGCTGTTTCATACGCAAGACGATGGTGGACATGATTTCGCGTTCTTCTGGCACGATGTCGAGAGCGGCCTTCCCGCGAATGCACATACTGTGTTTCAGCGCGGGCTGGAAAAGGTACGAGAGTTGATAAACCAAGGCGTGATTTAAAGGAGGATTCTGTCGTTGCATTGGCGGATTTGGGACAATGACAAAGCAAACACTATGCTAAATAAAGAAGGTAGAGCAGCCGTTACTGTTCTCATCGTGTTGATAATGGCACTGTCGATCTCAAAAATGGCGATGGGATTACAAATGTTTAAGTGACTTCTATATGCTTTGCTCATTCATTCAGATAAGGAAACGGTAATGGATAAATTCGTCGTGTTTCTCTTATGCCTTTTTATGACAGTTGGCGGAGTGGTTCATCTTTATGACAACATTGTTGGTGGCTTTTTACCTTACGATTTTGCGCCACGCTGGTTGAATATGTATTGGAGCTCGTTGGGGCTGTTAGACTTATTAGCAGCGTACCTATTGGTCAAGCATCGCCGCTCTGGCCTAGTCGTTATGTTATTGATTCTTATAACCAATGTTATCTTTAGTTCCCACGCTCACTATACATTAGAAATATTAGATAACAACGTCGCCCTACAAATGAAGACACTGTTTTTAGGGTTCTCATTTGGGGTATCTATCTGGTTATGGAATGCGCGAAAACATAGTCAATCGCGCCAAATATTTCGTTAATTATTATTTTCACAACACTCGATTAAGGATTGTAAACAGGGACTCGTTATGAACGATTTTAAAGACTTGGCCAGTTTTGCTGGTTTCAGCGTACTGACAGGTTTGAGCTTTGCCACCACTTTCTTCAGCCTTGCTTTTCTATACAGCTCAATAGAGGCACAGCAAGTAATGAACACCAATGCTTTGGCATGTGCAGTGCTTGGTGTTGTTGGTTTATTTGTTGGTATTACTCAGTTAAACAAAAAGCGTCAGCTAGCAGAAAACTAATCTGTTCTTACACATCATGAGGGTGAAGTAGTGTTTAACAGGGGTTTAGGCTTGGTCTATTCGTTTTGTTGACATACTTCATCCAACAATATTTTTTCAACCATTACTTCTTCTCTTTATTGTAGCGAAAGGGCTGCGTTAACAGCTTATCTAATCTTTGCTCTTCTTCGTCTCTAATTTCCGGCACACCAATAACAACATCTTCATGACCCAACTTAGGCTGAGCTCGGTATGTCCCAAAAAAGCGGTCCCAAACTGAAAGGAAAAAACCAAAGTTTGAGTGGGTCTCTTTTACTATCACTGAATGGTGCACGCGATGCATGTCTGGTGTAACGATGACGTTTCGCAGTTTTTGGTCCATAGATAAAGCCAGTTTTGCATTACTGTGATTAAACATCGCGCTCGCATTAAGCACAATTTCAAATACCACAATTCCGATAGGTGAAACACCTAAGATAAACACGGCTGCAATTTTTACTCCCATTGAAATGATTATTTCGAAGGGATGAAAGCGTGCGCCTGTAGTGACGTCTATGTCGAGATCGGCGTGATGCATTCGGTGAATCTTCCACAGCGGTTTTACATGATGAAAGACAACATGCTGAGCGTAAATGACGAAATCAAGCAAAATGACGGTTAGAAAAATATTTAACCAAGCGGGGAGGGACAGAATATTGAGCAGCCCCCATTGTTGCTCCTGAGCTATGACCGCAGCTTGAAAGGCGGCGATAGGCATGATTAAAGCAATAACTAGGCTGTTAAAAGCGACCAATGACAAGTTATTGACCCAGCGAAACCTGCGCGAAGCGGTCAGTGTTTTTCTAGGCAATTTGTTTTCCCAAATGGCACAAAGCAATAATACGCCAAGGAAAAAGCCTAATCTGAGCCATGAGGGTTCTTGAAATGTCGTTTCTGTCACTGTCATTCCCTTATTTATTTCTTTATCTATGACCGAGATAAGAGTGAAATTATTTCAACACACTGCTGATGGGCTTATCTTGAGGCGAAACCATAATATCAGTAAAATCGCGCTCTACTTTTTACTTGGCATTACTTACCATGAGAATTCACGCTTTCCACCGTTTATATCAGTACCGACAATCTATCTCAACCAAGCCTTTCAATGCGCGTGGATGTAAAGTGGTTCGTTGCCAATATTGCCAGGTTTCTGAGCAACACTGTTTGTGCGACCTTCAGCCAAACATCAAGGCCAATATTGCATGTATGTTGATTGTTTCTGAAAACGAAGTGTTTAAGCCAAGTAATACCGGTCGTCTAATTGCTGATACGATTCAAGAGACTTACGTGTATCAATGGAACCGAACAGAACCGTCTGAAGAGATGCTCGCGCTACTACAGGATGACAGCTACCAACCGGTGATTGTATTTCCTGCAGACTATGTGGATGATCCCTCTCGTTTAATTGAAGATCTAGAGCCAGCGCGATTGGTAAAAGAAGATGTCGAGAACAAAAAATGGTTGCTGATCTTTATTGATGGTAGCTGGCGTGAGGCACGAAAGATATTCCGTCGTTCTGATTTTCTTAAATCTTTGCCTGTGCTTTCCATTGAGCCGGAATCTCTGTCTGAATACATCATGCGCCGCTCCGAGAATGATCAGCATCTTTCAACCGCCGAAGTCGCGACATTAGTTTTAAAACAAGCTGGTGAGCCTAAAGCTGCGGAATGCCTTCAATTGTGGTTTGAAGCCTTCAGAGAAACTTACATGCTGAGCAAGACTCGAGTCAAAAGCGACCCTAACCAGCCACACTTGAAACGTTTCAAAGAGTGGATGAAAACCGAGAGCTGACTCTAAGGAATGAGCTTTTGTTGATGGTATGTTGTTCAACTGGCTTCGGTGAGGGGATAAATCTGCATTCGGTCACGGTTTGCAGGCGTACAGATATGGATAATGCCATCAGTTTATACTTTTGACTCTAGCCATTTTTGAGAGTCGTTTGAAGCATTTTTTAGGAGAGAAATACATGTATTACGGCTTTGATGTCGGCGGCACTAAAATTGAATTTGGTGCATTTAACGAGAAGCTTGAGCGTGTAGCGACGGAACGTGTACCTACACCAACAGACAACTACGAGCTGCTGGTTGATACCATTGCGGAATTGGTGAACAAATACGATACAGAGTTTGGCTGCGAAGGTACGATTGGTCTTGGCCTACCAGGTATGGAAGACGCCGATGATGCAACGGTACTAACAGTTAACGTTCCTGCGGCAAAAGGCAAACCACTTCGTGCTGATCTGGAAGCTAAAATCGGTCGCAGCGTAAAAATTGAAAACGATGCAAACTGTTTCGCGCTTTCTGAAGCCTGGGACGAAGATCTTCAAGATGAACCATCTGTACTAGGTTTGATCCTTGGTACTGGTTTTGGTGGCGGCTTTATCTACGAAGGCAAAGTATTCTCTGGCCGCAACCACGTAGCGGGTGAGGTGGGTCACACACGTCTTCCTATCGACGCATGGTTCCACCTGGGCGAAAACGCACCATTACTTGGCTGTGGCTGTGGCAACAAAGGCTGTTTAGATAGTTACCTATCGGGTCGTGGTTTCGAGCTTCTTTACGCGCATTACTACGGCGAAGAGAAGAAAGCGATCGACATTATTAAAGCGCACGCAGAGGGTGAAGAGAAAGCAGTAGAGCACGTCGAGCGCTTTATGGAGCTGCTAGCAATCTGCTTTGCAAACCTGTTTACTGCAACAGACCCACACACCGTTGTACTTGGTGGAGGCTTATCTAACTTCGAATTGATTTACGAAGAGATGCCAAAACGCATCCCTAAACACTTATTGTCTGTGGCTAAGTGTCCTAAGATCATCAAAGCAAAACACGGTGATTCAGGTGGTGTACGCGGCGCTGCGTTCTTAAACATCAAGTAGCGACTGAAACCTTACTCGATACAAAGTAAGAAATTTAAAGCCCCGTTTAGACCATCAAGGTAAAACGGGGCTTTTTACTTATAATTGAAGTAACTCATATACCCAAGTAACTCATATACCTAAGTAATTTCGGTATCCTCGGGTATGGATCATGAACAAAAGTAGCATGCATAAAAACTCACGGCGAATCGTGAGTTTTCTGTTTGCAGCTAAGCTTATTTATTCTTTTTGCCTACGCCGAGGTTTTCTTTTTGAGCTAGGGTGATTTTACTAAAGCCTAATTTTCTGAAGTAGTTGTCGCGGTAGTTGCGCACTGCTTTAGTGTCAGACACTGCTTCGATTTGTTGCTCCATCTTTAGGAACTCAGTGATATCGATACCTTCGGCTTCTGCAACTGCTTCTTGAATGTTGCGGTGTTGCTGGTATGAGAACGTCAGTTCTTTGTCTTGGTCTTTGTAAGTGTAAAGAATGGTGCGAGCCATAGCTGTCTCTCTGAAAAGGTTTCGGTATTAAACAAAAAGGCCAGACTCGCTGACCTTTGAATTTCTAGTTTGAGCTAGATTCTGCCTTGAAGTGGGATAATTGTCACGCTTTCTCCCGCTTTAACTGTATCAATAGCTGGGGAGATTTCGATCAAACAGTTCGCCTCACTCATTGAACGCAAAATACCAGATCCTTGCTTGCCTGTTGTACGAACGGTTAAACGGCCAGTTGCATCCAGTTCATAGACGCCACGGCTAAACTCGGTACGACCTTGTCGAGAGCGAAGGTTTTCAGTCGCAATGGCATTCACTTTCAGAGGCTTCCAGCCTTGTTCGCCTTGCATCTTACGCAGTGCAGGCTCGACAAAGTTGATGAATGAAACCATCACGGCAACAGGGTTGCCCGGCAGACCAAAGAACGGCTTGTTGTTGATTTGACCAAACGCTAATGGACGTCCCGGACGCATGTTGATTCGCCAAAAATCTATTTGACCAAGTTTATCCAAGGCAAGTTTGATGTAATCCGCATCACCAACAGATACGCCACCAGAAGTCATAACCACGTCCGCTTGCGCCGATGCGTTTTCCAACGCTTCAATCATTAACTTTTCGTTGTCTTCCAGAATACCGAAGTCCAAGATCTCACAGCCGAGCTTTTCAAGCATGCCCATGATGGTAAAACGGTTGGAATCGTAGATAGAATTCGCTTTTTGCTCTGTTCCCGGCGCTTGTACTTCGTCACCGGTGGAGAACACGGCAACTTTCACTTTGCGGAACACATTCGCTTCACCAAAACCAAGCGAAGCGATCATGCCCATTTCTGGAGAGGCTAGGCGAGTGCCTGCGGTAAAGACGTCACTGCCGATAGCGAGATCTTCACCTGCTTGACGAACGTTTTGGCCTGCTTTGATATTCGCACCGTTAAAGGTGACCTTGTCACCTTCTTGAGAGGCTTGCTCACGCATGACCACTGTGTCGCCGTTACGTGGTGTTGGTGCGCCAGTCATGATCTTCACCGCTTGACCAACGTCCAGAGGTTGATCGTAAGCATGGCCCGCCATCACTTCAACAACCACTTGGTAGCTATCACGGTCAACATCATCACTGCGGATGGCATAACCGTCCATCGCGGAGTTGGTGTATTGCGGCACATTTACTGGTGAAACGATATGTTCCGCAAGAACGCGGCCATAGGCGTTTTCAATCTTGCATGCTTCTATTTCCGTAACCGTGTTCACCAAAGAAAGGATTTTCTCTTGGCCTTGAACCACAGAAAGGAAAGCAGGAGAAAGTGTGTCGCAACATGCGGCTTCTTTCTCTTTGTTTTTTGGTGCTTTCGCTTCTTGAACATACTGAATAACGAACTGAGCAATCGCTTCAAGATCATTGATGTTCATTTGTGGCAGTTCAGAGTCCAACTCGCCGCCGTCTGAAGCGATAGCGATGATGTTTTCATCGTTTGGATAAAGCCAAGGCTTGCCGACTTCTTCACGGTGCAATTCGATTTTAGGGAACGCGATGTTTTTGCAGCCTTCGACCAAAACCACATCAAGCATGTCTTCATCAAAACGTGTTAATAGGAATTCAAACTCCGCTTCGGCTTCTGGCGTTTCTGTCATTAACGCAAAACGGTTGCGAGAAGCAATCAGTATTTGAGATGCGCCAGCTTTGCGTAAACGGTAGCTGTCTTTACCCGGTTTATCGACATCGAAGTTGTGGTGCGCATGTTTTAGCATGCCAATGCGTAAACCTGCTTCGGTCAGCTTTGGCAATAGGGCTTCAAGTAGCGTGGTTTTGCCTGTGCCTGAATAAGCTGCAAAACCAAGAATAGGAATGTTTAGCGTGTGTTTCATGATTCTAATTGTCCAAATTGCGCCAGTTCTTCCGGAGTGTTCAAGTTGACGAAACAGTTTGGTGAGTCGCTAAAGTCAACGTAACTGGTGTTGCACTCTTTGTAGAGCAGAATGATTTTGCGGTCGCCACGTTCTAAAAACGCAGTGAGTTTTGGCAGTACGCGCTTGTGGTAGAGCGTAAAAACAGGTTGCTGATGGTCACCATCATGCGCGACCAAAATATCGCTGTCTTCTTTGACGGCCTGGCAGAAACGCTCGACAAGGTCGGTGTTAATTTGTGGACTATCGCAAGGTACAAATCCGACCCAGTCGGTTTCAGAATGCATCAAACCCGCGTGAATACCGCCCATAGGCCCAGGGAAATCTTTGAATTGATCACTAAATACGAAACCAAATTTGCTGTACGCATCTTGGTTTCGGTTGGCATTAATTAAAATGCGTGGAGTTTGTGGAGATAAACGTTCAATAACGTGCTCGATGAGTGGCTTCTGATTTAACTCAATCAGACCTTTATCTTTTCCACCCATACGGCTGGCTTGGCCACCAGCCAAAATGACCCAACTAGTTTGTGTTGGTTGAAGCATATGCATTCTCTTGGGATGTTTCTTTTGGTATGACATACAACAGAGGAGACTCTATCAAAGTCTTGTCTTTAATCCACCACTGTTTTTTACATAAGTCGGTCAGTGCGTTGGCCTGATGGCTTGTCACCACGATACTGGAACCACGATCCAAAAGATCTTTCGCCATCACCACCAATCGTTCAATGGATTCTTGGTCTAAAGACGCACTTGGCTCATCCATCAACAAAATCGACGGTTTTAAGATCCAAGCCCTTGCCATGGCAACGCGCTGTTTTTCACCGCCGGACAACACGGAAATATGTTCGTCCGCTAAGGTTTCTAAACCTACCATGCGCAGCGCGTGAATAACTTGAGCTCGCTTATCTTTTTGCGTGTCTTGTTGATATTTCACTCCATAGACTACGTTTTCATATACAGTGCCGTCAAAAAGGTAAGGGGATTGGTGGAGATAAATCACATCGACACGACCATTGCGACGCGTCAGTCTTTTTAGCCACGTATCTTTTGGCGCAACAACATCACCAGTAGAGGGTTTGAGCAAGCCAGCAAGGATTTTGAGTAGGGTAGTTTTGCCCACACCATTGTCACCCTTGAGATAAATGGCATCATTTGGGCCGATGGCTAACTCAGGGATGTGGAAAAGCACACGCTCTTTAAAGCGCATGGATAACTGTTCGGCGGTGATTTTTATAGTCATAATTCGCCTCGACATGGGGTTAATGGTGAGTCGTTTGTTTGCTTCATGTTCTATGTTCTGAGGTAGCCTTTGCCTCTCATGCTTGATAAGAAGAAGTTTAGAGCCAACGCTAAAGATAGTAATACAATTCCTAATGCAACTCCTTGCGCAAAAGCACCTTTACTGCTTTCCATTGCGATAGCCGTGGGAATATTTCGCGTCACGCCCATAATGTTCCCACCAACCATCATTGAGCAGCCCACCTCGGTCACGATACGTGAAAACCCTGCAATGATAGCCGCAAGTAGAGGAAAGCGGGTTTCCCAAATCATCGTAGCTGCCAAGCGCGGAATGGAGACGCCCAGCGTGATGGCAGTTTCCACTGCACGACGGTCGCTAGATTGTAATGCACCATGCATCATCGATACCAAAACAGGGAAGCAGATCACCATTTGGCCGAAGATCATTGCCTTCTGAGTGAACAGCATTTGCCAGTCTCCCCAAGGGCCAGCACGCGACAGCAACATGTACAGCAACAGGCCAATCACCACGGTAGGGACCGCTTGCAGCGTATTTACGATCGACAACAAAAACCATTTACCGCGAAAGTCGGTATACGCCAGTACAAAGGACATCAAAATAGCCGGCAATACCACTAGGGATATTGCCGTGATAGAAACACTAAAGGAGACCGCAACGATCTCCCATAGGTCTGCATCAAAATTCACCAGTAAGCGAAGCGCTTCCAGTGTTGTATCAGCAAGATTCATATTGCGTTATTTGCTCTCAGCATTCGCAACAAACAGTTGTTTACCGTTTAGGCGGAAACCATTGATAAGTTCCTGTCCGCGAGGGTTTACCAACCAATCACTGAATGCCTTCGCACCTTGGTAGTTAATCGTTGGGTAACGCTCAGGGTTAACAAGAATAACTTGGTACGGGTTAAACAGTTTTTCATCGCCTTGGAACAGAATTTCTAGATCCAATTTGTTTTGGTAAGCCAGCCATGTGCCGCGATCCGTCATGGTGTAGCCTTGCATTTCAGACGCCATGTTTAGAGTTGGGCCCATACCTTGACCTACGCTACGGTAGCCACCAAAGTTCGGTTCGATTTTAGTTTGAGCCCAGAAGCCCATTTCTTTTTTGTGTGTACCAGAATCATCGCCGCGAGAGATGAACGTTGCGTTTTTGTTTGCGATCTCTTTGAATACATCTAACACGCCTTCGTCATTTTTGATTGTTGCTGGGTCAGCTTTCGGGCCTACAATCACAAAGTCGTTGTACATTAGCTTGCGAGGTAAAACGCCGTAGCCTTTCTCAACAAATGCGCCTTCAGCTTTTGGTGCATGTGTCATCACCAAATCTACGTCACCGTTTTCGCCCATTTTTAAGGCTTTACCAGTACCTGCAGCAATAACATCGACTTTGTAGCCCGTGTCTTTTTCAAATTGTGGAAGCAGGTAATCAAGTAAACCTGAATGGTAAGTACTGGTTGTGGTTGCAAGGCGAACGTGTTCTCCGTCTTGAGCAGAAAACGCAGAGTAACTTACAAGCGTGATTGACGTTGCAGCCAGAGTTAGCGCAATTTTTTTCATTTTTATGTGTTCCTTTCCAATGATTCTTTGGAATCTCTCCAGGTTTTAGGGAGAAGCCTTTTTGGACGAGAGCGATTAGCGTAATACGCAAGTTGTCTCAGGGTGTTGGAATAAGCAAACATCAACATCCTGAGATCACTTAAATGCGCTCCGTATCCACCTTATAGCAAACAAGATGCCAACCTTTTACAAGCTTAAAGTGCTTGGTTTATGCACTAAATCATGGGGTTATTTGCATAAAAGTTTGCGTTGGTACAAAATGTCGCACTTTTTGTAGGGTATCTCTGTTTAAACTTGGTACACTCTGTCCCATCGAAATCCATCTGGGGTAAATATGTCTACTCAATCCCATCTTAGTACAAACCAACAATATAGCGCCTTTTCCGTACTGGTCGTCGATGATGAATTAGGCATGCAAGCCATCTTGAAAAAGGCATTGGGTAAGCTTTTTTCACATGTCGATACAGCTGGTAGCATCGAAGAAGCAGAACAACTGCGTAATTCTCGACATTATGATCTGATCTTACTGGATATTAATCTGCCAGGGCGTTCTGGAATTGAGTGGGAAGAAGCGTTTGAAGATGATGACAAACGTGCCGATGTGATTTTTATGACGGGTTATGCGGATTTAGAAATTGCCATTCGAGCGCTACAGCTCGGTGCTTCCGACTTTATCCTCAAACCATTCAACCTTGAGCAGATGTTAAAAGCGGTCAGTCGCTGTATGGATCGCCGTTTGAACGAACGCATGCAGTACGCCATGACACGCGATTACCAACGTCACAATACCTCAGAGATCATCGGCGGCTCAGAAAAAACGCGTCTGCTTAAGCAACTTATTAACCAATTTGCACCATCACGCGCTTCTGTTTTGGTGGAAGGTGAGTCGGGTACGGGTAAAGAACTAGTTGCACGAGGTATCCACCAGGCGAGTGGGCGAACGGGCCCGTTTGTGCCAATCAACTGCGGCGCGATTGCACCAGAGCTTTTAGAGAGTGAGTTGTTTGGTCATACATCGGGCGCGTTTACCGGTGCAAAAAAATCGCGTGAAGGTTTGTTCCGTGTTGCGAACGGTGGCACCTTATTTCTTGACGAAATCGGGGAGATGCCACTTGCAATGCAGGCATCATTATTACGTGTGTTAGAGCAGCGTACGATTCGCCCTGTCGGTTCAGAAAGAGAGATCAGTATTGATGTCCGTATCGTAGCGGCAACCAACCGAAACCTGCAAGAAGAGGTCAATCAAGGTAATTTCCGCAGTGACCTCTATTACCGTTTAAACGTTCTGAAAATTGAAGTGTGTCCGCTGCGAGAGCGCAAAACCGACTTATTTGAGTTGGTGCCATTTTTCAGCAACATGCTGACGCGCGAGCTCGGTATGCCTGCGCCAAAATGGGCGCACGAGGACATGGAAGCCATGAGTGAGTACGATTGGCCGGGAAACATTCGTGAGCTGAAAAACTTGATTGAGCGTTGTATCTTGCTTGGCAAACCACCTGCACACTATTGGCGAGAGCTGAATGGCGGGCATTCACTGCCTAATGTATCGATTACTGTTTCTCACTCAGCTGAGTTACCAACCTTTAAAGAAGGCAAAGAATTTACTGGCGAGGGCTATCCAAACAGCTGGACGTTAAAAGAAGTCGAGAAAGCACATATTAAACAAGTCGTTAACTTGCACGAAGGCAACAAATCAGCCGCTGCTCGCGACTTGGGCGTAGCTCGCAAGACCTTAGAACGTAAATACAAAGAATGGGATTCTGAGGATGAGGAATATGCCGACTAACGGCCCACAGCACAAAGGATTGTCAAAATGGACGCACCGTTTTAAAACCATGGTGCGTTATCGTTTGTTATTCTTAACCTCTGCGCCGATTTTCCTCACGTTGTTAGCTCTGATCGGCATTACCATTTATTGGTCTATTCATTACACGTGGCAAAATGCGCTGCTTGATGTCTCGGAGCGTCTTGGTGTTGCAAATAACAGCGTAACGTTGTTACAGCAAAAGCAAGCCAATTACGTGCGGGCGTTTGCCGATTCGTACGATTTCCGTATTCGCATTAATCAAGGAACGCCACAAGGTGACCTGCAAAAGTGGGTCACAGAGCAGAAGAAAAGATATGCTTTAGATTTTCTCTCTTTCCAACGCGTTAATTCCATGGAAAACAAATTCCGCTTTATGGATCTCACCAAGCGCGAATCGTTTTTTGATGTACTCAATAAAGAAGAACTCGAACGCCTCGATCCTGAACTCGCCAAACGAGCAGAAGTGCCTATTCTTGCTGATGGTGACAGGGAGGCGCGTGGGTTAGTCAGTCGAACCGTGATTCCGGTATACAGCCAAGCGAACGATTTGATCGGCTTTCTTGATGGTGGTTTGCTCCTTAACAACAGTACAGTGTTGGTGGATCAAATCCGCGATCTCATTTACTTAAGTGATAATGACCGCCTTCGCCCTGTGGGTACGTTGACTGTGTTTCTCGATGATTTGCGTGTGAGCACCAACGTTCCTCTAGACAGCGATCATAGGCTAGGGCGCGCCATAGGCACTCGCGTGAGTGCAGAAGTGTATAACCAAGTACTTTCGAAGGGTGAACAGTGGGTTGATCGCGCTTATGTGTATGACGCTTGGTATATTACGGCGTATCAACCAATCAAAGACCAATACGACAATGTTATTGGTATGCTTTATACCGGTTACCTCATGTGGCCATTCGTTAAAGCCTACATGACGAACATTGCCGAAATCAGCTTGATTACGGTTATGTTATTGCTGGTTTCCGGCGTGATGGTATATCGCGGTTCTTATGATCTGTTTCGACCGATCGAACGCATTCATAAAGTGGTGAAGCAGGTCCAACAAGGTAAAGAAAAACGGATTGGCCCGTTAGGATTAGATGCCGATCATGAACTTGCGCAGTTAGCCAGACAGTTTGATGATATGTTAGACGCGCTAGAAGAGCGCAAAATTGAACTGAAAAACTCCGCAGCTCAACTTGAATGCAAAGTTCAAGAGCGTACGGCAAGCCTGAGAGAAAAAACCCAAGATCTTGAACTGCATATTCAATTGCTCAACCAAACCCGCGACAAACTCGTTGTTCATGAAAAACTGGCAGCGCTGGGAGAGCTCACCGCGGGGATTGCTCACGAAATTAATAACCCAACCGCCGTGATTCTTGGCAACGTAGAATTGATCCATTTTGAATTGGGTGACGATGCAAGTCGAGTACAAGAAGAAATTGATGCGATTCACGCGCAAATTGATCGTATCCGCAATATCACACGCAGTTTATTGCAATACAGTCGCCAAGGCGGTGTTCAAGATGAAATCACTTGGCAACATGTCAATCCTATCATTGATGAAAGCATCACCTTGGTTAAAACTGGCACCAAGAAACGCGACGTTGAGTTTGTGACTGACCTACAAGCGCATACGTCCGTTGAGATAAACCGTCACCACTTGCTACAAATCTTAGTTAATTTGCAAATGAACGCCATTCACGCAATGAGCGGTAAAGGAACTTTAACAGTAGTCAGTGAAGACTGGATTGAAGAGGGCGAAGTGAAAGGAGCCGCGATTCATGTTATCGATGAGGGCTGCGGTATTAAACCAGAAAACTTGAGTCGAATCTTCTCGCCATTTTACACAACGAAACGAGAAGGCACAGGGTTAGGGCTATCGGTCTCCCAAAGTATTCTCAGCCAAACGGGTGGTGAGTTAAAAGCAGAGTCTGAATGGGGAAAAGGCAGTAAATTCAGTATTTATTTACCTAAAAAAGCCGAACTGATCCTAGAGGTGACGAACATCGCTTAGTCACTTTTTTGAAGTATTAATGGAAAAAGAGCCACTGACGATAGTGGCTCTTTTTTGTATTTAATGACGCATTTATGTTTGCGCTTTTGCTTCTTAGAAACCTTACAATGATTTTACTTGGAGTGAATTAATAAAAACAACACTTGCAGTATGTAGCATGAACAAGTACCGTTGCCCGGTTTTTCTAAATACACCCCAATTGCTAAGGTAAAGGTTTTGATCTCCACAGCGAATATTACTCAACAATTCGGCGCTAAGCCGCTATTCGAAAACATTTCAGTTAAGTTCGGCGAAGGCAATCGCTATGGCTTAATTGGAGCTAACGGTTGTGGTAAATCAACCTTTATGAAGATCCTCAGCGGCGAGCTTGAGCAAACCAGTGGTAACGTAAGCTACGATCCAAACGAGCGCGTTGCAAAACTGAACCAGGACCAGTTCGCTTACGAAGAATTTACGGTAATCGATACCGTTATCATGGGTCATAAAGAGCTATGGGAAGTGAAGAAAGAGCGTGACCGTATCTACTCACTTGCTGAAATGAGTGAAGAAGACGGCATGAAAGTGGCTGACTTAGAAGTTCAGTTTGCTGAAATGGACGGCTACATGGCAGAAGCCAAAGCGGGCGAGCTTCTTCTTGCTGTAGGTATCCCAATGGAGCAACACTTCGGTCTAATGAGTGAAGTAGCACCAGGCTGGAAACTTCGTGTGCTTCTAGCGCAGGTTCTATTCGCAGACCCAGATGTGATGCTTCTTGACGAACCTACCAACAACTTGGACATGGACACAATCCGTTGGTTGGAAGACACGCTAAACGCGCGTAACTGCACAATGATCATCATTTCGCACGACCGTCACTTCCTAAACTCAGTATGTACACACATGGCTGACTTGGACTACGGTGAGCTACGCGTTTACCCTGGTAACTACGACGAGTACATGACGGCGGCTTCTCAAGCTCGCGAACGTCTACTAAACGACAACGCGAAGAAGAAAGCACAAATCGCTGAGCTACAAACGTTCGTTGCACGTTTCTCTGCAAACGCATCGAAAGCAAAACAAGCGACATCTCGTGCGAAGCAAATCGACAAGATCAAATTGGACGAAGTGAAGGCGTCTAGTCGTCAAAACCCATTCATTCGTTTTGAACAGTCTAAAGAGCTGTTCCGTAACGCTCTGATTGTAGAAAACCTGAGCCAAGGTTTTGAAGAGGACTTGTTCTCAGACTTCAATGCAATTTTTGAAGTGGGAGAGCGCGTTGCGATCATCGGTGAAAATGGTGTGGGTAAAACAACACTTCTAAACACGCTTGCTGGTGTACTTGAACCGCGTGCTGGTGAGTTCAAATGGTCTGAAAATGCAAACATCGGTTACTACGCGCAAGACCACGCGCATGACTTTGCAGAAGATATGAATCTAACGGATTGGATGGGTCAATGGCGTCAAGAAAGTGATGACGAGCAAGTCGTTCGTGGTTTCCTTGGTCGTATGCTGTTTGGTCAAGATGACATTAAGAAGTCAGTAAAAGTACTGTCTGGTGGTGAGCAAGGTCGTATGCTGCTTGGTAAGCTAATGATGCACAAGCCAAACATGCTGCTAATGGACGAACCAACCAACCACATGGACATGGAATCAATTGAATCTTTGAACACGGCGCTTGAGCAATACAAAGGCACGTTGTTCTTCGTCTCTCACGACCGTGTATTCGTAGACTCACTAGCAACGCGTATTATCGAAATCCGCGATGGTAAAATCACAGACTTTAAAGGCACTTACTCTGAGTTCCTAAAATCTCGTGGTGTTGACGCGTAATTACTCGCAAAGCGTTTAAAAAGCAAAAGCCTCGCTATTTAGCGAGGCTTTTTTAATATTTGGCCTTAATCCTTAAACTGACCTGTTATATACGCATAGATTCCGACTACGCCAAAGGTAATAATCATAGAAAGCATGATACCGCTGGGCGTAAGCAGAAAATTCCACAATTGGTCATTATTCATAGTCCACATCCTCTGTGAATCCGCATTATTGGTTTTAGTTTACACTGAAAAGGTGTTATTGGTTGCCTTTTACATCAAATTCAACCTTGTCGGCTCCTGTAAACACTTGGAAGCGCAAACCTTTCGCACGCGCAATGGTCGTAATACCAAATTGCTTCGCTAGATCTAACCCCATTTGAGTAACGCCAGAGCGAGAAAGCAGAACAGGAATGCCCATTTGAGCCACTTTAATCACCATCTCTGATGTAAGGCGACCAGTTGTGTAGAAAATTTTATCTTCACCTGTTTCTTCTTTGAGCCACATCTCACCTGCAAGTGTATCCACTGCGTTGTGACGGCCGACATCTTCCACAAATGACAACACTTCATTACCTTTGCAAACCGCACAGCCGTGTACTGCGCCCGCTTTTTTGTAGGTGTCGTTGTAATGAGTTAACGCTTCCAGCGCAGAATAAATTTCTGACTGCTTAAGAGAAACTTGAGGCACTTGATAATTTTCAAGCTGCTTCATCACGTTGCCATACATAGTGCCTTGGCCACAACCTGAGGTGACGGTTTTCTTTTTCAGGGCGCCTTCTAAGTGTTCAGTGTTTTCTTTAGTAATCACCGCTGCGGAATGCGTTTCCCAGTCAATAATAACGGATTCAATCGCGGCTGGATCGGACAGGAAGCTTTGGTTTTTTAAATAACCCAGTACTAGTGCTTCTGGACGCGAACCTAGCGTCATGAGCGTGACCACTTCTTTCCAGTTCAGCATGACCGTAAGAGGACGCTCGCAAGCGATTTGCTTCGTGAGCTTTTCGCCGTACTCGTCGTACACATCGACTTCAATGGTTTGCAGGGGATTTTCACTGGTTTTAATAATATTTGGTTTCAGCACAGTCGTGTCCTAGTGATTAAGAGCGTTAGGTTGCTACGCATTTTAGCTTGTTAAGTGGCTAGCAAATCTCATTCCAAAATAGCGGTTCCCACAGAAATTGCGAGGTTTTATGTCAACAATGCATTAAAACTGCGAGTTCGCAGTAATGACACATCAATACATTTGAGTTTCGTCTAGTTTGGTACTTATAGCCTGAGGGAGTATATAGACTAAGTTATATCAGCTTGGCGCGTTTATTGCTTCGAAGACAATAAAAATGGTCGAAAACGGGGCAAAATCTCCTGTGTGTTTTCAGACCAAAAATAGAAAGACTGGGTGAGTTATGTCGGATAAGAAAGATTTCGAAAAAAATTACGAAAAGACTGAGGATACATGGCCAATCGGCGTAGAGCTTGTTGAGCATGAGATCAGTACAGGGATTTGGGTGACAACCCAATGGCAGTTGACAGGATTTGCGCTGAATCCGACGGAAGAGACTCCAGATGTTTGTCCGTTGCAATTACATAAAGATGAACGTACAGACTACCGCTTTAACTTAAGCTCTCAGCAACCTAAACTCTTTTTAGTGATGGATAACGTCGAGTCTGGTGAAAAACCAGCGATACAGTTACTGACGGCTTCACAATCTGTTGCGGCGCAATATATGGATGGTGATAACCTTGTACTATCTAACGATATGCCGTTAGCCGTTCAGGCTTGGATGGAAGCCTTTATTGGTCGTCACGGTGAGTTGTTAGAAGTAAGACGCAAGAAACGCAAAGGAGCAGGCAGAGCAAATGGCAACTAGTTTTTTAAGCCGTTGGTCGAAACGTAAACTAGAAGAATCTTCCCAACATGCTGAAGAGATCACGCCGATAGCAGAGACGGCGCAATCCGAAGATAGTGTCACAGCGCTTTCAAACGCTGACGAAAGCTCAGATGCTTTGAACGTCAATGAGGATAGTCAGGCTCCAGACATTACCGCGAGTGTAGAGACTGAAAAAACCGAAGAAATGTCTGTGGCGCAACTGCTGGTTTCTGAAGCCTCAGAAAGCGTCAAGAAAGCTGCGCTGCGCAAAATGTTCTTGTCCGAAGAATTTAACGTGCGTGACGGCCTAGACGATTACGATGATGATTACAGTAACTTAAAGTCACTTTCTCAAGACGTCGCTGAGACGCTGCGTGATTGGGTTAAAGACAAAGTGGAAGACGAACCAGACGCTGAAACTGCGCAAGGGTCTGAGCTTAACGTTAACGATATCGCATCTGGGGTAGTTGAAGACGCAGAGTCAAACACCGACAAAAGTGGCCAAATTACTCAATATGAAAATGAACTGTATATAAATACAGTTCCTGGCGAAAGTGATACTTTTGCTGAAGAATCACAGCCTAACGAGGTGAGACAAAATATACCACACAAAGAATAGGTACATTTTGACTAAACACTCAATGAGCCGGCTGAGACAAAATGTCTCAACCGGTTTTTTTATCCCTACTATTTGTCAGTAAAATTGATAACCTATTGATTTTCAGTTGATATTTTATTGGCATGACACTTGCTATTTGTTGCTCAATACTAATCTGGTTGAAGTTAGTACGGACGCACTGCGTAGTATTCATCGCCTATAGACGGCGGAATAAGAATTCTCATTGATAAGTTAATCAGCAGAATCTCCGGCGCTAACTACACTAAGAGATGGAAAAGACTATCCATGTTCATAAATGGAATTGAGCAATGCTGAAACAATTATTAGAACAAGCAACTTCCAATAACGGTAAAGCGAGGCTGTACGCTTTCGAAAATACCGTAGAGTTGACCAATCTTATTCCACCAACCGTAAGCTATGAAAGCGGCGGTAATACTTTGATTGTGGGCCCAACAGCAATCATCGAAAGTGCGGCAGCGCAATTGTCGCAAATGAACAGCCTAACGCTGCTTTCTACCGATGGCGAAAAGGGCACAAATCCCGAGCTTTATTACGCCAATTCGGTTCAGGTTTCAGGGTTCTTAGGTACGTTTGAAGTTCTGATTGAAAATCATGGTTTGACCAACAACCTTGCCAAGGTCGCGATCAATAGCGATTGTTTCGATATCGTACTCGATCTTTGCCTTAACAGCTGCATGTCGGAAGAAGTCCCAGTACCGGGCTACTACCCAGTAGGTCGTGGCTATCCGAAACTGGCTGAAGCGTTGGAAGAGATTCCAACCTTAATGGGGACGTTCGATAAACCGAAATTCTTCCGTTTAGATACCGATTTATGTGCACACAGCTCTCGTGGCGTAAAAGGTTGCGAACGGTGTGTGGATGCTTGTCCGGCAGGGGCACTATCGAGTGAAGGCAGCGACAGAACGGGCCATCGCATCGAGATCAACCCATACCTATGTCAAGGCGTGGGGACTTGTGCTACAGCGTGTCCGACAGAAGCGATTCATTACGCACTGCCAAACCCTGAAGATACGCAAAAGTTTATTGAACGTACGCTCGCCAACTATGAGCAAGCGGGTGGTTTAGATCCTATCGTATTGATTTGTAGTTCTCGCCACGAGAGCTACAACGTGATGGCACTAAAAGCACTGCCAGATAATGTGATTCCAATTGTGGTGGAAGAACTGCCTTCGGTTGGTATTGATACTTGGTTCGCCGCGCTTGTGAATGGTGCTACTCAGGTGCTGTTTACGGCTTCACGTTTTATGCCTCAAACCATTATTCGTGTGCTTAATAGCGAAGTAGGTATTGCTCAAGAGCTGCTCGGTCAGCTTGGTATCGCCAAAGAAACCATCGACATTCTGTATCTAGAGTCACTACGTGAAGGTGCTCCGACACTTTGTACCGAGTCTTTTGATTTGGCATTAGGTGATTTGCAAGGTAAGAAACGTCAGCGTCTATTTACGGCGTTGGATGCGTTGTCCGCATCACGTATTCCAGTTGAGAACATTGTTGAACTTCCAGCGAACGCACCTTACGGCACAGTCTCTTGTGAAAGTAAAGGTTGTACGTTGTGTATGAGCTGTGTGGCGGTGTGTCCAACACGTGCATTGCATACGGACGGTCGATCTCCGTCGCTTAAATTCGTCGAGCAAGACTGCATTCAATGTGGGCTGTGCGAGAAAGCGTGTCCAGAGAAAGTGCTGACGCTTACTCCTCGTATGAACTGGGTGAAAGAAGAACGCCAGAAAGCGGTTGTGATTCATGAAGAAAAGGCAGCCGAGTGCATTCGTTGTCACAAGCCTTTTGCTCCGCAATCGATGATCGACATGCTACAAAACAAGTTACGCGGTCACTCTCATTTCTCTGATGAAGCGGCGATCAATCGTATCGCGATGTGTGAAGACTGCCGTGTGATCGACATGTTTGAGTCGATGGCAGAAGACCCAATGAAACAACTGAAATACTAGGAGCTCGCAGTGGACACACAACAAGAACAAACACTGAGAACAGACATTTATCTCGTACTATCTGCACTTTTTCGTAGTGCGCCTAGTGATGAAATGCTGGCGTTCCTGAAGTCGCTAGAAATTGAACCGCCTGAGAGCGCGATGCAAAAAGCTTGGCTCGCACTGCAACAAGCCGCGAACGAAACGCAGCGAGAAGCGTTAGAAGAAGAATATCAAGATCTGTTTATTGGCATTGGACGTGGTGAAGTTGTGCCATTCGGATCTTGGCATCGCACTGGCTCGATGATGGAAAAACCGTTAGCGGAAATTCGTCGCGATTTGGATCTTTTAGGCATCGAACGAGAAGAGAACGTGAAAGAGCCTGAAGACCATATTTCTGCACTGTGCGAAGTGATGGCAATGCTGACAGGTGAAGAGGAAGAACTTCAACAAGCGGTGTTTAACAAACACATCGCCCCTTGGTTCCAATCTTTTACGCGCCAACTAGAGAACGCCGAAAGCGTGAACTTCTACAAGCCAGCTGCACAGCTTTGCGATGCGTTTTTAACGTTAGAGCAAGTGCGCTTTAGCGTGAACACCAAAAGCAGTAAGAACAAATTAAAAATTGATGTGAAAAACGTCACTGATTACGAGTAATCGAGCAGTACTTGGTCATATCGATAGAGAGGCATGAGTCTCCAAAGATCTACCGTAAGGTAAGGAAGCAATGATGAAAGATAATAAAGAAATAAACACAAGCCGTAGGGATCTCCTAAAAGGCTTCACAACCGCTGCCGTTGCTGGTGCTGTTGTTGCGGGAACCACGAAAGTGGCCGTTGCTTCAGAAACGGTTGAGCCTTCTGAAAAAGACGTGAAGAAGAAAGGGTATCGTGAAACACAACACATTCGCGATTACTACGACACACTTTAGGAGATAACGGATGAAACTTGTCAAACGCTCCGACAGTGTGAGCAAAGAAACGAACCAGCTTGGCGTATCTCGTCGTGCATTCATGAAAAACACTTCGCTTGCCGCTGGTGGTGCAGTGGTTGGTGCTAGTCTATTCGCACCGGGAATGATGAAAAAAGCGCAAGCAAAATCAGTCGATCCAGAAGCGAAAACAGAAGTAAAACGTACTATCTGTTCTCACTGTTCAGTGGGTTGTGGTATTTACGCAGAAGTTCAAAATGGTGTTTGGACGGGTCAAGAGCCTGCATTCGACCACCCATTTAACGCCGGTGGTCACTGTGCAAAAGGCGCAGCACTACGTGAACATGGCCACGGTGAGCGCCGTCTTAAATACCCAATGAAGCTTGAAAAAGGTAAGTGGAAAAAGCTTTCTTGGGATCAAGCGATCGAAGAAATCGGTAACAAGGTGATGGACATCCGCAAAGAGTCTGGCCCTGATTCGGTTTACTTCTTGGGAAGCGCAAAGCACAGCAACGAACAAGCGTACTTGTTCCGCAAAATGGCATCACTTTGGGGCACTAACAACGTTGACCACCAAGCGCGTATTTGTCACTCAACAACCGTGGCGGGTGTAGCAAACACTTGGGGTTACGGTGCGATGACCAACTCTTTCAATGACATGCACAACTGTAAGTCGATGCTGTTCATTGGTTCAAACCCAGCTGAAGCACACCCAGTGGCGATGCAGCACATTCTGATCGCGAAAGAGAAGAACAACTGTAAGATCGTCGTAGCGGATCCTCGTCGTACACGTACGGCAGCAAAATCGGATCACTATGTATCACTTCGTCCTGGTTCTGACGTAGCATTCATTTGGGGTGTGTTGTGGCACATCTTCGAAAACCAATGGGAAGATAAAGAGTTCATCCGTCAACGTGTATTCGGTATGGATGAGATCCATGCTGAAGTGGCGAAATGGACGCCAGCAGAAGTTGAGCGCGTAACAGGCGTAAGAGAAGAAGACGTTTACCAAACAGCAAAACTGCTTTCTGAAAATCGCCCAGGCTGTATTGTTTGGTGTATGGGTGGTACTCAGCATACTACTGGTAACAACAACACACGTGCTTACTGTGTGCTTGAGCTAGCGCTTGGTAACATTGGTAAATCAGGCGGCGGCGCAAACATCTTCCGTGGTCACGATAACGTACAAGGCGCAACCGACCTTGGCGTACTTTCTGACACGCTACCGGGCTACTACGGCCTTTCTGAAGGCGCTTGGCGTCATTGGTCAAAAGTGTGGGAAATCGATTACGAATGGATCAAAGGTCGTTTCGATGACAACGCTTACAGCGGTCAGAAACCAATGCACAGTGCAGGTATTCCTGTATCTCGTTGGGTTGATGGTGTACTGGAAAACAAAGACAACATTCGTCAGCGCGAAAACATCCGTGCAATGTTCTACTGGGGACACGCAGTGAACTCTCAAACACGTGGTGTTGAGATGAAAAAAGCGATGCAGAAGTTGGACATGATGGTGATTGTGGACCCTTACCCAACGGTTGCTGCGGTAATGAACGACCGTACCGACGGCGTTTACCTGCTTCCTGCAACAACACAGTTTGAAACACACGGCAGCGTTACCGCATCTAACCGTTCCCTACAATGGCGTGATCAGGTGATTGAACCTTTGTTTGAATCAAAACCAGACCACGAAATCATGTACCTGCTTTCGAAGAAACTGGGCTATTCCGATCTTCTGTTCAAAAACATCCGTGTTGAAAACAACCAGCCGGTGATTGAAGACCTAACGCGTGAATTCAACAAAGGCATGTGGACGATTGGTTACACAGGCCAAAGCCCAGAGCGTTTGAAAGCGCACCAACAAAACTGGCATACGTTCCACAAAACCACATTGGAAGCGGAAGGTGGTCCTGTCAACGGTGAAACATATGGTCTACCTTGGCCATGCTGGGGCACACCAGAAATGAAACACCCAGGTACACACATTCTGTACGATACGTCTAAGACGGTTGCAGAAGGTGGCGGTAACTTCCGTACGCGCTTTGGTGTGGAATTTGAAGGCAAGAGCCTTCTTGCAGAAGACAGTTATTCGAAAGGCTGTGAAATCAAAGACGGTTACCCAGAGTTCACTGACAAGTTGTTGAAACAACTTGGTTGGTGGGACGACTTAACTGCTGAAGAGAAAGTGGCAGCAGAGGGTAAAAACTGGAAGACTGACCTTTCTGGCGGTATTCAGCGTGTCGCGATCAAGCACGGTTGTATTCCATTTGGTAACGCGAAAGCGCGTGCGATTGTTTGGACGTTCCCAGACCGTGTGCCACTGCATCGTGAACCACTTTACACACCACGTCGTGACCTTGTAACGGATTACCCAACTTGGGAAGACAAAGATGCAATCTTCCGTGTTCCTACGTTGTATAAATCCATTCAAGAGCAAGACAAATCGGGCGAGTACCCAATCGTTCTGACTTCTGGCCGTCTGGTTGAATACGAAGGTGGTGGTGAAGAGACGCGTTCAAACCCTTGGCTTGCCGAGCTTCAACAAGAAATGTTTGTTGAAGTGAACCCGAAAGACGCGAACGATCTTGGCTTTAGAGATGGTGATGATGTTTGGGTTGAAGGTGCAGAGAAAGGACGAATCAAGGTGAAAGCGATGGTAACACGTCGTGTGAAACCTGGTTTGGCGTTCATTCCGTTCCACTTTGGCGGTAAGTTCGAAGGTGAAGACCTACGCCCTAAATACCCAGAAGGTACACAACCTTACGTTGTTGGCGAATCGGCTAACACGGCAACCACTTACGGTTACGACCCGGTTACCTTGATGCAGGAAACCAAAGTAACCCTATGTAACATTCGTAAAGCGTAAGGAGTCTGACAATGGCACGAATGAAATTTCTATGTGACACCAAACGCTGTATCGAGTGTAACGGCTGTGTTACTGCATGTAAGAACGAAAACGACGATGCGCTTGAATGGGGCATTCAACGTCGCCGCGTGGTAACACTAAACGACGGTGAAGCTGGTGAAAACTCTATCTCTGTTGCTTGTATGCACTGTACCGATGCACCTTGTATGGCAGTTTGTCCAGCAGACTGTTTCGAACATACCGAAGACGGCATCGTTCTTCACAATAAAGATCTGTGTATCGGTTGTGGTTACTGTTTGTTTGCTTGTCCGTTTGGCGCACCTCAATTTCCTAAACAAGAAGCGTTTGGTGAACGTGGCAAAATGGATAAATGTACTTTCTGCGCGGGCGGCCCAGAAACAGAGCCTGGCTCTGAGGAAGAACGTCAAAAATACGGTGCGAACCGTATCGCAGAAGGCAAGTTACCGATGTGTGCATCGCTTTGTTCAACTAAAGCGCTGCTTGCGGGTGACGCAGAGAAAGTATCTGACATTTTCCGTCAACGTGTGGTAGAACGCGGCGCGAAAAACGCAGGTTGGACAGACGGAAACGATCTTTCTTACGATGCGACGAAAAGCTAAGTAAGGAGAGGCACATGTTAAACACGCTTAAACGTGCATCTTTAGCAATGCTGTCAATGATGACAGCATTGCTGCTGACTTTCGCAATGCCTGCTTCAGCAGAGGAACAATCTTCTAAAGTTATTCAACAGGAGATCACGCAACTCGCCGGGGCAGACTATTGGCGCGAAGTCAGAGAGGGGCAAGAAGGCTACACCACGTCTCAATCGCCAGAACATGGCGTATTGATCAGTAAACCTGGTGAGACTTGGTACATTCTAAAAGAGAAATGGATGTCTCCAGCGGGTGCTGTCGCGATTTTCGGCAGTATTGCAATGGTAATCATGGCTTACGTATTCGTTGGTCCTTTGATGCTTAGCAAGCCGCGTACTGGTAAAAAAATGAAGCGTTGGTCTCGTTTAGACCGCGCGCTTCACTGGAGTATGGCGTTTACATTCTTAACGCTGGCATTCAGTGGTTTGATGCTGGTTTACGGTAAGCACTTCTTAAAACCGTACGTTCCTACTGAGTTCTGGGGCTTTATCGTCATGTTGGCGAAGCAGTACCACAATTACATGGGACCATTGTTCTTCATTTTACTGATGCTCGTGCTCTTTAAATGGTGGCGCAAGTCGATTCCAAACATGACAGATGTTCGTTGGTTTATGAAAATGGGCGGCATGGTTGGTAAATACAAAGGCACACATCCGTCAGCTGGTTTCTCAAACGGTGGTGAGAAGGCAATCTATTGGTTGTTAATCTTCTTTGGTGCTATCGCGGCAGTGAGTGGCTTAGTTCTGGACTTTCCTATCTTTGGCCAAACTCGCCGTGACATGGAGCTTTCTAACTTAGTTCATGCGATTTCGGCGCTGATTCTAATCTGTGGCTTTATCTTCCACATCTATATTGGTCTATTCGGTATGGAAGGTGCGCTAGAAGGCATGGTGACAGGTGAAGTTGATGAAACATGGGCGAAAGAGCATCACGATCTTTGGTATGAGGAAGTGAAGTCCAAAGAAGCGATGGGTGAAACAGATACGGCACAAACGGAAGTAAAAGGAGCGAAAGCGAATGAACAAACCTCATAACGGGATTTGGGTTGCGTACATCCTGAGCTGTCTGACCCCGTTTACGTTTCTGATCTCAGGCGTTATCGCAATTATCTATGCGGGTTACCGATTAGATAAGGGAGAAGACAGCGACGTAGTGATTTCTCATTACTACGGTTTAATTCGCACCTTCTTTCTCTACTTGACGTTTTTTGTTGTGTTGATCGTCACCGTCGCGACTTCTAACGGTGTACTCGTTGGCGTGAGTGATTATTGGTTGCATAGTACTTTGCTTGAAACCATCGCTTACTTTATTCCTTGGGTAGGGATGGTGTTTGCTGCATTAGCCATCTTGGTGTGGTTTATGCGAATGTTTCAAGGGATGCAGCAACTGCGGAATAACCAACCACACAGACCATCGACAGGTCCAAACCTTTAATCAGTATTCTTTAAGCAAAACCGCCGTAATAGGCGGTTTTTTTGTTGCTGTTTTGTCTCAAATATGAAGCGTTGAGTCGCAGTGGTGATACTTGATGCAACTTATTGAGTGAATTTACGTAACTGGGCAGAAAATCATAGTTAAGTAAGAAACATGTAAAAAAATCGCGTCACGATGAGACATTAGTCTCACTCACGCTATTGTTCATTTACTCAGGGTTCATCGTCCCGTTAAAGTACGCTGCGCTCAGAAATTCAAAGAGTTGCATACGTGAAAATTGCCATCAATACATTCAGTCTACGCATACAGAGGAATCTCTATCGGAGGATGTTTGATTAAGGCATCTTGCTCTCACAAATAAAAAGAGCGAAACGAGCATTAAATGATGCGGCAAGGTAAGAAAAGGACAAACACGTTACGGCTATGATCCCTCAATTCGTCATTCCTATCACGAATCGCTTTGGCGAAAGTTATCACTTCTCTGGTCAGTTACTTACTAGCGGCGAACCTAAAACATTCGTGACCAAACAAGAGGCAATAGAGTTTCTTGAGAGCTTTGGTGAGCTTGACCTTCGCTATGTCGAGGATTTGTTCTATGCGATTGGTCAATTCAAGCCAAACATACCTGACGGTGAGCTTACTTCCCAACACTATAATTCAACGTTTGCCAATGCTTTGGTGAACGGTGACTTGCATGTCGCTCGAATTGTACCTACCGGCGAAAACTACGCACTCTCGTCGGCGGTTACGCCTCCACCGACTCAAAATACCGTCAATGCAAAACCATCGAAGGGAAAGGGGAAGTCGAATAAAAAGAGTGGCAGAAGTGCCGCATCCGCCAAGCCTCAGCAACAAAGCAGCGAAAAACATGAGAAAGCCGGTGATCCTGTATCACTTGTGACGGGTGAAGAAATTCTCGAACTCTATGATATCGAGCTACAACAAAGTACTACTTGGCAGCGTACTTACCGCTCTTCGCAGTCGGATGTAAATCATGGAATGGGCTTTGGTTGGCGACATGCATTTCAGTTTGAATTACGCGAAAAGACGAACGAGAAAGACAATGTTATCGCTTGGGAGTTTGTTGACGATAAGGCCGATATCACAGAATTTGAGCCAGTAGATATTGGAGCAACAAGTTATCAAATATACGCTGGTGCGAGCTGTTATTTCCTGAGCTCAACAACTCGGATTGTAACGCTCGCTAATGGGCATCAATATCGGTTTGAGCAAAAAGATGATCGCTGGCTTGTTAAACAAGTTAGAAATGGCACGTTTTCAACGTTTCAATTGCAGTATTCTCGAAACCATCGATTGATCGAGATCGCATATAACAAGCGTCCGGTTCTTGAATGTCAATATGATAAGCAAGGACGCCTTGTAGAACTGCTTAATGCAAAGTCCCAAAAAGTTCTGACAACTTATACCTATGATGAGCACGATGATTTGGTCAGTGCAACTAATCATTTAGGCTTAAAGGAACAGTATCAATACCGCGGCCATTTAATTGTTAAGCGTGTACGACCAACTGGCTTTACTCATTATTTTGAATGGGATGGCGAAGGTGCTAACGCGAAATGCATCAGGAACGTTGGGGACGCAGGAATTTATGACTATCGCTTCCATTATCAGGGAAATCACTCTTCTTATTCTGACTCGTTAGATCATCAATGGTCTTTCTTGCATGACGAGCAGGGTAACTTACTCGAGAAAATAAGCCCCACAGGTAGAACTTGGCGATGGCAATATGATGAATTGGGACGAAAAGCACAAGCTATCTATCCTGATCAGTCAACGGTCAATTATCAATATAATCAGCATGGTCAATTAGTTTCTAAGTTTCATTCCTCTGGCAAAGAAATTCAATATGGCTATGACGGCTTAGGTAAGTTAGTTAAAACGGTTTCACCTGACGGGGATATCGAGAAGGCTTACTACAATAGTCTCGGTCAAAGAGTTTGGGATACCGATCAGTTCGGCTGTGTCACGGAGTATGATTACGATAAACACGGTCAAGTCGTCAAAAAAGAGTCTGAAGATGGTAAGAAAAGTCAGTGGTGGTGGGATGAACAACAAAGACTTATCGCGAATGAAATAGACGGTACATTACTTCGTTACAGCTACAACGAAGAAGATCTAGTGAATGGCGTCGCTTATCCCGATGGGTGTATTGCTCAACTCGCTTATGATCAATTCGGCAGGCGTACATCAGTTCGTTATTTTAACGACGAAGACAAAGTCGGTTATAGCGAAGAATATTCTTACGATGAGCACAGTCGTGTTGCTCAGATTCGGACGCCAGCAGGCATTACCTCGTATCAATGGGGAGCACTCGCGCAACAAGAAGCAGTCATCTTTCCCGATGGCAGCCATATTTCTTACGAATACGATCAACAACGTAACCTGACTAAATTAGTTCGGAGTGACGGCTTAGAGTTCGAATTCCTGTATGACGATGAAGGCCAGCTATCAGGAACTATTGGGTTTGATAATCTACAAAGCCAATTTGATTATGACGATATGGGGCGGATCCATCGTAAGCAAGTCGCCGATAGGACCGTGCTGTACCGCTATGACGCTGCGGGTTATCTCAAGCACGTCAAAGCAGGAAATGCTAGCAGTATTGTAGAGCACCACTTCAATTATACGCTTAGTGGGCGACTTACTTTCGCATCCAATCGCCATCAAACACTGCAATACCAATACTCTTCATTCGGGCATTTAACAAAGCGCATTCAAGGTCAGTTTGAGATAGCGCAGGAGTTTAACAGAGTTGGCCAACGCGTATCTCAGGTACTGCCAGATAATACGGAGCTGAACTTCTCTTATGATCGATATGGGCGTTTTTCAGCGATTCGGTTTGGAAACCTAGATTTACCTCAAATCAAATTTCATTACGATGAAATGGGACGAGTTTCCCAAATTGAAACGGCACATTTTAATGAGCGCATCATTTATGATGGTGTTGGTCGTTTGGTCGAACAACATTGGCCTGATAGAGAGAAAAAGTACGTTTACAATGCGCAAAACCGTATTTCATCAATCATTGATAATACGGCAGGAGCAACACACTATCAGTACGATGCCTTAGGGCAACTGAAACGAGTCAATGCTTCCGGAGAAGTGACTAAATTTGAATACGATAGTTTTGGCAATCCTACTTTGCCATCTTCAGAGGTATTCGCTGATCGTATTGAAGTACACGATGATGTCCGGTTCAAATATGACGCGCAAGGAAACCAGACAAAACGTGAGGGGCAAGGACATGTTCAGACTCGCGTATTTGATGCGTTAAATCAGCTCATTGAAGTTCACACCGACGATGGCATCAGTCAATATGAATATGATGCATTAGGGCGCAGGACGAAGAAAATTACACAACAAGGCGTTACGGAGTTCTTGTGGGAAGGGGAACGTTTAATTGGTGAACGCTCTTCAGGTGCTTTCCGATGGTACCTATATCAACCAGAAACCTACACGCCAGTGGCACTGCTAGAAAACGACGTTATTTATTGGTACCAGTGTGATCAAGTTGGTAAACCAGAGCGGCTGATCGATTGCGAAGGGAATGTTGTATGGAGTGCCAGTTACGATGCTCACGGCTTTGCTCATGTACATATTGAAAATGTAGCAAATCCACTGCGTTTTCAAGGGCAGTACTTCGATCAAGAAACCGACTTACACTACAACCTCGCTCGGTATTACGATCCTAAGCTAGGACGCTTTATCCAACAAGATCCGATATCTATTGCTGGTGGTATTAATCATTACCAATATGCAGTCAACCCTATCCAGTGGATTGATCCAACAGGTTTCCTTTGTGAAGAAGGGCTAAAACGCTTGGGTCAAATGTTGGCAGAGTATCAGGCGCAAAGCGATGTCCCCCAAGAGGTTTGCGATCAGATTTTAGAGGCAGCAAAAGAATCATCCGTCGGAGAAGATGGCGTTCGCTCGCAAGTCAAAATCCGAAAACCCAAAGGTAAAAATCATATTCGATATGAATACGATTTAGACCATATTGATTGCGAAAGAAACGAGATTACTTTTTATCGTCATATCAATCATTCAGATGGCAGCCGACACGAAGTGCAGTATGTTGTTGGGATTGAGGAGTTTGTCAATGCGCATGTTTTTGACTCAGAGAAAGTTGGCGGGGAAGAAGGTTGCACGATCTTTACTGAAGATCTTGTGCTGAATAAAGCTGAGTATAAAGAAAACTCAGAACTCAATACGAGTGGTTATGAGCTAACAGAAAGAAACAAAGCAAAAATTGATGAATGTTTGAAAGAGCGTCAAAAGGCTATGGACGCTCGAACTGGCGAAGAGGGATATAACGCTCAAATCGGCAATATTAACCAACAGTCTGCAAAAATTGGTGAGTTGGCCGCGGATGACTTTGTTCGAAATAAATGTCCCAATGCTAAGTTGCTTCATCCCAAAAATATTGGAACTTCAATTTCGAAGCCGGGCGACTTTGACATGGTTTACGAGGTGGAAGAGCCACCACCAGGTGAAATTATCATTGTTGAGGCCAAAGGGGGGAGCAGCCCGCTGGGTAGCCGTAAGATTGGAAACGAGGCATATCAGCAAGGTACAAGTAAATATGCGGCGGAAATAGTTAAGTTAATGTCGAAAAATATAGAAGGAACGACGGAAAAAGTAGCTGCCGACGAAATTCAATACGCCGCTTTATCCGGCAGACCTATTCGATATATACATACTCAAGCAAGCATCCCTGAAAGTGGAAAGGCCTCGGACTTAAAACTAGAAGTGGCAGAGTTTAAAATTAATTCCAAAGGATTAAAGTAAAAATGCAAAGTAATGAATCGATCAAGATCGTAGAGCGCAAAGCAAATCCTGAACTTGACGCACAAGCCATTGCGAGTAAAAAAAAATTTATAAACAGGGTCCTAGATAACAGAAAAGAAGGTCTTAAAGTCAGGAGGGAAAATCTAATCAGTCTTGGTGATTTTGCCATCGACCAGGTTCGCTGGTATACCTGGTTCCAAACCTCACATGAAGATGAACAAATATGTACCTTGCGTCTTTATGAAACTTCTCTAATGGGCGCTTGTTATCATCGGCTTACTATGTTTCCGAATGAGTCATTAACTATTAAGATACTCGGTTACCCAGAAGTAACATGGGATGGTGAAGGTATCTTAGAGATGGGCTTCATTTGTCCTTCAATGTGGCTGGATACCTATTTTACCTCTGTAATCGTCCGTGACAAAGCTAGTATGGATGTATTGGCAAACTTTCCGATTTCTTTGATGAGACAGAGTTCTACCAAAGCGGGTGAGCTGTCTTATATGCTGGTGGATGTGATTCAGTCTTTCCATAACCGTACAGCAGACTACCCTGATAAATTGGTGGCCGCGATGGACACGGCAGTTGCTCAGGGTGATGATTGGGCGTTAGAAATTGCCATGGGTATTTTGGAAACTTTTGCCGCCCTGACAACCGACATCGGTTATGATTTCGAAGATGTACTCATTAAGAACCTTCAGTTCCAAGAGCAATACCAAATGAGGCTCGATCAGCCAGAGGACTTGATTTCTATAGAAACTTTCATCTCTTTCCCTCTACTTGGTATGGCTTGTATGTGGTACGACAAAGGCAACCGTCTATCTATTGAAACTGGTTGGCTTCCCCCATATCTCGTTGAAGGACGTTGGCTAGAAGATGTAAAAGCAGGGAAGATCACTCGATAAACTCCTTTAGTTAGCCATTCAGTATAAAAGCCACCTCTCATGAGGTGGCTTTTATGTTTATGGTGGGGAGTTTGCTGCTTGTTGAGCTATATGGTGCGCATTATGTTGGTGCACTAAAACCACATTGGTGCATTTATTAGCGTGTTAAGCACCATTTCAAGAATGCATAATTTTATTAAAGTTCATACAAAACAATAAATTAAAGTGTAAGTGTTAGAGATGTAAATTATGGAATGAGAATTGCTCTGTTAGACGCTCTATAAACTAAGTTCACCAAATTGGTGATGAGCCTAACTTTGATGCACAGGATAAGTGCGCTACAGATCAACGGAGACAATCATAATGAGTGTAACTGCCAATCAGGTACACGGCGCTGTACAAACTCTCACGCAAAGTTCCGACACACTTTTCTTACTACTTGGCGCAATCATGGTCTTTTTGATGCATGCTGGTTTTGCTTTTCTTGAAGTAGGAACCGTGCGCCAAAAGAACCAAGTTAATGCTTTAGTTAAAATCTTGGCCGATTTCGGTATTTCCGCCATTGCGTATTTTTTCATTGGATACTGGGTCGCTTATGGCGGCACCTTCTTTGCTGATGCAGAGACATTATCTCAAGGTAATGGTTACGAGTTGGTGAAGTTCTTTTTCTTGCTGACCTTCGCTGCAGCGATTCCTGCTATTGTTTCTGGTGGTATCGCAGAGCGAGCTCGTTTTTATCCGATTCTTATCGCAACATTTTTCACTGTCGGCATCGTATACCCGTTATTTGAGGGAATGATCTGGAACGGAAACTTTGGTGTTCAAGCTTGGTTTGAAAATACCTTTGGTTATGGCTTCCACGATTTTGCAGGTTCAGTCGTTGTGCATGGTGTTGGCGGCTGGATAGCGCTTGTTGCTGTCGTGTTTTTGGGCATGAGAAAAGGCAGAGTTCGAGCAGGAAAGCACACCAACTTTGCACCTTCGAATATTCCGTTTTTGGCTTTGGGAGCTTGGGTCTTATGTGTGGGGTGGTTTGGCTTCAACGTCATGTCAGCTCAAACTGTGTCAGGCATAAGTGGCTTGGTGGCTATGAACTCATTGATGGCAATGGTCGGGGGCATTGTCGCGTCACTGTTGGCTGGTAAGAATGACCCTGGCTTTATTCATAACGGCCCACTAGCTGGCTTGGTTGCTGTATGTGCGGGCTCAGACTTAATGCATCCTATCGGTGCTTTAGTGACAGGTGCGATTGCTGGCGTGCTATTTGTTTATCTTTTTACCCACCTACAAAACAAAACCAAGATTGATGATGTGCTAGGTGTCTGGCCTTTACACGGTGTATGTGGCGCTTGGGGTGGTATTGCCGCTGGGATTTTTGGTCAAAGCGCATTGGGTGGGCTAGGTGGCGTGAGCATTATCGTTCAGCTTCTAGGAACGCTTTTGGGTCTTTCCATCGCAGTGCTTGGTGCACTTGTAGTCTACGGCGCGATTAATACCAGTATGGGACTGAGGCTTTCAGAAGAAGACGAATTCAATGGCGCTGACCTAGCCATTCATAAAATATCTTCGACCAACGAGGATTGAGGCCAATATGGGAGCGGCATAAAGCCGCTCTTTTAGCAATTGCCTTTCTTGGCTTGGCCAGGAGGACAGAAATTACCATTACCTCGATGGTCATCATCATTGGTGCTGACTCTTACCTTTACATCATCGACTTCGCCTTCAACATTGGTAAGTTGACAGCCTGCCAAAGTCATAAGCAATATAAACGCTAGAGATACTTGTCTCATTGCTGTTCCTCTTAAATTGTAATTCTAATAGTGGCCATTACGACTATGGTCTAATCCATATTACTACTGTTGCTATTCTTTCAGTGTTAAGCTAATGAAAAAACAGCAAGGATGAGTTATGAATTTCCCTTATAGAAATATTGTAGTACTTACTGGTGCAGGTATCTCGGCCGAATCTGGTATTCAAACATTTCGTGCGCAAGATGGCCTATGGGAGAATCACCGTATCGAAGATGTAGCAACGCCTGAAGGGTTTGCTCGCGATCCGGACCTTGTTCAAGACTTTTACAACCAACGCCGCAAGAAACTTCAAGATAATGCGATAAAGCCTAATGCAGCGCATGAAGCATTGGGTCGTTTAGAGGCTGAGTTAGAAGGTAAAGTGACGGTCATCACTCAAAATATAGACAACCTTCACGAAAGAGGCGGCAGTCAGAATGTGATTCACATGCATGGTGAGTTGCTCAAGGCGCGCTGTAGTGAATCTAACCAAGTAGTAGAGCACAATGAGGACATTAAGACAGGCGAACTTTGTCACTGTTGTCAGATCCCTTCACAAATGCGACCACATATTGTTTGGTTTGGTGAAATGCCACTGCGAATGGGTGATATCTACGCGTCATTAGAAGAAGCAGATTTGTTTATTTCTATTGGGACTTCTGGCGTTGTGTATCCCGCTGCAGGTTTTGTTCATGATGCAAAAATGCACGGCGCACATACCATTGAAATTAACCTAGAACCTAGTGCGGTAGAAAGTGAATTTGAGGAAAAACGCTACGGAAAAGCAAGCGTTGAGGTTCCAAAATTAGTTGACGAGATACTGGCTCTAGAAGGAAAAGAAAGAGCGTAATAACTTCAACAGGAAGAGTTTTTGTCTTGTCATTAAGAACAAAAAAGCGGCTCATGAGCCGCTTTTTCATATCTTTAAAACTAACGAATTAGTTGTTCACTTTTAGCTTTTGGAAGTACTCATCGTACATTACGCTCGCTTCGCCAACTTCATCTTGCCAAGTACCGCTGTCCATCACTTCTTGTGGTGGGAAGATGCTTGGATCATTAGCAAATTCTTTCGGTAGCAGATCGTGTGCCGTTTTAACTGGCGTAGGATAACCAATCTCAAGTGCAATCTTAGCTGCGTTCTCAGGACGTAGTAGGAAATCGATCATCTTATGAGCTGCGTCAACGTTCTTCGCACCAGCTGGAATTGCTAGGCTGTCCATCCAGAAGATAGTGCCTTTTTCTGGCCAGATGATGTCGATGTTCGCGCCTTCTTGACGAGCCATGTATGCAGAACCGTTCCAAAGCATGCCTAGTGAAACTTCACCCGCAAGGTAAGGGTTTGCAGGAAAGTCTGAGTTAAATACTAATACGTTTGGCATTAGCTTTTTCAGTTCTTCGTAAGCGGCTTTGATTTCTTCTGGGTTAGTCGTGTTTGGTGAGTAACCAAGCTTAGTCAATGCAATGTGGAATACTTCGCGAGAATCATCCATCAGCATTAGTTGACCTTCCCACTTGCTATCCCAGAAATCATCCCATTTAGAAACCGATGACTTGTCTAGCATGTCAGCATTGATACCAATACCGGTCGCACCCCAAATGTATGGGATAGAGTAGTTGTTGTTCGGATCGAACGGTTTGTTTAGGAAGTTAGTATCAAGATCGGCAAAATGAGATAATTTCTCTTTGTCGATCTGTTGTAGCATGCCTTCTTTACGCATTTTAGAGACGAAATAGGTAGACGGTACTACCAAGTCGTAACCAGAACCTTGAGTTTTTAGTTTTGCGTACATACTCTCGTTAGATTCGTATGTAGAGTAAATAACTTTGATTCCAGTTTCTTTTGTAAAGTCTTCAAGAACTTCGTTTGGAATGTATTCCGACCAGTTGTAGAAATACAGTTCTTGATCAGCAGCCATTGCAGGGGTAGCGATGAGCGTCGCTGCACATAGAGCGCTTGCGTAGAATTTACTTTTCATTTGTTTTCCGTTTTGTTTCGCGATTGGACAAGTCAATACTAGCTGGAGTTATCAAGTTGAGCCAAATCGCAGTAAGCACAAATATGTTCATTTAGCTTGAATATCGTTGTCTCCTTGTTATGAGACGATAAATCTATGATACCAAGACAAATAAACCTAGCAACGCGCGATTATATCAGCCTAAGACAAAAATAGGCAGCGTATTGCTGCCTATTTTCCTATGGTTGATGACTTGTTACACAAGCTAGATTATTGTCCCGCTTTCAGCTTGAGGAAGTAATCTTCGTATTTAACGGTTAGATCACCAACCGCATCTTGCCATTCAACGCGGTCAAGGTCTTCTTGAGAAGGGAATAGTGGGGCAACGTCTTTAAACTTAGCATTCGATTCCTCCACCGCCGTTAGGTAGCCAGTATCACGAGAGATTTGCTCTGCGATTTCTGGGCGCAGTAGGAAGTCGATCATCTTGTGAGCGGCTTCTACGTTCTTCGCACCGGAAGAGATAGCGAAGTTATCAACCCAGCCGATACCACCTTCTTTAGGAAAAACGAGTTTAAGGTTCAGGCCTTCATTTTGTGCGGCTGCGGCGCTACCGTTCCAAAGCATACCAACGCCCACTTCACCAGACATGTAAGGTGCGCCTGGGTTGTCAGAGTTAAAAACTAAAACGTTAGGCATCAACTTTTGTAGCTCAGCGTACGCTTCATCGATTTGCTTAGGGTCTTTTGAGTTACCTGAGTAGCCAAGTTTACGTAGAGCGATATGGAATACTTCACGAGTGTCGTCCATCAACATTACTTGACCTTCAAGCTCAGGCTTCCATAGGTCAGCCCAGCTTTGGAAGTCTTTTGGGTCGTACATGTCTGCGTTAACCGCTAGGCCTGTAATCGCAACAACGTGTGGAATAGAGTAGTCGTTATTTGGATCGTAAGGCTTGTCTAGGTAGTTTTTATCTAGGTTGCCGAAGTTTTTCAGCTTAGTCTTATCGATCTTTTGTAGCATGCCCTCGTCACGCATCTTCGCCACGAAGTACGTTGAAGGTACTACTAGGTCATAACCTTGGTTATGAGTTTTTAGCTTTGCATACAAAGTTTCGTTCGACTCGTAAGTCGAGTAGATCACTTTGATGCCAGTTTCTTTAGTAAATTGCTCTAGGATATTACTGTTGATGTAAGGACCCCAGTTCATAAATACTAGTTCTTTATCATCCGCTGTCGCTGTACCAGAGAACAGAGAAAGCGCACATGCACTACCAGCTAATAGAGTAGCCCATTTTTTCATTGACGTTAGCTCCAAACCAAACGTTGTCCAATTTTGGACGATAGATAGAAAAACAGAATGGCATGTAACCATTCTGTTTCGTGATGTTAACAGGTGCGGATTCTACTTCACTTTTTCTCTTGCTAGCAACTGAGAAATTACTACCAAGACCAAAGAAACAATCAACATTACCGTTGCTAGGGCGTTCACTTCCGGTGAAATGCCCACCTTAACCATGGAGTAAATCTTCAATGGTAAGATTTCGTAAGTTGGACCTGTTACAAACGAGCTGATAATTACGTCGTCCAAAGACAGCGTAAAGCTCAATAGCCAACCTGCAGCAACCGCTGGTTTAGCAAGAGGAAGGATGATCTGTTTCAAGATAACCCATTCGCTTGCACCAAGGTCTTTTGCAGCTTCCAACATTTTCACATCAAAGCCATTTAAGCGGCTGTACACCGTTACCACAACGAATGGTAGACAAAAGGTGATGTGAGCAATCAATAGTGTAAAGAAGCCAAGCTGTGCGCCTAATACCAGGAACAGAGCAAGTAATGAAATCGCCATAACAATATCTGGAGACATCATCACGACAAACAGCATGCCGTTTACCGCACCTTTACCTTTGAACGAGTAACGGAATAGGGCAACGGCCGTTAAGCTACCAATGATGGTTGCTGCTGTCGCTGAGAATACCGCTACGTTCAATGAATGCCATGCAGCTTGCATTAGGCTATCGTTGTTTACTAAGGTTTCGTACCATTTCGTGGTGAAACCACCCCATTTCATACCAAATTTGTTGGCATTAAATGAGTTAACAATTAAGACGATGATTGGCAGATACAAAAATGCATACACCAGCGCCATAAAGCTAAATCTAACCGTGCGTCCCATTAGTCTAGCTCCACTTTCTTATTCAATAGTTTGCCTGCTCTGTAGTAAGCGTAAAGCATCACAGCCATTGCGAAGGTGAGGGCGATACTGGTCGCAGCACCAAATGGCCAGTCACGAGCGTTCAATACTTGGCTCTTAATAACGTTACCAATCAGTAGGTTCTTCGCACCACCAAGAAGGTCAGAGATGTAGAACATACCTAGTGCTGGTAGCAGAACCAACAAACAACCACCGATAATGCCAGGCATTGTAAGAGGTAGAATCACTTTCGTAATGGTTTGGAACTTGTTCGCACCAAGATCTTTCGCCGCCTCGATATAAGTGTTGTCCAACTTCTCGATTGCCGAGTAAAGCGGCAGAATCATAAATGGAAGCAGGATGTACACAAGACCAATCATTACTGCTGTTTCGGTGTACATAATACGTAATGGCTTATCGATGATTTCCATCGCCATTAATGATTTGTTCAAAATACCTTGTGTACCCAGAACAATCTTCAGGCCGTAAGTACGGATAAGAGAGTTTGTCCAAAAAGGTACGATAACTAAGAACAACATGAATGGGCGCCATTTCTCTGGCATTTTCGCTATGATGTAAGCAAATGGGTAACCAATTACTAAACACAACAACGTCGCCACAATCGCCATGTAGAACGAGTGCATCAGCACTTTCGCATACAAGGGGTCGAGTAGACGTAAGTAGTTGTCGAAAGTAAATGTCATTTCGATTAAGTTTGCTTCATCACGCGTTAAGAAACTCGTACCGATAATCATCACATTTGGTACCAACACGAAAAGTGTTAACCAACCGACGATTAAGGTAATGATCGCGTTTTGAAGATTAATCTTCTTGCTTATCATTGAGGACTACCTCCCAACTCTCAACCCAAGTGATAGCGACTTTCTGGCCAAGTGAGTGGTCCACATCAGGATCATCTTCGTTAAAGAATTCGCTAACCATTACACGCATGCCTGAATCCAATTGGATAACTGAATCAAGCGTCATACCTTTATAGGTACGCTCTGTTACGTGACCTACGATGCCTTTTTCTTCAGACTCTTTGATCTCTTCGATACGTAAGTCTTCTGGGCGAAGTAGTACTTGCAGTTTTTCACCTGCTTGCGCTTCCTGATCGTAGTAAACAACAGACTCGACACCTTCGATTTCTGCACGGATACGTTTCTCGTCGATACGCTCTAGCATGGTTGCGTTGAATACGTTGATCTCACCGATAAAGCGAGCAACAAATAGGTTCTTCGGCTCTTCGTAAATCTCACGTGGAGAACCATCCTGCTCGATAACACCGTCGCGCATAACAATAATGCGGTCAGACATCGATAGGGCTTCTTCCTGATCGTGCGTAACGAAGATAAAGGTAATACCAAGTTGACGCTGAAGCTGTTTAAGCTCGATTTGCATTTGCTTACGCAGTTTGTAATCAAGTGCAGATAGAGATTCATCTAGCAGCAGTACTTTTGGTTTGTTAACAACCGCACGCGCAATGGCGATACGTTGTTGCTGACCACCAGAAAGCTGATGAGGCTTACGCTGTGCCATTTTTTCTAGGCGCACCATGCGTAGCGCTTCCATTACTCGTGGTTCAATGTCCGCAGTAGGTGTTTTCTGCATACGAAGACCAAAAGCGACATTCTCATATACGGTCATGTGTGGAAACAATGCGTAACTTTGAAATACCGTGTTGACGTGCCTTTGCTCTGCAGGAACCTGTGTTACATCCTGGTCATCCAAAATAATTTGACCGTTATCTGCCGTTTCAAAACCTGCAATCATGCGTAAAACTGTTGTCTTACCACAACCAGAAGGCCCGAGAATCGTCAGAAATTCACCATGATTAACATCCAGATTTAAATTACCGATGATTTCCTTACCATCGAAACTTTTACTAATACCAGATAAACGAATAACTGGCTTTCCTGCTTGCGGTTTTGCGTTCAACGTCTGTATTTCCCCCACGTTCAAGCCGGGATTATCCCAGCTGATGTGACACTAACCATTCACTTTTGAGGCGCGCATCATAATCACCAAAAGTGTGAAATTAAAGCATTTTCTTATCTTGAAACAGAAATAATTTTGCAGGAAAAAGCCATCATTCCTTACCATACTGTTTTTATGAGATTAATTGGCATCTAGACACAGTTTGATAGCACTAAACTTTGTTCAACAATTGTTTCAATTTCATGACCTTGAAAGTGGTTAATTATCAACCATACAGTTGAGATTGCAAGGATTGTAGGTGAGTTGTGATGTTAGATGTGGAAAGATTTCTTTATAATGACGATTACATTAATTGACTGGAATTCCAGTCAAAATTTTACAAGTTAGTCTTGGATAAACTATGAACGACGATTTTGAGAAAGATTTCAATCTTGGGGGGAGTGTAGAGCGAGCTTTGTCTGGCAACTACGAGCTTAAAGCTGGCGCGGTTTTTAACGAAGCTTGGCGAGCAACCATCCAGCACTTTTTATCATTTTCTCCTGCCATTATTGTATTGCTTTTTGTCCAGTTAGGTATTTTCTATATTGCATTAAAACTGCAGTTGGGCGATTTGAGCGTTATTCTTGATGCATTTGAGAACCCAGAGTCGTTCACAAACGATATTGTGTCTTCTATTTATGTCGCGAATTTCAGTTATGAGGTGATTAGCGCACCAATTTATGCGGGGATCAGCTTGATGGCTATGAGCCATGTCGCTGGCCTGAAGACTAAGTTGCGCCATGTTGGAAAGGGGTTGCAGTTCACCATTCCTGTTATTCTAGCAACGCTCATGAGCTTAATGCTACAAGGTGTGGTTGGTATGATTTTTCCTTTACTGTCGCTGTATCTTTCCTTGGCATTTAGTCACTCTATTTTGTTGATTTGTGAGAAAAGGGTGCCACCAATGCAAGCGTTGCTGTTATCACTTCGCGCAATCAACAAGAAGATTTTTGTGGTCGCGGGGCTTTACTTAGGCGTGATGTTAATGTTTATTGTTGCAGCAATGTTCTACGGTATTGGCTTAATTTTTGTGCTGCCATTCTTCTTCCATTTGAAAGGCATACTCTACCGCGAAATGTTTGGAATTAAGCTTAAGATCGTTACAACACAAAAAAACGATAATGATCACGATGGTAACTCACAGGTGTTTGATGCCTAATTCTTTGAAATCAATAAGTTTACGAGTGGCGGCAACCTGTATAGCCGCCACTTTCATTTCTATAGGCCCATATTTACACTACGAGAAACAGTTTAAATATGTGGAAAATCCTGACGTACTCTCTGGCAAGATTAAGCATGTCGATTTATCACACTTGCCATACATCGGTGATATCCCAGACTTCAATTCAATAAAAGATACGAAAGAGAAAAAAGCTGCTTTTTTTGATTTTTTAAGGCCTAAAATTGCTCTTGAGAATCAACGAATTCGCCATGAGCGGGCCTTTCTTACCTCTTTAAAGGTGGGACAAGTGACGCAAGAACAACAAGAGTATGCTCAGCGGTTATCATCTCTGTATTCGTTGCCCTTGAGTAACGATAAGATTGATCAAGCATGGCTAGACGAGATGCTTGTGAGAGTGAACGTCTTACCAGAAGCGTTGGTTCTAACTCAAGCGGCAAATGAATCTGCGTGGGGCACTTCTCGTTTTGCTACTCAAGCAAACAACTTGTTCGGCCAATGGTGTTATAAAAAGGGCTGTGGAATTGTTCCAGCGCAACGTGGCGCTAACAAAGTTCATGAAGTTGAAAAATTCGATTCTGTACAACAGTCTGTTCATGGCTACTTTATGAATGTTAATCGAAACCCAGCGTATGCAGACCTGCGTGAAATCAGAACATCTCTGGCTGAAAAGAACAAGGGCTTGTTAACGGTCGCAACCGCGTCAGAGTTAACGCATGGGTTGCTAGCCTATTCTGAACGTGGCATCGCCTATGTACACGATCTTCGCGCTATGATTCGTCATAACAACGCCTACTGGACGCAATAAAATAACGGATAAAATGAAAAAGTTAAGCCTAAGTCTGTTGGGAAGTGCGGCGCTAATTCTTGCATCGCCGATAACCCAAGCTCAAGAGTACATGTTCACGTACTCAAAGTTATACACTCAACTAAAAAACAACAACAAAGAAGGGCATGACGATGTGAAAGTTGGTGTCTTTTTTGTGGACGCAAAAACTAAGCAAATTTGTACGATAGAAAAAGCTTGGATGGAAAAAGAAGAGCACTATGAAGAGTTTGTTATCCCTGCTTCACAAGAGTTGCCTTTACCAGTTGATAAAAACTTAAAGTCAGCGAATCCGTTGGTTTTTGTCGATACCCCAAAAGATACACGTTGCGATTACTCACTTGTCGTGATGACCAAAGAACCATTACAGGGTAACGTTTCTTACGACCAACTTAAGCCTCTTCTACCTCAAATGCAGACGATGCTGGAAGATTTAGGCGGTATGTTTGCGGGTTGGTTTACACCTGAAGTTCAAGGTGTGACGATGGAGTTTGCAAATCAACTGAATGATAAAGTGATTTTCTCAAACGGAACCGAAAAGCCAATTGTCAATGGCAAGATACAAGTCGCACTAAGTGAAATAGGGCAAGGTGGCACAATGACACTACCAGAACCGACGATGCGAGTGTTACCTTATCTACCTAACGCAAAGAAATGAACACTGAACGTTTAGAAAGGGCTGCAATCGCAGCTCTTTTTTCATTTGTGACCGTAACTAAAGTATCTTTCACACTCTTTTCTTAAAGACTCAATAAGACAAGCATTTAATCCTGCGTAAAAAGCTCGTATAATCCACGCCCCAAAGAAACCCATGTTAGGAAGTCCTAGTCGATTTATCGGCGATGTGAGAGCCCGCAATGAACCAAATAGATACAAGAAAAGAAACCCTAGAATTCAACAAGCTTCAGAAACGCCTAAGAAGACATGTTGGAAATGCCATTACTGATTACAACATGATCGAAGAAGGCGATGTTGTGATGGCATGTATTAGCGGTGGTAAAGATTCATTCGCGATGCTTGATATCCTGCTGAATCTTCAAAAAGCTGCGCCAATCAAATTTGAAGTGGTTGCAGTAAACCTAGACCAAAAACAACCGGGCTTCCCTGAGCACATTCTGCCAGAGTATTTCGAAACACTGAATATCCCTTACTATATTGTCGATAAGGACACGTATTCCGTCGTAAAAGAGAAGGTACCAGAAGGCAAAACCACTTGTGGTCTGTGTTCACGCCTGCGACGTGGTACGCTGTATTCATTTGCAGAGAAGATTGGTGCAACTAAGCTTGCGCTAGGTCATCACATGGATGACATCGTCGAAACAATGTTCTTGAACATGTTCCACGGCTCTCGCCTTAAAGCGATGCCACCAAAGCTACGCTCTGATGATGGCCGTAACGTGGTCATTCGTCCATTGACTTACTGTCGTGAAAAAGATCTGATCAAATACGCTGAGCACAAGGATTTCCCAATAATTCCGTGTAACCTTTGTGGCTCTCAAGAGAACCTTCAGCGTCAATCTATAAAAGCAATGTTGATTGAATGGGATAAGAAGACGCCAGGGCGTGTGGAAGCAATTTTTAAATCAATTCAAAACGTAAGCCCAAGCCAACTAGCAGACCGCGAATTGTTCGACTTTGTTAACTTACCGCTAGATCGTGAAGGTAACCGCGAAGAGTATGAATTTAATGAGGCTGTCGTTTCTTCGACGAATATTGATGAATCAATGTTCATCGATGTTACGAACATCTAACTCGTAAAAAAGGAGGTCAATTAGACCTCCTTTTTTGTACCCAACGCTTTAACTGTTCCCAAACAAAAATCCCCCCTGTATTCGGGGGATTTATTAGCGTTTATTTGAAAGCGCTCAATACATAGCAATACTAAGGAGAGATTAGGTTGCTGTATTTGGATCGAGAGGACTAATGTAGCCTTTTGGTTTTAGAGCCAACACATCGCAATTTATTTTATCAATTACGTGCTCCGCTGTATTACCAATAAAGACAGCAGAAAGCCCAGTTCGCCCTGTAGTACCTAAAATAACCATTGCAGCATTCAAGCGCTCTGCAGCTGCCGGAATGACATCTTCAGGTAAACCTTGCTCAACTATCGTTTGTTCTTCATCAAGACCATGTTTTTGGCGTAGTGCTTTCATAGCCGTTAAATGATGACCTCGCACTGCATCGGTATAAGTCGTTGGGTCAAATTCAGGAAGTTCAATCGTAATGTTCGCCGGTGTAACGGGGTAGGCGTTAACAAGATATGGCTTGGCCTCAAGCCGAGTGGTGATTTCTTTTAATCGCTCGACCATCGTATCGTTGAGATCAATATGAGTCGGGTTTTCTGAGCCCACATGTACTGAGGCAAGGATACTTGCTTGTTCCGGCCAAGCAGCATTCTTGATAAGAAGCACTGGAATAGGGCATTTTCGCAACAAGTGCCAATCTGTCGGTGTGAAAATGACAGACTCTAAAACATCATGCTTACGTGTGCCTTTGATGACTAGGTCATGATTGCCTGCATAGACTTCAGCAATAATCGCCTCATAAGGGCGGTTGTGCCAGACAACACAAACATCAAAGTCGAAGCCATCGTTTAGGTATGGTTGAGCAATTTTACGCATCCACTGCTCACGCTGATGAATGACACCTCGACGCATAGCATCTCTTTCATCCACTGATAGCATTGACGTCATGTCATACGAGAAATCGTAAATGGATAAAAAGAAAGTGATTCGGCTTCTAGATACACTTTTCTGAGCTAATTGAACAGCTCTTGCAAGTGCGGGCTGCTCATCATTATTGATGTCAGCTACAACAAGGATCTTACTGTATATACTCATAACTAAGCCCACTTCTATTGCAAAACCAGATACTGAATGTAAATTAAATCAGTATTTTGGAGTACTCACCGTACATTTTTACTGTAGCTTAGTTTGGAGAACTTTTTGAGGACTTTCGAAAGGAATTTATGAGAAATATGATGTAGCTCATTTTCGAGCTACATCAATAATTAGGGTGTATTATTCTTTAGTTACACCAGCAAGTTCCATCAATGCATCGTGGTCTAAGATAGTGATATATTTACCTTTTACGCTTAGGATCTCAGATTTCTGGAAACGACCTAACAAACGACTGATCGTTTCAACTGTAAGACCAAGGTAGTTGCCAATATCACCACGAGTCATAGTTAAACGAAACTCTCTAGGGCTGAAGCCACGCTGAGAAAAACGCGTTGATAGGTTGTAAAGGAAAGCAGCTAGTCGCTCTTCTGCATTCTTTTTAGAAAGAAGCAAAATCATTTCCTGATCACCTTTAATTTCGTTACTCATCAAACGCATGATTTGCTGGCGAAGCTTAGGCATCTTACCCGATAGATCGTCTAGAATTTCGTATGGGATTTCACATACCATCGACGTTTCGAGTGCTTGAGCAAAGCTAGGGTGGGAGTCACCAGTGATAGCATCGAAACCGACTAAGTCTCCAGCTAAGTGAAACGCTGTGATTTGCTCATCACCTTGCTCTGTGATCGTATAGCTCTTGATGGTACCAGAGCGGATAGCGTATAGCGATTTTAGCTCATCACCGGCCTTAAAAAGCTCTTGTCCTTTTTGAATAGGCTTCTTACGTTCGATGATTTGGTCAAGCTGGTCAAGTTCTGCCTCATTTAGAGTGAACGGGATACACAGTTGACTAATGCTACAATCTTGGCAATGAATGGCGCAACCGCCTGATTGGATACGCTTTGTTGCAGGTTTTTCAGAAATCATAACAACCTTTCACTATTTGATATACATCAATATTTTAGCATCGCTTAATCCTAAAGGGTAGCAAAAATGTCACCTCAATAGAGTTTAACGTTATATGAAACCGAGTAACGCTAAGGCTCCTACAGCGGTATACGTACCATAGCCAATAAGGATTAATGCTGAAATATTTCTAAATATTAATGATTTTTGTAATTTCTGAAAATGATTGGCACCGTATCCAATAATAAGCATTGCAGGTAGCGTTCCGAGCCCAAACGCAAGCATAATTAGGCCGCCGTTCATCGCACTACCAGAAACCGCCGACCAAGTAAGCGCTGAATAAACTAAGCCACATGGTAACCAACCCCAAATAAAGCCAAATGGCAACGCGTGAAGAGGATGCTTTAATGGTAACAAACTCTTCCCTGCCGGCGAGATAAAGCGCCAGAGATACTGCCCTAGCTTTTCTATTAAAAGTAAGCCTTGCCACCATTTAGCAATATACAGCGCGACCAGGATCATGAATAACGCAGCAATCAGCCTTAACCAAGCAAGAGAGTGCGTTAACCCACTAAGCTCAGATAAACCTGATATAGCACCACCCACTAATGCACCTATTAAGGTATAACTGAACAATCGTCCGAGGTTGTAGAAGAGGGGGATAAGAGGGGTGGTTTTATTTTTAGCAGAAGAGCCCATGGTAAGTAGAGACGCGATACCACCACACATACCCATACAATGACCGGCTCCTACTAAGCCGATCATCAACGCACCGATAAAATCAGGAGTCATAAAGGTCGCTACTTTTTATCACTATTAGATTGGTCTTCTTCGTCGAGAAGAATGTTGTGCCCTTGCCGTTCAAGATCTTCAAACTGATCGCTTCTTACCGCCCAAAGAAAAACGGCGACAGCAACACAAACGAGAACGATAGCGATGGGAATCAATATATAAAGACTTTCCATGTTTGCTTTCTCTACTTATTTCTCTTTGAGCAGGCGCAAAGAGTTAGATACAACGATAATTGAGCTTGCAGACATGCCAACTACTGCAATGTAGGGAGCCACTAAACCTGCGACCGCCAAAGGCAAAATTAACAGGTTGTAACCCAAAGACCAAGCCAAGTTTTCTCGAATAATCTTTCTTGTACGCAGTGCAAGCAAACGTGCCTCTAGTAGCTTTTCGAGATTATCCCCAAGTAACGTCATATCTGCAGAAGCTTTAGCGACATCTGTACCACCGCCCATTGCGACAGAAAGGTGAGCTCCGGCGAGAGTCGGCGCGTCATTGATTCCATCACCAACCATCATAGTGATACTGTTTTCGTCCAAGCTCTTAAGGTATGCAAGCTTATCTTCTGGCTTTGCTGACGCGACGATGTGATCGATACCAATTTCATTCGCCACCGGTTGGGCGTTTGAGAGAGAATCACCAGTTAGCAGGGTTGTCTTAATTCCAGCGTCAGCAAAACGTTGAATAAAGGCTTTGCTTTCTTTTCGGATAGGGTCGCGGTAGTAAAAGCTAGCGACATGCTTGCCATCAACCGACAGATAGACCGCCTGGCTTTCACCACTTTCTTTGCCTTGAACAAAAGCCGCACTGCCTATCTTAACGATTTTGCCATTCCATATCCCTTCAATCCCTGACCCAATCACGTTTTGCACATCAGACACGATAAAGTCATCATTGGTGAAAGTTGCAAAAGAACGAGCGATAGGGTGGTTTGCATGAGCCTCTAAAGCTGCAGCTAGTGATAGACAATCTTTCTGTGGGAGATCACTAAGTACCTTTGTTTCACAGATCTCAATATCACCTTTCGTTAGAGTGCCTGTTTTATCTACAACTAAGTGGTTGATCTTACATAGTGTCTCAAACACATGGCCTTTACGAAGCAAAATGCCAAAATTACCCATTCTAGAGGTAGCACAAGTGAGAGCGGTCGGAGTGGCCAGAGATAGCGCACATGGGCATGTAGCGACTAACACAGACAGCATGATCCAAAACGCATCATCTGGTTTTGTTTGATGCCAGTAAAACCAAGTACCAGCAGAGATGATAAGAATCACACCAACAAAGTAACGGGCGACAATGTCTGCAATTTCCGCAATTTTAGGTTTGGAGTGTTGAGCTTCATCTTGTAAACGCACGATGTTAGAAATCATTGAATCGGCCTTTGAGCTTACTACCTCAAGTTCAAATGATTCGTCTCCGTTTAGCGTTCCTGCATAAACAATATCGCCTTCTCGTTTCACAACGTGCACTGACTCGCCCGTTAGCATGGATTCATCAATATGAATACGGCCTGAAATAACTTTACCGTCAGCGGGGATATGTTCACCAGGTAGAACGCGAATACGATCGCCAACTTTTAGCGTCTTCACGGGTATCTGATCACCGTCCAGCGTTGTAGCAATTGCAGGAATCAACTTAAGAAGGTTACCACTCGCTGCAGCAGCTTTGCGACGAGCGCGCATCTCTAAGAATCGACCTACTAACAAAAAGAAGGTAAACATCGAGATAGATTCAAAGAAGACTTCGCCTTGTTCAGTTACTGTTGCAACTAAACTTGCAACATAGGCAAAGATCAACGCGATAGAAACCGGGACATCCATACCAAGGGTTCGGCCTTTGATACTGCGCCATGCGTTTAAGTAAAATGGAAGAGCGGAATAAAGCAAAACAGGAGTAGCAAAAATCAAACTTACCCAACGAAAGTAACTTTTAAACTCCGGCTCTAAATCACCAAAGACTTCGAGATACAGTGCAACGGCGAGCATCATGACCTGCATGGTTGCTAAACCTGCAATACCTAGCCGATATAGATATTGCTTCATCATTCGATGGTAAGAGGCTTCTTGCTTATCTGCTTCAAAAGGTGCAGCTTTGTAACCAAGTTTATGTATAACGGAAAGGAGCTCGCTTAACCGTACCTGAGTTTTATCCCAGGCTAGTAACGCTCGATTGGTGGTTGTATTAACACGGATAGATACCAACCCGGCCGTATTAGAAACTTGCTTTTCGATTAACCACGCACAAGCGGCACATGAAACGCCTTCCAAAGAAAGGGTTACTTCAGAAACATTTTCGCGATTTCGTACGAATTCAGATTGTACATCCGCATTGTCATAATGAATTAAAGCTTGGAGTTGCTCTGGTACTAGATCTGCCTTTTCTGCAGGCGCAGTGCGGTATTGGTAATATGAGACAAGACCACTATCGACAATAGTCTGCGCCACAGTTTCGCAGCCCGGACAACACATGTCGCGAATTTCACCCAATATTTCTACTTTGAAATCCGTGTTGGCTGGTACATCTTCACCGCAGTGATAACAGGATTTACACATATGCTTACTTCATTAACGGTGTTGAAGAGGCAGGAAACTCAACTTTACCTTGGATCATCCATTGCTTGTCGTGTGGTTGTAGTTCAACAAACCATGGCCCTTGAATAGATTCCTCAGCTTTTAGTCGGTAATTACCAGATGCATCCGCTGTTACAAGCTTTGTGAAGTCACGATCAGGAAGAGTACGATGAGTGAAAGTGGCCGTTAGAGCAGGGTAATGAGGTAGCTTCCCTTTAGCGAAAACAATCACAACATTGTTATTTTCAGAGGAAATCTCAGCGTTAAGACCTAGGTCACGAGCGACATTCATTTTACTAATATCGATATTAATGCCTTTGCCTTTTTTATAGTAATCCTCAGCGACTAAAGAAACAGAGTTGTTCGAGAAAACGACCACAGTAATCACAGTCCAAACTACGACAGTAAGAGGAAGGATGATTAGGAACCACGGCCAAAATTGTTTATACCAAGGCTTTACCATAAAAAAGTTCTCAACAGCTAAATGAAAAAATGTAAGGCGTTAAATTTAAAGGAAAGACAGCCCCTATGAAAGGGGCTGTTATTGCTATGTTACGTAATATCTCAGTTACTTACTCTCTGAGTTACTTAAACTCCAGACATATGAGGCAACGAGCTGAACTTTATCTTCACCCAAAATGTCTTTCCACGCAGGCATTACGCCTGAGCGTCCGTTCATTACGGTTTCTGTTACAGCTGCACGAGAGTCACCAAATAACCAGTCTTGGTCTGTAAGGTCAGGCGCACCGACTGCAGGGTTACCCTTACCATCGGTACCATGACAAGCAGCACACACTACGAAGCGTGCTTTACCTGCCGCGGCTTCACGAGCATTTACTTTACGACCAGATAGACTAAGTGTGTAACTTACAACTTCTTGAACACCTTGCTCACCAAGGGCATCTTTCCATGCTGGCATTTGACCAATACGGCCGTGCATGATGGTTGTAACGATCGCTGCTGGCTCGCCACCATATAGCCATGCATCATCAGTCAGGTTAGGGAAGCCTTTCTGACCACGTGCATCAGAGCCATGGCATTGAGAACAGTTTTGCAAAAACAAACGCTGACCAACTTTTAATGCTTCAGGATCTTGCGCAATTTCAGGAATTGGGCGTAGACCACTGTCATTGTGCGCAAGTTTACGGAATGCTTCGCCGAAGTAAGCGTCGGCATCATCCAGTTCTTTTGCATATTGGTTTAGTTGCTTGTTCTCTTGTGCTGCAGCGATGGCTTCTTTTGACTCTTCTAGTGAGCGAACGGTTTGAGCCGAACTCTGCCAGTTTAAAAAGCCCTTGAAGCTACCTAGACCTGGGAATAGGGCAAGGTAAACTGCTGCGAACACAAATGTGCTTACAAACAGGTAAGTCCACCACTTTGGTAGAGGGTTGTTTAGCTCGCGAATACCATCGTACTCGTGGCCCATGTCTTCCCCTTCCTCGACGCCCATTTTATCTTTAGCGCACCAAGTCAGGAGAATCGCACAGCCTACTAGCGTACCGACAGTAATCACGATAATCCAGAGACTCCAGAATGTAGTCATTACTTCTTCACTCCTTGGTTATTAGGGGTCTTTTGTTCTTCGTCAGCAAACACCAAGTTGGCATCTTCTTCAAAGCGTGCTTTACGCTTTTTACTAAATGCCCACCATACGATGCCAATAAAACTAGCGAAGAGTACAACGGTATAAATACTATGAATTGTACCGAAATCCATATGATCCCCTTACTTCATTGCATGACCAAGAGACTGAAGGTAAGCGATGATTGCATCCATCTCTGTTTTACCTTCTACTTCTTTAGCCGAATTCGCGATCTCTTCATCAGTGTATGGAACGCCGAACTGATCACGAAATAGCTCAAGTTTCTTCTGAGTTAGCTTACCGTCTAAAACGTTTTCAGCTAGCCACGGGAAACCTGGCATGTTTGACTCAGGTACAAGCTCACGAGGATCTAACAGGTGAACACGGTGCCATTCGTCAGAATAACGACCACCAACACGAGCTAAATCCGGGCCTGTACGCTTAGAGCCCCAAAGGAATGGGTGTTCCCAAACACTCTCACCAGCAACAGAGTAGTGACCGTAACGTTCAGTCTCTGAGCGGAAAGGACGAACCATCTGGCTGTGACAGACGTTACAACCTTCACGGATGTAGATATCACGGCCTTCCATCTCCAAAGGAGTGTAAGCGCGCAGATTTTCTACAGGTTCAGTCGTTTGCTTTTGGAAAATCAGAGGAGTGATCTCTACAAGAGCGCCCCAACTGATAGCAAACACGATAAAAATAGCCAACAAACCGACATTACGTTCTAAGATTTCATGGCGATTATTAGAATTATTACTCATTCTTAAATCTCCTTATGCCGGATGTGGGATAGCTTTTAGGCTTTCTTTAGGTGCACTTACCGTTTTGTACGTGTTGTATGCCATTAGGAACATACCAGATAGGAAGATAAATCCGCCTAGGAAACGTACAAAGTAGAACGGATAAGACGCTTCTACAGATTCAACAAAACTGTAAGTTAGCGTACCGTCAGAGTTAACCGCGCGCCACATAAGACCTTGCATTACACCAGAGATCCACATCGCAACGATGTAAAGAACGGTACCGATTGTTGCTAGCCAGAAATGCACATTAACTAGACCAACAGAGTACATACGCTCTTGGCCAAATAGGCGAGGTACCAAGTGATATACAGAGCCGATAGAAACCATCGCAACCCAACCTAACGCACCAGAGTGAACGTGACCAATGGTCCAGTCTGTGTAGTGAGAAAGTGCGTTAACCGTCTTAATCGACATCATCGGGCCTTCAAAGGTAGACATACCGTAGAACGACAGTGAAACGATTAGGAAACGTAGGATAGGGTCATAACGAAGCTTATGCCATGCACCAGATAACGTCATAATACCGTTGATCATACCACCCCAAGAAGGAGCAAATAGAACCAGCGACATAACCATACCTAGAGACTGAGTCCAGTCTGGTAGCGCTGTATAATGAAGGTGGTGAGGGCCTGCCCAAATATATAGAGAAATAAGTGCCCAGAAGTGAACGATAGATAGACGGTAAGAATAAACAGGACGTTCAGCTTGTTTAGGAACGAAGTAGTACATCATACCTAGGAAACCAGCGGTCAGTAGGAAACCTACCGCATTGTGTCCATACCACCACTGAACCATCGCATCCACTGCGCCCGAGTAAATCGAGTAAGATTTACCAAGTGACACAGGAATAGCCATGCTGTTCACGATGTGAAGTACTGCTACTGTGATAATAAAGGCACCGAAGAACCAGTTTGCCACATAAATATGTGACGTGTTTCGCTTCACTAGTGTGCCGAAGAACACCACCGCATATGATACCCATACTAGCGCAATTGCGATATCAATAGGCCATTCTAGCTCAGCATACTCTTTACCCGATGTTAAACCGAGAGGCAAAGTAATGGCTGCTGCCAGGATGATTGCTTGCCAACCCCAAAAGGTGAAGGCAACGAGTGGGCCACCAAAAAGACGTGTTTGACATGTGCGCTGTACAACATAATAAGACGTTGCGAACAGAGCACTGGTACCAAACGCAAAAATTACCGCATTAGTATGCAGTGGACGTAAGCGACTGTACGTCAACCACGGCGTATCAAAGTTTAGCTGTGGCCAAACTAATTGAGCGGCAATCAAAACACCAACAGCCATACCAACTATGCCCCATAAAATGGTCACAAGGGTAAATTGGCGAACGACTGTATAGTTGTAGTTTTGTTCAAGCTGCTTTACTTGGCTCATTTGCATGCTTCCAATTTCTAATTAACTACACTTTTACTTCCAACACGACTTGCGTCGTAACACCACCCAAGTAAACTCTAGAATTCAAGTGTTATCATCACCTTATTTCCATTGCTGACTTTAATAAAAAGTGGCATTTTCAGCGTGACACTATACTTGAATTAACAATTCAATGACAGGGTAGTAACCTTACTGGACCTCTGGAAATCATTTTTTATTTAAAAAGTTTGAAGTTTGTAACAAGGATATTAGTAATTATGCCTGCACAAAAGTTAACAAAGGCGCGACTTGCACAAATCTTAATCATGCTCGGTGTTTTAATAGGCGCATTTTTCTGGCGTACCTTTACACACGAGAGTGTTAATAGCGTTGACTGTTCACAAAAAGAACGATGCGATGTAACAATTGAAGGAGAAATAATCACGATTAATCGTGACTCAATGGGAATTTCGCTCGAAACGACAGAAAGTAGCACTCTAAAAATTGATCTAAATCAATCTGGTAATTTTATCAATCTCAACGAAAAGCATAAGTCAGTAGAATGGGACATCATGCCTGAATCGAAAAAAATCACCTTTAAAAAAGGTGAAAACATTGTTGTAGTTCAATTATAAATACGATCTATCACGAGATAATCGTAACTTATTAATGAAATTAACACCTTCTTACCTAGAGAAAATTGGTTGGAATGGTATAACAGCAGAGTGATATCCAATTATAAAATCGTATGCATTGCCAATCAGTTTTTACTCATATTAAAGATGAAGACTCAGCGATAAAAACGCTCAGGTCCGAATTGACACAACAGAACTTGTCTTACGTGATGTGTTACTACACGGAAGAATACAATTTCGAGTTGATTCGAGAAGCGTTTCTTGCGCATTTTCCTGGTGTGCCTTTTCATGGCGCCAGTTCATGTCAAGCCGTAATGACAGATCAGGGCTTTCATACAGGACCAGTAATTGCGGCACTTGCTGTTTATGATACAGGTCCTCATGCTTATGGTACTGGTATTTCTAATCACAACTCAGGTGACAGCGTCACCAAGGCTTTGGATATGGCCCTTGAGAACGCAAACCGTGTAGGAGAGGTACCAAACTTAATTCTACTTCATGCTACACCAGGGCAAGAGGAATCAATCATTGCGTCTATAGATGAAAGATTTGGAACTCTAATTCCAATTATTGGTGGTTCGGCCGCTGATAATAACATCGCTGGGAAATGGTCTGTGATAACCGCCCAAGGCTCTCAAACTTCAGGTTTAAGCTTAACTCTCTTTTACTCCTCTCAACCTGTTGATATCGCTTTCAGCGCTGGGCATACACCAACTAATATCAAAGGTGTTGCAACCAAGACCAACGATAGATGCTTACTTGAAATTGATAATGAACCTGCGCTCAATGTTTATAGAAGGTGGACAAATCACCAGGATAACCAAGTAGGTAAAGATAATATGCTGTTTACAAACTCGAGTGCTTATCCATTAGGGCGGATCGCAGGTCATCTCTATGATCGCCCATATTACAAGTTATCCCATCCGATCCGTGAGACGCCAGATGGTGGAATCGAGTTGTTTACACGAATAGAAGAGGGTGACGAGCTCACATTAATGAAAGGAAGTCGTGAGCATCTCGTTGCGCGCGCTGCAAAAGTCGTCAATGCCGCTTTTAACCAAAAATTAGAAGAGTCTCGAAAAATTGGAGTGATAAATATCTTTTGCGCAGGTCCCATGTTGCACTTAATGCAAGACATGAATAGCGTTTGTGAACAAATTAACCAAGAACTAGAACATTTGCCTTTTATTTGCCCTTTTACTTTCGGCGAGCAAGGTAGATTTATTGGTGGTGAGAATGGACATGGAAACCTGATGATTTCATCGGCTATATTCCATAAACCTTATGAAAGATAAATACTTAGACATATATCAACAGGAAGCGCTTCAAGAAGCGTTAGTTGAGCTAAAGCAGGCTAGACAAAGAGAACGACTACTCGCTGATGAAAACAAGGCCATTCTTTCCGCGATATCTGCGATGAGTGAGGCAAAGAATCGGCATGAGATATTTACGGGATTAAACAATGTCCTCAAAAAGTACATCAGCTTCGATGATTTTATTGTACTGACTCGTGATGGTGAACGATATCCCTTCAAGACATTGATATCAACTAATAGCGTATTTGATAATGTATCCTGGTTACACGGTAACACCTATCAAAGAGCTCTCAATGGTGAATGCATTCTACTGTTCGAGCCAGATAAACTCGCTGAGTTTGTTAACTTAAACAGCTTTATAAAAAGCCATGTAAACTCGGTCGTTTTAACTGGTATACGTTCAGAAGTAACGCAAACCGTAATCCTACTTATTGGAGCTCAGAAAGGGCACTTTAGCATAGAGAATAAGGAAACCTTGAGGCGGTTTCGTCCCTTAATTGAAAGGGCGGTCATTGATATCGAGACCAAAGAGAAGTTACAACGTATCGTTGAAGTAAGAACAACTCAGCTCGCTAAAGCAAGAGAAGAAGCAGAGCTTGCGAACCGGTCTAAGTCGGAGTTCTTAGCGATGATGAGTCATGAAATAAGAACCCCTTTAAATTCCGTTCTTGGAATGCTAGATATACTGAAGCAATCAACCTTGTCAGAAGAACAAATTGATGCTTTGAGCCAAATGGAGTGCTCTGCAGAGTTACTTCTCGCGATAATCAGTGACATTCTTGATCTTTCTAAAATCGAGTCAGGTCGCTTTCAGCTCAATGAACAATGGATTAACTTAAGAGACACTGTCACTTTTGTTATTTCTCAGCAAAAACAAATAGCTAAGAAGAAAAATCTTAAATTCAAGCTCAACTGTACTGTCACTAATGACAAACAATTTTGGATTGACTCCACGCGGTTATCTCAAATTCTGTTTAATCTAATAGGGAATGCAATAAAGTTTACAGACGAAGGTGAAGTAAAAGTTTCTGTATCTGAGCAAGATGCTGAACTTGTGATCTCAATATCTGACACTGGAATTGGTATATCTAAAGCAAAGCAAGAGCACTTGTTTACGGCATTTCATCAAGGAGACCGTTCCATCACGAGACGCTTCGGTGGTACAGGACTGGGGCTCGCAATAACCAAGCATTTAGTCGAAATGATGCGTGGAAAGATTGCCGTTAAAAGTGATGAGCATGTTGGTTCAACCTTTACGATTTCGATTCCAGTTTTGACTCGTTGTAATCAAAATCGTCCAGTTAGAATCGAAACCAATCAACCGACAAAAGCAATGGAACTTCTCGTCGTAGAAGATACCGAATCGAATCAGTTCGTAATAAAGCTTATCTTAAATAAGCTTGGCCATAATGTTCATATCGCAAGCCATGGAGCAGAGGCATTAACATTTTTAGAAGAGAATGAGGATTTAATCGATTTGATTCTCATGGATGTCTCGATGCCAGTGATGGATGGAATTACCGCAACAAGACTTATTCGAGATAAAGGTCTCAGGACCCCAATTATAGCGTTAACTGCACATGCGCTAGAAAGCGATAGAGATAAATGCCTGGATGCCGGTATGGACGGATTCATTTCCAAGCCAGTTAGAAGACAAGATATCTTTGAAGCTATACAGTCATTTCAATAAGTAAAAAGGCGTTAATATAGATCTTAACAATCGATAGATTATTAAGATCTATATTAAGTATTTTATGGTAAATAACGATTATGTTTAATGCTCACAGTAAGGCCCTTAAATTTAAAATCTGCAGGGGAATAGGAGCATACTCAGACAACATTTAGCGTACAGCAATAAGCAATTTAACATAACACATATAATGCGCACCAAGGGGTGGGGTCTCAAAGCAATAATGTCCGGTTTTAGCTACTTTAAAATGTCCTCCTAAGATTAACAACATTGTTTGCTTTTGAGGCTTTAACCGAGGTTCCTGTGGACTTGCAATCGCTAGTTTGGTTTGTGGTTATGCTTACGAAGCAAATCAAATCTCTTATTGAAAATTGATGCGCGCTTAGTCCTCGACTTACTGGCGTGTTCTTCCGTAAGTACCTGAATCAATCTATGTATGGTGATGATGGCCAACTCACTGAATTTGCCATTCAATGGCATCACGATTACTAACTTAAGCACTACCAAACAAAAAAGCCTTTCATACTCGCCTCGTACAACAGCAAAAATCAGCTCAACGCTCTAATCGCTCCGCAACGGAATCTGCCAAAAATCACGAGCTCAGTTCACTCGCTCTTAATCAAGGCGTTCTGAAACATTTATAAGCCTGTGGTTATATGGAGGCGAATGTACTTTTCGGGGAATTTGTAACGATAGCGTTTTCCTTTCTTCAAGTTGGACTTAACGTACCTACACACTTTTTGGTCACCACTACTGGTTACTCTTTTTATTACTGCGTTTTTACTTTTGTGCTCCATTTCTATCATGACGTCACAATAACCTTGATAGCTATCAAACTTATTGTCTACTTTCTTTTGAAGCTTAGTCTTAATCTTTTTAGCCAACAGGTTCGTTTCTGAATCGTCAGCAAAAACTGAATTACTTGCAAAGATCAATATCATTAAAGTTACAACGTATCTCATCGTTTTGGTCCGTTTATGTTGTTGATTGTTCGATGATAAGTAATTTTTCTGTAGATACGAAAATGGGACGCCACATTGCGTCCCATTTAACATGATGAAGTAACTGATATGTAATTAAGCGCGCTTCTTGCCTTTGTTTGCTTTGAAGCCCTGGTGCGGAAAAACGTTACGAATCCTCTGTTGAACTTTTTTGGGAGTGCCCTTGGAAAAGCTTAAGCGCATTCCTGTTCGTTGGCTATACACCTTCATTTCACCAGTAAACGGGTTATGCTCACTAATATCCTGTAAGTTGTGTTTGAAAGAAGGAGGTAGATGCCCTTTTACGTTACTAATATGGCCATTATCGAACTTTACTTTTAACACCGGCCTATCGACTGCGATCAACCAAAAGATCACGATGGCTGCAATTAAGATTACATATAACATTTGGCACTCCCTATCCTAGCTAGATAGCAATTTACTCAAATCCTCTTTAATTGAGGTAACTTTTTGACTCGCTTTTTCACTTCTCGACGCTTCGGAAAGCAAATATTCAATTGCGTCAGATAACGTACAACCAAGTTCATTCGCTCTACTAGAAAGCTTTTCCCAAACTCGGTAATCTAAATCAATGGATTTCTTCTTTGTATGGACTTGCTCTGCATTGAAGTGACGTTTCCGTTTCGCTCGGATAGCCTGCTTGAGTTTATTATCTAACTCTTCTGACATGTGGTTTTCTATCCAAGCCAAGACAAGTGTAGGCTCGTGTTCAAGGCGTTTTAGTTCTGCGACCGCTGCATCTGCTTCGCTTGTATCAATATGTCGGGTAATCGCTTCACCATCTTTCCATTTTTTGATGAGATACTTCCATTTCCACCCACATTCTAGATTCTCAAGCTGCTGATATTTCATTTGTTCCGACCCATAAACATAACCTAGTGACAGCGTAACCCAGATGGTTTACTTGGGCAAATAAAACTCTTAGAAGTATCGATGTTGATCACTCATTTGTCTAAGTATTGTTCATTGAGAGTTGAATGCCGAGAGCAAACCAAATTGGTGCTAGGGTGTTATAGTCCGTTTCGTTATAATGTCGGCAAGATTGAATTACGATGAATTTTAATGAACCAACTTAATTGGCAAGACGTAACACCTTCACTTGAGCAGTACGAAGCACTTTTAAAGTCTGCACCTTCGTTACCAAAGAAGTCTTTTACTGATCTCCAACCGAGAATGTCGGCAACGATATCTCGTTTTTCAAAAATTTCCGGATTGACGCGAGTACTACTCATTAACTGCGTAGATAATTCTGTCTATAGAGAGTTCATCAGTAAAGCTCTTCAGAGCCAGTCTAACGCTGCGATAGTTTTGTCGGAATCACTTGATGCCAAACGCTTATTTGACCGTTACAGTGTCGATTTAAGTGGTGATATTGCCTTCCAACCTGGCTTAATTTCACAGGCAGATAACGGTTACTTAATTGTACCGGCTAATCTAATTTTGGCTAACCCAGGACTTTGGCCAAATATAAAGTCTGCAATTCAACAAAACCTTATCGAGCCACTGAACCTAAGCCCTACTCGTTTACCTACTTCAGTACCGCAAGCTAAAGCTTATGATGTAAAACTGATTGTAACAGGAGAAAGAAGTCAGTTAGCAGAGCTAGAATACATCGATGACGACTTCTGTTCTGGCTTTGCCATGTATACGGAAGTTGAAGAAGATATTCATCTGTCAGAGCAGAATTTGACAGATTATTTTGGTTTAGTGAACTGGATTTGTTCTCAATATCAACTGCCTCACTTAACTGAATGTGGTTTTAGAAGATTGTTGCTAGCCGGTATGAGATTTACTGAAGATCAACATTATCTGCCTTTAGGAGTAATGTGGCACTCTCAACTTCTAACGCTTGCCAGCCAGTTCAGTGATGGTCACGCATTAGATTACAAGTCGTTAGATAAAGCGATTGACGACAAGTATTACCGAGAATCTTACCTTCCTCAGCGTGCCGTGTACGATATTTTAGATGGACAAGTCATCATTGAGACAACTGGGGAACAAGTTGGTCAAATCAATGGCCTAACCGTTATTGATATGGCTGGGCACCCTGTCAGCTATGGTGAGCCTGCACGAATATCTTGTGTAATTCATTTTGGTGATGGCGATGTTTCCGATGTTGAGCGCAAAGCTGAACTTGGAGGCAATCTACATGCAAAAGGCATGATGATTATGCAAGCTTTCTTGAGCTCTGCTCTGAAACTGGATGAACCACTGCCTTACTCTGCCTCCATCGTATTTGAACAGTCTTATAGTGAAGTTGATGGTGACAGCGCATCTCTTGCAGAACTTTGTTGCTTGGTGAGTGCTTTATCTGAATCTCCAATTAATCAACAAGTTGCGGTTACAGGGGCTGTTGATCAGTTTGGTCGAGTGCAAGCCGTCGGTGGCTTGAACGAAAAAATTGAAGGTTTTTATCAGGTTTGTAAACATCAAGGTTTTACAGGAAATCAAGGTGTTGTGATGCCAAAATCAAACCTTAAACACCTTGCATTACATAAAGATGTAATAGAAAGCATTAAAAATGGTGAGTTCCATATTTGGTCCGTTTCTACCGTAGATGAAGCTATTCCGATTGTAATGAATAAACCTTTTAGAGGTGAAGACGATAGCATTATTGGCAAAATAGCGGAACGTATTGAAAACTTTGAAAGACATGAGCATCCAGAAGGATTTGTGCAGCGCATCAAAAACTGGTTTGTCTAGTACTGATCGGAGTTGTTTAGCGTACACGTGTTCACTAAGATGCAGCTATCAAAAATTGGAGTAATTGATAATGCAAAACAAACGTGATTCTTATAACCGTGACGATCTACTTGCTTCTAGCCAAGGCGAACTGTTTGGGCCTGGTTACCCTCAGCTTCCTGCGCCAAACATGCTAATGATGGATCGTGTTACTAAAATGTCTGAGACTGAAGGCGATTTTGGTAAAGGTTTGATCTTGGCGGAATTGGATATTACTCCAGATTTGTGGTTCTTTGACTGCCACTTCCCTGGCGACCCAGTAATGCCGGGTTGTCTTGGCCTTGATGCGATGTGGCAACTTGTTGGTTTCTTCCTTGGCTGGGTTGGTGGCAAAGGAAAAGGTCGTGCTCTGGGTGTTGGCGAAGTGAAGTTTACAGGTCAGATCCTGCCAACAGCGAAAAAAGTGACGTACGAAATCCACATGAAACGCGTTGTAAACCGTAAACTTGTGATGGGTTTGGCCGACGGTCGTGTATGTGTGGACGGCAAAGAAATCTACGTAGCAAAAGATTTGAAAGTTGGCTTGTTCCAAGACACTTCAAGCTTCTAATCACGATTTTAATCGATTTATTAAGGCTCCTATTTAGGAGCCTTTTTGTTGTCGAGTGTTAACCTACTTCCCTATGTCCCTATAATGTAGAAAAGGCTCCGTAGAGCCCTTTCGAATCCTTCTTTTTGTATGTGGAGAGTTTATTTGTAGAGACCAGATTGTCTTTCATCTCTGGCATCACGCCAACCACCTAACCAATACGACCGAGCATCAACTTGTTGATATGGGCAAGCCTCTTGAGACCTTCCATTCAACCCAGCTTTGTAGCCTTGAGATTGAGCTCGTTCTAGGCGATCACGCTTTTGTCTCTTCATAGTTAATTCCTCATACAGGTCCATTTACTAACGTACAGCTGTTATTGTGAAACTTTGATGGAGTTTTTATGACTCCACTTATAAGAATCGATCAAAGTAGGCAATTTCTCAAGGCATAAAAAAAGCAGAGACTCAAATGTGTGAGCCTCTGCTTGATTTAAAAATTACTGACGATTTTTAACTATTTTCTACGGAACCCAAACAATCCAAGCATGGTCAAAGCTAACCAACCAAGGCCTGCACCTTGACGCTCTGTCGTCGTTGAGTCAATGCTTCGAGATACGATGTCGTCCTTAGTTGCGTCAGCAATAGGTACTAGTTTGACTGCTACAATTTGCTCTTCAGAGCTACATGTCGCATTGTTTGCTGTTGTGCTATAACCACCTGCACATTTCATAGCAGTACCAGAGATCACACCTGCATCATTGATATCAGTTGCGTCGATAATACGGAACTGATTGTTTTGTTCAGAGTAATCACCGCCATTAGTCAAACTGTCTAGGAACCAAGCTTTTCCATTGAATAATGTTGCAGCACGTTCACTAGTCTCGCCACCTACGCTATATGGATAGATAAAACCGCGCTTACGACGTGGCTTGCCATCGTCTTCACGAGTCGTTTCCGCATCAAGTTGCCCGACGATTTCATTGTAAGAGTTGATACCGCCCATCTTACCGCCCGCACCGCTAAAGAAAATGCCAGTAGTTGGGTAAAAAGCGCTAATAGAATCCTTACGAACATCATCTACGATAAAGAGACGATTCGGAGCAGAGCCCGTTGGCATTAAGTATCCGCCCGAACGTTTCGCTTCACCAATAGCAACAAAATTAGAGTTAACGTCGGTTAAGCGTGAGTTTGTATGAACCGTATCATCACCTTCGCGCTGTCTAGCTCCTACAACAACTTTATTTTTCCAAGTTGCGTTTTCAACGCTACCTTCGGCTTCTAGAGTTCCGACAAAAACAGTCGCATTCAGGTAGTTATCATCACTGTAAGTGTTGTAACCTACGCCATAGACCGTTGTTCCATCAGTGACAAGATCACGCATGCTCCCTTGAGCTAACCTTTCTCCATCTTTAGATGTGCCACTAGGCCAAGCCAATTCACTGACGGTTCCGCTTTGATCCCAAATCGCTGCTTTTGATGTGTGGTGAGATCCATTGGTATTGCTTGCTGTTCGAGAAACACTGCCAACAGTAAAAATGCCGTCTGTGCTCCAAGCATGGCTTTGCACAACACTTGCGTCATTATCGCCAGTAAGAATATTTGGCTCTACTGGTGCAACTACGGTATTTCGTGTTTCTAATGTAGAAGTATTTTCTGTGCTAACTTTACTCTGATTACCGACAGCTGCACCACCCTCGGTAAGCTGGTTGATAACATTGTTATATTCATTTTTATAAGCAGCAGAATCTTCTTCTATGAACGCTAACGCATTAGAAGTAAAGTCTTTACTACGTTCTTTATTCCACGGCGTCCAGTTTACTGAAGCCCATGAGTCACAGGTGGAATAGCGAAGCTGGTTGTAACAGTAACGCTCAAAGTCTTTGAGTTCTTGGATGTAATAAAAGCCAGCGTCTAATCCGAATGGGATTTCTTCACGATAGCTGTTCCCATCCACGGCTTGTGTCGCTGAAATCGGTGTAGTGCGAGTTTCCATTGCAAGTTTAAACTGCTCTGGCGTGCAGTTTGCTGCTGCATCAAAGCAGCCTAGAGCGAAAGGTGAACCTGTTGAAGGATCTGTACCTGCATTGCCCTGTTGAATTGCAACCCCGTAAGCCGTTTGGTAGTCACCGTTTGAACCATGATCCTGAGGTGAAACCTCAACAACTTGATACAATGCCGCCTGTGCGTTCATTGTGGTACCAACCATCATTGCAATGGCGGTCAATTTGAATTTATTACTACAATTCATTGAATTCTTAACTATCCTGTTGCATTGCTTCGAGTTCTTCCCATCTCTCGAATGCGATTTCCAACTCCTGCTCTAATGCAGCAAGCTGTTCCAATACCGGCTGAGTTTGCTCTACAGGTTTAGCAAAGAACTCTGGATCGTTCACTTGCTCCTGAAGGCTCTCGATATCCGACTCTAATTGTTCAAGTTTAGCTGGTAGAGCCTCTAATTCTCTTTGCAGCTTATACGATAACTTCTTCGAATTGTTCTTAGGTTGCGTAGTTTTGGGAGTTTCCTCAACCACTTTCTCTTTCTTCGTTGGTTTTTCAACCTGACTGCGCGAAGCAAGAACTTGGTCACGCTGCTGTTTAGCATCATGATAACCACCAACGAACTCTTCGATTATACCGTTACCCTCAAAAATCCAGCTGGTTGTTACTGTGTTGTCTACGAACTCACGGTCGTGACTCACTAACAATAATGTACCCTGATAATTGGCAAGCATTTCTTCTAAAAGTTCCAACGTTTCGATATCCAAATCGTTAGTTGGTTCATCAAGAATAAGTAAGTTGTTTGGTTTCAACAAGATACGGGCTAGCAATAATCGGTTTTTCTCACCACCAGAAAGTGCCTTAACCGGGGTTCTGGCGCGCTTAGGTGCAAATAAGAAGTCTTGAAGATAACTCAGCGCATGACGCTGACGTCCCCCAACCATTACTTCTTGTTTCCCATCCGCTAAGTTATCGATCACTGTCTTTTCTGGATCCAAAATCTCTCGGTACTGATCAAAGTACGCGACTTCTAATTTTGTTCCGCAGTGTAAACGACCAGACTGCGCTTCCAATTGCCCCAATAGCAATTTAAGTACCGTACTCTTACCGCAGCCATTTGGTCCGATAAGTGCAATACGGTCACCACGCATGATGTTAAAGCTAAAGTCGTCGACAATTGTCTTGCCTTCGTAAGCAAAAGATACATTTTCTGCTTCAAATACAATCTTACCTGAACGAGAAGCATCATCGATATTTAGGTTAACTTTACCTTGAACTTCACGGCGGTCACGACGCTCTTCACGAAGTTTTTTAAGGGCTCGAACACGGCCTTCATTACGAGTACGACGTGCTTTAATGCCTTGACGAATCCACACTTCTTCCTGAGCTAGTTTCTTATCGAACTCAGCATTTTGCATTTCTTCGACGCGAAGCATTTCTTCTTTGTCATTCAAATACTGTTCGTAATTACCAGGGAAAGAAGCTAATTGACCGCGATCTAAGTCAACGATGCGTGTCGCCATCGACTTGATGAATGCACGGTCGTGAGAAATAAAGATGATCGAGCCTTTGAAGTCTTTTAAGAAGTTCTCTAACCATTCGATCGTTGTCACATCGAGATGGTTTGTTGGTTCATCAAGAAGCAATACATCAGGATCACAAACCAGAGCACGAGCTAAAGCAGCTTTACGTTGCCAGCCACCGGATAGATCGGTCAGTTTGGTTTCTGGGCTTAGTTTTAAAGCGCCAAGTACGTTGTTAACACGGTCATCAAAGCGCCAAGCATTAGAATGATCAAGCTGCTCTTGAACTTTCGCCAAACGGTTAATGTTCTTCTCACTTGGGTCTTGAGCAACAAGATCGAGAAGATCGTGATAGATCTTCAATTGTTCGCCGATTTCAGCCAAACCGCCAGATACGTATTCGTAAACCGTACCCTCTTGATTGCGCGGTGGATCTTGTTCAAGCCGAGAAACTACTACGTCTTGAGTTATTTGAATCTTGCCATCATCCAACAAAATGTCGCCGGCAAGCACTTTCATTAACGTGGACTTACCTGCTCCGTTACGACCAACTAAACAAACGCGTTCGTTTTCTTGAAGAGCGAACTCCGCTTTATCTAGCAATGGGTGGTCACCAAATGCAAGTTGTGCGTTATGAATGGTAAGTAATGCCATTATTATCCAACCAATGTGTGAGTTGTTCTAAGTCAAACGGCCAGTTCAACTCAGAATCTTGATATTTTAAGACGGGTATTGTGACGCCGTAACGAGAAAATAGTACATCATCGAACGCAATATCGATGATATCTGTTTGCTCGGCCAAACCGACTTGGTCTACTAGAGCAAATGCCATCTCACAAAGATGGCATCCCTCCGTGCTATACAATATCAGCACGTATTAATCCTTTTGTTTATACTACGCGTGCGTTACTAGCCAACAGTTATGAATCTGTTTATTACGCGCAAAATCTAATGGTAACGTTTGAGAAGAAATATTCTGAGCCTTCAAACCCAATTCAGCGAGTGATTCTTCATCCATTTTGAAGTGACGTTTGTTATTTGAAAATACGATTGTGCCTTCACTTCTCAGTAAACGTTTGAGGTTCTTCATTAGCTTAATGTGGTCACGTTGTACATCGAATGATGTTTCCATACGCTTAGAGTTAGAGAACGTAGGTGGGTCAATAAAGATCAAGTCGTATTCACCTTTTGCGTTTTCTAGCCATTGCAAACAGTCCGCTTGTTCATATTTATGTTGGCGCCCTACACAGCCATTAAGCTGCATATTGTCTTTCGCCCAATTCAAGTAGGTGTTTGACATATCGACAGTTGTAGTGGACCGCGCACCACCAACTGCAGCGTGCACTGTTGCACTGCCAGTGTAAGCAAACAAGTTAAGGAAATCTTTACCCTGTGCCATTTCGCCAAGACGACGACGAGTGATCTTATGATCCAAGAACAGGCCTGTGTCTAGGTAGTCATGAAGGTTCACGATCAGCTTCACACCGTACTCGTTTACTTCGAGCGTCTCTGATACCTGACCTAATTTTTGGTACTGGCTTCGACCTTTCTGCTTCTCACGAACTTTCAGTACAACTTTGTTCGCTTCAACACCGGTCACCTGAATCGTCGCACGGATAATGTCCGTTAGACGACGCTTGGCTTTTTCTTCAGGGATGTTCTTAGGTGCTGCGTACTCTTGAATCACAATTTGATCGCCGTACACGTCGATCGCTACGTTGTATTCTGGAAGGTCTGCATCGTAGATACGATAGCAGTCTAATTTCTCTTTACGCGCCCACTTGCCAATCTTGCCAATGTTTTTCTTCAAACGGTTTGAGAAGTCTGGTGCGATTTGAATGTTAGTATCTGCACCTTTAACTTCATCAGCGTTGCGCTCGGCAATGCTGTAGTTCTTTTGGTGACACGGTAACGCACCATTGTTCAATTTAAACTGTTTATCAGCGCGCATACGAAGGCAACTCAAGAGCTCGTCTGAGCTAGAGAAGATAGATGCTTTACATCCGCCAAACTCAGATTTTAGCTGTCCACCGAATGCGGTATAGAGCGCAATCAGCCCCGGCTCCGTTCCTAGACGCTCACCGTAAGGTGGGTTTGAAACGATAACACCGTGTTCAAATCCTGCGGGACGAGTAATAGTTGCAGCATCACCTTGCGCAAACTCAATCAACTCTTCAACACCTGCTCTGCGGGCGTTTTCTTGAGCAACTTTTAATACTTTGGGGTCGTTATCGAATCCAAAAAACTTAGCGTCAACTTTCTTGACACCCCGCCTAGCTTGAACATTAGCCTCTGATTTAATCTCAGCCCAGATCTCCGGTTCAAAGTCTTCCAAAACTTCGAAGCCCCATTGTTTTCGCTTAACGCCAGGTGCCATGTTGGCTGCCATCATTGCCGCTTCAATAAGCAAAGTACCAGAACCACACATTGGATCGAGTAATGGTTGATGCCCATCCCAGCCACAACGCATGATAATCGCAGAAGCAAGCGTTTCACGTAATGGCGCACGACCCGATTCTGGTCGATAACCACGCTGATGAAGACCACTACCTACCATGTCTACCCCAAGCAACGCTTTATCTTTATGCAAACGAACGTGAATACGAATATCTGGGCGTTCTTTGCTGATATTAGGACGTGGCAAGCCTTTATTCTCAAAGCAATCTACGATGCCATCTTTGACCTTCATAGCCCCGTATTGGCTATTTCTAATCTCACGGTTTGTGCCGTTAAAGTCCACAACAAAGCGTTTAGAGCTATGAAATTGGTTAACCCAGTTAATAGTGGAAGTGGATAGATACAAGTCCATGTCGTTGTTACACGTAAACTCAGATAAAACACGTACAAATCGAGACGCTAAACGGCTCCACAAACAACAGCGATAAACCTGTTCGTTTGTCGCTTTAAATTTTACGCCTGCCTGTACTGGTTTCGCATTTTCAATGCCTAGTTTAGTCAGTTCTTCAACAAGCAAATTTTCCATGCCATTTGAAGTTACCGCGAGATATTGATTCATAGTGTTCTTTCGCTGATAAAAAATGGCTTCAATTATACCTGACTTTACGATCAATGCCTCGTTTTTAAAGGTATTTTCCCACCCGTTAGTTCAAATCATCACCACTCAAATGATCTAAAACTTTCAACATCTTTAGTTTGAATGTTTTTCATTCATGAACGTATTTTCTTTCCTTTAGAAGAAGTGAATACTTATTTACGCTCATCTTGGTATATACCAGAGAGGATTGATTGATGTAAATTACTTACAAATACCCTTTATAGGGGAATAAATAGGGTTGTTTTAGGCGCTAGGTTGCCTAATTAAAGGAGTAATCAAATTGAAATAAGTAAAATAAAAGTGACCGGCTTCATGTTTGCATGCATAGAAAACAAACAGTTTCATGGTCTTTCGGATTGGAATGTCAGAGGAAAGGACAAAAAAAAATCGACCCACTAAGGTCGATTAAGGCAAACAAAGGAACGAAATAAAGAAAAATTAAACCGCTTTAACCCACCATTGCCATAGGGGTCATTGCAAAGAGGTGGTTTGCACAAGCCATGCGATCATGCATTACTTTAATCGGCTGCCCAAATTGAAGCGCCTTATTGCCATCAAGAACAAAGGCTTCTTGGTTAACATAAGCACATAAGCTCGATGTTTCGCCTGGTTCTAGAACGATGAACATACCATCAGAATATTGATTTGTGAGAAAGACCATGTCCCCTTCTTGAGGTTCATAATCAGAGGACTGTGCATCGAAGAACCAGCTCTTAGGCTGTACAGGTTTATGAAAACGCTTTGCAGCAACACAATACAGTGTTAATTCAGCTTGGCGATATTCACTGATATCGAGACAGCGAATGCGCTCATTAAACGTTTGAAATGCGCTGGCGTCATCAACGGTAAATTCACTGTTTGAGAAGGCACAGTTAACCAACAATTTTCGGGATAGATTGGTTTGGAAAATCATTTCCTCCCCCAGATCCAGCATTAAGCAAGCTTTTTGCTCGTCAAAATACCAATTCCATTTGTCGCTGGGTTTAAGCATTATTCCGTTCTCTCTTGACTAGTTAAATCAGTGGTAAAGAGGTAAGACGCTTAATTACCTACTCGTGATTTTTAAATTCTACAAACGAACGGATAAAAAAAAAGAGGAAACAAAGTCCTCTTTTTTATGTAACAGGTACTGATTTTTCAGTAGTTTTTGATGTATATGTTAAAGATTCTTAACAATATCACGTACGAGACCTGGGCCGTGGTAAATAAAGCCAGTGTAGACTTGAACAAGTTTAGCGCCTGCCATGATCTTTTCTTTGGCTGCAACATAGGAATCTACACCACCAACACCGATAATTGGAAGTTTGTCTCCAAGCTCTTCATGAAGCTTACGTACGACCTCCGTAGAGCGTGATTGCACAGGGCGACCACTCAAGCCACCTGCCTCATTGGCGTGTCTCATCCCTTCTACGATCGTGCGATCCAAAGTTGTGTTAGTCGCGATCACACCATCTATATTGTTTTTCAATAAAGAATCGCAGATTTGGCAGATTTCATCGTCACTTAAATCTGGCGCAATCTTTAATGCTAACGGGACATACTTGTTGTACTTCTCTGATAACTCCGCTTGTTTCGCTTTTAATTCGGAAAGCAGTTCATCAAGCGCTTCACCATATTGAAGTGAACGAAGACCTGGAGTGTTTGGCGATGAGATGTTTACTGCAATATAGCCAGCATACTCATACACTTTTTCCATACAAATCAGGTAGTCCTCTGCCCCTTTCTCAATTGGCGTATCTTTATTTTTACCGATATTAATTCCGAGAACACAATTGAATTTTGCTCGTTTAACATTCTCGATCAAATTATCAACGCCTAGGTTATTAAAGCCCATGCGGTTGATGATCCCTTCTGCTTCCACTAAACGGAATAAGCGTGGTTTATCATTACCTGGTTGTGGTCGTGGCGTTACAGTGCCGACTTCGACAAAGCCAAAGCCCATGGCATCAAATGCTTCAATACATTCGCCGTTTTTATCTAAACCAGCCGCAAGACCAACAGGGTTACGGAATGTTAGACCCATACACTCAACTGGACGAGTTGGTAACTGTTGGCGGTAAAAGAGATCAAGTGGTGTGCCGTTAAAGCGTTGGAAGTTCTTGATTGCAAGATCATGTGCCTTCTCGGCATCGAGTTGGAAAAAGCCAGTTCTGGCTAGACGGTAAAGCATTGTGCCTCCGAAAGAAAAAAGCCCCGTATAAACGGGACAATATTATTTACCGTTTTTCATCGTAATTCAATGAAAATGAACGTAATAAGTAAAAACCTATATCTTTATAAGATTTTTAAATATAAAACAAACAATTACAATCAAGTTTCTGCGATAAAAATCGTAACTAACCGCTTAAAAGCAATCGATTTCACTCTGTTTTAATTTCAATTCAATGTGACAATGTAACTATTTTCGTTCCAAATGTGAATAATAGATAATAAAAAGCCCCGTTAAATAACGAGGCTTTTACTTATGACTTGATTATTCCACTACTCTTTCGATGAGCAGTTGAGGTTTAAAAGTACTAGCTCTCGAAGTGCTACAGAGAACTTAGCAAATTCGTGTACTGAGCCAACTTTGAACTCGTTTAAGATACTCTCCCAGCGGTGCAACGATTGCTCGTTAGTTTCAATCCAATCTTCTAACGCAGCCATCACGTCAAGCTCTTCGGTTGAGCAGCCACAAGTCAGTACCTGAGCGGTAAGTTGACGTTGTTGCCAGTCCAGATCTTCACGGAATGCCGCTCTTGCAAGTGCTTGCCAGTTGTTATCAACGGCTTGGCTATTAATTTGCTTCAAGAACCAATGCAACGATAAACGGTCACCCAAGTTAAAGTAGAGTTTCGATGCTTGCTCAACCGTTTTACCTGTTTCACTTGCTACTGATGAAATATCCAGTGCAGATTGTAAGCTTGATAAACGGGCAACTTGGTGAGCGAGTTTCTCTTCAACCCCTTTCTCTATCCAACCTTGAGCCAACTCATTGTGTTCTTCAACTTCAGACTCAACTAACATAGTGTCTAGGGTTTCAGTGATAACATTGACATCTTGCTTGTAGATAGCAATCAACTCACCGACCGTGCATTTGCCGCTACGGTTACGAAGCAACCAGCGTGCAATTCGACGCAGTGCTCGGCGCACGTAAAACATAATTTCGTATTGAGCTTGCGCTGTCGCAACGTTATCAAGTTTGCGAGTTTGCTTGAGGATTTCTTCTAAATCAAAGATTTCTCTAGCCGCACTGTAAGCATTGGCAATATCGACAACACTTGCACCAGTTTCTTCTTGCAAACGAGTAACGAAGTTACAGCCCATTTCATTAACCATCTGGTTAGCCAATGCTGTAGCGATAATTTCAGCTCGCAGTGGGTGATTAACCATTTGATCTTTATAGTTACGTCGTAACGCACTTGGGAAATATTCAACAAGTTGTTTTGCATGGAATTCATCATTTGCGATTTCATCCGTAACAAGTTGCTGTTTAAGTACCATTTTACCGTAGGCAACTAACACTGATAGCTCAGGGCGAGTCAGACCTAGTCCCTGTTTTTCACGCTCGATTAGCGTTTCATCATCAGGAATGTATTCGAGAGCACGGTCCAAGTACCCTGCTTTCTCCATAGTGTGGATGAATCGAATTTGCTCCTTAACAATGCCAACACCTTGCTGTTCAGTAACAGAGATCGACTCCGACTGACGGTAAGCATCATCCAAGACAATTTCACCCACTTCGTCTTCCATAGACTCTAGAATTTGGTTACGTTGCTTAACCGTAAGATCGCCATTTGAAACCAGTCCATTGAGGAAGATCTTGATGTTGACTTCATTATCCGAACAGTCAACGCCACCTACGTTATCAACGAAGTCCGTGTTCACTCGACCGCCAGTTAGTGCGTATTCGATACGACCAAGCTGAGTCATACCCAGGTTACCACCTTCGCCAACCACTTTGGCTCTTAAGTCACGGCCGTCAATGCGCAGCATGTCGTTAGCACGGTCACCAACATCTGTATGAGTTTCTGTCGATGATTTAACGTAAGTGCCGATACCACCATTCCAAAGAAGATCGACTTTCATTTTCAAGATCATCTTTATCAGATCGTTAGGCGCTAAAGATGCTTTCTTCGTACCTAACATTTTCTGAATTTCTGGCGTCAACTGGATCGATTTTGATCGACGAGAGAAGATGCCACCACCTTGAGAGATCAAGTCTTTGTTGTAATCTTCCCAGCTTGATCTTGGCAGATTAAACAAGCGGTTACGCTCTTCCCAGCTGCTGGCTGAATCTGGATTTGGATCAATAAAGATGTGCATGTGGTTAAACGCAGCTTGCAATCGAATATGCTTCGATAACAGCATACCGTTACCGAACACGTCACCTGCCATATCACCTACACCGATTGCAGTAAAATCAGTGGTCTGACAGTTGATGCCCATTTCACGGAAATGACGCTTAACAGATTCCCAACCACCTTTTGCGGTGATACCCATTGCTTTGTGATCGTAACCGTTTGAACCACCTGAAGCGAATGCGTCACCTAGCCAGAAGTTGTATTCTGCAGAAACAGAGTTTGCCAAATCTGAGAAGGTTGCTGTGCCTTTATCGGCAGCCACTACTAGGTATGGGTCATCTTCATCGTGACGAACAACGTTTTGTGGTGGTACTACTTCTCCTTCAATGATGTTATCTGACACATCAAGCAGTGCACGGATAAAGCGTTTGTAACAACGCTGACCTTCCGCAAAAATTTCATCACGAGTGGTGAGAGATGGCTGGCGTTTACAAACGAAGCCGCCTTTTGCACCCACTGGTACAATTACAGTGTTCTTAACCTGTTGCGCTTTTACTAAGCCAAGAATCTCCGTACGGAAGTCTTCTTGACGATCTGACCAACGCAAACCACCACGAGCCACTTTTCCACCACGAAGGTGAACACCTTCAATATCTGGTGCGTAAACAAAGATCTCGAATGCAGGTACAGGCTGCGGAATCTCAGGAATATCGCTTGGCTTCATTTTCAAAGATAACCAAGGCTTAGGCTGCTTATTCTCGTCTACTTGGTAGTAGTTGGTACGAAGCGTCGCCATGATCATTTCAATATAACGACGAATAATACGATCATCATCCAAGCTCTCTACACGATCCAACTGCTCTGTTAGCTTTTTAATTAGATCGTTTTGGCCTTTCTCGCTGCCTTTGTGTTTCGGATCAAATCGCTTGGTGAACAGCTTGACTAGACCTGTCGCTAAGTCTGGGTAGTGGCTTAGCGTGTCTTCGATGTACTGCTGACTGAATGGGAAGCCTACTTGGCGCATGTATCGTGCGTAAGCACGAAGAATGGAAATCTCACGGCCAGATAACGACGCACCTAATAACAATCGGTTGAAACCATCACTTTCAAGATTACCCGCCCAAATGGCAGCAAATGCTTGTTGGAAACGATCACGAGCTTCACGAAGGTCAACGGTTTTCTCGCTCTTATGCAGCATAGAGAAGTCAAGGATCCAGAAAGTCTGCCCGTTGTTTTTCTCGATCTCATATGGCGATTCGCCAATCACACGCAAACCAAGGTTTTCCAACATCGGCATTACGTCAGAAAGGTGAATTGGTTCATCGCGATGGTATAACTTTAAGCGGACAGCTTTGGAATCTGCACCCTCTTCTTGAGGTCGGTAGAACAACATGCCAAGTTTATTATCATCACTTAACGCTTCTAAGCGCTCGATATCTGCAACCGCAGAACCTGGCATCATGTCCTCTTTGTATGAGCGAGGGAACGCACTCATATATTCTTTTGAAAGAGGAAGGCCTTTACTTTCACCAAAGTTAGCAATGATGGATTCTTTTAGTCTGTCATCCCAAGAGGTAGAAACTTCCATTAGATTTTGCTCGATCTTTTTCACGTCTACGTCAATGTTGTTATTGTCTACACGAACAATGTAATGTGTTCTCGCTAGTGGGCTTTCTGAGAAGTACGTTGTAAATTCAACCTCTTGCTCGCAACCAAAGTACTGCTTAAGAATGCGTTGAGTTTGACGACGCAATTCTGTGTTGTAACGATCTTTAGTGACATAAACCATGCAACTGAAGAAGCGACCAAATGGGTCTTTACGAACAAACAAACGCAGCAAGTCACGATCTTGCATTTGTACAACACCCATTCCCACCTCAAGCAGCTCTTCTTCATTAGCTTGAAGCAACTCGTCGCGTGGGTAGTTTTCTAAGATATTGTGCAATGCTTTGTATGAGTATGATCCGTGACGGTATCCACTTGCTTCAAGGATACGGTCAACTTTTTCACGGATCAGAGGAATACTTTGTACCGCTTGGTTGTAAACAGCGGAGGTATATAAACCAGTAAAGCGATGCTCACCTATTACTTTACCGTTTTTATCAAACTTTTTAATACCGATGTAATCAGTATAAGCTGGACGGTGGATACGAGATGCTTTGTTACCTTTGGTGATGATCAGAGCGTATGGTTTTTTCGCTTCTAATCGCGCTGAATCTGATAATTCAGAGAGCTTGACGCTACGCACGCGCTTGTCATCAGCAAACAGACCTAGTCCTTTTTCTTTAGCAGGAACAAGTTCGGTATCACCATTGACCTCTTTTAAGTCATAATCTTTATAACCCATAAAGGTAAAGTTATGATCTTCTAGCCAACGAAGAAATGCGATCGTTTCATCCATACGATCAGTTTGAATAGAAACACGATCTTTATTTTTCTCAAGTTCATCAGTAACAAACTTAAGCTTATCAACCATCTGCTTCCAGTCATCAACGACTAAGCGAGTATCAGATAGAATTCTTAACAGCTCTTCTTTAAGCGCTTGCATCTCGTCTTTACTAGTAAGGCGGTCTACCTCTATGTGGAAAAGTGATTGAAGAACACCACCCTCACCGTTTACGTCTGTAACTTGGCCTTTTTTATCACGCTGAATCTGTGTTGGGTTATTCAACATTAGGTGACAAACAAGATCCAAACGTGCTAAAGCCATTTTGACTGAGTCCACTAAGAATGGACTATCTGGAACAACAATTTCTACGATTGTGTGTGTGGATTGCCAGCCTTGACGACTTACGGTCGGGTTAAATACTCGAACCGAAATCTCTTCTGGTTTTTTTTCATTGATATGGTGCCAAAGGCTAACGACAGCACCATAAAGGTCGGATTCGTTTCGCTGAATTAGATCATCATCAGCAATGTTACTGAATAAGTGTTGAGCAAGTTTAGTTACAAGCGTTTGGTGAGAAAGCTCGAGTTTGTCTTGAATCAGTTGGTAAACCTTTTCAAGCAGAACCGGCACTACATTTTCACGCGCGGTCATATTCACACTCCACATTAGAATTGTTGTTTTGTAGGGGGACTTAGTAGCTAGGTTGTTACCTTAGAAACTAAGCATAGGTAATGCATGTGCCCATTGTAAAAGCATAATTACAAATGTTTAACAACTAATCGTAGTGGTAAGAGGTGAAATGTCCGATTCTGTGACTAAGATTCCTATTTAACTCTCTGCAAATACAATACATCACAGAGTTTCTAACTTAAGAAACTTATTATTTTGGTCAGTTGTTAGTCTAAACTGGCCTCTAACGCCCAATTGACTAAGAAATGGTCTAAATCTCGCGGCGGGTAACTGCAAACGCAAACCGTTGTGTGTGACAACTTGAACAACACTTGCCGCACCAGAATAATGAGATAAAAACGTTTGATATGAAATGTTGAGATTGAAGTAGTAATAGTTCATGAAGTGAAAACTAAGTGACATAAACAAATAAGGTGGTCTTAATGACCACCCTATTGTGTTGTTTACTATTCGTCTAGTGCTTTAGTCACTTTTTCGAATAGATCTTTAGCAAGATTATCCATTGCTTTGAGCTTTTCAAGTTCTGCACGAATCATTGCTTGGCGAGCTTCATCGTATTTACGGAACTTAAGCAAAGGATCAATCATTCGAGAAGCTACTTGTGGGTTCGAATCATTTAGTTGGCGAAGAATTTCACCGGCAAACTGGTAACCTACACCGGATTTATCATGGAAACGTACAGGGTTCGCACTTAAGAACGAGCCAATTAAGCTGCGCGTACGGTTCGGATTTTTCAAACTAAATGCTTCGTGGTTCATGGTTGCTTTTACTTTTTCAAGAGCATCCTCTGCAGGATTGCTACCTTGAAGTGCAAACCACTTATCCATAACCAAACCATCGTGCTTCCATTTATCGCTATAATCAGCCATAAGTGCTTCACGACACTCGAGCTGAGCGTTATTTGCAGCACTCATCGCAGCAATCGTATCTGTCATGTTATTTGCAGATGCGTATTGTGCGTTGACTAAATCATTACCTTTTGCCGTATGTGCTAGGTATTGTAGGCAACGGTTACGTAAAGCACGCTTGCCAATAGCAGCATGGTCGATCGTATACTCTGTTTGCTTAAGCGTGTGATAAGTCGCACTTAGCTCATCTTCTAATTCCTTAGAAAGTGACACTGTAATGCTGTTTAGCACTTTGTCTACGGCATCGATATCAATTTGTTGGTACCAACCAGTAATCTCATTGATTGAAGGCATAGAGAAAACTTGAGCAATGAAAGCTGGCTCAAGCGTTTCATCCAACAGCACACCGCGGAAAGCATCTATCACACCTTCAGAAAGCGATACTTCTTGTCCCGCTTGAACATTTTTCACATTCTGACGAATGTATTTAGCCAATAGCATTTGGCTAGCGTCCCATCGAGCAAAATCGTTCGTTGCGTGCTTCATCAAGAAGACTAACTCGTCATCGCTGTAATCGTATTCTAATTTGACTGGTGCCGAGAATTCACGCAACAAAGATGGCACTGGCTGTTCTTCGACATTTTCAAATACGAACGTTTGCTTATCTTGTTTAATATCCAGCACGTTATGAACAGATTCACCGTTAATCACCAGTGGGATAACTCGACCTTTCGAATCATACAACTCGATATCGAACGGAATATGCAGCGCTTGTTTTTCTGTTTGGTCTTGCGTCGGCTCCGTAAATTGCTCTACCGTTAGTGCGTAAGTTTTTGCATCAGCGTTGTATTCGCTATTTACGCGTAGCGTTGGTGTACCCGATTGGCTGTACCACAAACGGAACTGTTTTAAATCAACACCGGTGGCATCTTCCATTGCAGAAACAAAGTCTTCACACGTCGCGGCGGTACCATCGTGACGTTCAAAATAAAGTTTCATTCCTTTTTGGAAGCCCTCTTCGCCAAGGAGTGTATGGTACATGCGAATAACTTCGCTGCCCTTTTCATACACCGTTAGCGTGTAGAAGTTATTCATCTCAATGACTTTGTCAGGACGAATCGGGTGAGACATTGGGCTTGCATCTTCCGCAAATTGAGGACCACGAATAATACGTACGTTATCAATACGGTTATCAGCACGAGAACCTAAGTCAGAAGAGAATTCTTGGTCACGGAATACGGTTAAGCCTTCTTTTAGACTTAGTTGGAACCAGTCACGACAAGTGACACGGTTGCCAGTCCAGTTGTGGAAGTACTCATGACCGATCACAGCTTCGATACCTAAATAGTCACGATCTGTCGCAGTTTGATCGTTCGCCAGCACATATTTTGAGTTAAAAATGTTCAAGCCTTTGTTTTCCATTGCACCCATGTTGAAGAAATCAACAGCAACGATCATGTAAATATCCAGATCGTATTCCAGGCCAAAGCGTTCCTCATCCCACTTCATCGAGTTGATCAAAGATGTCATCGCATGACCTGCACGATCTAAGTTACCTTTATCAACAAAGATTTCTAAATCAACACTGCGACCTGACATCGTTGTATATTTGTCACGCAATACATCAAAGTCGCCTGCAACAAGGGCGAACAAGTAAGCTGGTTTTGGATGCGGATCCTGCCATTGAACCCAATGACGACCGTTCTCTGCATCACCTTCTGCAATTCGGTTACCATTGCTCAGCAAATATGGGTAAGCCGCTTTATCTGCGATCACTTTTGTTGTGTATTTTGCTAGAACATCCGGACGGTCTAGATAGTACGTGATACGGCGGAAGCCCTCAGCCTCACACTGAGTACAAAATGCGCCGCCTGATTTGTACAAACCTTCGAGTGCTGTATTCGCTTCAGGATCAATTTTGGTGACGATTTCAAGTTCAAACTCGGATGGAAGATCGGTCAGTACCAGCGATGACTCCTTCACCTCGTGATGAGCCCAATCCTCACCATTTACTTTTACAGCGCGTAGCTCAAGCCCTTCGCCATCGAGTTCTAGCGTTGTTGTATCGCTTTTTTGAGCAACTTTTGATATCGCCGTAACGATTGTGTCATTGTCATATAGATCAAAAGTAAGATCGATATCAGTAATCGCATGAGATGGCTCTTTATAATCTTTACGATATTTGGCCTGGGGAGCTTGAGACATGAGCATAAATCCTTGTATGTCGAACAACAAAAATACCAGACTGCATGATCAAAAATGCAGTTCTGGTATCACTATATAAGCTATTTGTAGGGGTTGTGGTATCAGAATACAAGTCTTTCCATCAAAAAACGGAGCTTTTAGTGCTCTAGCTCCGTTTTTTGATTAACATTTAAACAACATTAATGACTTACCGTACGCACGCGTAATTTGGCGCATGTTAAAGGCATCATGGCGTAACTCTATTGAGTACGGCGTACATATCACCATTGGAATCTTCGATCGTTAGCTCATTCTTGTTGAGCTTATACGTGGTTCCATGCTCGCCATTTTCATACAACAGAACCAGAAACTCATCTTCTGTGTAAAACACACCTTGTTTGATGGCCTCATCCCCTTCTTCGTTCGAAACCCTAAACATGAACACGAAATCAGGTTGAAGTATCAAATCCATCTGATTAATGTTGTTTGCCACAAGACCGTCGCCAGATACGTGAGAGCTAGACCAAATACCTGCAAGTGAATTGGATAATCCCTTAGTGAATGTTACACCATTAAGATCAAGCGTATTATGGTTGTTGCGATAGGCATAAATTTGAGGCTCGTCGGTGTTTAAACCAAGAACGATGGTGTCTTCATTTGCGTTATACAGCCCTTCCCAATGGTCAACGGAATAGTCTTTCTTTTGAATATCAATAGAAAAGCTGTAGTCAGAACCTAATGAGAGTTTGATCGCGCGAAAGTTTTCAGCCGACTCTTCGGGGTTTGGGTTCATTAAATACCAGTCTCCGATGAGAAACGGCGTGTCAAAGTGACTTAATTCATCTTCTCTGGTGTTTTCTCCACCAAACACACTAAAGCAGCAAAAGCTAAGTAAAATAAAGAACCACTTCATATCGGCATCCTTATCGTTTTCTTTTAGCTTAGCCAGTAGTCCTCACTTTCGCGAAATTTTAGATGTAGATCACGTAAATTATTGGGGGAAAATAAGCGAATATCTTGCTCGATATCGAGACAGCGGAAGACAAAAAGGCATAAAAAAAGAGTGAATCTGAAAGACTCACTCTTTTTATTCTAAATTGCCAGTTATTATGACTGATTTTCCTGCTTAAGTAGATCGACCATAATCGCGACAGACTCATCTAAATAAACATCAGGAGCCTCGTAGTCTTTTGGTATGTCATCCAATGTTTTGAATGCTTTTTTACCCAAAGCAACTTGACGTTCATTTATGCGTTGTAATCGAAGGGCTTCCGCTTTATCCGATTCAGCTTTACGAACTTTTTCGTTCAAAGACAAAGTATTATCGTCTTTTTCTTTACGATATTTCTCGATGTCTTCATTGATAAAGCGGAACTCCATCTCATCAGAAATACGCTTGTTATGAAGAGCAGTAAGTTTTTCAACTAAGGCGTCGTTACTTGGAAACGTTTGATATTGTGCTTTATCAATCTGATCCCAAGGTAAAGCATTGTCTTCAACACTTTCACCAGTTTCAGAAGCCTCAATTGGCGTTGGGTACGAAATATCTGGTGCAACACCACGATTTTGCGTACTTCCACCGTCAATACGATAAAATTTCTGAATCGTGTACTGAACATAACCTAGCTCTTTATCGAACAGATCATAAATATGATTCAGTGAACGATGTTGCTGAACTGTACCTTTACCGAAAGAGTTTTCACCTAAGATGATTGCACGATTATAATCTTGCATTGCCGCTGCAAAAATTTCAGATGCTGAAGCACTGTAGCGGTTAATCAATACCGTCAATGGGCCATCATAACTCACTTTTCCATCGGTATCGGCATTCACCTTGATGCGGCCATAGCTGTCACGAACTTGAACTACAGGGCCTTCTTTAATGAATAAACCTGTCAATGCCGTCGCTTCTGTTAGCGCACCACCACCATTGTTACGTAGATCAACGATTACGCCGTCAACGTTTTTGGTTTTCAACTCAGCTAGTAATTTATCGGTGTCTTTCGATAAGCCGACGTAGAAACTTGGTACTTCTAAAATACCAATCTTCTTACCGTCTTTTTCGATGATTTCTGACTTAACCGCACGATCTTCTAAGCGAACTTTGTCACGAACAATTGTGACAATGTAACTCTTCGCATCGTTACCTTCTGGCAAGATCTGTAGATTAACCTTTGTGCCTTTCGGGCCTTTGATTAACTGAACAACATCATCCAGACGCCAACCGATCACGTCGACAATTTCTTCACCGTCTTGTCCAACACCAGTGATTCGGTCCCCTTCACCAAGTTGCTTACTCTTCGACGCCGGACCGCCAACAACAAGTGAACGAATTACTGTGTAATCGTCTGTCATTTGCAAAACGGCACCGATGCCTTCTAGAGAAAGGTTCATTTCCGATTGGAATTGCTCGGCATTACGTGGAGAAAGGTAGCTTGTATGAGGGTCAACCTGTCGCGCGAAGGCATTCATATACAACTGAAATGCGTCTTCATTGTTGGTCTGTGTGATGCGCTTCATCGCGTTGTTATAACGCTTCTCTAAAACTTCTTTAATCTCTGGCCACTCTTTGCCAGTCAGTTTCAGATTTAACGCGTCATATTTCACACGCTTGCGCCACAACTCGTTAAGCTCTGCTTCGTCTTTTGGCCATGCGGCCTCAGAGCGGTCTAACTCTATCTCGTCATCGGTATCAAACTTGATCTCTTCATCGAGTAGAGTTAACGCATAAGCAAAGCGATCGAAACGCTTCTGCATTGAGAGGTTGTAAACATCAAAAGCAATTTGGTTGTTGCCCGATTTAAGCTGATCATCAAGCTCGACTGACCAATTTTTAAATGAGTCGATGTCTGCTTGAGTGAAAATATTTCTATTGTAATCAAGCAACTCTACATAGCGTTCAAAGATCGCTTTAGAGAAATCATCATTGAGGCTGAAGTGCTTATAATGAGAGCGGGTAAATCGCGAGGTGACTCGTTTGCTAGCTGTTTCATGCTGAACTTCAGGAGAAAGAACTGGCAAGTCATCTTTATGTAGTTTGGCTTCAAGAGCCTGAGCTGATGCTGCTAGCCATAAGCTAGCAGCAATCAGGGTCACTTTTGAACGGCAATTCATGCGTAGGAGTATCTCCTTTATGCGCGCAAGTGCTCCGCTTTCACAACCATTTGTAGGCCGTTAGCAAGTTGAACACGTACATCATCCTTATTGATTTCAACAATGGTCGCTGCCATGTTTCCTTTGCCCATGTTCACGTTAACTGCGTTACCTACTGTGATTTCATCAGCATTTAGAGCGCGCGTTTCTACAGGCTTAGTTGGTTTTTGTACTTTTGGTTTATTAGTACGACGAGGCTGTTGAGGCTTTTTAGCCGCAGGTTTCGCTTTCGCCTTACCCTCTTCACGAGCTTTTTGTGCTTGTTCTTTACGACGAGCCTGAACTTTCGCCTTGCTTTCTGCAAGTGTCGCTTTCGCGTGTTCAACGTGCTCTTCTTCTAGCTCACCACAAGGGTTGCCATCTAGGTCTACACGTACTGCACCTGGTTTTACACCGTGTAGGTAACGCCATGATGAAGTGTACTGTCTTAACGCTGCACGAAGCTGTGTTTTGCTTACTTTTTCGTCTTCATTTAGACGTTCCGCAAGATCTTGAAAAATACCAATTTTCAGAGGTTTTGCTTCACCTTCTAAAGTAAAGCACTTAGGGAAACATTCAGCAATATATGCAATAACTTCTTTGCTGTTTTTTAACTTTTCAGTCATGAGGGGTCCTGATTTGAGCGGATTTCCGCGAGCATTAAGAAAAAATATTCTCGTATTATAGTGACATGCCAAGGAAAAACCACACTCGAAGGCTAATTTATGCGTCGTTCGCGTGTGAATTAAGCAGCTTTTCTACTTCAACCATGAAATGAGTGAGACCTTCTTCGTCTGTTTCATTAAATCGGCCAATACTTGGACTATCAATATCAAGTACACCAACCACCTTTCCATTAATAGAAAATGGAATCACAATTTCTGAATTGCTCGCTGCATCGCACGCAATATGCCCCTCAAATTCGTGAACGTCGTATACTCTTTGTATAGTATTAGTTTGTGCAGCAGTACCGCAGACGCCTCGACCCATTGGGATACGAACACAAGCTGGTTTTCCTTGGAACGGACCAAGAACAAGCTCTTCACCTTTTGTTAGGTAAAAGCCTGCCCAGTTAAGATCGTCAAGTTCCATGAAAAGCAATGAGCTCAAGTTTGCTAGGTTCGCAATAAAGTCTGGTTCAGACTCAATTAGAGCAACAGCTTGTTTGGTTAGTCTTTGGTATTGTTCTAAGTTCATATTAACTTCCTACTTACTATAAAAGCTTCCATTCTCAATGTATGGCGCTAAAATGCAGCCCTACTTTATAATAGGACTTATTCTCAATTACAATGCTTCTGAAAAATGACACTATTAGCCGTTCTTGGTTGATAACACAAGTAAAAAAGCACAAGTCCAAGCTGATCATAGCGAACTTGATAGCGGTGCTTGCAACCTTGATTAGTGTTCCAATTCCCCTCCTCATGCCTTTGATGGTTGATGAGGTCTTATTGGACCAACCTGCAAAAGGCTTAGATGCCATGAATGCCATTCTCCCTGAAGCGTGGCACACTCCGACAGGCTATATTTTCTTCACCCTGTTCTTGGTTGTTCTTATGCGAGCTGCGAGCCAAGGATTAAATATCCTTCAAAGCCGACAATTTACGCTTGTTTCAAAAACCATCACGTTTGAGATGCGCAGTAAAATGATCGACAAACTCGGCCGTATCAGCATCCGACAATACGAAACCAAAGGTAGCGGAGGAATCAACGCACACCTTATCACTGACATTGAGACCATTGATAAATTTATTGGTTCTACGTTAGCAAAATTCGTTATCAGTTTTCTGACTGTTATTGGTACTGCTATCGTTCTACTTTGGCTCGATTGGCGACTTGGTCTGTTTATCCTGTTAGTTAACCCTATTGTCATTTACTTCTCACGTAAACTAGGCAGTATGGTTAAACATCTGAAACGGAAGGAAAATCATTCTTTTGAAATTTTCCAAAACCGTTTGGTTGAAACATTAGATGGAATCTACCAACTACGCGCAGCCAATAAAGAGCGAGAATTCCTCCAACAACTCAAAGACAGTGCGAACCAAGTTCGCGTTGATGCAGACAAGTATGCTTGGCAATCTGAAGCGGCTGGTCGCGTTTCTTTCCTTCTCTTTTTGATCGGCTTTGAATTATTCAGAGCTGTCGCAATGTTAATGGTCATGTTCAGTGACCTTACTATTGGCCAAATATTTGCCGTTTTTGGTTACCTATGGTTCATGCTGTCTCCTGTTCAAGAGTTGCTTGGGATTCAGTTTTCTTGGTACAGCGCTAAAGCCGCATTAAAACGCATCAACGACTTATTAGAGTTAGAAGAAGAGCAGAGACCGGTTCCTAAGGTAAATCCTTTCAAAGAAGGTAGAGAAGTTGACGTTAAAGTAGAAAACATTAATTTCTCTTACAATAATGAAAACAAAGTCCTAGATAATCTTTCTTTACATATGCCGGCAGGAAAGAAAGTGGCGTTAGTTGGTGCAAGCGGCGGTGGTAAGTCGACCTTGATACAATTACTTATTGGGGTTTACCGTCAAAACTCCGGTAGCATTCGCTTTAATGATGAATTAACAGAAGATATTGGCTTTGAAGTAATTCGCGACAAAATTGCCGTGGTATTACAGCAACCTATACTATTTAACGACACCTTGAGGCATAATCTAACGCTTGGTGGTAATTTTGACGAAATGTCACTTTGGCGTGCGCTTGAAGTGGCTCAGCTGCAAGATGTAATTTCTCAACTTAACCACGGCTTGGATACTCAAGTTGGTCGTAATGGCATTCGTTTGTCAGGAGGTCAACGACAACGGCTTGCCATTGCTAGAATGGTGCTGAGTAATCCTCAATTTGTTATTTTAGACGAAGCCACGTCTGCGTTAGATACCGCTACTGAAGCGGCTTTACACAAAGCACTGACCGAGTTCTTACGTGGTAGAACAACATTAATCGTTGCGCACCGACTATCCGCTGTTAAACAAGCCGATTTGATCTACGTGCTTGAAGATGGGAAAGTGACGCAAACTGGTACTCATGGTGAGTTAGTTGAGCAAGAAGGCTTATATCAAACCTTATATGGGGGCATACAGTCCCACGCTTAAATCGTTCAAGCTAGAGAGGTCGTTATGACCTCTCTGTCTAAGCACGCCATGCAATCCAATAACGTACGTCTGTGCCAAGGTTGTGAATTGCCTGTCGACATCGTCGACTTACCCCATGGCAAAAATGCACACTGCCCTCGTTGTGGTACACAATTATATCGCGGAGGTAGCCCTAGCCTCTCTGGTAATCTAGCCGTCGCGATAACCTGCATCCTACTATTTATTCCATCGCACTTTTTTAACTTTATTAGCATCCGACTCTTTGGTGTGATGATTCCGGCAACCCTACCTTCAGGGATGATCACATTGATGGAAGAAGGATTTGTTCTTCTTTCATTGCTCATTCTATTTTGTAGCTCTCTTGCGCCACTGACGGTTTGTGTTTCAGTGGTAACGGCGCATATTTCTTTACATCAACGATGGTTCCGTGGGCTTCGTATCTCACTGTGGCTAATTCAACATTTGAAGCATTGGGTTATGTTAGATGTGTTCTTAGTTAGCATCGCCATTTCCTGTTTTAAACTCCAAGATTATTCCGACATTTTCGTCGGTCCAGGGTTAATTGGTCTGGTTCTTTTGCAGATATTTACCGTTTTGTTAGTTTCAAGAATCAGCGTGCGTCGTTATTGGGAAGCTTGGAAACCAGAAAGTTTATATGCTTTTGAGCATAAAGATGTGCATTGCCATGAATGCCACTTGTCCCAACCTGAAGGTGACCATTGCCAGCGTTGTCATCACGAGTTATATCATCGCAAGCCAAACTCCATCCAGAAAACATGGGCTTACCTCATCGCAGCAACGGTCGCCATCTTCCCTGCTAACCTGATCCCTATTTCCATCTTGCTTACCAATGGTAAGCGTTTGGAGGACACTATTTTTTCAGGCGTGGCTGGTTTAGTAAAAAGCGGCATGTATGGAATCGCTGCGATCATTTTTGTTGCCAGTATCGTTGTCCCGGTGATTAAAATACTTGGGCTCGCCTACATCATGCTTTGCATCCAATTCAAACGTTCGGTGTTTAAGAGACAACGAATGATGGTTTACTTTGTTGTTAAATGGATCGGTAAATGGTCTGTGATGGATTTGTTTGTTATTTCTATCATGATGACGTTAGTCGATCGTGGTCAGATACTGGATTTCACACCAGGATATGGCGCGGTAGCATTTGGTGTTGTCGTTGTATTGACCATGCTTGCAGCAGAAAGTATTGATCCAAGGCTAATCTGGGACCAAACAAGCCCAAAACAATCAGAAAAAGAGTCAATGAATGAGTGATCAGAACAGTTCTCAAACGTCATACGTACCAGATGTAAAGCGGAGTAAAGGCATATCTCCTCTTTGGCTGTTGCCAATTTTGACCATGGTCTTAGCTGGCTGGCTTGTTGTGAAGTCGATACACGATGCAGGACAACGAGTGCAAATCTATTTTTCTGATGCCGCTGGTCTTGTCGCCGGCCGAACCACTATCCGTTACCAAGGATTAGAAGTCGGCATGGTAAGAGACATTAACCTCACCGAAGATCTCGGCAGTATTTATGTCGATGCTGATATCTATCCTGAAGCTGCAAAGTTACTGAACGATAAAACACGCTTTTGGTTAGTAAAACCAACAGCTAGCCTAACGGGAGTTTCCGGACTGGATGCGCTCGTCTCAGGTAACTACATCTCGATTCAACCCGGAGATGGTCAAGAGTTTGAGACAACATTCCATGCGTTAGACTCTGCCCCAACAGATTTACGCGTTTCTCAAGGTTTGAATATTAAGCTCAAAAGCCGTGATTTAGGTGGTGTATCGGTTGGCTCTCAAATTGTTTATAAGAAAATCCCAATCGGTGAAGTGTACAGTTACCAGCTAGATGAAGATGCAAAATCTATCACTATTCAAGCCAACATTCAGGATCAATACCGACATATCATTAACAACCGCAGTCGATTCTGGAACGTCAGTGGAATTGGTGCCAGCATCGGTTTTGAAGGTGTCGATGTAAGACTAGAAAGCATGAGTGCCTTACTAGGTGGCGCCATCGCCGTCGACTCTCCGGATGATGGTGAGCCTGTAGAAGAGAACACCGAGTTCCGTTTGTATAAAGATTTGAAAACTGCTGGTCGAGGCATCGCGGTTAAAATCGTCCTACCTGATGACAGCAAGATCAGCGGAGAAGGCGCTCCAATTATGTATCGCGGAATCGAAATTGGCCAAGTTACGGACTTGAGCCTTTCCGAAGGCCGAGAAGTGATATTGGCGTCAGCGGCAATTCAACCCGCTTTTAGTGACATGCTGACGACAGGTACTCGATTTGTTTTAGAAGAAGCAAAAGTGTCCCTTTCTGGTGTTGAAAACATTGCTAATTTAGTGCGAGGAAACTTCTTAACGATCGTGCCGGGCGCGGGTGAACGCTCTCGCCGCTTTACTGCCATTCGTAAAAACGTGTTTAACCAACAGCAAGAAAAGTCCATCGCGATTCGGTTGGTGTCCGACAATTCGTTTGGCCTAGATAGCGGTGCCAATGTACTTTATAAAGGCATCGTTGTTGGTTCAATCATCAAAGTGGGCCTAGTTAAGGAAGATAAAAAATCACAACACGAAGTATTTATGGATGTATTGATTGACCATGAATACAAACATCTGATCAAATCAAACAATCGTTTTTATGTAACCGGCAGTGCATCAGCAGAGTTAACTGAATCCGGGCTCAGCGTTACCGTTCCTCCAGCAAAGCAGTTGTTAACCGGGTCAATTAGTTTTGTGAGCGAAGGCAAGCAGGATATTCAAAAAGAGTATCAGCTGTTCCAAAATGAATCATTGGCTGAATTGGCGCAGTACAATCAAAGTGGCTCTAGGGCGCTAACACTATTTGCTTCTGAATTGCCGCCGATTTCCAAAGGCAGTCCTCTACTCTATCGTAATCTTCCAGTTGGTAACGTCTCCGATTTCCAACTAGTTGATGGCGGAGTACTAATTAAGGCTACCATCGAAAACCGCTTCGCTTATCTTGTAACGCCACAAACCGTTTTTTGGAATCGTTCAGGGATCGAGATAGATGCATCATTAGCCGGAGTTAGTGTGAAAGCGCACCCTTTAAAATCGTTAATCGAAGGTGGCATCGCTTTTGACTCCGTACCAGGCGTTGAAAACAAAATCGGAGAAAACTGGAAGCTGTATTCTGATCAAAAAACCGCTCGCAAGTTTGGGCGCGTCATTGCTTTAGAAACCGACGGTTCGCAAGAGATTGCTAAAGGAATGCCGATTGAATATCAAGGTGTTAAAGTTGGTGAAATCACTCTGGTTGTACCGAATTTTCGTCGTAACATGGTTGAAGTCACTGCAAGAATCCTACCTGAATACGTAGAAAACATTGCAGTTGAAGGTTCACATTTTTGGCTAACTGAACCAGAAATTGGTTTAGGTGGCGTTAAAAACCTCGGAGCGTTGGTGTCGAAATCCATCAGTGTTGAACCAGGTAAAGGTAAAGCCAAATTTGATTTTCAGTTAGAAAATAGTTCAGAACGCGTGCATGGAATCATGTTTACGTTACAAAGTGAACAAAGAGGCTCAGTACAAGTCGGTACCCCTATTCTTTACCGCCAGATGGAAGTTGGCCAAGTGACCGACGTAAGCCTAGGAGAATTTGCTGATCGCATCGTCACGACTATCAAAATACAGCCTGAATATGCTTACCTCGTTCGTCAAAACAGCGTGTTTTGGAATGTTTCAGGAGTAGATGTCTCCATCGGGCTTACTGGCGCGAACATCAAAGCAGGCACATTTGATAGTTTAGTTCGCGGAGGAATTGCGTTTTCAACGCCAGAGCAATCGACTATTCCACCAGCGGCAAAAAGTGGGCAATCTTTCTTTTTGTATCCACAAGCTGAAGAAGGTTGGACTCAATGGCGTACTGCGATTCCTAAGCCGTAGAATAAAGCTCAATTCAGGTACAATTGAAGTTTGAGTACCTTAAAAGAGCAGCAATCGCTGCTCTTTTTTATTGCTCGGCCCTTGTCACTATTCGTTTCTGCTTCGCTTTCGTATATTATTTGCCACAAATTCTGCAAACGAGATCCCACATTGCATCCTAATGTTTACATCCCAGACGCGTTTCTGGAAAAAATCCAAACTATCCTTCCAGCTCACCTCAACATGGAAGACTTTATCGCATCGTGCCAAAAGCCACTGCGCAAGAGTATTCGAGTTAATACGTTGAAGATCAGCGTTGAAGCGTTTTTAGAACGAGCAGAAACAAAAGGCTGGAAGCTTTCTCCTGTGCCTTGGTGTGACACGGGGTTTTGGATTGAAGCGGACGAGTCAGTTGTACCATTAGGCAACACAGCAGAACACATGTCTGGCTTATTCTACATTCAAGAAGCCAGTTCGATGATGCCGGTATCTGCTCTGTTTATGAATGATGAATCTTACGATGCCGTGTTAGATACCGCAGCCGCTCCAGGCTCAAAAACCACTCAAATTGCAGCTTTAATGAACAACGAAGGTGTACTTGTGGCCAATGAATACGCCGCAAGTCGTGTAAAAGTACTGCACGCTAATGTGGAACGTTGTGGGGTACGTAACGCCGCACTAAGTAACTTCGATGGACGCGTTTTTGGCGGTTGGCTACCAGAACAATTTGATGCGGTTTTGCTCGACGCGCCTTGCTCTGGAGAAGGCACCGTTCGCAAAGACGAAGATGCGATGAAAAACTGGACGCAAGCTTCCGTACTCGACATCGCTGACACGCAGAAAGATCTTATTGAAAGCACCTTCCATGCATTAAAGCCCGGTGGTGTGATGGTTTACTCAACATGTACGCTCAGTACAGAAGAAAACCAACAAGTTTGTCATCACTTGAAAGAAACCTTTGGGGATGCTGTAGAGTTTGAAAGCCTTGAGAACTTGTTTGAGAACGCAGAGGCAGCTCTAACTGAAGAAGGCTTTTTGCATATTTTCCCGCAGGTCTACGACTGTGAAGGGTTCTTTGTTGCAAGAATTCGCAAACTGGCTGCTGTTGAGGCGCCAGAAGTCAAAAAGCGCATGGGGAAATTCCCCTTTGCTAAAACTTCAAAAAAAGAATCGACAGAAATTGCTCAACAACTCCAAAGCGCGTTAGGTATTAAACTTCCAAATGACAGTTCTGTATGGCTTCGCGATAAAGATGTCTGGTTATTCCCTAATGCTTTAGAACCGATGATCGGCGAATTACGCTTCTCCCGTATGGGTATAAAGATCGCGGAAGCCCATAAAAATGGCTACCGTTGGCAACACCAAGTCGCGACTGCCCTGGCGACAGGTTCTGAAAGCAACGCCATTGAACTCAGTATTGAAGAAGCGCGCGAATGGTACATGGGGCGTGATGTTCGCCCACAAACCATTCCTGAGGGAATGAAAACAGGTAAAGGCGAAGTGCTTGTCACCTATCAAGGCGCAGTTATTGGCCTTGGCAAGTGGGTAAGCAACCGAATAAAGAATGGTCTCCCTCGCGAATTAGTACGAGATAAGAACTTATTTTAAAAGACGTAACGAACCATAAATAAATGAAAAGCCATCGTATTTGCGATGGCTTTTTAATTCGTAAGTATGAAAGCAAGTGGGCTCGCTAGCGATCCGGACACGCTGTACTAAACTAGTTGTATCAAAGTAATGCTTTGATGTGGCATTTCTCTCTATGTTCACCAACAAAATTATTGTTGGACAAGTTTAGCGCAGGCTCTGCGGAGCCGTTTCCCCTAGGCCCAAAAAAAGGAAAAGTTTGGGCCGTTTTTTTGGCTGTAGTTCCACTATACGTGAGTTTGGACTACGCTAGACGAATACCGTCTTTCTCAATGACAATTTTACCCTGCTTGTATAAGCCACCGATGGTCTTTTTATAAGTCCCTTTACTTGTGCGGAAAGCATCAAAAATCGCTTCAGGAGAAGACTTGTCATTCAAAGGCAAAAATCCGCCTTTCTTCTCTAGCAAGTCAAGGATCTTACTAGAAAGATCGTCCATTTTCGCCACACCGACTTTTTGTAGAGCAAGGTCGATTTTGCCATCTTCACGAATGTGCTTAATAAAGCCTTTCAGCTTTTTACCGATGTAAAGCTTACCAAAAACATCCGATGGGAAAATCATGCCCCAATGCTTACCATTAACGATAGCTTTATAACCAAGTTGACTACGCTCTGCGATGATCAAATCAACTTGCTCGTTAACTTCATAATTCGCTGGAGTTTTATCTAACCATTTATTGAACTTAGTCGTACCAACAATGCGACCTGACGCTTTGTCGGTATAAACATACACTAAAATGGTTTGTCCGGCAGAGAAGCGAGTGCGTTGCTCACTAAAAGGAATCAGTAAGTCCTTTTCTTTGATGCCCCAATTTACAAAAGCACCTGTCGCATTCACACCCTCAATCTTCATTAAACCCCATTCACCCACTTGGGCAATTGGTCTTTCAATGGTCGCAGCAAGTTGGCTTTCTGAATCGAAGTACAGAAATACGTCTACATGCTCACCAATTTCAGTACCCTCTGGTACATACTTACTAGGTAGTAGAACAGAACCGTAATCATCGCCATCCAGAAATACGCCAAAATCAGCCTTTTTAATGACTTCTAAGCTGTTAATTTGACCAATTTTAATCATTGATTTTGTCTCTTTTTAAATTTACGTGGAATTATACCTAAACTAACAAGAAAATCAGAGAGAAAAGCATAGTGCTCTGTTATGCTGTTGTCGTTCAGCTATATGCCCCAGTCACTCTTTTAGCACTCTTATACTTACCTGCTCAACGGAACGCATAAGTTAAGAATGCTTTAGCAAAGTCAGGAGCTTTCTTTGGTCACCGTCGATAAACAAGACTCAATAACATTAAAAATCAGTCATGCACTCGCAAAGAGCAAAAGTGTCGACCTAGATATTTACTTTTTTATACCTGGTGAGCTTGGTTTAAACGCCGATATCATCAGTGAATCCGAATTTTATTACACCTCAATCACACAGCAACGATCTTATTACAGTACTGAAATCCTTCTTCCGCTAGTACACAGTCGACTTGCCAAACGTGGACGCCTGTCGAATCAGCAATACCGAGTAAGTTTGAGTTTGTTCGCTTACCAATACGTTATCGCGCTAGACAAAGCGGTAGCAAGTTTAAACAAGCATGAGAACAACTCCGTAACGGAAGATGAAGTGGACGAAGTTATCGAGCTCACGCTTGAGATCTTAAAGCGCTTGCGGCGTTCTATTCCTTATGAAGAGAACTTAAAACGCTACTACGTTAACATCGATAACTATCTGTCTTGGTATACCGAGCAAAAGTTCCTGTCACTGGTGGCCCATCTACCACGTGAAGGCGACTATGGCACGATCAAAAAGCGTCTGATCACGCTATGTGAGAAAGAGCAAGCCCATCGTAAACTCAACAAATACAACTCATCAAGAGTCGTTGAAGACGTTACTCGCCTATCTAACAAAATGCGCTTGCTAAGGCGATTGATTGAACACCCTATCGTGCTTCGTGAAGAAACCATATCGATGGGTAACAACATTAAGCGCGCTATCAAAGGTATTGCAACCGGTTTAGTGATGGTTGTCGTGACCTCGACCGTGATTCTCGCTCGCGATTATCTGGGGGAAATTTCTGCCTCATTCATTATCGCGATGTCTTTTATTTACGCTTTACGAGAAATCTTTAAAGATGATTTACGCGATGCCATGTGGCGATGGATCCGTAAAGGCAAACCAAAATGGCGTAAGAAGTACGTTGATCCAACGACGAAAAAAGTGGTTGGCAAAAAATTGGAGTGGCTCGATTATCGTACCTTAAGTAGCTTGCCGGATAAGATTCAAAGAATACGTAAAAAACGCGTCGTTCAACGTGAAGAGCAGATTCTTCATTATCACGAGAAAACCGAAATGGCGACCTCTCTTTTCTTGAGTGGTTACGAACAAACGAGAGAAACATTGAACATCAGTTTGCGCCCTATCATCCGCTTGATGGATAAAAGCTCAAACCGAGTTTACCGTTTAAATGAAGGTCAAGTAACCAAAGAGTCAGTAGAGAAACGTCATTTGCTCAATGTGATTGTCAAAGAGGACAACCACACCGATGAGCCTGTTTATTACCGCTGGAAAGTGGTCTTAAATCGCTCCAAAATCGTCTCTATCGAGAAGATTGAACTCAATTAAGCCAACGCCTTTAAACAAACGAGCCACAAACCACTAGGCAGCCTCTTTTCTTTGTTGGGCTGCTTTTTTTATCGAAAGAGTAAGCGAAAATTCAGCCATTGGCTCGTCACCATGTAAGTTAGGACACAGCGCGACAATTTTTACGTCACGATTTACTCGTTCACCCGTTGCCAAGGTGTGCTCGAGCATCTCATCAATGACATGACCATCGTTACAAACAAAGTGCACATCGGCTTCCGGGCGCTTTAAAAACTCGGCTTTCACACCTTTAAATGCTAGCGAGATCGCTTCTCCCTTTTCTTGCGCTTTACTCATAGCAAGAAAACCACCAGCAACATCAGCGCCAACGGCTAAAGCGCCGAAATACATGCTATTCAGGTGGTTCTTCGTTCTTCTGCGCAATGGGATACGAACCTCAACATGCTTGCTATCTATCGCAATGATTTTAGGGTGGCAAAGCCAAATCAGCGGCACTTTCGAAAAGCCAAACAGATTTAGATACAAATTCGCACGACGTAGAGCTGATAACATTTTTGGTCTCCTTACCAATCTAGTCAGACCAGTTAATCAACGAAAGAAATAGATGTCAAAGAAATGTTAACAAAAGCTCGATCTCACGAGTTATTTAACCCTCATGAAGTGACGGCGTCACCCGTGAGGTATGAAGTTTATCGCAGTTACTTAGATTACCTTACAGCGAGATAGATAAAATGGTTATAAATTCAAATGTATATATATTGATTTAATGATCAAGTTTTGTCATTTATACATAAGTCATTTAAATGAATACCTACACCTTTGTATACAATTCGGTATTTCCTGGCGAAGATTCCCGTGAAACGGTTTATTCCTGCCTGTAATTCCGTTATCTTTACCCCTTCGCAATAGAGAATAAAGCTATAACATGCCTATAAAAACAGATGAATTGAGAACCCAGCCTTTGGGTCCAATGCCTACCCCAGCAGAGCTAGGTAGTGTACATCCTATTACGGATGACGTTGCAGACCGTATCGCTCAATCTCGTCGTCAGATTGAAAACATTTTATCGGGTGAAGACGATCGCCTTCTTGCGATTGTAGGTCCGTGTTCTGTTCACGACACTGAAGCTGCCATTGATTACGCCACTCGCCTGAGTGAAATCCAAGACAAGTACAAAGACGAGCTATTTATCGTGATGCGTACTTACTTTGAAAAGCCTCGTACAGTAGTTGGTTGGAAAGGTTTGATTACGGACCCTAACCTAGATGGTTCTTACGCACTTGAAGCTGGTCTTCATAAAGCTCGTAAACTACTACTGGATATCAACAAGCTTGGTCTTGCGACTGCTACTGAGTTTCTTGATATGATCACTGGTCAATACATCGCGGATTTGATCACTTGGGGCGCGATTGGTGCTCGCACAACGGAATCACAAATTCACCGTGAAATGGCGTCGGCACTATCTTGCCCAGTTGGTTTCAAAAATGGCACAAATGGCAACGTAAAAATTGCAATTGATGCAATTCGCGCATCGAAAGCATCGCATTACTTCTACTCGCCAGATAAGAACGGTCGAATGACGGTTTACCGCACAAGTGGCAACCCTTACGGTCATATTATTCTGCGCGGTGGAGAAAAAGGCCCTAACTTTGATGAAGCATCAGTCAAACAAGCATGTGATGCTTTAGCTGAGTTTGGATTGCCACAACGTTTGGTTGTGGATTTCAGCCATGCAAACTGTCAGAAGCAACACAGAAAACAAATCGACGTAGCTCAAGACATTTGTAACCAAATTAAGTCAGGCAGCACTCGTATTGCGGGTATCATGGCTGAAAGCTTTATTCTTGAAGGCAATCAGCCAATGACTGACATCAATAACCTAACGTATGGTCAGTCTATTACAGATCCATGCCTAGGTTGGGAAGACACTGCTACAATGCTAGATATGCTGGCAAGCGCTGTTAAGTCCCGAAAGTCCCTATAACAAAATAATCAAGGAATCTTCATGCCATCGTTTGATATTGTTTCTGAAATCGATACGGTTGAACTACGTAACGCCGTTGATAACGCTAACCGTGAATTGTCTACTCGTTTCGATTTCCGCAACGTAAATGCGAGCTTTGAGCTAGTAGAAGAAAACGTAAAAATGTCTGCGGAAGGTGACTTCCAACTTAAGCAAATGCGCGACATTTTACGCGGCCACTTAGCGAAGCGTAACATTGACGCGAACGCAATGGATGCACAAGACCCAGACGTTACTGGTAAAAACTGGCACCAAACTCTGCTTTTCCGTCAAGGTATTGATACTCCAACGGCGAAAAAAGTAGTGAAACTTATCAAAGACGCAAAGTTAAAAGTACAAGCTTCTATTCAAGGCGACAAAGTACGTGTTACTGGTAAGAAACGCGACGACCTGCAAGCGACAATGGCAGCGATTCGTGAAGCAGAGATGGGTATCCCATTCCAGTTTAACAACTTCCGTGATTAATCAATCTGAGAAGTAAATAAAAACGCCAGCGCATAATCCGCTGGCGTTTTTTATTGGCTTTTGTGTAACGAACTACGTATCCACTTTTAGCATTTGGCATTGCTAGATAACCAAGTCCTGCCCTTGCAGCAATACGAATTCGCTCGTTCCTTGTGGTATGAACACGCAAATTCGAAGCTTTTCAGCTTTAGCCTTGGCCAGCATATCCGAAAGCTCAGCAGCGCTCGAGAAAGCTTCTCTTTCTGCATCTCTGCGTATTAGTTCTAACACATTCGCTTCACATCGAGTTGAGTACAGAGCCAGCTCCGCTTGTTGCATATAGCGTACGGCTTTTATTGGCAACATCTCAACATCTTTCCCAACATGAACCCAAGTACAACTTCCCTTTTCATCTAAGGGTGTTGCCATGGTCGCTTGGTAAATTGCTTCTAACTCACGATTATCTCGCGCGTTTTCCACCTCGGGATTCGAGAAGAATTGCTCCCAAAACTTGCGGCGTAAATCGACGCTAGGCAGCGCCTCTTTAATTGAGTTTCGCTTTGAGTTAGCAAAATCCGCCATCAACCCCATGTTTTGTGGCAGTATCGATTCAAGCTTTTCACGGATGTTTCGAATTAAAACTGGCGAAGCTCCACCACTAGAGATAGCGATTTGGATGCGGCCACGATTAATCATTGACGGCGTGATGAAATCACAATAAGGCTTATCATCCACAACGTTAACCAAGATGCCTAGCTCTTTGGCATCTTTGTACACTTGGTGATTTAGCTCAGGATTGTCTGTCGTCGCCCACACTTGAACAAAGCTTTTAGTGACAATGTCACTCGAATAGAAACGTTGTACCCAGCGCAGTTGACGCTCAGAAGCAAGCTTAGACAGAAAATCAACCAACGTCGGAGAAACGATAGTCACATCCGCCCCAGCCTTTAGCAACGCTTCCACCTTTCGGCTTGCCACCTCACCGCCACCCACGACGAGAACGGGTTTATTAATTAAATCTAAGAACAGAGGAAAATATCGCATTTCAATCCATGATTACTCTAATTAGCTGTTGTAGACCATGCTACCAAAAATGGGGCAAGCTCATCACCCTGTTTCGGTATCACAAATAATTTTTGTTTGAATTTTTACTGAACTTCACCTTGCTCAGCTAATGACAGTTTTAATAACAACTTTTTATTCTTTTGTATTGTTCACTCTTCTATTGATTGTTCTGATGCACCAAATTGTCCATGAATTGCACTATTTACAAACAATTAACATTTCGTCATTCTAAATCTCAAGGCACTTTGTAAGTTCTCTCAAAACTTCATTTAAATTATATATTTGAGAATTAACAGATCCTTTCCTACGCTTATAACTGGTTGATCTATCGAATGCCGTTTCTTCGAAAATCAATCACGTAGGACGATAACTCTAACGAATTGGACACGTTATTTCAGGTCACTCCTGATTAAACATGGATCATACAGGAAGGATACAAATGGCAAATAAACTCACAGTTCTTGCTTCCGTCGTAGCGGCTTCTACTGCGATGATGGCAACATCAGCTCAAGCAGCAGACACTACTCTGGACAAAGTCACAAAACAAGGCTTTCTTACTTGTGGCGTAAGTACCGGTCTACCTGGTTTCTCTAACCCTAACTCAAAAGGCGAATGGGAAGGTATCGACGTAGAATATTGCCAAGCACTGGCTGCAGCCGTTCTTGGGGATAAAACGAAAGTTAAATATGTACCCCTAACCGCAAAAGAACGTTTCACTGCGCTTCAATCTGGTGAGATTGATGTGCTTTCCCGTAACACGACCTGGACTCTCCACCGTGACACTGCACTGGGCCTAAACTTCGTAGGTGTGAACTACTACGACGGTCAAGGTTTTATGGTGAAGAAGGAACTTGGTATCTCAAGTGCTAAAGAGCTTGATGGTGCGTCGGTGTGTGTTCAATCAGGTACAACAACCGAGCTAAACCTTGCAGATTATTTCCGCAACCAAGGCATGGCGTACAAACCCGTGGTATTCGACACAGCTGCGCAAACTTCGAAAGGTTTTGATGCGGGACGCTGTGACGTATTAACAACTGACCAATCTGGCCTTTATGCACTGCGTTTGAATTTGAAAGATCCGTCCTCTGCGGCCGTTCTTCCAGAAATCATCTCTAAAGAGCCACTAGGTCCAGTCGTTCGTCAAGGCGATGATCAATGGTTTAACATCGCTAAGTGGACATTGTCTGCGATGATTAACGCTGAAGAATACGGTATTAGTTCGAAGAATGCGGATGAAATGCTGAAGTCAACAGATCCAAACATCAAACGTATCCTCGGTGTTGATGGCCCTAAAGGCAAAGGGTTGGGTATCCGTGACGATTGGGGCTACCAGGTTATCAAACAAGTTGGTAACTATGGTGAAAGCTTCGAACGTACAGTCGGTACTGGTTCGCCATTAGAAATCTCTCGTGGCGTTAATGCGCTATGGAATGCAGGCGGCTTTATGTACGCGCCACCAATCCGATAGAAAGAGTTAATCAGGGCGGTTCATGCCGCCCTTTTTCTTGATTATATCTCACTGTATGAGTAAGGATCGCTCATTGGATGGCGAAAAGCGCTCGCTTTGTGGAACGGCTTTAAAGGTTCGTAAGCCGCTAGACATGAGAGCGTTATTCTTTAGCCAGCAAGGACGAAACTTCTTTATACAGGCCGATATCTATAACTAAGGTTTGAGGTTATCGCTGTATGAAACCGACACAAGATGCATCGCCAAGTACGATGTCCAAACCAAGCGGAAGCAAGAGCCTGATTTATAATCCTGCCTTTCGTTCTGCTATTTTCCAGATCATTGCCATTGCTGCACTGGTATTTTTCTTTTACACGATTGTAAACAACGCTCTCAATAACTTAGATGCTCGTGGTATTGCAACGGGCTTCGGTTTTCTGAATCAAGAAGCCGGGTTTGGTATTGGGTTAACATTAATTGAATACGATGAAACGTACTCTTACGGTAGAACATTTATCATCGGCCTTCTTAATACGGCGTTAGTCTCTGTATTAGGTATTATTCTGGCTACTGTGATTGGCTTTACCATGGGGGTTGCCCGCCTTTCTTCTAACTGGTTAGTTAGTCGTTTAGCGGCAGTTTATATCGAAACTTTCCGAAATATCCCCCTTCTTCTGCAAATATTCTTCTGGTATTTCGCTGTTCTTCAAGCATTACCCTCACCACGCCAAAGCTTAAGTCTTGGTGAAGCTATTTTCCTGAACGTTCGTGGCTTATATTTCCCTGCACCGACTATGGAACCTGGCAGTAGCTACGTTATTGCCGCGTTAATCTTCGGGGTAATCGCAAGCTTATTAATTAATGTATGGGCGAATAATAAGCAACGTCTCACTGGGCAACAAACCCCAATGGGAAGAATAGTTTTGGGTTTAGTTGTTGGCCTTCCATTGGTTGTGTACTTCCTTGCTGGTATGCCAATTTCACTGAATTATCCTGAACTAAAAGGGTTTAACTTCCGAGGTGGTATTAGCATTATTCCTGAATTGGCTGCGCTACTTTTGGCATTGAGTGTTTATACAGCTTCTTTCATTGCTGAGATTGTGCGCTCTGGTATTAATGCGGTTAGCCATGGTCAAACCGAAGCAGCGATGTCGCTAGGCTTACCACGCTCGAAAACTTTAAAGCTTGTTGTCATTCCTCAAGCGTTACGAATTATTATTCCACCTTTAACCAGTCAATATCTCAACCTCACCAAAAACTCATCGTTAGCGATGGCGATTGGTTACCCAGATCTTGTCTCTGTGTTTGCTGGTACTACCCTGAACCAAACGGGACAAGCGATTGAGATCATTGCGATGACGATGGGCGTGTACTTGACATTAAGTCTGATTACGTCTGCATTAATGAACTTGTATAACCGTAAAGTCGCGCTGGTGGAGAGATAATATGAGTACTCATCAATTTCAACCGGATCTCCCGCCACCCGCCAATACTGTAGGCTTCGTTGGTTGGATGCGGAAAAATCTATTTAATGGCCCTATCAATTCCATTGTTACTGTCATTCTTGCGTATATTGTCGTAACTGCAATATGGTATATCGTGGATTGGGCGTTTATTAACGCAGACTGGATTGGCTCAACGCGTGACGACTGTAGCCGAGATGGTGCTTGCTGGGTATTTATCAGCGTGCGCTGGGAGCAGTTCATGTATGGTTTTTATCCAGAGTCCGAACTATGGCGCCCTCGCCTGTTCTATATCACATTAGCCATATTTACTGTTTTACTCGCGTATGAGAAGACACCGAAACGGATGTGGATTTGGCTTTTCTTCGTAAACATCTACCCATTCATCATCGCTGGACTGTTATACGGGGGTGTCTTTGGACTAGAAGTGGTAGATACACACAAGTGGGGTGGACTACTCGTTACGCTCATTATTGCGCTAGTTGGTATCGTAGTTTCATTGCCAATTGGTGTGGTGCTTGCGCTTGGTAGACGTTCAGAGATGCCGATCATTCGCAGCATTTGTACCGTCTACATTGAAGTTTGGCGTGGCGTTCCGCTGATTACGGTTTTGTTCATGGCTTCGGTTATGCTTCCATTATTTATGTCTGAAGGTTCAGAGACAGATAAACTGATTCGCGCCCTTATCGGTGTGGTTATGTTTGCCTCCGCTTACATGGCAGAAGTGGTACGCGGTGGTCTACAAGCCATTCCGAAAGGTCAATATGAAGCCGCTGATGCGCTTGGGTTAAGTTACTGGAAAAAGACTGGGCTGATTATCTTGCCACAGGCGCTAAAGATTACTATTCCTTCTATCGTGAACACCTTCATCGGTTTGTTTAAAGACACCAGTTTAGTACTCATCATTGGCATGTTTGACGTACTCGGTATAGGGCAAGCAGCAAACACCGACCCTGAATGGTTAGGTTTTGCTACAGAAAGTTATGTATTTGTCGCGTTAGTGTTTTGGGTATTTTGTTTTGGCATGTCGCGCTATTCGATATGGCTTGAAAACAAACTTCATACCGGTCACAAACGATAACTCATCAAGATCAAGGACGTATTATGACGCAACAACAAGACTACATGATCCAATTGAAGGACATGAATAAATGGTATGGTGAGTTTCACGTACTAAAAAATATTAACCTCGACGTTAAGCGCGGCGAAAAAATCGTTATCTGTGGCCCTTCAGGTTCAGGGAAATCGACCATGATTCGCTGTATCAATCGCCTTGAAGAACATCAAGCAGGCAGCATTTTTGTTTCTGGGACAGAGCTTACGGAAGACTTGAAAAACATCGAAGCAGTGCGACGTGAAGTCGGAATGTGCTTCCAACACTTCAACCTCTTTCCACACTTAACGGTTTTGGAAAACTGCACACTTGCACCTATTTGGGTGAAAAAGATGCCGAAAGAGGAAGCAGAAGCGGTTGCGATGAAATATCTCAAACGCGTTAAAATCCCAGACCAAGCCGATAAATACCCAGGTCAGTTATCTGGTGGTCAGCAACAGCGTGTAGCGATTGCCCGTTCATTGTGTATGAGTCCTAAAGTCATGCTGTTTGATGAGCCAACCTCTGCGCTCGACCCTGAAATGGTGCGTGAAGTGTTGGACGTTATGGTCGAATTGGCGGAAGAAGGCATGACCATGCTGTGTGTAACCCATGAAATGGGCTTTGCTAAAGAAGTCGCCGATCGCGTGATATTTATGGACGCAGGAGAAATCATAGAAGAGAACAACCCGGTCGACTTCTTTGAGAATCCTCAATCGGATCGCACGCAAAACTTCTTAGCGCAAATCCTGCATCATTAATCATCAACGCAGATAACGCTTTAAAAGCACTGATTTCGAATGAAGTCAGTGCTTTTTGTCATTTACATCACCAATCATTGTGAGCATCAACGCAAAAATTCTTGGTGGTAATATTGTGTTACAAGTTGCCACATACATAACATCTTATTTCCATTATCATTTTATCTAGGATATGCATGGAAAGGGCTTGATTTTTTGAACTTTCAGCCCCATAAATGTACCAATAGTAAACTCCCTTATTGAGGATAATTATGAACAGTCCAATGTTTACTCGTTCAACAAGTGTTCCTAATACACTTGAAACTAACAAAGTACTGAAAAACACTTACTTCCTACTGTCGATGACACTGATGACCAGTGCTATCGCAGCAGTCGCGACTATGGCAATGCAAATTTCACCAATCATGGCGATTGTGATGCAGCTTGCCGCGATTGGTATTTTGTTCTTTGTTATGCCAAAGGCAATCAACTCATCATCTGGTATCGTTTGGACATTCGTTTTCACGACTCTAATGGGTGGTGCTTTAGGTCCAATGCTTAACTACTACGCATCAATTCCAAACGGTCCTACTATCATTGCTCAAGCTCTAGGTTTGACTGGTATGGTGTTCCTTGGCCTATCGGCTTACACCATTTCAAGCAAGAAAGATTTCTCTTTCATGCGCAACTTCCTGATGGCAGGTTTGATCATTGTGATCGTTGCAGCGCTGATTAACATCTTCGTTGGTTCAACAATGGCTCACCTAGTAATCAGCAGTGTTTCTGCACTCGTGTTCTCTGGTTTCATCCTATTCGATACAAGTCGTATCGTTCGTGGCGAAGAAACAAACTACATCAGTGCAACAATTTCGATGTACCTAAACATCCTTAACTTGTTCACTAGCCTACTAAGCATTCTAGGCATCATGAACGACGATTAATCGTTTCTCGTTAAGTAAAATCAAAAAGCCCGAAGGTAATTCCTTCGGGCTTTTTCTTTGTGTGCAATTCAGTGTATTACGCCTGCTCTACAGACAACTCGATAACTTCGTCTGCTTCTGGATTTTCTCTAAAGCGTCTCACTTTGATCGTTTCCTCTCCTAACATGATTTGCTTGGCGATTCGGTGCATACCATCAAAGACTCGGTAGTCACTAGTTAAGATCACGGGATACGATACATCGGCATTGTTAATGCGTTGGCAATGTTTCGCGATTTCACGACAGGTTGGCTGCGGCCCTTCATCACTAAACCAGGTCACCTCATTCGGACCTTTAATGTCATCAATGGAAATTTCTTCTACGGGTAAGGATTCTGCAAGCTTCCAAATACGCTCAATAGACCAAGTGGATTTTACGTTGTCATTAATCTCAATGTAACGTTGTGTCGACATGACTGACTCCTTGTCATGAGTGTTGCTTCTAACCTGAGCACAGGTCGGTTATCAAACCCAGAGAATATCGACCCAAAGGAATAAACACAACGTCGTAACCGACTCATCCTTAAACAAAATTTCATTAATTAGACAGCTGACTATCAAAAAACGATAATGAAAATGAATAAACCCGAATACAAATGCAAATGTCTTGGTATTACCCCGGTAAATTTTTTAACAAGCTGAATAATTTATTATTTTTCTGCATAGTAGTGAGTTTTGGACACATCATCAGCATCCATTAAAGCCCTGCTACTTTGTATGCTTTTGCTTCGCTCAGTACGACTTCAGGATTCTTTTGTTGAGAACTTCCTAACGTGTGCGCTAATCTATAAACATCCATGTTCACTTAACGGATAAGACGTTATGTTCGTTTACAACGGCAAAGAAATTGAAACTGATGCTCAAGGCTATCTACTGGATCATACTCAGTGGGAAGAAGGCATGATTGAGCTTTTAGCAAAAGAAGAAGACATCGAACTTACTGATGCTCATTTAGAAGTTGTGCATTTTGTGCGCGACTTTTATGAAGAGTTTAATACCTCTCCAGCAGTGCGAATGCTTGTCAAAGCAATGGAAAAGGCGCACGGCCCAGAAAAAGGCAACAGCAAATATTTGTTCAAGCTGTTCAAAAAAGGCCCAGCAAAACAAGCAACAAAGCTAGCAGGTTTACCTAAACCAGCTAAGTGCCTGTAATATTATAGAATTTTAAATCCGCGGAATGGTTTGTACGATACGCTCTCTCGCGTAACGCTTTCTACTGTCGCCGTCCGCGGACCTTCTTGTAACCATTCACAAAACTGGTCAATTTTCTCTTTAGGCCCACAAGCCATCACTTCTACATCGCCATTGTTCAAGTTCTTCGCGTAGCCCGTTAAACCAAGCTTTAAACCTTGGTGCGAAGTATGGTAACGAAAGCCAACCCCTTGAACGTGACCTTTAACTATAAATCTCTCACACTTTACGTTCATCTTTGTACCGCATCTGATTATTGAGTGATATATTCGTTTTGTCTTATTCACCCCACTAAGGATAGTGGGTTTTCGTATGGTTATAATAATTATGAAAGAAATTCCTTTCCGCTGGATTGATAAGTATCTCATTCACTTAAAGATTCAAGAAAAGTTCTACTTGCTCTTCATTCTCCCTCTTCTTGCTCTAGTCATTCTTACTCTCGTCCTCAATAGCGCGGCTAATTCTCTGATCTCAGGTATGTATCAGGAAGAGTTGATGCTCATGAAAGGGCTGATAGAGGCTGGTAATCTTTCTCAAGCTCAAGTAGCCAACCTTATTGCGGGTTCAGAGACGGTCTCTATTGGTACAGGATCACAATCTGTATCGGTATTGAATGGCGCATTCAGTTTGGTTGCGAATCATGATCTTTCTCTGTGGACTGCCCTATCAATGACTCAAGTGAGCATCATCTGCGTGAGCTTGTTTGTTCTCGCGTTAGGGGTTTACTACATCATGACGTTCATCGGTGGCGCAATGTTCACCATGAACAAGGCGCTAAACACGCTTGCTGATGGCGACCTAACCGCGCGGATGAATTTCTTCCCTGTCCGTGATGAGTTCAGTGAAATCGCCATCACGATTGATAAAGTCGCGGAGCGTGAACAAAAAATGGTTCAATCCATCCAAGAGTCTGTCGCTCTTATGCAGCAAATCAGCTCAGACTTGAACCAATCGATTCACCACAGTTCTGAAATTTCTGCGACGCAACAAGAACACCTCAACTCTCTTGCAAGTGCAACGGAGCAGATGGCGTCAACGATTCGTGAAGTTGCGACACTGGCTCACGACTCAAGCACACAGACGGATGATGCACGTAGTGTGGCTCAATCAGGCCAAGTGAAAGTCGAAAACACGCTTCACTCGATTTCAAATCTGTCGAATGAGATTCAATCTGCTTCTCAAGCGGTTGAAGAGCTAGATGCAAATGCAGCGCAAATTGATGAAGTTGTGACAACCATCAACGGTATCTCTGAGCAAACTAACCTACTCGCCTTGAACGCTGCAATTGAAGCGGCTCGTGCAGGTGAACAAGGTCGTGGCTTTGCGGTTGTTGCTGATGAAGTCCGTGCTCTTGCAGGCCGTACTCAGCAAGCAACCGTTGAAATCCAAGCGATGATTGAATCGTTACAGCGTAACAGCCAGTCCCTCACCAAACTTATGGAAGTTACGGTAAACAATGCCAACGAAGGTCAAAACCTGATGGCAGAAGTAAACCAAGAGATTGGCTCGCTTGCCGATAAAAACCAAACCATCTCAGACAGCAGTATTCAAATTGCGACTGCAGCTGAGGAACAAGGTGTCGTTGCAGATAACATCGCCGCAAGTGTCGAAGAAATCCGAGTTCAAGCAGATAATGTGTGCAATATGATCAGCACGACCTCGCAAAACGTCGAGCAGTTGCGTAAGCAAAGCGATACGATGGAATCTCTCCTCACAGGTTTGAGAGCATAAGCAAATATCAGTTTATCAGGGTCACGCAAGTGGCCCTTTTTTATGCCAGCTAACAGCTATGCCGACGATAATGACTAACGATACCGACCGTTTAGCAAATGACTGGATTGTTGAGGGATATTGCTTTTGCCCTCAACATCCCGGACAATACGCCCCTTTCAAAATTCAACAAGAGCAAATGAAATGACAGCTGCTATCTATTTGGTTAAAGGTCGTGAGAAATCGGTCAAGCGCAAGCACCCTTGGATCTTCTCTCGAGGCATCAACAAAGTTGAGGGCGAACCTGCTCTTGGCGAAACGGTTGATGTATTCACTCACGACGGTAAATGGCTAGCTAAGGCGGCATATTCGCCAGCTTCACAAATTCGTGCTCGTATTTGGAGTTTTGATAAAGAAGAAATCGACACCGCGTTTTTCGTTAAACGACTTAAAGACGCACAACTTCTTCGTGAAGACATTATCGAACGTGATGGCCTTACGGGTTATCGCCTTATCGCAGCAGAGTCTGACGGCTTACCAGGCGTTACGATCGACCGTTACCAAAATTTCTTTGTGTGCCAACTTCTCAGTGCTGGCGCAGAACACAATAAGCAGGCTATTGTTGACGCTCTGGTTGAGAGCTTCCCTGATTGTAATGTGTACGAGCGCTCTGACGTGGCCGTTCGTAAAAAAGAAGGTTTAAAAGAGAGCACGGGCGTTTTGCACGGCGAAGAGCCACCTAAATCGGTCGTCATCGAAGAAAATGGCGTAAAGATTAGTGTAGATATCGTTGGCGGACACAAAACAGGTTTCTACCTAGATCAACGTGATAGTCGCCAGCAAGCGATGAAATATATGAAAGGCAAAGAAGTTCTTAACTGCTTCTCTTACACAGGTGGCTTCGGACTTTACGCTCTAAAAGGTGATGCAAAGCGTGTGATTAACGCTGACGTGTCGCAACCTGCTTTAGATACCGCAAAATTCAACGCAGAGCTAAACGAGTTTGATATTTCGAAGAAGCGTGCCGTGTTCCTAAATGCAGACGTGTTTAAGCTGCTTCGTGAGTATCGTGATCAAGGAACTCAGTTCGATGTTGTGATCATGGACCCACCGAAGTTCGCAGAGAGCAAAGCACAACTAAACGGCGCATGTCGTGGTTACAAAGACATCAACATGCTAGCAATGCAAATTCTAAAACCGGGCGGCACGCTACTAACCTACTCGTGCTCTGGCTTGATGGATCAAGTTCTGTTCCAGAAAATCATCGCTGATGCAGCCGTAGATGCTAACCGCCAAGTAAAGTTTGTGGAGCGTTTTGAACAAGCCGCTGACCACCCAACCGATACCGCATATCCAGAAGGTTTCTACTTAAAAGGTTTTGCATGTAAAGTGCTTTAGGCTACGAATAAGTAAGACAAAGCAGAAGAAAAGGGCCTACTGGCCCTTTTTCATTATGGCTCTAAGTTAACCTTAGTTAGTGCGGATAACACATCTCTCTCAAAGTCCGCATTTCCCACGATTAAATCACTAAACTCTGTCGCCCCGTTTTCTATTACGATAGTTTGAATTGAGTTTCCATCGTTATGGGTTATTTCTAGAGATAAGTCATCGCCATCAATGTTCAAGTCAATACTATTGAGAAGTTCTTCTATCGTATTGTGCCCTGCATCTTCAACGACTTCACTCAGATCTAAGGTGTCCAAATCTCTCTCAAAACCTCTAATTAGATCTGTTCCTGTATCCAAGGAGTCGTTGACCCATTTAAAGACATCTGCCTCGTTATCATTACCGATCAAGATGTCATGACTTACGTCCACTTCAGCTTCAATAATATTTGCAGAGCCATTACTTGAAGCATTTACTCCTCCGTTTTCATCAATAACGAATTGCAGGGTGTTCTCACTTTGATCACCATCGTTATCCGTCAATACATAATCGAAGTCTAACGTTTCAACTGTATCACCCACCGCACCATAAAATGCATACGCACCGTCGTTTAAGTCGATTTCCAGAGTATGTTTGCTGTCGATATAGATAGTAAGCTGCATCGTTGTGTCGTCAAATGCATGCGAAATACCATCGTTATTGTCAGTTACTATTAGGTCTGAACCATCAAACGAATAAGTGACACCGTCATGTTCTATTTCGCTAATATAACCACCATCTGCACCAATACCTGTATCTGGAGAAGTGGTATACATCAAGTTCCCCCCAACAGGTTGAATCACTGACTGCAACATAACCGGAGGTAATTGAGTTACGTCAGGAACCACAACACCATCAAGGTCTTGATTCAAAAAGCCATCATATGCTACGCGATCTAATTGCTCCGGCATAAGATTAACGCCCATACCATACGCTAGGGCTGTTATCTGATTATCAGGATCGGTTAGGTGATCAATCCAACTCTGCTCGCGAGCGTCGTTTATAAATGATGACGCAGGGTTTGGCTGACCATCTGACAAGAAGTAACTAACATTCGACGCACTGGTTAACTTACCTACATCATCCCATGACTGTTTTGCTTCATTTAGCGCGTTGTTATAGTTAGTCGCGCCACCCGCAGTTAGCGTATCAATATACGCTTTGGCCTCCTCGACCGTCAGCCACGTCGCAGCACCTATAGCGTAAGTGGATGCTGTACTGCTATAAGTAATAATTTGAACTCGCGTTTGACCGATAGACTCATATTGATTCAATAACTGAGTTGCTGAATCTTTCATTATCTGCAAGCGATTATCCGTTCGCATAGAACCCGAGACATCCATTATGAGCTGAACGTTGGCACTTTCTTTAGTTTCTGCAACTACATCGTGAATAATAGATGCAGAATCTGGTGAGTCATCTTCCACAATAACGTTGACCGTTGTGGAGTTAGTAAGACCACGAGCATTCGAGACAAGCACAGGCACCTCAATATTTAAGGTGTCTTCTCCAGATGGGTTGGAGTGATCAATCGGACCAAGAAGCTCCGTAGATACCACTCCAGTATCATTGACTGATATTTTGATAACCTCTTCACCGTTCGCTGAACCGATAAGCATTTGGTCGTTATTTGATAACGTCCACGTTACAGAGATACCGTTACTAGTAAGAGCTGTAGATGGTTCACTGAGCGTAACAGAATCAACGGTTTGACCCAGCGTCAATTGTTCTACATCAGTACTCGAGTCAGTTGTGTCATCAAAGCCGTTTAGAGCAGAGTCATCAGCAATGGCGTTGCTTAAGCCTTCCTCAGAAACGTTTAGAGTTACACCTTCTACGATTGGTGGGGCGTAAGGGTTGACAGAAAAGTACCCCGTTTTACTGTCGCCATCATTATCAGTAATAGTGTAGTTAAAATCGATATCCCCATCGCCATAAGGTGAGGTCAAAGGCAAGTATTGGAAGAACTCCCATTTTCCAGTGCTAGGTGTAAGTTGAACTTCGAATGCAAGCTCTCCATCAGCCTCTGCAATCAGTCTATTAGAGTTTTGTGGATCGACGTATATCAACACGTCTTTACCATCTAGAGTCTCTAAACCAGCCTCACCTCCATTTAAGACTATAGAACCAGGGCCATCAGCTCCATATACAGCACCGAGGTTCCCATCCGCACTAGCAATTGGCACGCCAGAGTACGCACCTGTAAAGGTTATTGATTTAACGGTAAAGTCACTGTTGTCTTCAGTATCCGGGCCATTGCCATTACTGGTCGCCTCGAGGATGATTTTATCAAAGCCTCCCTGTTGAACATTGAAATTTGCCGCGTAATCACCACTGCTTGCGTCAGAGCTGAACGATTGCTGAGCAATTAATACACCATCTCTATAAAAAGATGCGATTCCTTTCTCAAGTTCACCACCAAACATTTTCTCAAATTCTATTTCTGCTCCGTAAGCAACTTTATTGCCTAAGTCTATGATTAACTGCTCTGATACACCCTCATTACCCGCGAATCGATAATCGACTTCGTTTTCTAATTGGAAGCCGTTGTTACCAGAACTTTTAACGCCAATCCCTTCTGATGATTGATTGATTTCAGCTGTTCCCAGCATCACAGATTCGTCAGACACAAAACCGTTTGCAGTCACAACAACGTCCCCAAATGTTCGACTGGTTGCATCTGCCTCACTTCCTGCAAAATCTATGCGCCCTGTCAGAACGTTAGGTGCACCAGTAAGCGACACATCGACGGGTTGAACAACAACAGGCACGTATGGGCAATCATCTTCAACGGCCACATTTAAGCTTTGAGATGTTGTTGTTTGTCCATCACTTACAGAAATCTGTAAATCAAAGTTGATGATGTCTTCCACATCATTAACAGGATGATCAAGTGGCTCAAACAGAGTAATAGTATAGTCCCAAGAGCCTTGACCTGAAGCTGAAAGCTCGCTCAGCACAACGGTAGCAACAACGCTCAGGTGAGCAGTTTTCGCAGTCAGCGTTTGAGTACTGTTGTCCCACGTCCACGATATAGGCTCCCCTCCTGATGTTAGGTTGTTAGGGCCTGCCAATACCACTGAAACATTCGCCGTGTCTGGATCGGCAACTGTGAATGTTCCTGAGAAACTTGCGGAGTTAGTGGTGTCTGAAGGTGCTCCTGTATTATCAGGGATACCATTAGCTAAACCTTCTTCCGAAACAACTGCATTCACAACATTTGAAATAGAAGGAGGAGCATCATTATCAATAATCGTTGCCGTACCGGTATCGCTGCCTTGCACTGCACCAATGCCGGTTACTGTCACGCTGAAATCTTCAGGGCCTTCATAAACAGCGTCATCAATGGAAGCAATACGCACATCAAACTCAGTTTGCCCTGCTGGCACGGTCACCACACCATCGTTTGGCACTGCAACCCAACCGGAGCCTGTGTTGTATTCTAAGGT
>NZ_JAWOUJ010000005.1:0-278325 GCF_033339315.1 Vibrio sp. 661 | reverse complement strand
GTTCTTTTAGTTGTTGATTTCATAACACTCTCCAATTTTGGGGGTGGAAAGTGTCAACCTTATTTAGGACGGCACAGAGAAATGAAAAAAGGCTTAGCTGATGCTAAGCCTTTTTTGTATTTTGCAGCTTGGTTAGAAACGGTAGTTTGCTTGAACACCGATTAGCCAAACATTACCCGTAGTTTCGCCTACAAATTGGCCGCCGACTTGTTCTGCAGTGTCGTCTGACTTGTAACCACGAGACTCAACGATTGGTGCGTCTTTCGCAAAAATATAGGTGAAGCCAGCGTCTAGGCTGAAGTCTTTCGTCCAATCGTACGTTGCGCCAATACTTAGCCAAGTGCGGTCAGTTTCTGGAATAGTAATCGTGCGGTTTTTGTCGCTTACCGCTGAAGTATCGTATGCAATACCAGTGCGTAGCGCTAGCTTAGGATTAAGCTGGTAAGTAGCACCAACAGCAAAGCGATAGTTGTCTTCCCAGTTTTCTACTTTAACCATATGCGTGCCAGCAGTATTTAGACGTGCTTCCAATTTCTCGAAAGAGCTCCAATCCGTCCAGTTAACGCTTGCGTGTAACGCAAGTTGGTCTGTTACTTGGTGGAAGCTTGCCAACTCAGCCGTTGCAGGCAGGTTTAGATACATGTAGCCGTTGTCGCGTTCAGAAGTACCGAAGCCAAAACCAAGACCTTCAGCATGGCCTTCAAGCTTCAGTTCAACTTCAGATTTGTACGCGAAGCCGATACGGTTATTTTCATTGATCTGCCATGCTGTACCAACTTGCCAGCCCCAAGCGGTATCGTCACCTTCCATGTATTTTAGAGCGGTACCTTGAGGAACACTGATTGGTTGATTAGTTTCAGGATTTAACCCTACAACGTTATTCTTAGGAGCTGCTGCGCCAAAGCTGCCTTCGCCGATGATGTAACGGATACCACCACCAACGCTGATTGATTCATTGACTTTGTAAGCTGCGTTTAAGTTCGCTTCCATTGTCGTTACGCTTGCTTCGTTACCAAAGTGCGATGCACCAAAGCCTTTACCTAAATCGGTTTCCATGCCGTAGTTGGTGCCAAATGCCAAACCAATCGCGAATTTCTCATTATATTGGTGTGATAGGTAGAAGTTTGGAATGATTGCATCATGTGCGAAGTCATCTGAAGATGCAGAAGAAGTGCTACCGTGGAAGTTTACATCACCTTCAATATCAATATTTGGGTTCACATAGATTGCACCAACGGACACTTGAGTGCCTTCCAAATAAGTTAGCATTGCTGGGTTACGCCATTGTGCACTTGCGTTGTCAGCCATTGCTGCTTCACCAGCATATGCTCGACCTAGGCCTGTTGCAGAATATTCAGCAAGTTGGAAACCTGCTGCGTTAGCCATGCCCGTTGTGCCAAGTAGGCTTAATGCCACTGCTGTTGATAGAAGAGTCTTGTTGGTTTTCATTCGAATGTTCGCTGATTTGTTTATAACGTGGGACAAAAGTTTAAAGGTAGAGTTTTTACTTTAGAAATGAAAATCCAGCGTAAGTGGTCATTTGAAATATTATCCTTTCAAATGTTATTTTTGCGGTTTAATAATCTAACTGTGAAAGGCTTGTAAACGGAATTCAGCGAACAGCTGTGCGTCCTAATTGTGAGATTTAGATACACGTGTTCACTCAAATTGAGTGGGCAATAAATCGCAGATATGAAAAAAGGCTGGAGATCCAGCCTTTTATATAAAGTATTTTTCTACTAACTAACAGCGAAGCGTTTAGAAGCTACGGCTGTATTGTAAGCCGAATAGAATTGCATCAGCATGAGTTGTTGCTGTTACACCGGTAGAAAGAACAGGAGATAATTGAGTATTCTCATTAACTTTTACATCTTCACCTAACAAGTACGTGAAGCCAAAATCGATGTTTGAGCTATTATCAATATGGTAAGAGAAACCTGTGGAGAACCACTGGCGATCAGAGTCTGGTACCGAGATAGACGTTACTTTATCTTGAGCGCTTGTGTCGTACATGTAACCAGCACGAAGTGTCCAGTTGTTGTTTAGGTAGTAAGTACCACCAATTGCGTAGTGCCAGCCATCTTGCCATTGATAGTCTTTCGAGTAACCACCTTTAAGTAAACCCTGATTTAGGTTCTCAAAATCAATTTGGTCGAAATCTTTCCAACCGATGTATTGGATGCTGTAGTGTACAGCAAACTTAGTGTCTTGGATTTTGTGGAAACCAGAAAACTCGGCCATATCTGGTAGAGGTAGCGTGATTTCCTGACCTTTGTCGTCTTTCGCCGTAAATTCAGGGCTGTAACGATACGCTAGACCAAAACGGTTGTTTTCATCTAGTTCGTACACAGTACCAACGTTAAAACCAACAGCCCAACCATCAGCTTTATCTACGTCCAGAATTTTTTGACCGCCAACCCTTGGGACTGAAGAGCTAGTTGTACGCTTCATTGTGCCTTGGCCGTAGATTAAATCTAAACCAGCACCAAAGCTCCATTGTTCGTTTAAACGGTAAGAACCCGCCAATCCAAAGTTGAAGCTTTTTACATCCGTAAGACCACCGTACTCTGTTGCGGTGTAGTTATCTGAAAATTCAGTTTTAGTGCCGAAATTAGAGTATGCGTTTACGCCCCATGCAAACTTGTCATTTACTGGAACGATTAGGTGAATGTTTGGAGCTATTGACGTATCACCCACATCATCAGTATCAGCAACACTTACAGTATTGGAGCCCAAAGGAGTATTAACGTTATATTTCGCATCTTTCACTTCAATCATTGAAGTAATGCTTTCGAAACCTAGCGACAGTTCCATTTTATCAAACAGAGCCATTGCTGCTGGGTTACGAGCCATTACTGCTGCATTATCTGCGATTACCGCATCACCAGCAAATGCACGGCCGATGCCAGTTGCTGATTGAGCGTTGATTTGGAAACCCGCTGCCATCGATTGACCTGAGGCAAAAGCTACCGTTACTGCTAGGAGAGTCTTTTTAAACAGACGCGTGTTCTGAGTCATTTGTTTTTCCTTATTAGATTCGTCTCTTTGGACGATAAATTGAGCTTTTGCTCAGTGGCGCAGATAGTAGTATCAATAGTTGCTTGGACAAATCCGACCATTGGATAAAATTGAATAAAAATTGCAGAAATGATGTCTAAAAGACGGGAAATTGCATTTAAAATGCATAATTTAGAGTTTAAGCTCTAAATGCGATAGGGGTGGTGAATGTTTTGTGTTCTATTTATACAAGAATGCCGCTAAATAAGATCATTTAGCGGCATTTAACCTTTTGAAGGCTGGAAATCGTCGAAGTTGTTACATCGGCTTAATCATTGATGCAAGAGTCGTAGCGAGCGCATCAATATTTTCACCTTCTTCCCCGACTAAAATCAGGCTTGAACTCCCGACGGGCTGAACGATTCCGGTCATGCCATCCTTACTAAAGTCGGTACTTTGTTCGCTTGGAATACCAGTAATAAATAACGTTACTTTACCTTTTGGACCTTGGAACACCATATGCACCGCATTGGATTCGCCAAAACCGCAGTGGTTTAGGTAGTAAACGTGATATGGAAAGTTTTCACTAAACTGGTAATGAAATGGCGACATTTTCGCATTAATTTGCGAGCTCGGTACATCCTCATCAAGATGACGAACAAACGGTTCTTCATGAATAACGTGTTTCATCGCGGTATCCGCTAAACTGGCTTGTGCTGGAGACACCAAAACATTTCCCCAGTTTACTTGGCCAACTAATAACCCTGCGGTGAACGCAATAGAAGCGGCAAGTGCCATTGCTTTGCGGACAAAGTTTGGTCTTACGACCTTCTCTTCATCAAGTGCACTCGACGTCTGGCTAAATAAAATCTTATCTGCGAGATCTTCGGGTACATCCACATTCATGGCTTGTTTAATTTTTACATCGAGATCCAAAACGTCATCAACAAACTTATTGTTGGCGTCGCTACCAGCTAAAGCTTGCAGAATCTCTTCATCCTTTTGTTTTGGATCCGACAAAATACGACGACGAAATTCTAAATCATCCATTCTTTTGTCCTCTCTTGGTATCTTGAGAATCCAACATCTCTTTAAGTTGATTACGAGCGCGAAATAGTCGAGTCATCACTGTGTTTTTATTTAAATCAAGAATGTCGCCAATTTCTTCTCCACTGAAACCACCAACAACTTGGAGAAATAAAGGCTCACGGTATTCAACATCGAGCTTCATGATCTGTGCCTGCAGCCATTCTTGCTGATGATGTGGTTCATCGCTGACTTTAGCATCATTGCCGTAATCATCGATATCAACTAAATCAAATTGTTTACGTTCGAAGCGGCGCGCATTTTCTCGTCTCAATATTGTGATGAGCCAAGACTTGGCAGCTTTTTCGTCCTGGAGGCTATCGAGTGACTTCCAAGCTCTAAGACAGGTTTCCTGAACTAGATCTTCCGCGACCGCTTTATCTTTGCACAACCAATATGCGTAGCGGTACAAGTCACGATGATACCCTCGGACGAGCGCTTCGTATTTTCTTTGCTTGTCCATATCAGAGTTGACCGGACTGTTGGAATTTTTCTTTCCAAACATTTTTAATATGGCCACAGGAGCCTCCATCCTCGCTCTGTGAGTTTCTTATTTGTTCTGAGCATGACTTTACTTGCTTCATCGCTTAGCGGTTTTGGTTGCAGGACTTGTCATGCAACCCCTTTGACACAATAAGCCATGTGGTTACCTAAAAGTGTATACGCAAATGTCAGATATCATCGAACACGAATTGATATATATTGTTAACAATATCATCATTAGTAATCAATGGCTTGGATAAGTTCACTCGATGGAGCATTAAAAGGGACTTCTGATGGTGGATTCTTGAATTGTTTTGAATCAATAATCGCTTTAGGTGAGCTTAAAACTCGTAAAATCACTATAAAATTGATCTATTTCAAAATATCAAGCAGTGAAGGGGTTATAGTACACCTTGTCATCTCGTTAGTCATTGCGACTAACATGTTGAGCAAGATGACACTTCCTTTTGAAGGCTGACTTTACTTTCTCCTAATCAGGAAACTGATTACTTTTCAATTGGCGTAAGTTAATTGTTTTATAGATATTCCGACCACACAGTTATGTGTGGTTTTTTTTTGCTTCGATTTTACTTTCCGTATACCTCTTACCGTTTTAACTCTCTATAGTTAACCATTAGTAATCGCATAAGAATCAAAGAAGTAGAGTAATTGAACTACTTGCTTCACGTTTATTTAAACGCACGTTTGATAAATTTAACAAATTCATTACAATGCATCAGGTCAGACCTCTTGTATTTAAGGAGAAACAATGGGCAAGCAGGAAGTAAAAACACGCAATGGTGAGCGTGTCGCTATTGTCGCGGGGCTTCGAACTCCCTTTGCTCGTCAAAGCACGGAATTTAGCCAAGTGCCAGCGGTCGATTTAGGGAAAATGGTAGTAAGCGAAATGCTTGCTCGAACAGATATTGATCCGAAGCTAATCGAACAAGTGGTATTTGGACAAGTAGTACAAATGCCTGAAGCGCCAAACATCGCACGAGAAATCGTATTAGGCACTGGTATGAACATCCATACTGATGCATACAGTGTGACTCGAGCGTGTGCGACGAGTTTTCAAGCGGCGGTTAATGTCGCAGAAAGCATCATGGCGGGAACCATCGATATTGGTATTGCTGGCGGTGCAGACTCTTCTTCCGTCCTGCCTATTGGCGTATCAAAGAAACTGGCCGCTAATCTGCTTGCTCTTAGTAAGACAAAAACAATGGGTCAGAAGCTTAGTATCCTCAAAAACTTGAGCTTTAAAGACCTGATGCCAGTGCCACCAGCAGTAGCAGAGTACTCTACGGGTTTATCCATGGGACAAACTGCAGAGCAAATGGCTAAAACACATGGTATTTCTCGCGCAGAACAGGATGCGCTTGCACATCGTTCTCATACGCTGGCTTCTCAAGCTTGGAAAGAAGGAAAAATCCAAGATGAAGTGATGACGGCTTTCCCTGAACCATACAAAAAGTGGATTTCGGAAGATAACAATATTCGTCATGACTCAACGGTTGAGGGATACGCGAAATTGCGACCTGCGTTTGATCGTCAGTATGGCAGTGTTACGGCTGCGAACAGTACGCCATTGACTGATGGTGGTGCGGCAGTGATGTTGATGCGAGAAGGTAAAGCGAAAGAGCTCGGAATGGAGATTCTTGGTTACATCCGAGGTTATGCATTCTCTGCTATCGGCGTGGAAAAGGACATGCTGATGGGGCCGACTTATGCTACAGCGAAAGTGCTTGAAAATACAGGCTTGGAACTGTCAGACCTGACGTTGATCGACATGCACGAGGCCTTTGCTGCTCAAGCATTGGCGAATGTGAAGATGTTTGCTTCCGATAAGTTTGCTCAAGAAAACCTTGGTCGCTCAAAAGCGATTGGTGAAATTGACATGGATAAGTTCAACGTGCTTGGCGGATCAATTGCTTATGGTCACCCATTTGCTGCGACTGGTGCGCGTATGATGACGCAAACCCTACGAGAGCTAAAACGCCGTGGCGGTGGTATTGCATTGAATACCGCATGTGCTGCTGGTGGTCTTGGTGCGGCAATGATTCTGGAGGTTGAGTAATGAGCGAGCAAAAAGCATTTAGTCTAAAGGTTGATGAGCAAAATATTGCTTGGTTAGCCATCGATGTTCCTAATGAAAAAATGAATACGCTGCAGGCGGCTTTTGCTGACGAAATGAAAGAAATTTTTGCTCAGCTAAAAGACTCCAGTGGTATTAAAGGGATGATCATCCACTCCCTCAAACCGGACAATTTTGTTGCGGGTGCTGATGTTCGAATGCTAGAAGCATGCACCACAGCAAGTGAAGCGGAAGCCTTAGCAAGGCAAGGTCAGGAGTTGTTCCAGCAGCTATCGGACTTACCTTATCCTGTCGTTGCGGCTATTCATGGCCCATGTTTGGGCGGTGGTTTAGAACTGGCTCTTGCATGTGATTATCGTGTTTGTACGGATTCTGACAAAACGCGTTTAGGTCTGCCAGAAGTACAACTTGGTTTATTGCCAGGTTCTGGTGGTACTCAGCGTCTGCCACGTTTGATTGGCCTGTTACCGTCGTTGGACTTGATCCTGACGGGTAAACAACTTCGTGCGAAGAAAGCTAAAAAATTGGGCGTTGTGGACGCCTGTGTGCCTGACACCATTTTGCTCGACGTAGCAAAACAGTTTATCGACAAAGGTAAAAACAAGGGCACGAAAAAGCTATCGACGAAAGAAAAGGTGATGTCTGGTAGCGGGCTAGGGCGCAAGTTTGTATTTGAGCAAGCTGCGAAGAAAACGAATCAAAAAACTCGCGGTAACTATCCAGCAACGGTTGCAATTCTAGAAGTTATTCAACATGGCTTAGAGAAAGGCTTCGCTAAAGGTCAAGAACTTGAAGCGAAGCGCTTCGGTGAGCTTGTGATGAGCTCAGAGTCAAAAGCGCTCCGTTCGATCTTCTTTGCCACAACAGAAATGAAGAAAGAAAATGGCACGGATGCGAAACCAGCACCAGTTCATAAAGTTGGTGTGCTTGGTGGTGGTCTGATGGGCGCCGGAATCAGCCATGTGTCTGTTGCAAAAGCAAAAGTACCTGTTCGCATCAAAGACGTTAGCAACGATGGCGTTTTAAACGCGCTCAACTACAACTACAAGTTATTTGAGAAACAGCGCAAACGTCGCATTCTATCCAAGGCCGATCTGCAAGCGAAAATGCTGCAACTGTCTGGTGGTGTCGATTTTACCAGTTTTAATCATATTGATGTCGTAATTGAAGCCGTTTTTGAAGACTTAGATCTTAAGCAAAAAATGGTGGCGGACATTGAAGCGAACGCTAAGACAGAAACTATCTTTGCGACCAATACTTCTTCGTTGCCTATCCACAAAATTGCAGAAAAAGCAGAGCGTCCAGAAAACGTAGTGGGTTTGCATTACTTCAGCCCAGTAGAAAAAATGCCGTTGGTGGAAGTGATTCCGCATGAAACGACGTCAGATGAAACCGTTTCAACAGTTGTTGCACTTGCTAAGAAGCAAGGTAAAACCCCGATCGTAGTGAAAGACAAAGCGGGCTTTTACGTGAACCGCATTCTTGCTCCATACATGAACGAAGCGGCGCATATTTTGTTGGCTAACGAACCGATCGAAAAGATTGATACGGCGTTGCTTGATTTTGGTTTCCCTGTTGGCCCGATTACCTTGTTGGATGAAGTTGGTGTCGACATTGGCGCGAAAATTATGCCGATCCTGGTTAATGAGTTAGGTGACCGATTCAAAGGGCCGGATGTGTTTGATATCTTGTTAAATGATGGACGTAAAGGACGCAAGAGTGGTAAGGGGTTTTACACTTACAAGGGCAAGAAGAAAGATGTCGACAAATCGGTTTACAAACTGCTTAAGCTCGACCCTGAATCTAAGCTAAGCGATAACGATATTGCGTTGCGCTGTGTGCTGCCAATGCTGAATGAAGCGGTACGTTGTTTGGATGATGGTATCATTCGCTCGCCACGTGACGGCGATATTGGCGCGATATTTGGTATTGGTTTCCCACCGTTCTTGGGTGGTCCGTTCCGTTACATGGACCAATTTGGCATTAAAGAGCTCGTAGAGAAAATGAATGAGTTTGCATCGAAGTATGGCGATCGTTACGCGCCATGTGATGGCTTGCTTACTCGAGCTGGTGAAGGGACAACGTTCTATTAAACGTTGCTTCTGTAGAGAAAAAGGCTTGCCAGTGGCAAGCCTTTTTCATAAAGAAGAAATGGTTACTTCTTCTTGTCTTTCTTATCTTTATTGTGGCCTTTACCAGGGTTGTCGTCCCCATGAACGCTGCTATTACCTTTTTTGTCTTTATCATTCCACTGTTTTGAAGAGCAATCATCTGATTTGATGGATACATTGTCTCCGCTAAGGCGCACACAGTCGTCACTTAGTTCGAAACCATCGCCTTTGACTGAGATTTCAGCGTGAGCAGATGCCAATGGCAGTATAAGAGCCACAAGTAAAAGTGCTTTTTTCATGGTTACCTCATTAAGTTATTTTTAGTGCGGTAATTAGAGCATAAGCCGCAATGGCGCAATTTCAATTTTCTGCCAATTATGGTGCCGATTCAATCTATGAGACCGACAACCTCATGGGTTTGTAGGTTCATTCTAGTAATCGACAATTTTATTTCTGCGCAACTAGATCACCCCAAGCCGCAATCTTTTGGCCGAAGTTGGAACTCTTCAATCGATCCTATTTCTTGTCCTAGATGGATGCGCGGAGCCTCCGAATGCGCTTGACCTTGAGAGTGCATGATCAAACGATTTGCAGTACGAGGTTTCAATTCGTTCACAACGAAGCGAATCATGTCTGCGCGCGTCAGCTTCTTCAACTCCGCAAGTACCTTGTCACGTTGGTTAAACTCAGTGTCTTTGTTTCCTATCGCAACCCAAAGACGTTGAGCCCGACCTCGAAGTGTGGTGTCCGGCGTTGCTATTTGGTTCCACAAGCCGCGCTTACTGCTGTGCCATTGGTAATCGTTTAACTCTAACAACACCATATAAAAGGCATTTAAAAACTCATCGATTGAGGTAACCAGCTCGGCAGGTGCTGCATTAGGTGACTGCACATATAGTACAATACCAGGGTGACGATTTAGCGGCATATTGCCAGTGCCTACCATGTAACCTAATTGCTGCTTGGTACGGATTTCGTGGAAAAACGTTGCCGACATAAGGTGATTGGCCAATGAGTATAGCGCGATACTACGAGGCTCAATATCCTCGCACTGGTGGTAAATAACGACCGCGGAATCTTGCTGGTTACAATGCACCTCACGTTGAAAACTGCCATTTTTACCTAGCATAATGAGCGGGCGAAGTGCCTCTTCATAACGTTGCTCGTTAACTCTTAGAGCATCCTTCAAGGTCGTAGCCATGTCATGGGCTTGCTGGCGTTGCCAGTCTCCGTAAACAAACATTTCAACGTGCAGTTCTGCAAGAATGGATTCTACGAATACCGAGAGTTCATCGACTTCGATTTCTTCTAGCGCTTCGACTAAGGTTGCGAAAGGCGGGTTATTGGGTTGAAGTAACCCAGTAAGTGCGTTAAACAGCTGCGAAATAGGGCGATCTTGTGAAGCATTTCTCCAGTTTCGTAACAATTGTTGTTTGATGGTTTCAAAGCGAGCAGGGCTGAAATCTCGAGAAGCAAAACGGTGCAGAATCACTTCTAGCAACTGAGGCAGCTTTTGACTAAACCCTGAGAGGGTTAAGGTCACGCCACCTTGGTGAGCATACATGTTGTAACCCATCCCTGCGATTTCTGCTTGATAGGTTTCTTTTGCTAGCGAATCGAGGAACATCTCTACACATAAGCGCGTTTTGACGATGTTCTTTGGTGATGCAACGGCATGAGAGCTGTCGATAGCGACATAAACGACACCTTTGGGCACGCGAAATTCGTCATCTTGCAAATGCCACAGCCGAAACCCTTCGAGATCCTCAATCAACTCTGGCAGTGAATCACCATTTTCGAGTGGCATGGGGTCGAGATCGTAGCAAATATAAGGGTTCTTTTCCGGTAAGACGAATTGCCAGCTTGGATCGATTTGTTGATAGAAACGACGTTGGCTTTCACTAAAAGGCGTGACGGAGTACGGGGTAAAGTACCATTCGGCAGTACGATTGTATTCCAGGCCTTTAGCAATCAAAGTGACGCGCACATTATCGATGGTTAAGTATCGCAGCAATGAACGCTGTAACTCTTCATCGTAGCCCGCCATTTTGTAGTCACCATAAACCGTGTCTTCCGGTTGATAGTGCTGCATGTTGATCACCAGATGGCTGACGAGATCCATTGGGCGCGATGGCTCTTGGAAGCGGAAAGCCGATTCTAATACCGCTTGTTTTTCGAGATAGCGCCATTCATCTAACCCGTCTTGTTTGATCATCGAGAGGTATTGAAAAACCGCTTGAACGATATCATCAACATGATCTAAGCCGTTTGGCGTCAGGGTGCAGCTTACGGTAAAGTCTCGGTAGTTACTGCCACTCGCGCCGCCGCCCGCTGAGAGAGAGGTAATCCAGCCTTTTTCTTTGAGTTGAAGCATCAAACTGCCTTCTCCTTCATAACCCAACAGGTGAGCAAAGTAGGAGAGTGGCTTCACGCTATAATGCGCATCCATTCCCGGCATGGGGAATGTGAGAATCAGTTTACGGAACTCTTTGAGCGGCTCGACTTGAACCAAAATGCCCGTGCTTTCCTCAGTGCCTATCGGTACATCAATCGATTTTCCACGAAGGCGGTGATTTGGGATGTCGGCAAACATGGTTTCTACCCAAGCTTGCTGTTCATCGAGCGACTGTGGCCCAAATAGAGTCAGTGTCATCAAATCGGCGGAATACTGAGAGTGGTGAAACTCTACAATTTCGTCGCGGATGGATTTACCATCTCGGTCGCCAAGAGTATCTAAGTTTCCGACAGAGAATTTTGAAAACGGGTGCTCTGGATTGATGACTTCTTTGTTAACTTGATACAGGCGACGAGAATCATCATTGAGTTTGAGCTTGTATTCGGAGTCGACAGCCTGTCGCTCTTTGTCTAATGCTTCTTCGTTAAACAAAGGTGCGGTAAAGAATTGGCTAAATCGATCTAAGGCACTTTCAAAGGCATTTGGAGCAATATTGAAAAAGAAACAAGTGTGCTCTGTACTAGTCCAAGCGTTGTTTGTTCCACCGTGTTGGCTAATATAGCTTTGAAACTCGCCCACTTTAGGGTATTTTTCCGTACCCAAAAAAAGCATGTGTTCTAAATAGTGTGCCAGACCTTGGCGATCGTTTGGGTCGTCGAAGTGTCCAACGTTCACTGCCAGAGCAGCTGCCGACTGTTGAGCTGTATCGGAATGAATCAGCAGTACACGCAGTTCATTGCTCAAGGTAATGTAGCGGTATTGATTTGAATCGTTAGGACTTAGATGCACGATGCGTCTCCAGATTTCGCATTACAGTAATTTAGGCTCCCCTCGCGGGGGGCGCAAAGTTTGCGTTTCGACAAATACTGCTTGCCGTATTTTTGTTATTCGTAGACTTCTGCACAGGCCCATCGCGTTTGCGTATGGGGAAGAACTGTTTGAGTGAATGCTCTGAACTCATTGCACAGTTAAATAGTGTGATGAACTGAGTACATTCTTTTAATAGATTGTTAAGAAAGTCGCTATCTTTAACAAGCGAATTGGTATAATGAACAGATAATTATATCAGTATTTTTGTTTCGTCATTGTTAAAGTTAGCCCCGTCTATCTAATAAAGATAGCAGTCAACCTTTTGGTAGCGTTAGCTATCCCTAGGAAATAACATGAAAATATTCATCATGCGTCACGGTGAAGCCGAGCATTTTGCAGATTCAGACGCAGCACGACAATTGACCCCAAGAGGCAGAGTCGAATCAGAAGCGGTTGCGAGAGCCTGTAAAGAACAGGGTTTTGCGCAATTCGATAAAGTGTTGGTGAGTCCGTACATTAGAGCTCAACAAACTTGGCAAGAGATCAGTGCGTATTTCTCTGCAAAAAGCATTGAAACTTGTGAAGATATTACACCTTATGGCCAGTCCGAGCATGTCTTCGATTTCGCAAGTGCGTTAATAGAAGTCGAACAATTGGACTCGCTTTTGTTCGTATCGCATTTGCCTTTGGTCGGTTATCTGACTTCAGAGTTTGTAAAAGACATGACACCACCGATGTTTCCTACATCAGGGCTAGTGTGCATTGAATATGATTTACAAACACAAAATGGTGAAGTGCTATGGCATATTACGCCATAAGTGTCTAAACCAAAATAAGCGTTTGCAAATTAGAGACAGAATAAGAAAGGCAGGAGATCCCTGCCTTTTCGTTTCGTCGTGTCTACAGCAAGCTTGTTACTTTTCAGGAATTGAAAGCAACACTAACAACGCACCATCACCACCAAATTCTAGTGGCGCTTGGTGAAAAGCCATAACGTCAGGATGCTGTGCTAACCAAAGTGGGGCTTTCTGTTTCAGGATGTGTTTCCCAATACCATGTTGCACACACGCACAATGAATCTCGTTTTTGATGCAATAGGCTATCATCGCACCAAGCTCGCGTTTTGCTTCTTGCTGTGTCATGCCGTGCATATCGAGGAACACGTCCGGTACATACACGCCACGACGTAGACGTTTGACTTCATAAGTGGAGACGTCGTCACGTGCATAACGAGTTGGACCTTCATCGTTTAATAGAGGGACAAACTCGTCTGAAAAGTAAAATTCAGAGTCACTCGCTTCACGGTTGGAGCGCTTGATTTCTTTTTGCTTAGTATTTTTTTTTGGTTGCTGGATTATGGTATCCTGTCGCAACTTTTTTACGCCCTGTACTGCTTCCTGAAACAAGGCGAAATCGTCATCGTTCTCGGTGTCTTTTTTGCTCATTAGGTAAACAATTTCATTAATAAACTTTATTGGCAGTATTGTAGCGCTTTTCGGAGGCAATTTTGGATAAGATTTTTGTAGAAGAAGCGGTATCGGAACTGCATACCCTTCAAGATATGATTCGTTGGACGGTAAGCCGCTTTAATGCAGCGAACCTGTTTTACGGTCATGGTACTGATAATGCGTGGGATGAAGCAGTTCAGCTTATCCTGCCAACCTTATACTTGCCGATTGATGTGCCTCCGCACGTATTGAACTCTCGCCTAACGACAAGCGAGCGTCTGCGTATTGTTGAGCGCGTAGTAAAACGCATCAACGAGCGTACGCCAACAGCATACCTAACAAACAAAGCATGGTTCTGCGGTCTTGAGTTCTTCGTTGATGAGCGTGTACTTGTGCCACGTTCTCCTATCGGCGAATTGATTCAAGCGGAATTCCAACCTTGGTTGGTGGAAGAGCCTACGCGCATCATGGACCTATGTACGGGTTCTGGTTGTATCGCGATTGCTTGTGCGCACGCTTTCCCTGAAGCAGAAGTGGATGCTATCGACATCTCTACAGATGCTCTACAAGTGGCTGAGCAAAACGTACAAGATCACGGCATGGAGCAGCAAGTGTTCCCAATTCGCTCTGATTTGTTCCGTGATCTTCCAAAAGAGAAATACAATCTAATCGTGTCCAACCCACCATATGTGGATGAAGAAGACATGAACAGCCTGCCAGATGAGTTCACGCATGAGCCTGAGCTTGGGCTAGCTGCGGGTACGGATGGTCTAAAACTAGTGCGTCGTATTCTTGCTAACGCGCCAGATTATCTAACAGATAACGGCATTCTTATTTGTGAAGTCGGAAACTCAATGATTCATATGATGGAACAGTACCCAGAGATTCCATTTACTTGGATTGAGTTCGAGAACGGCGGTCATGGCGTGTTTATGCTAACGCGTGACCAGCTGGTTGAGTGTGCAGAAGAGTTTAAACTGTACAAAGACTAATAGAGTCTTGCACTAAACATCAAAACACCGAGCTTTATGCTCGGTGTTTTTTTATGCATACCTCGCCGATATTAACTCTTTACATCAAAACGTAATAAAGCCACTATGAATCCACGAAGAATTGGAAAGCAGCTATGCTCTGTTTTGAGAGAGCGTGGCGATAAAAACTTGAGGAAGTAATGGCAGGAAACAGTATCGGACAACATTTCCGAGTGACGACATTCGGGGAAAGTCACGGTATCGCACTGGGATGTATCGTAGACGGATGTCCTCCGGGGTTGGAAATTACAGAAGCAGATCTACAAATTGATCTCGACCGCCGTCGTCCAGGCACATCACGTTACACCACACAACGTCGTGAACCGGATGAAGTTAAAATTCTTTCTGGCGTTTTTGAAGGCAAAACCACGGGCACATCGATCGGTTTGCTAATTGAAAACACCGATCAGCGCTCAAAAGACTACTCTGACATCAAAGATAAGTTCAGACCGGGTCATGCTGATTACACTTACCACCAAAAATATGGCATCCGCGACTATCGCGGTGGCGGCCGTTCTTCAGCTCGTGAAACCGCAATGCGTGTGGCTGCTGGTGCAATCGCGAAGAAATACTTAAAAGATGAGTTTGGTGTTGAGATTCGTGCTTACTTGTCACAAATGGGTGATGTATCTATCGACAAGGTAGATTGGAACGAAATCGAGAACAATGCATTCTTCTGCCCTGATGCTGACAAAGTAGAAGCATTTGACCAACTTATCCGTGACCTGAAAAAAGAAGGCGACTCTATTGGCGCAAAAATCCAGGTTGTGGCAACTAACGTGCCTGTTGGTCTTGGGGAACCCGTATTTGACCGTTTGGATGCAGACATCGCGCACGCACTAATGAGCATAAACGCGGTGAAAGGCGTGGAAATCGGAGACGGTTTCGACGTGGTAAACCAAAAAGGCAGTCAGCACCGTGATACGCTTGCTCCTGAAGGTTTTGGTAGTAATCATGCGGGTGGCATTCTTGGCGGTATCTCGACTGGTCAAGACATTGTCGCTAACATTGCGCTTAAGCCAACATCAAGTATCACTGTGCCGGGTGAGACCATCACAAAAGAAGGTGAACCAACTCAGTTGATCACCAAAGGTCGTCATGACCCATGTGTGGGTATTCGTGCTGTGCCTATCGCAGAAGCGATGCTGGCAATTGTGGTGATGGATCATTTACTACGCCACCGTGGTCAAAACCATGGCGTAACAACTGAAACACCGAAGATTTAAGAGCTTTGTGTCATTCCAGCGAGCTATAGCGAGACTAGGAATCTAATTTCAGCACGATGAAAAGAGAAAGAAACATCTCTGACAACAGAGTGCTCGGATAATAGATCCTGAATCATGCTCCTTCGTCGCTGTTCAGGATGACTGAATATAAAATTATGCCACTCACTGAATCGCGGGTGGCACAATTTTATCAGGCAACCTTTTTTGTTTAAGTAGTTTTTGCTTAATGAATCGAGCCTTCGGTTTCCAAATGGAAAGAAGGCAGACGCCACTTAAAGCGCACTGCAGCCATACGCAGCATGTAACCAGTAACCAGTGTAATGATCGTGGCAGTGACATCGGGAACATTAAATTCTAATAGCGCTAAGTACATTCCTGATGCGATAAGAGCGACAGAAGCGTAAAGCTCTTCATGCAGTACCAATGGTGTTTGGCGACAGATTAAGTCACGAAGTAGCCCACCGAATACACCAGTTACTAACGCTGAAACCATACAAATACCAGGGTGCAAGCCCATGCCCATCGCAATTTTTGTTCCGATGATACTAAACACGATTAAACCTAGTGCATCGAGGCGAATGAACAGACCTTTCAGCTTAATCACCCATTTCGCTAAACCTGTTGTTAGCACACCTGCAACACACGTAATTGCAAGGAACTCTGGGTTTTTTACCCAACCAAGAGGGTAGTGGCCTAATAGAATGTCACGTACGGTGCCACCACCAATGGCCGTTGCGCTGGCCACCAACATAACACCAAACCAGTCCATCTTTCTTCTACCAGCACTTAACGCACCTGTCATGGCTTCAGCCGTGATACCAATGATATACAACACACTTAGCAACATAGGGAAACACTCAACGTAAAAAGTCACTACGTTCTACGAGAATCAGCGTAGGCGAAGTAACAACACTTACAAACGGTTCTATCTCTCTTAAAAAGTGATTAAAACCAGCAACATGCTTGTAATCAAACGGCTTAAAAATAGCGGTTTGAACGGCATCAAAATAAGGCGAGAGTGTAGTGGTAAATAAGTACGCTGACGAATGAGAAATTGTATGGAGAAAGCGATGTTCAGATAAATTCAACTAATAACCAAAAATGTGGGGTTGCCTTTACCTCATAGCTAAAAACAGCGACAATATGCAGCGCATGTCAAACTGAAGTACAAACTCGACGATGACCCACGAATACCAAGACTTAATCACCATTTTTAATGACACCTTTTTAGAACAATTTAATACGAAATTAGAGTTAGGTGGTGATGAGCCTATTTATCTTCCTGCTGATGATGAACACCCTCATCATCGGATTATTTTTGCTCGGGGTTTTTACGCCTCTGCTTTACACGAGATCTCGCATTGGTGTGTGGCTGGTCCAGAGCGTCGTTTGCTGGAAGATTTTGGTTATTGGTATGAACCTGATGGGCGAACAGCAGAAGTTCAAGCGGAGTTTGAGAAAGTTGAAGTGCGACCTCAAGCTTATGAATGGATTCTGGCACAAAGCGCTGGCTTCCCTTTTACGGTGAGTTGTGACAATCTACACGGCGATTTTGAACCAGATAGGCTCGGCTTTATGAAAAAAGTGCATAAAGAAGTGCTAGGTATTTTGGACGTTGGCTTGCCTTTGCGAGTGAAAATGCTTTCTGATGCCCTGCGCGCATTTTATCAAACTAAGCCACTGGAAGCGTCGGACTTTTGCGTTAAATAACCACTAATAACCTCAGAGATACACCATGATTATTGAATTTGAAGAAAAACTACTGGAACTGATTGATGCTCGAATTGAAACAGCATCTGACGATGAATTGTTTGCTGGTGGTTATTTACGTGGTCACATCTCTTTATCCGCGGCGTCTTGTGAAGAAGAAGGGATTAGCGATATTACTGAGCTGAAGTCACGCATTGAGAGCAGCTTAGAAAATGCGCGTACCGAGTTAAGCCCGGCCGATCGCGTGATTGTCAGTGATTTGTGGCAGGAGCTCCAGGCTCAGGCTTAGTCCCTAAGCAGCGTTCTCCCTTTATTTAATCCTAGTCATTTACTACTTCGAAAAATTCGAACCTCTCCATAAAATTTTTGTGGTTGTAGCGAAACTGTTCAACTTTTATTCTGATCAGCATAAAACGTGAACAAAGGATTACAACCATGAAAATTGTCGCATTTGGTGCATCTACCAGCTCTACCTCAATCAACAAACTACTTGCTACATACGCAGCAAATCAAGTCGAAGGCGCTCAAGTGAATGTTCTAGACTTAAACGATTATCAAGCGCCAATGTTTAGCGAGGACAAAGAGAAAGAAATAGGTCAAGCTGAAGGGGCTGTCGCGTTTTTACGTGACTTGGCGGAGGCTGACGCTCTCGTTGTTTCCTTCGCAGAGCACAACGGTTCGTACCCAGCGGCCTATAAAAACTTGTTCGATTGGGCGACGCGCATTGAGCGTAATGTATTTCAAAACAAACCTGTCGTTTATTTAGCAACTTCCCCAGGTCCCGGTGGTGCGCAAAGTGTTCTTGCGGCGGCGACAGGTTCTGCACAATTTTTTGGCGCGGATGTAAAGGCATCGTTATCTGTGCCGAGCTTCTACGAAAATTTTGACGTGGAATCGGGTAAGGTTGTAAACCCAGAAGTGGCAGAGCAAGTGAAACAGGCAGTTGCACTGCTGAAGTAATCTCAGTACGAGCGACTTAATGAGTTAGCGATTCCCGACACGTGTCTGTGTCGGGAATCAAAACAGAGAATACTCTTACAGCTCGGTAATGGCTTTGCCTTTTCTTAGTTTACGAACCCACATTCGACTTGGGTGAAGTTCGGTCAATACATCAACCGGTAATGGCAGCGGGTCCCCACAGATCTGGGAGGCCAACACTTCAGCTAATAATGGTGCAGAGCTCAGTCCACGAGATCCTAAACCTAAGAAGCAGAATAGGTTAGGGTACTGATGAATGGTTTCTACCTCTTCTTCTTTTTGATTTTGTAAGTTGGTGTATTGCGTTTTGATCGTCTCAAAGTCACCCACATTTCCGACAAATGGTAAGTGATCTCGGCTAACACAACGAATACCTTGGCGAGATTGATTACCAGTGATATCTACCTCTTTTGCCCATGTTTGATTCGGTACACATTTCACTAGCTTTTCTGCATTATCTTTTTGGGCGTTTTCATCAAATTCGTAGTCAAGGTGACTGCGGTCGTAGCTTGCACCGATACACAAGTGTTGATTACTTGGGTTAACAGGTGTCATGTAACCGTCGTAACACAACACCGTTTTCAGCTGACTCAGCGTTTCGGTTGCTGGCGCATGACTGACTTGTCCTTTCACTTGTCCCATTGGTAGGGAAGCGGTTTGACTCAATGTCTGGAACTCATGGCCGTTCGCAATCACAACCGTTGAGTGCTCAAATGTTTGACCACTCGCTGTTAGTAGCCAGAGCTGACGCTTTTCATCCCAATCTAATGCCTCAACATGGTGTTCAAACTTCGTTGAGAGTAACGACGTCTTCTCCAATTGTTTTATTAACCCACGAGTTAACTCGGCAGGGCACAGCCACCCTCCCATTGGGTAGTGCACAGATGCCATATCAATAGGTAACCCGATAGTGTTCGCAGTCTCCTCGGCGGACAGCTTGTGAATGAGCTCTGGTGTGAAGTTACCCGCAAGTATTTTCTCCAGTTTGTCTGTGGATTTGTCATCCCACATCAACTGAGTTACGCCACACCAGTCATGATCAAAATCGATCTCTTGTGCTGCTTGTTCAACAAACTGACGTGCGAACAAAAATGCAGGAGCAAACACACGCGAAACGCCAGTATGGGGACCGTTCAACAATGGATACACGGCCCCTTGACGATTACCCGACGCTCCTTTGGCTGGTTGTTTGTCTTTACAGTAAAGGGTGACGTTTTGGCCACGACGAACTAACGTTTTCGCTAACGCCGCGCTGGCTATACCACCACCAATGATGGCAATCGAATCAAGATTGCTAGATGCTGTGCGATTGAACCAAGGGAGATGGTTCGACTGCTTTTCACCTTGCTCCATAGAGCCGGCGATCATTTCTCGCTTAGTGCCGAAACCTTTCACCTTTTTCATTGTAAAGCCAGCTTCGTTCAAACCACGACGTACAAAGCCTGCTGCGGTAAACGTGGCAACTGTACAATCTTGCTTGGCTAGCTTTGCCATGTTGTTGAACAGGCCTTGGTTCCACATCTCTGGGTTTTTGCTTGGCGCGAATCCATCTAAGAACCAAGCATTAATCAAACCTTGTTCGTTGTATGGGACTTGCGGCATGCAGTCTTTAATGTCACCAAACCAAAGGTCGAGTGTGATTGCGCCGTCTTCTAAAACAATGCGATGACACTCCGGCACAGCGGCAGGGTAGTGCTTTTGTAACTTTTCCGCGTACTCAGCTAGCTCAGGCCAAGCTTCATGCGCCTTCTTTAAATCGGCTTTGCTTAATGGGTATTTTTCAAAGCTAATAAAATGCAGCTCTTTCAATGTTGCGTCCGGATGCTGACGACGAAACTCACTAAACCACTGGCATACTGCTAAGAAGTTTAATCCCGTGCCAAATCCTGTTTCACCAATGACAAAACGTCTTTGGTCAAATTCCTGCCATCTTTCTGGGAGATGATTTTGTTTTAAGAAAACGTAGCGTGTCTCTTCAAGACCGTTTACGTTAGAGAAGTAAACATCATCAAATTGGTCTGAAACCGGAGTACCAGCTTCGTTCCAACCAAGTTCTGCGTTTTTTATTGAAGTCATAATGGTGCAAATTTGTGATTTGGCGCGGTAAGAATGGGGCGATTGTACGAATTTATGGGAAAGCTGACCACTTTTGTTGACTATCTTAGTTATCATCTAGCGGATTTTTGAATTATAGGAATGTCATAATGAAACGAGTCGTAATCACCGGTATGGGTATTGTTTCAAGTATCGGTAACAACGTCGAAGAAGTTCTAGCGTCTCTTAAAGCGGGCAAATCTGGCATCACTGCATCTGAGCAGTTCAAAGAACACGGTCTTCGTTCGCAAGTATGGGGTGACCTAAAAATCAACCCGGCGGAACACATCGACCGTAAGCAGATGCGCTTTATGGGTGATGCGGCTGCTTATGCATACCTATCAATGGAGCAGGCAATCGCAGACGCTGGTCTTACAGAAGAGCAGGTTTCAAACGATCGTACCGGTATCGTTGCAGGTTCTGGCGGTGCTTCTGCATACAATCAAACGGTAGCGACAGACACGATGCGCGCCAAAGGCGTAAAGCGAGTTGGTCCTTACATGGTTCCTCGTACTATGTCTTCTACTGTTTCTGCTTGTCTTGCTACGCCATTTAAGATTCGTGGCGTGAACTACTCAATGAGCTCTGCATGTGCAACATCTGCACACTGTATCGGCCATGCTATGGAGCTTATTCAACTAGGCAAACAAGATATTGTTTTTGCTGGTGGCGGCGAAGAGCTAGATTGGTCTCAAACTATGATGTTTGATGCGATGGGCGCACTGTCAACCAAATACAATGACACGCCAGACAAAGCATCTCGTACATACGATGCAGACCGTGACGGTTTTGTTATCTCGGGCGGCGGCGGCATGCTGGTTATTGAAGAACTAGAGCACGCACTGGCACGTGGTGCGAAAATCTACGGTGAAATCGTAGGTTACGGTGCGACATCAGATGGCTACGACATGGTAGCGCCATCAGGTGAAGGCGCAATTCGTTGTATGAAGATGGCGATGCAAGACGTTGATGGTGTGGATTACATCAACACGCACGGCACATCGACACCAGTTGGTGACGTGAAAGAGCTTGGTGCTATCCAACAATTGTTTGGTGAGAACAGCCCTGCAATCTCTGCAACAAAAGCAATGACTGGCCACGCACTCGGCGCAGCGGGCGTGCACGAAGCAATTTACTCAACACTTATGCTAGACAAAAACTTCATTGCTCCAAGCATCAATATTTCAAACTTGGACGAAGCAGCACAAGGTCTGGACATCGTGACAGAAGCACGTGATGCAGAGCTAACGACCGTAATGTCAAACAGCTTTGGCTTTGGCGGCACAAACGCAACTTTGGTTATTAAAAAGTACCAAGGTTAACTGAATTTGTTGGCGCCTTGCGAGAGTACTGTAAACGCCAACAATCCAGTTTCCAGAGCTTGATCAGTCACACTGATCGAACAGACGCAGACTCTATCCCATGGAGAGCGGGATAGGATCCTTTTGTTCTGGAACTTTGCCCGGCTATTTAGCCGGGCTTTTTCTTTTCTCTGTTTCTGCTTTTCTCTAGGCTTCCCGTCAATTGATTCTATAGAAGTTACCTCCTTGAGGTTTATTGGTGTTATATCTTGAGATTTTTCGGGAAAAGGGCACAATCGCTTTAGTTTCGCATCTTGCGAATAAACGAACTCTTACAAATGGATGTTAGAACGCTGGCGCTATGAAAATTATTGTTGATGAAAATATGCCGTATGCTGAAGAACTATTCAGCCAACTCGGTAACGTAATTCTAAAACCAGGTCGTACACTGACCGCCGATGATTTAGTGGATGTTGATGCCCTAATGATTCGCTCAGTCACCAAAGTGAATGCTGACCTGATCAGCAAAGCAAACAAGCTGAAGTTTGTTGGTACGGCCACGGCAGGCATGGATCATGTTGACCAAGCACTCTTAAAAGAGAAAGGCATTTTCTTCACTGCTGCGCCAGGGTGTAACAAAGTGGGTGTAGCGGAATACGCGTTCAGCGTGATGATGGTGCTCGCTCAGCAACAAGGTTTCTCGGTATTTGACAAGACGGTAGGTATTATTGGTGCAGGCCAAGTAGGTAGCTACCTAGAGAAATGTTTGAAAGGCATGGGTATTAAAGTTCTCATCAATGACCCATTCAAACAAGAGGCTGGTGATCCTCGTAGCTTTACTCCGTTGACAGAACTGATTGAAAGCTCAGACATCATTACACTACATACGCCAATCACCAAAGATGGCCCATACCCAACGCATCATTTGATTGATGAGAAGGTATTAAATGGTCTCCGCAGCGATCAAATTTTGATTAACGCGGCTCGAGGTCCCATCGTTGACAACGCTGCTTTGAAGCAACGTCTTTTGAAAAATGATGGCTTTACAGCGGCACTCGACGTATTTGAATTTGAACCAGAGGTTGATATGGAGCTTCTGCCTCTGCTAGCATTCGCAACCCCTCACGTTGCAGGCTACGGCTTGGAAGGGAAAGCTCGCGGTACAACGATGATTTTCAACAGCTACTGTGAGTTCTTAAATAACGAATTACGTGCGCATGCCAGCGATTTACTGCCAACCGCGCCTGTTCCTACTATGGTATTGGACAGAGCTTGGGACGAAGCAACACTGCATAACATCACGCAGTTAATCTATGATGTGCGTAGAGATGACGCTCTTTTCCGCCGTGAAATCAGTAAGCCAGGCGCTTTTGACCTGATGCGTAAAAACTACTGGGATCGCCGTGAATACAGCGCTGTCACGCTAGTGGGTAACAAAACATGTAACCTTGCTCCATTAGCAGAACTAGGTTTTCAGATTGAGGTAAGTCAATGAGCCAGCAATATAATGTTGCCATTTTAGGTGCGACCGGTGCGGTCGGTGAAACAATTTTGGATGTGCTTCAAGAGCGCAAATTCCCAGTAGGCGAAATCTTCCTACTCGCGAGTGAGCGCAGCGAAGGCAAGACTTACCGCTTCAATGGTAAAACGGTACGCGTTCAAAACGTAGAAGAGTTCGATTGGTCTCAAGCGCATATCGCACTGTTTTCTGCTGGTGGTGAGCTATCAGCCAAGTGGGCTCCAATTGCCGCTGATGAAGGCGTGATTGTTATCGACAATACATCACACTTCCGTTACGAGTACGACATTCCTCTTGTTGTGCCAGAAGTAAACCCAGAAGCGATTGCAGAGTTTCGTAACCGTAACATCATCGCGAACCCGAACTGTTCAACCATCCAAATGCTGGTGGCACTAAAACCAATTCACGATGCGGTGGGCATTGAGCGTATTAACGTATCAACTTACCAATCGGTATCTGGTGCAGGCAAAGCGGGTATTGATGAGCTAGCAGGTCAAACGGCGAAGCTGCTAAACGGTCTGCCCGCAGACAAGAAGCAATTCTCTCAACAGATCGCGTTTAACTGCATTCCACAAATCGATCAGATGATGGAAAACGGCTACACCAAAGAAGAAATGAAAATGGTGTGGGAAACACAGAAGATCTTTAACGATCCATCAATCACAGTCAATCCAACGTGTGTACGTGTTCCTGTATTTTACGGTCACGCAGAAGCACTTCACATTGAGACTCGTTCACCTATCGATGCACAAGAAGTCGTTAACTTGCTTGAGCAAACTGACGGTATCGAAGTGTTCCTCGGTGAAGACTTCCCTACACAAGTTCGCGATGCGGGCGGTAAGGACCATGTAATGGTTGGTCGTATCCGTAACGATATCAGCCATCATAGCGGAGTAAACCTGTGGGTTGTTGCTGATAACGTGCGTAAAGGCGCGGCAACTAACGCGGTGCAAATCGCAGAAGTTCTGATCCGCGATTACTACTAAGTCGCTTACAGTTCATTTCAAAGCCTCGCACAGTGCGAGGCTTTTTTGTACGAACGAAACAAAATAGTGTGAGATTAGTACGAATATGGCGAGAGCCACACATTTTTTATTCTCAACGCTATAGTTTTGCATGCGATATCCGATATATTTAACCGATCACCATTTCAAATTGTATCTAGCACAAAACTGAGCCTTCTATGCGTCAAAATTATAAGCGTTTGTTAGCAGCCCTTGTGTTGATGAGCGCGACTCAGACATCATCAGTGGTTCAAGCCGAAGGAATTCGTCTTGTTGGACCGTCTGGTGAAGTGCAATCATCTCCGAGCTATGCTGAAGATATTGAGCGAGCATTACCTGCTCCTCCTGCGAATACTCAACCGTCACGTTTCTTTGGTCCGACTGGTGAAAATCAAACACTATGGTCGATCGCTTCAGAATTACGACCTTCACGCGGTGTTACCGTTCAACAAACGCTTCTTGCCATTTACCGAATTAACCCTCAAGCGTTTGAGAACCAAAACATTCATGAATTGATCCCAGGTAGTCGGCTACGAGTACCTTCTCTAGAGCAAGTGCAAAGCGCGACCACAGCGCAAGCTGTTGCGATTATGAAGGCGCATGAAGCTAAGTTAAAACAGCCGAAGCCGACAAATAGAGCGACGCCAGCACAACGAGTCACCGAGCAACCAAAGCCACAAATTAAAGTAGAACCCAAGCCTGCGGCTAAGCCAGAGACAGTGGCAGCAACGGAGCCAAAACCAACTCCGAAAACAATACCCGTCATCCCTGCGCCACCAGTAACCACCTCTCCGCAGGGTGAAAAGCAGGTCAGTGCGCTAAAGGACAAACTTCAAGGCTCACAAAGTGAATTAGAGTCATTAGAAGAGAAGAATCATCGTCTTCGATTGATGCTGTCAGAAGTGCAAAGCGAAGTCGAAACTTTGAAAAGCGAGCTGAATGACGAAGAACGCATTCGCTCGGAAGTCGAGAAGCTGCTTGCTGAAGAACGCCAGCGCCTTGCTGAACAACAACGCATGCAACCAAGCACCATGGACAAAATTTTGTCGAATGGTTGGCTTGTTGGTCTTGCGGCATTAATTCCTGGTGCTTTGATTGCGTTGCTAGTTGTTATGCTTCTTGGTCGACGCTCTAAAGCGAAAGAGGAAGATGCGGCTGCACAGGAACAGCAAAACGTTGATCCTCTTGCGGCGCCAATCGGTTTAGCGGCGGCGGATGAGCTTGATGAAGAGCTCACGCTTGATGATGAATTGTTTGCAGATGAAGATATCAACACACAGTCTTTACAAGAAGAGAAGTCAGATTTAGAAGAAGACGTCTTTGCTAACCTCGACGATGAAGAACTTGATTTCAATCTGGAAGGGGACGATGACCCATTTGCAGATATTGGCGATGACGGTGACCTAGATGTTGGTCTGGATGAGTTTGAGTCATCGAACAATGGTATCCAAGTCAACGGCGAAGAAAAAGCGCTTGGCTTAGAAGAAATGGAGCGAGCCTTAGATGAGGTTGCTCCAGAACTAGAAGTGCTCGATGACGATGAGTCTGGCTTCGATCTTTCGGATGATGTGAATGAGAAATCAGACTCGCTTTCAGACGACGCATTTGCCGAGTTACTTGCAGCCGATGAGCCGTCAGAAGAGTTACCAAGTGACACTGTCGACCAGGATATGCTTGATGACTTGTTTGCTGAACTTGGCAACGATGACTTCGATTTAGATACTGATGAGCCTGAGTTAAAACAGCCCGTTTCGGATGATGACTTTAGTGTTGGAGAGGCATCTGACGACGATATCGATAAGCTATTGGCCCAGTATGAACAACCGGCTAGTGAATCGGAAGTTCGAGAAGCTGACGCCAATGAAGGTCCTGTTCTAGATGAAAACAGTACAGAGCTACTCGATGAACTCATTGATTTTGATGAAGATGACACAGACGAGTTTGATCCACTAAACGAGCTAGAAGCAATCTCTGGTTTTGAAGGTGATGACTCGATCGAAGAGTTAGACGCAGATAGCACAGACTTACTGGATGAACTCATTGATGATGTTACCTCTGAACTTGATGAAGAGACTGAAGCTGATTTAGATCCGTTTGATGATCTGATTCGAGAGGACGAGAGCCCAGAGCAGAATAAGTCGGAAGAGGAAGAGTTACTGAAATCACTTGGTTTTGGTGAGCCAGACGCCGACGAAAAGCCATCTCCCGTAGTTGAGTCAGAACAAACTCATGAAGGTCAGGACATTGAGTCTGGGTTGGACATCGACGCTTTATTAAGTGAAAGCCAGCCAGACACGCAACAAGCTGTAGAAGATCAACCATTAACCGAGCCAGAGGCTGCCTCAGAGCCATTTAGCAGCGATGAATTTCTTGGTGATTTAGAGGACCTCTCACCAGAGAATGATCCTTTAATGAGCGAGCTAGACGACCTATTTGAGTCAGACAGTGAAGAACTTCTGCCAACAGAACAAGAAAAAGCGGATTTTTCTGCTGAACTTGACGCTCTATTTGATAGTGAAGACGATTTACCGCAGCAAGTTGAAAAAACACAAACGGAGATAGAGGAAGCTTCATCACTACAACAAGAGGCTACCGATACTGATTCAACACAAGAACCATCCGTGGAGTCCGATGCTGAGGTACAGCCTCACGTTGAGCAAGAGGAAGACATTCCAGCCTTCACGCCGACACCAAATACAATAGAAAATGAATTCGGTGTTCCACAAGAAGAAGATTGGCTACTGGATGAACCTGAATTGGAGCCGGAAACTGAGTCGACCAACGATTCAGAAGATGAATTCAATTTTGACGAGCTAGATCTTCCAGAATTCAGCGAAGAAGATGCTCTAGCATCTATGGCTGGCGAACCTGCGTTAGAAACGTCCGAGTCCGTTGAGTCAGAACAAGTTGAAGCAGGCTTACCAACTGAATCAGAAGAAGAATTCAATTTTGACGAGCTGGATCTTCCTGAGTTTAGTGAAGAAGACGCATTGGCGTCTATGGCGGATGAGCCGGAGTTAGAAACGTCCGAGTCCGTTAAACCAGAGCAAGTCGAAGCTGACTTACCAACCGAGTCCGAAGAAGAGTTCAATTTTGATGAGCTGGATCTTCCTGAGTTTAGTGAAGAAGACGCATTGGCGTCTATGACGGATGAGCCGGAGTTAGAAACGTCCGAGTCCGTTGAACCAGAACAAGTTGAAGCCGACTTGCCAACTGAATCAGAAGATGAATTCAATTTTGATGAGCTAGATCTTCCTGAGTTTAGTGAAGAAGACGCATTGGCGTCTATGGCTGGCGAACCTGCGTTAGAAACGTCCGAGTCCGTTGAGCCAGAACAGGTTGAAGCAGGCTTACCAACTGAATCAGAAGAAGAATTCAATTTTGACGAGCTGGATCTTCCTGAGTTTAGTGAAGAAGACGCATTGGCGTCTATGGTGGATGAGCCGGAGTTAGAAACGTCCGAGTCCATTGAACTAGAACAAGTTGAAGCCGACTTGCCAACTGAGTCCGAAGAAGAGTTCAATTTTGATGAGCTCGATTTGCCAGAGTTCAGCGAAGAAGATGCCTTGGCGTCGATGGAAGAAGAGCCAGAATTACCGAGCTCTGAGACTGCAGATATAGAACCAATCTCCGGTGAGGATGAAGAGTTAAGTTTTGACGACCAAGATCTTCCAGAGTTCAATGAGGAAGATGTTCTCGCGTCAATGAACGAGGGTGCGTCAGAGAGCCCTAAGGTTGAAGCAGAGACATCGAGACCGGCTATTCAAGCCGATAACGATCATGATGCTTTGTTTGAAGTATTTGCGCAGCAAAACGGCTTTGATACTGACCCAGAAGTGCAGCCAACAGCGACAGAGGGTGAGCCGCTCAGTAATTTGGATGATGAATCATCAATGGCTAACCTTCTTGCGGAAGACGCAAACTCAGAAGTATTTGAAGGTAAACTAGACAGTGACACCATCGCAAGTGCAGGTATGGATTTTGAAACCATGCTTGATGTTGGAGATGATTGGGATGGCTTTAAACCCGCTGCTGATAACGTAAGTTCTACTGAAGAAGTGCCTGAGGACCAGCGTGATGTTTGGAATTCGAGTGATGCACTAAGTCAGCCAGAGATCGCGCAAGAGAACTGGGCAGAGCAAAGCGACTTGGATGACTTCGACCCGAAGAAAAATCAATTTATGACGATTGATGAATTGATGGCTCAGGTCGACAGAGAAGGTGGTGAGTTCGAAGAAGAAGACCTTAAGCTCGATGTCGGATTGAACGAGTTTCCAGATGTTATCGGCGAGATCGGCGATATTGACGTAGATAACAATGCTGAAGCGGCTGGGAAACTGGATTTGGCTAAAATCTATCTCGAGATGAACGATTCTCAAGGGGCGATTAAACTACTAGAAGAGGCGATTGTTTACGGTGAGGATGATATTCGCCGCGAAGCAAAAAGCCTGATTGACGCCATTAATGGCCGATAAACCGAAACAAAAGGGTAGCGTTTGCTACCCTTTTTGTGTCCCGTTAGTAGGATGCTACCTTTATGTCACCCTTGGTGAAACTGGCAACTTGAGGTGACTTGAGTATATACTTCCCGCCCCATTTTAGAGTTCGAAGGTTAAGATGAGAATCGCATTAGGTATCGAGTACAACGGTACAAACTACTTTGGTTGGCAGCGCCAAAGAGAAGTGAAAAGTGTCCAAGAAGAGCTAGAGAAAGCATTGTCCGTCGTCGCTAATCACCCAGTTGAAGTTCAGTGTGCTGGTCGGACAGACGCAGGCGTGCATGGCACGGGACAAGTTGTGCACTTTGATACCAACGTTACTCGAAAAATGGTAGCTTGGACCATGGGCGCAAACGCGAACATGCCAAGTGATATCGCTGTCCGCTGGGCAGTGGAAGTGAACGATGATTTCCATGCTCGATTCTCAGCAACCGCACGTCGTTACCGCTACATCATCTTCAACCACGCATTGCGTCCTGGTATTTTAAATTCTGGCGTTAGCCACTATCACGGTGAGCTAGATGAGAAGAAAATGCATGAAGCAGGTCAGTACCTGTTAGGTGAGAACGACTTTAGTTCATTCCGCGCTGCGCATTGCCAGTCGTTGAGCCCATTCCGCAACTTGATGCACCTTAATGTGACCCGCCATGGTGATTACATCGTGATTGACATTAAAGCGAATGCTTTTGTCCACCATATGGTGCGTAACATTACTGGCAGCCTGATCAAGGTAGGTCGTGGCGAAGAAAAACCAGAATGGATCAAGTGGTTATTAGAAGCCAAAGATCGCAAACTAGCGGGTGCGACAGCGAAAGCGGAAGGTCTGTACCTGGTAGATGTAGACTACCCAGAAGAGTTTGGGTTACCTGAAGTGCCGATCGGTCCACTGTTTTTACCAGATAATTTGAACTAATTTTACAAACTTATTTCAAAATATCGGTAGTGTTTACATTGAATGTGAACGGAAAACATACGCTATTTACGATATCAAAAATAGGTACAACCAGTTTTTTATCTACAGTAGCTGCAAGATATGGTTTAATCCGTCGGTATTATGTCGAATTTATATCTTTCGCAATGAAGCGGAAGAGTTGAGAGAAAAGGTCTTCCATGAGTTGGCTTGAAAAGATTTTAGAGAAAAGCAATCTAGTAAGTTCACGCAAAGCTTCTATCCCAGAAGGTGTGTGGACTAAATGTACCTCTTGTGAACAGGTTTTATACCATGCTGAACTAGAGCGTAACTTAGAAGTTTGTCCAAAGTGTAACCATCACATGCGTATGAAAGCGCGTCGTCGTTTGGAAACATTTTTAGATGAAGGTAATCGAGTTGAATTAGGTTCTGAACTTGAGCCACAGGATAAACTGAAATTTAAAGATTCTAAGCGATACAAAGAGCGTATCTCTGCTGCACAAAAAAATAGCGGTGAGAAAGATGCGCTAGTTGTGATGCAGGGTGAATTGCTTGGTCTGCCGCTTGTGGCGTGTGCGTTTGAATTCTCCTTTATGGGTGGTTCAATGGGTTCAGTCGTTGGTGCTCGCTTTGTGAAAGCAGTGGATGCAGCCATTGAAAATAACTGTGCGCTTGTTTGTTTCTCAGCAAGTGGTGGTGCTCGTATGCAAGAGGCTTTAATGTCTCTTATGCAAATGGCAAAAACCAGTGCTGCGCTTGAGCGTTTATCAGAAAAAGGTCTGCCGTTTATTTCTGTTCTAACTGACCCTACAATGGGTGGTGTATCAGCAAGTTTGGCTATGTTGGGTGATATCAACATCGGTGAACCTAAGGCCCTCATTGGCTTTGCTGGTCGTCGTGTAATCGAGCAAACTGTACGTGAAGATCTTCCTGAAGGTTTCCAGCGTAGTGAGTTCCTACTTGATCACGGTGCTATTGATATGATCGTTGACCGTCGTGAAATGCGTCAGCGTGTGGGTGGTCTTATCGCTAAGATGACTAACCACAAGTCTCCTTTGGTGGTTTCGGTTAACGAATCTCCAAATGAAGAGCCATATTCTGTACCAGAAGCGGACGAAAAAGGGTAAAGTATCAACTAACATAAAAACCAAAGAATTTAATGGTTAAAGTTAGATGACCCAAAACCCAATTCCTCAAGCCACATCTTCATTAGAGATGTGGCTTGATTATTTAGCAAATATTCATTCCTCAGCAATTGATCTAGGCTTAGACCGTGTCCAAGCGGTAGCAAACAAAGCCAATCTTACCAAACCAGCTCCAACCGTAATCACCGTTGCCGGAACCAATGGCAAAGGCTCAACGTGTGCGTTAATGGAAGCCATTTTACTTGATGCTGGCTATTCAGTCGGTGTTTATAGTTCTCCGCACCTGATTCGTTACAACGAGCGTGTACGCATTAATGGCGTTGACGTTGTAGATGCCAAGCACTGTGAAGCATTCGATTATGTAGAAAAGCAGCGTGGTGATGTTAGCCTTAGCCTCTTTGAATTCGGTACGCTTGCTGCGCTACGTATTTTCCAAGTAGAGAAAGTTGATGTTGTCTTACTTGAAGTAGGACTTGGCGGCCGTCTAGACGCCACTAACGTTGTTGACCATGATGTTTCTGTTATTACGAGCTTAGCGATCGATCATGTGGATTGGCTTGGTGATGACATCAATGTTATTGGTTTTGAAAAAGCGGGCATTTACCGTTCAGGGAAGCCAGCAATTTGTGGTCAACCGACGCCACCAGCGACCGTGGCGGCTCATGCTGACGATATTGGTTCTGAGTTCTTCCAAGTAGGTATTCAGTACGATTACCAACTAACTGATAATGGTTGGAAATGGAGCAGTGGGGCATTTGAGTTAGAGGATTTACCAATCCCATCGCTACCATTACAAAATGCAGCCACTGCACTGATGGCACTAGGGGCTTCGGAATTGCAAATCACTGACATAAATATTGTCAATGGCTTGAATAATGCTCGTTTGGCGGGGCGTATGCAAGTACTGCATCACGAACCTGAAATAGTCCTTGATGTCGCTCATAACCCGCACTCTGCTGAGTATTTGGTAGAAAGAGTGAAGCAACAATATCTGGGTAAGAATATCCATATTGTGGTTGCAATGCTGCATGACAAGGACATTAAAGCAACCATTGAAGCGCTAACTCCAGTTGCAACACAATGGTATCCAGCGTCGCTTACTGGACCGAGAGCGGCGACCGCTGATGAATTGTGCCAATACTTACCTGATGGGCAAGTTCATTTTGAAAACCCTGTTGACGCCTTCGAGAGTGCGAGAAGCCACGCAAAGGCAGGAGACGTTATTCTGGTGGTTGGCTCATTCCATACCGTCGGAGAGGTATTGGAACATTGGCAATCAAATAATAAATAAGCAAAGGTATTTTGATGGCAAGTAAATTCCAAAGTCGTTTAGTCGGCACCATCATTCTAGTCGCAGTCGGAGTCATTGTTCTTCCCGATGTGCTAGATGGTAAGAAACTGCACTACAAAGAAGAATTTGCCAGTATTCCTATCAAACCAGAACTTGATAGTGATGTGGAAAACTTCGAAATATTAGAGCCGGTGGAAGACGACATTACGTTACCGGATTCTCCGGTTGAAGCTGTAGTGCAAGAACGTGAGGATGCTCAAGTAGCCGTTTCTGAGCCCGAGCCAGTGCCAACATCTAAACCTGAGGTCATCAAACAACCAGAGCAAGTTGAGGTCGTCACTCGTCCTGTTCAAGAGAAAAATCAATATGAAGATTCAGCTTGGATCATTCAGTTGATGGCACTTAAGAATCACGAAAATGCTGTCGCGCTTGTCGCGGATTTGCAAAAGCGTGGTTATCAAGCTCACACAAAGAAAGAAAACGAGTTTACGAGAGTGATTGTTGGCCCTGATGTGTCAAAAAGTAAACTTGAACGACAAGTTCAAGAATTACAAAAAATTACAGGTTCAAAAGGTCAATTGCTTAAATTTAAGCCATTAAATCCATAAGAAAACGTTTGCGTCAGCATTTTTTCTGTTAAAATGCGCGCCAACTTAAGATGAAGAAAAGATGAATTGGATAGATTTTATCATTTTAGGTGTGATCGGATTTTCAGCTCTGATCAGTTTAGTTCGCGGTTTTGCTAAAGAAGCTTTGTCTTTGGTGATTTGGTTCGGAGCGTTTTTTATCTCCAGTAATTACTATGCCAAATTGGCGGTGTACTTCACCAACATCGAAGATGATATGTTTCGTAACGGAGCGGCGATTGCGGCGTTATTTGTCGCAACCTTGGTAGTTGGTGCAGTGGTGAATTACGTCATTGGTCAACTGGTACAAAAAACAGGGCTATCAGGTACGGACCGAATTCTCGGGATTGTATTTGGTGGTCTACGCGGAGTCTTAATTGTTTCTGCGGTGCTGTTTTTTATGGATGCGTTTACTGCATTCCCAAGCTCGGATTGGTGGAAAGATTCACAGTTGATCCCTGAGTTCAGCCGTATCATCGCCCCATTCTTCGAGCATTTACAAGCAACATCAAGTTTTCTGTCTGGCACTATCTAGTAGTGCCAGCTACTGTCGCAAATCGAGGATTAGGACATGTGTGGTATTGTTGGAATCGTGGGCACAACGCCTGTAAACCAGTCTATTTATGACGCGTTAACGGTGTTACAGCATCGTGGCCAAGATGCCGCTGGTATTTGTACCATAGAAAGCAATCGTTTTCGTCTACGTAAGGCGAACGGTTTAGTCAAGGATGTATTTGAAGCAAGACACATGCAACGCCTGCAAGGCGAGGTCGGAATTGGTCATGTTCGTTACCCTACAGCAGGCAGTTCAAGCGCTTCAGAAGCTCAACCTTTCTACGTAAACTCTCCTTTCGGTATTACACTTGCCCACAACGGTAACTTGACTAACGCTAACGAAGTTCGTCAGAAGCTGTTTGAAAAAGATCGCCGTCATATCAATACCACTTCAGACTCTGAAGTATTACTAAATGTACTGGCGCACGAAATTGACTCAGTAAAAGGAAATGTCACGACCGAAGACGTATTCCGCGCAGTCACCAATGTTCATCGCACAATTCGCGGTGCTTATGCTGTGACAGCTATGATCATTGGTCATGGTATGATTGCATTTCGTGACCCACACGGTATTCGCCCGCTGTGTTTAGGTAAGCGTGAAGTTAACGGCAGAGCAGAGTACATGGTTGCGTCTGAATCGGTGGCATTGGATGCGGTCGGTTTTGATTTCGTCCGTGATGTTGCACCTGGGGAAGCGATTTACGCAACGTTTGACGGTGAGCTTTACACGAAGCAGTGTGCAGATAATCCTAAGCTTAACCCTTGTATTTTCGAGTTCGTGTACTTTGCTCGTCCGGATTCGTTCATCGATAAAATTTCGGTATACAGCGCTCGCGTTGAAATGGGTAAAAAGCTGGGCGAACGTATTCGTGAAGATTATGCAAACCTTGATATCGATGTTGTCATTCCTATCCCTGAAACGTCTTGCGACATTGCACTGCAAATCGCTCAAGCGATCGATATCCCTTATCGCCAGGGTTTCGTGAAAAACCGTTATGTTGGACGTACGTTTATCATGCCTGGCCAGCAACAACGTAAGAAATCAGTACGTCGCAAGTTGAATGCTATTCGTTCGGAATTCAAAGGTAAGAACGTGTTGCTGGTGGATGACTCTATTGTTCGTGGTACAACGTCAGAGCAGATTATTGAGATGGCTCGTGATTCTGGTGCCAAGAAAGTGTACATGGTCTCAGCGGCCCCTGAAGTTCGTTTCCCGAACGTATATGGCATTGATATGCCAAGTGCTACAGAGCTTATTGCCCACGGCCGTGACAACGATACAATTTGTAAGCAGATTGGTGCCGATGCGCTTATTTATCAACGTCTAGAAGATTTGGTAGAAGCTGTAGGTCTTGGAAATCAAGACATTACTCAGTTCGATACTTCCGTGTTTAACGGTGAATACGTAACGGGTGATATCGACCAACAATACCTAGATTTTTTAGATGGTCTTCGTAACGATGATGCGAAAACACAACTTGAAATCCAACAGGACTTAGCAAACCTAGAGCTTCATAACGAAGGCGCATAGGGTGCGTTTTCTTAAGTCGTAAAAAAACCAGAGCTTCGGCTCTGGTTTTTGTTTTCGCTATCTAATTAGTGAATGTTATAAGCGATCACAAAGTCAATAAAGAGGCGAACTTTCTCTGGCAGGTGGTCTTTGTGGTTGTAAAGCATATAAATGTCGCGCGGGTTTGCACTCCAATCTGGCAGTACGCGTACCAAATCGCCGCTCTCGATGTACTCTTTGATCATGACATCTGGCATTAGTGTGATGCCTAAACCTTCGGAACAAGCGCTGCGCACCACATTGAGAGCGTTTGCTTGAAAACGACCACGATCAACATTCACCACAGACTCGCCTTTGCTATTAATCAAGGTCCACTTAATAAGCGGGTACCCTTTTAGCAATGAATGGTTAGAGAGCTCTTCTGCATGATGTGGCGCAGGATTCGAGGTTAGATAGTCAGGGCTTGCAACGAGAATATCCTTCACTTCGCCAATCTTACGCGCGATGAGGCTAGAGTCGCGTTGAGGTCCCACTCGAAAAATTACATCCCATTCAGTAGGGTCAAGCTTGTCCGCATTATTCTCTGTCGTTAGCTCAATGTTGATGTCCGGGTACTGCTTCATAAAGCTGTTGAACATCGGCATCATCATTCGTTTAGTTAAGTTGTAAGGCGCGGATATCTTAATCTTGCCGGATGCTCCTCGGCAGTCGTCAGTGATTTCCTCTGCTGCGGTTGTTAGCCTTTGTAGTAAAGGAGAGCACTCATGGTAAAAACGTTCCCCTGCTTCAGTGAGCGAAAGTTTGCGAGCATGACGGTTCAATAGTCGAAGATTGACAGAGTCTTCTAGCGCTTGAATGCGTCGGGTGATGGTCGCAACCGGGATCATGGTTTTTCGCGAAGTTGCGGTGTAGCTCCCATTTTCGACAACCAGTCGAAACAGGTTTAAGTCATCTAATTTCATATTTCCAGACACATTAAATTACCGATTACGGTTAATTTATAATTAACTTTGTGATCAAAGCTTGCTTTAAGTCAACATGTTGCATCATTTGAACACAGCAACCCTGTTTGAGTAAATACTGTTATACGCCGTAATATTTGTATTAATGCAGTTTCCGAGCTAAGTTTTATAACAAGGCGAAGCGGCCTCAGGTCTTGCTGTGACACGTTTTGCTGGAAGTAAACACAACAAAAATAATGACTTAATAATAAATCTGTTTTTTTGACTGAGCTTTGTGAGGGATAAAGGTATGTTTAAGACTCACAGTCAAACGGCAATGGTCTCGGCACAGGAAGTGATTAATCAAAAACTAATAATGTTGGTGGACGATGATCCAATATTTCGTAAAGTAACCAATGCCTATTTAGAAAGTCAGGGTTTTAAAGTAGTAGAAGCAGAAAACGGCCTAGAAGCGCTTCAACAACTCAGGGAATGCCAACCCGATCTTATCTTATGTGATTTATCGATGCCGGTCTTAGATGGTATCGAGTTCGTCGAAGAAGTTAGTCTCGAATACCCATATATGCCGCTTATCGTGGTATCAGGCACGGATGAAATGTCCGATGTCGCGAAAGCGTTGCGATTTGGTATTAAAGATTTTCTTCCTAAACCGATAGGTAATTATGAGCACCTATCTCAGGCGATAGAGAATACGCTAGAAGATACCGATAGCCACTTCTCAGAACAACGTGACTTTTCAAGTCAGTGGTTCAGGGTTGATGATGGTGGTGAAATCCCAGATGAACAAGAGCTATATTGGCATCTGGAATATTTACAACAGAATCCGAGTGCGGCAAGAGATTTACTGCAAGCGCTATTGCCAGAGAAGGATGCTGCTCAGGGAGATTGGCGCTGCTCGTACCGTTTATTGCAATCGACGGATGTGATGCCCTTGGTTTTCGATTATCGTTGGTTAATGAATGGTCAATTTGCGTTTTATCTCGTTGATTCTGCTTCCCAAGCTAATGATGGAGTTGCGACGACATTGCTCGTTAGGGCATTGTTTGACGACTATCTCCGTAACTTGAAAAGTTTCAGTGCTGATCTTAAGGACATGGTAGGGATCATTGAAAAAGGAATTGAGTGTTCGGAGTGTGCGGGTGCAGTCAATGCTGTGTTTGGTGTCGCCGACCTCGCTTCATCCTCGGTCTCTATATTGCCTGCGGGTTTAGATAGCCATTGGTCTGACGGAAATACGAATCAACACATCGCAGCAGGTAACCGTTTAGGGGGAGGAAGTATGAAAAACTTCATCACCCGCGATTTACCGCTTAGTGTTGCAGGACAGTTGTCTATCGGGTGTTTAGGTTCTTCAAGTTTTAGTTTAAGTATTACCCGGAAATCCCGACTAGTATAATTATGACTTGCAAACCAATAAGCAGCGTCCTTACGCTGCTTATTATCTTTTTAGGACCACCAAAACAACATACGTTTAGTTTAATAACCTTACTTTTTACTGGTGTTTAGATTTGGCTGTTTAATGTATAGTCAGCGCTTAAAACAATAATGACCCATTTGTGCAACGATAATTTAACGCTGTGCCTTGGGAGAAGCAAAGTCAACTAGTGAGAAGACACATCATGGCAGACAAAGATTTTAAAGAGCCTTATAATATTTTTTACTTTTTAGGTTTTATTGCAGTTCTTTTGATCCCAACACTTCCTGCAACGCTAACCTGGCTTCGTGTAATGAATGGTTACGCAGGCTTTTAATCTAGCTATTTTGTACCGGAGTTCACCATTCGTATTAAGCGTTACTTTTTCAATACTGTTGGTGGACTCTGTATTGTGCTCGGCATAGCCGGCATAGCCCTTCCACTTTTACCCACCACACCTTTTATTTTGCTTGCTAGCGCATGTTTTATGCGTGGTAGCCCCGCATTTCATCAATGGTTACATAACCACAAAACGTTTGGACCCATTCTCGACAATTGGCATAAGCATCGGGCTGTTACTTCAAAAGTAAAAAAGCGTGGTGCGATTTTTATTGCGCTTAGTTTCATGGTTTCAATCGTTGTTGTCCCCCTCGTTTGGGTAAAAATTGGTCTTTTAGTGATGCTAATCGTTTTACTCAGCTGGTTTATGCGTCTGCCTGTGATTGAGTTGGTTGCTGACCGAGAAGAAAATCACTAAGATTGTAGAGAATAGTGTGCCCGCTCTTCGAGTGGGCGTTTGTATTTTCAGCGCCTGTGACTTTTACGAAAATAAGCACATAGTGGTGAAAACCTATTGTTCGTTGCCCTCGTGATACTGCGATTAGAGAGGGCGATGAGCCAATCTAAGTAAATCGGTATTATGACTACAGAAACAATTTCACTGATCAAATCTAGCATCAAAAGCATCCAAGACTACCCAAAGCCAGGCATTCTATTTCGTGATGTGACGAGCCTTCTTGAAGACGCGAAAGCATACCAAGCGACGATCAACTTACTTGTTGAACGTTACAAAGATATGGGCTTTACCAAGGTTGTGGGTACGGAAGCTCGTGGCTTTCTATTTGGCGCGCCTTTAGCGCTTGAGCTAGGTGTTGGTTTTGTACCAGTGCGTAAACCAGGCAAGCTACCACGCCCTACTGTTGCTCAATCTTATGAGCTTGAATACGGCGTTGATACACTAGAAATCCATACAGATGCCATCGTTGAAGGCGACAAAGTACTGGTTGTCGACGATTTATTGGCAACGGGCGGTACTATTGAAGCGACGACTAAGCTGATTCGCCAACTGGGTGGTGAAGTTGAGCACGCTGCGTTCGTTATCAACCTACCAGAAATCGGTGGCGATAAACGTTTAGAAGCACTAGGTCTAAACGTGTACAGCATCTGCGATTTTGAAGGACATTAATACATTCAATGAGTTATTTAGCTTTAGCGCGAAAATGGCGTCCTAATCAGTTTGACCAAGTTGTCGGACAAAAACATGTCCTGACGGCGTTGGAAAACGCACTGGCGCAAAACCGTTTACACCATGCTTATCTGTTCAGCGGGACTCGTGGTGTGGGTAAAACGAGTATCGGTAGGCTGTTTGCCAAAGGCTTGAACTGCGAAACCGGCATTACCGCGACACCTTGTGGTAAGTGCGATACTTGTCGTGAAATTGATGAAGGTCGCTTTGTCGATCTTCTTGAAATCGACGCGGCATCACGTACTAAAGTTGAAGACACTCGCGAACTGTTAGACAACGTTCAATACAAACCTGCTCGTGGACGTTTTAAAGTGTACCTCATCGATGAGGTGCACATGCTATCGCGTCACTCTTTCAATGCGTTGTTGAAAACCCTGGAAGAGCCGCCAGAGTATGTGAAGTTCTTACTCGCAACAACTGATCCACAAAAGCTGCCTGTCACTATATTGTCGCGTTGTCTTCAGTTTCATCTGAAACCAATCAGCGTTGATGATATTCACCAGCAACTTGATTACATCCTAGGTCAAGAGCAAGTTTCAGCAGAGCCAAAAGCGTTGGGTATGATCTCACATGCTGCAGATGGCAGTATGCGTGATGCTCTCAGCTTGACTGATCAAGCAATTGCATTAGGTAACGGTGCGGTGCAAGCCGATATTGTCAGCCACATGTTGGGGACGATTGATACCGACCAAGCGATTCACTTACTAGAGTCAATCAGCAGCAAGAAACCTCAACAAGCTATGGATAAAATCCAACAATTAGCGGCAAATGGTGTTGAGTGGGATGGTTTGTTGCAGCAAGTCGCAACACAGTTACACCGAATTGCGATGTATCAAGCGTTGCCCGCGTCGTTAGACCGAGCACAACCAGATGCAGAGAAAATTGAGCTGTTGAGTAAAGCTCTAAGCCCGCAAGACGTTCAGCTTTACTATCAAATTGCATTGAAAGGTCGTGAAGATTTGACCCTCTCGCCAAATGGGCGAGTCGGTTTGGAAATGATTGTGCTGCGTATGATGGCGTTCCGCCCATCAAATAACAGTGGGGCAAATGTTGTTTCTAGTAACTGCGAGCCAGCGTCATCTCCGGCTCAAAGTACCAGTCAACCAAAGGCTGCGCCAGCTCAGACAGCCGCTGCTCCTCGAGCTCAGCAGCCGAGTCCAGCACAAAGCACACCACAAGTGGCGCCTCAACCTTCATCCAGTTCGCAACCTGAGTATCAAGCGAGTGGATATGAGACGGTTCCACCACAGTATGATATGGCGCCGCCGATGAGTGAAAACCCAGCGCCGCAGCATGAAACGCCACCTCAACAAATGCAAGAGAGCGTTTCAACACCAGCGCGCGGTGGTCTAAGCGGTTTACGTCACCAATTACGTTCTCAGCGTCAAGGCCTACAACAGAACACTCCTCAAAATGGTGGCTCAAAAAAGCCTAAAGCGGCATCTGCACAACCAGAATCGGTTATCGACCGAGTAGCGCAATTGCATGGCAATTCCGCGCAGGTGTCGCCAAACTCAGCTCCGAAGTCGACGGAGCCACAAGTTGAGGAAGCGTATCGCTGGCGTCCAAGCAAGCCTGTTGAGACAAAAGTAAATACAAAACTGACACCTACGCAGCTCAAGCAGGCACTTGAGCATGAGAAAACGCCTGAAATGGCACAAAAGCTCATCGATGAGTCATTAGAACATAATGAATGGGCGAAGTTAATCAGCTTAATGGAGATCCCTAAGCTGGTAGAGCAACTTGCGCTAAACTCTCATTATAGTAAGGAAGGAACAACCGTTTCGTTACTATTGAGAAGCAGCCAAGCTCATTTGAATACTGATAGAGCTCAAGCCGAATTGCTTAAAGCACTTAATACCGTGTTGGGTGAAGAGTGCCACATGAGCATCGAAATAGGGGAGAGTGGAGAAACACCACTTGAACTGAGAGATAGGCTCTACCAAGAGAAATTACAGCAAGCGCTGAACAGTTTAGAAAACGATCCAAATGTTCAATTTATTGAACGTCGTTTTGCTGCAGAGCTTGATAAAGATAGTGTGCGCCCTATCTAATAATCGAATGGAATGGGGTTGAAAACCCAAAGGTATAACCCCATTAATTGATGCAACACCTCATTAAACCAGAGAGATAAACATGTTTGGTAAAGGCGGTATGGGCAACCTAATGAAGCAAGCCCAGCAAATGCAAGATCGCATGCAAAAGCTTCAAGAAGAAATCGCGAATATGGAAGTAACTGGCGAGTCTGGTGCTGGCCTAGTTAAAGTTACTATCACTGGTAGTCACAGCGTACGTCGTGTTGACATCGATGAAAGTTTGATGGAAGACGACAAAGAAATGCTTGAAGATCTGATCGCTGCGGCGTTCAACGATGCAGCCCGTCGTGTTGAAGAAACTCAAAAAGAGAAAATGGCTTCTGTAACTGGCGGTATGCAACTACCACCAGGCATGAAAATGCCATTCTAATCTGCTGATATTTAATTAAGCGGACTTTTAATGCGTACCAGTCATATGCTGGAGCAATTGATGGAGGCCTTACGTTGTCTACCTGGGGTTGGCCCCAAGTCAGCGCAGCGTATGGCCTTTCATTTGTTACAGCGCGATAGAAAAGGCGGTTTGCAGCTTGCAGATGCGCTGAGTCAGGCAATGACAGAAATAGGTCATTGTACTGAGTGTCGAACCTTCACCGAAGAAGAAGTCTGTCACATTTGTACCAACCCAAAACGCCAAGAAAATGGTCAAATTTGTGTGGTAGAAAGCCCAGCAGACATCGCAGCCGTTGAAGCAACAGGCCAATATTCTGGTCGGTATTTTGTTCTTATGGGGCATTTGTCGCCATTAGATGGTATTGGTCCAAGTGATATTGGATTAGATGTCCTTGATTACCGCTTACGTCGCGGTGATATTACCGAAGTGATTTTGGCGACAAACCCAACAGTTGAAGGTGAAGCCACTGCCCATTACATCGCAGAGCTATGTAAAGAGCACCAAGTTGATGCCAGCCGCATCGCGCATGGTGTGCCTGTCGGTGGGGAGCTAGAGCTTGTTGATGGCACGACGTTGTCACATTCGCTATTAGGTCGACACAGAATTTAATAAAAAGCCGCTGAATTCAGCGGCTTTTTTGATCTTGGGAGTTGGGAACGATTAATCGTTCGATTCTTTACCAAGAAGATTTTTGTAGATAACCGCACCAAGCACGCCACCCACAATAGGAGCAATCCAGAACAGCCATAGCTGAGAAACCGCCCAGTCACCCACATATACTGCGACTGCCGTGCTACGAGCAGGGTTTACTGACGTATTGGTGACAGGAATGCTGATCAGGTGAATGAGAGTCAAACACAGGCCAATTGCGATAGGTGCAAAGCCTTGTGGCGCACGTTTGTCTGTTGCACCCATAATGACAATCAGGAACATCATCGTCATGACAACTTCAGTCACAAGTGCAGCGATCATCGAGTATTGGCCTGGAGAGTGTTCACCATAACCATTGGCGGCAAAGCCAGAACCCACAACATCGAATCCTGCTTGTCCAGATGCAATAACGTAAAGCACGCCACCTGCGATAAGCCCGCCGATAACCTGTGAGATGATGTAGGGAGCAACGTCTTTTGTTTCAAAACGACCGCCTGCCCAAAGGCCAACTGTCACTGCAGGGTTCAAGTGACAACCTGAAATATGACCGATAGCAAATGCCATCGTCAGAACGGTTAAACCGAATGCCAAAGAAACGCCCAACAGACCAATACCCACTTCAGGGAAACCCGCAGCCAACACCGCGCTACCACAGCCGCCTAACACTAGCCAGAACGTGCCAAAAGCCTCAGCCAAATACTTATTCATGTTCTTTCCTGATCTTTAATTAAATGACCCGCTGAACATAGTCGAGAATTGTCAATAAATTGTGAGGGAGATCGCGCGAAAACCGCAAATGGAACGCTATGTGGCAAGAGTTCTCAAGGGTGAGATAAAAAGCAGAGGGGGAAAGTGCTAAATCTTGAGTTTGCTTTGATTACTGCCTCGGAGAGAAACAACCGAGGTACTAACTTTAAACGTGTGGTCTAGAGTCGCATTACGTCAATTGTTCTAATTCAGTGATGTTGTCGAGTGCTTCTTGATTGGTCTTGCCGCATACAATCGGACACGGTTTAAAATCGTGACAGACTTTAGGGCGTTCAGGCTTACCAAATAGCTTGCACAAATTGTCGTCGTTGAGTTGCACACAACGAACACCTGCAGGTTTGCCCTTGGGCATTCCAGGTATTGGTGAAGAGATACTTGGCGCAATACAGCACGCTCCACATCCTAATCGACAATCCATAATGTAAACCTCTTAAAAATTAAGGGGGCAATTATGGTCATTTTGACGTGGATTGGAAGAGTGAAGAAAGAAAAAAATAAAAGGGCGCGCTTAACATTACGCTCCCTTTTTGGTTTTTTGCTTTTAAATCATCGTGATTATTTTAAGAAACGGTTATAAACAAACAACAGAATAAATGCGCCTAGTGTTGCGGTAATGATACTACCAATGTTGACGCCAGTTGCTCCGCCGAAACCGAGAATGCCGCCAAGGAAGCCACCTACAAATGCCCCTGCAATACCAAGTAACATTGTTGCAATCCAACCGCCCCCATCTTTTCCTGGCATGAGCCATTTAGCAAGTGCGCCGGCGATTAAGCCCAAAATAATCCAAGAAATAATACCCATGAAAACTCCTTAATGCCTTCTTGATCAATTGAGTAATGGAAACTTGTTTAAGGATAGAACAGTAAAACGAAAGTAGTTGAATATCTCCACCGTTATGTGGGAAGGATGCAAGATCTTCTCAAAACTTGAACTTTTGCGTTGAGAAGAGTATAAATCGCCCCCTAAATTCCCTTGGTGAGACCTGAAGTATGAGCACTCCATTTTGGCAAAGTAAATCGTTAGAGCAGATGACAGAAGAGGAATGGGAATCTCTCTGTGATGGTTGTGGCAAATGTTGTTTGCATAAGCTGATGGATGAAGATACCGATGAAATCTACTATACCAATGTGGCTTGTAGCTGGCTGAACAGTAAAACGTGTTCATGTAAGGATTACCCAAACCGTTTCACTTCGGGTGAAGAGTGCACCAAGCTGACCCGAGAAGACATCGACGATTTTACTTGGCTGCCACACACGTGCGCTTACCGTCTGTTGGCTGAAAAGCAGCCTTTACCAGAATGGCATCCGTTGATTACAGGCTCTAAGTCCGCAATGCATGCGGCAGGGGAAAGTGTCCGTAACAAAGTTGTTTACGAGATTGATGTGGTGGATTGGGAAGACCATATTTTAAATCATCCCAACCGTCCTTAGTCGAATACAAACAAGCCTTTCATTGATTAAATGAAAGGCTTGTTTGCTATTGGGGCTCCCAACTTTGACGTCTCGCTAACGAAATGCTGCTCAGTTTATTATTTAGTGTTGTAAACTTAGGAGTATGATTTCAACGCTTTACACTTCTATTCCTGATTGTTTTGATCAGGATTGTTCCCTATGAGGTAAACATGACGTTTCATTTCCCCCAGAAACTGCGCCTGACATCTTGGGTGACATTATTCGCACTTGCCGTCATTATGTTCTCCCCAATGGCTGTTCATGCGACTGCTACTGACGATATCCAAGAGCCTTCTGCTGCCGAAATCTCGATTGACAACTTGAACCGAGAGATTGTGGATTTATCCCAAAGCCTCTCGCAAGCGAGTGGCGACGAGCGTGATGCCCTTCAACTGCAACTATTCCAAAAGAATGAAGAATTAAGAAGCCAGTTAGCGTCAGCGATTGAACGTGAAACTATCTCTCGCGACAAGCTGATCTTGCTAGTTAAAAAACAAGAACAATACTCTGAGGATGCGACGAACTATCTATCGGAAAAAATAAAGAAAGTCGTCGAGGATTTAAATAAGGCTAAGGATGAAGAGAAGCTTGCTCTTGTTAATGATTATCGAGAGCTACAGCGTTATCTTGATGTTAGCTTCGATTCGAGCTGGCAAAATCTCGCTTGGTTGAAGGAGCTAGGGGCCCAAAACGAGCGCGCAGAAGCGGAACTAAAAGATAAAATTGATAAACGTATGCGCTTACTGTCTGCTTCAATTGAGTACTTGAGTCAGCAAAGTGAGATCATTGGCTCCCAACTTTCGTCTAGCCCAGAGTCGGAAAAAGCGTCGTTGCAACTTAGTCAGCTCATTACTAAACAAAGGCTAAATATTGCGACAGAAAGCTTACGCAACCTGATTTCAATTGGTGATAAAGTCGGTTTAGAAACGTCTGAATACAAACGCCAAATTTTTGAAGTGACGGGTAATATCACACATGACTTACTGAATACCAAAGTTGTGTGGTCAATACTGAGTCACTGGTCCAACTCGGCACTGGATTGGTTTGCCGAGAATGCACCGCAGCATATCTTCCAGTTGTTTGTTTTTGCGCTGATTTTATTGATCGCTCGTGGACTGGCTAAGTTAACGCGCAAAGTGGTCCGTAAGGCAGTTGCATCGAAAAACTTAAAACTTTCCCACTTGATGCAGGACTTCTTTATCTCGATGTCCGGCAAATTCGTGTGGGTGATCGGTATCATGGTAGGCTTATCTCAGCTTGGCTTGAACCTAGCGCCAATCCTAACCGGTTTCGGTATTGCTGGTGTGATTATTGGTTTCGCGTTGCAAGACACGTTATCCAACTTCGCGGCGGGTATGATGCTGCTTATTTATCGCCCATTTGATGTTGGTGATTTTGTGTATGCTGGCGGTGTAGATGGCAAGGTAAGCCATATGAGTTTGGTGAACACCACAATCCGTACGTTTGATAACCAAATTATTATTGTGCCTAACAGCAAAATCTGGGGAGATGTTATTAAGAACGTCACGCATGAACGCATTCGCCGCGTGGATATGGTGTTTGGCATTGGCTATGCGGATGACCTCTTAAAAGCGGAGTCAGTATTGTCTGATATCATTACCTCTCACCCTTCGGTACTTCGCACTCCAGAGCCAATGATCAAAGTTCATACATTAAATACGTCTTCTGTAGATTTTATTGTGCGTCCTTGGGTAAAAACGGATGATTACTGGGATGTATACTGGGATGTGACAAAAGAGGTGAAACTACGCTTCGACCGAGAAGGTATTTCGATTCCTTTCCCACAACAAGATGTGCATTTGCATATGGTGGAGAAGCAAGACGCTTAATCACAGGTCCCAACTAGTGAAAGGCACTCTAGATAGAGTGCCTTTTTTGATCTTCGGTTAGCGCTATAGTTACAGTTCGTTAAAGAACACCAGTTTAGGCTCGCATTCTAACAAGTTGTCGATCTGGCTAATCAAAAGAGCAAAGTGTTCTGTTTTACCATGAAGCTCAAATGCTTGTTGGTTTTTAAATTGCTCCTGAAAAACGAAGTGGCATGTATTGTCTTTATCTTGGAACAATTGATAACGAACGCAACCTTCTTCATTGCGAGTAGGTTCAAGCGCTCGGGTAAGTACCTCTTTCAACTCTTGTTCTTTTCCCGGTTGTGCATGAAAGGTAGCCGTCAAGTGAATCATAATGTTTACTCTTTTTGTTATAGGTAACGCCCTTGGCGTTGCAGGAACTCAATTTTGTAACCATCAGGGTCGGTTACAAAAAAGAACGTTGCTAAATGCTTTTGTTGATGGTCAAAGGCTTTGATGTCACCAGTTTCAATGCCGAGAGATTTAATGCGTTTGTGGGCTTGTTCAATGTCCTCCACGCTGACGGCAAGGTGGCCGTAACCTGAGCCGTGAGTGTAGGGCTCACTTTGGTCGTGATTGTGCGTCAGTTCCAATTCAAAGCCAGTTTCTTGGTTGGCTAGATAGGTTAGAGAAAAGCCATCAAAGATGTATTGATCAGCGACTTCTAGTTCAAGTACGTCACAGTAAAATTGTAGAGAGCGGTCCAGATCACTTACTCGGATCATGGTGTGAATCATTTTTGTCATAGGTACTCCTTGATAGTCCGCACAGGTTAGCGATTTCAAAAGGAGTCTGGGTAGTACTCTAGTACGACAAATTAGAAGATGCTCAAGGGTTTATAATACGGATGCATAGCCTAGGATGGTTATTGCTCGGTTGGTTGCTATTAACTGTTAAGTTGCGCAAGTGCTTGACGAGTGGTCTCTTGAGGTTGGCGGGCGTAAGTGAGGCAAGCGCATCGAAGTAAGGAGGCAAAGTTGTTCACTTCACCATTGTATTCGAGTGCTTCTTGATAAACAGTGCTTATGAATTTAGGAACCGTCATGTTTTGAGCACTAGCGATTTCCTCAAGAATTGTCCAAAAGCTCGCTTCAAGTTTTACACTGGTCGCGTGACCATCAATACGGATAGAGCGGGTGATGAACTGATAGTTGTCTTGGGGTTGCTTAGCAAAGATTTCGCACATTTTCTTTATTCATATAATTAAAGACCCATAATTATTGTGGTGTACGATTTAAAACGTCAACTGTTTTCATGCATAAAAAAACGCTCCCTTGCGAGAGCGTTGAAACATCACGAGTTGTGAAGTAAGTGCAAGTTGATTATTTAATTTGTTGCTTCAAGTACTCGCCTAGTTGCGAGTGGTGCATGATTTTTGATACCGGAAGGATAGTTTCTGCAGGTCCCCAAGCAAATACGTTGACAGGAGTATGCGTATGAGTACCCGTCCCCCATACTGTGTTTTGCTTTGTTGCATGCTCACGCGCTAGCAAGTTGCCACGGTCGTTGTAAGGAAAGAAAGCATCAAAGTCATTGATTGTCGGTACGTTCTCTTCGCTTAAGTATTTGTGTCCAGCGAGTCGGTATGGATTTGGTTTACTTGCTAATACGCGTTCTGCTTGCTCAGGCGTAATCGAAAAATCGCTATTTGCGTTCACGACTTCCGCAAACTTCTCTGGAGTTTGCTCTTTCTTATCAAGCGCTTGGAATTCACTGATCATGCCGTAGTAACTTTTCTTTTGGTTGTATAAACCATCGAGGATCTCGAACTGACCAAAGTTGAAGTTTGGCGCGTAATCCTGATTTTTGAATGCTTCGCCGTCGCGTTTTTGTGGTTTAGGCAAGTTTGCTGATGAGTAGCTAAAGCCAAAAGAGCCGGTTTCGTGGTCAGCAGTAACAATGATCAGGGTGTCATCACGGCCTTTTGCCCACTCATAAACTGAGTTTACCGCTTCATCGAATTTAAGCATTTCATGCAGCATCGTACCTGCATCGTTACTGTGGCCAGCCCAGTCAATTTGGCCGCCTTCAACCATCAAGAAAAAACCGTCTTTGTCTTTTGAAAGAATGTCGATTGCTTTGGTGGTCATTTCTTTCAGCGATGGCTGCGTGCGTTTTGGATCGTTTTTGCTTTGACTGTAGGCAATACCATCGTTCATGCCCGAGTAAGCAAAAAGTCCAAGTAATTTGTCACCTTTAGCTTGTGTGAGCATATCGCGGCTGAAAGCTAAGCTATAGCCTTGGTCTTGCGCTTCGGCAAGCAAGTTGCGTTCGTCTTTGCGTTTCGATTTTAGGTAGACATTACCTTGAGTGAGCTTTTCAAGTTGCTCGTATGTCTCTCCCTTGTCGTTTGTCGACTTTGGAATCCAATGACGAAGTCCACCAGACATCATCACGTCTACGCCTGTTTCGAGCATATCCGCCGCAATATTGTTTTCTAGGGAGCGATGTGGTTGATGAGCGGCAAATGCTGCTGGCGTTGCGTGGGTCATACGCGTATCAGAGACGAGCCCTGTCGCTTTACCTTTACTTTTGGCTTTTTCCAAAATAGTTTCGACATGGTTGCCTTGGCTATCAATGCCAATGACTTCAGAAGCGGTAGGGATTCCTGTCGCTAGCATCGTAGCTGAGCACGCAGAGTCGACGACAATTGCGTCTTCTGGATTGGTTAGTGATGATCCAATCACACCTTCTTGAGCGAGTTTGTATAACGCTGTGCTTTCGCCTTTGTAAACCGAGTTAGGTGCGTGTTTTGCGTAGGTCTCGAGTAAACCAACTTGTTGAGGACCCATGCCGTCGCCGATCATCAAAATGACGTTTTTGATTTCAGCTGAGAGTGCGTTGAAAGAGAGGGTAGATGCAGCCACTGCCGTAACGATTGGAGATACTAAGCGCTTCATTATATTTTCCTTGTTTATTGAAAGCGCAGGCATTAAAGCAATGATTTATGAAAGTTTTGTGTCGGTAATAAAAGTTTAACCAAATTGTCGTTTTTGTTTGGTTTTGCAGAAAAAATGAGTCGCTCTCTAACGTTCGTTAGTTTGGAAAGAAGAAAGCCCACAAACGTGGGCTTGGATTACGCTTAGGAGTTGAAAGCATGGACTAAAGTTATCCATTCAGTGCCTTCACAAGAAACCTAGTTTAGGGAGCAATAAACGAGCATATATTATCGGGCCACAAGAGCGGTCGAATTCACTTACGTTTGCATCATATCGTTCTTTGGCTTATTAAATTATGGGCTGCAGTAAGTGTTTGGTTCAAATAGGATTTGTTGTCGTGACGATTATCAGACTGGTTATCAGACTAATGCCAGTATGATGCCACCAACGGTAAGTGCCGCAGAAAGGTATTGACCCGCAGAATATGAGCCATCCTCTTCTTTCTCGATTTTATCGGGGTGATCCATGCCAAGCGCACCATGTGTGAAAGATTCGACCTTTTCACCAACAGATTTATCTTCTGCTTCTATTTTTTTGCTGTCGTGCTCGATTTGTTGCAGAGCGGCAAGTAGCGCTTTGCCTTCGGTCGAAAGCGTCACCTTATTGTGTTCGACTTTCAGCGGCGAAGCACTAGTTTCTTCTTGTGCAATACTTGCTTGTTTAGAGGCGACAGGTTGTTTGGCATAGCTATTAACAGAAGTGCTTCCTACTGGATTCATCGAATACTCCTTGGAACATCGACACTCGGTCACTGAGTGCGGGTAAAAAGCAGTTATATTTTTATCGGCGGCAAAGTTTATTTCTGAAGCTATTTGGATAAAAACAGGTCTGCTTTTGCCGCTTCTAGTTTCTATTGGTGATCATTAGCAAAAAATAGACCAGCAGGAAGCAGACCCTTGTCACTCTATGAACTTGAAGCGGTGTGATGATGCAACGCAACGGCAAGGTAGTAACTTAAATTGAAGACCAGCTACTTACATTGAAGATCGTTATTGCGTTTAGTTAGATGTTGATATGCCGCCATGCGGTGAGCATCTTGTACATACCGTACTGGTGGTGCGAGAACCTCTAACTGATAGTCTGTATTATCAGAAAGCACGTTATCTGTTGGGCTAATTACAACCACTTTTAAGCTCGGGTTGCGGCTTAAGATTGATGCTGCCGTACCCAACCCTTGCTCGGTGTGAAACTTGCCCGCAACATGGACAATCTGAGCGCCTGGGTTGTCGTCTAGATAGCTAACGATAGATTCCGCCATAGTTTCATCCCAAGTAACTTGAGCTGCAAACTGTTTTTCCGTCTGCTCTGGCTTACCGTGATGCATGGATGCCATGAACTTTTCTTTGTACGGACTACTACCAGTGTTGATGGCTTGTGCAATGAACATCCGCTGATCATCATCGAGCTTGTTAATGTAATCTAGCCCTTGTCGACCAATGCATCGGACAATGCTCTTTGGTGCATTTGCTGCAATGACCGGGAGATTTTTCTGCTTAGCAAACTCCACGAGAGGGCGATAGTCGCTTTCATAATTGGGCCAAGCGTTGGCTTGTTTCATTAAGTACTGTTCGCCGATCTCCCCACGTAGGTAAGCGTCAACAACAGGTTGTTTGTCGCGGGTAAATTGTTCCATAGATAACGCGAGTGAGCGGTCGTAGGACGTAAGTTGTTTGAGCATATCGGTTTGAAAGCGATGAACGCCGGCGTGTGTGTGCCATTCACCAATAAGAATGACATCTGCTTGTTGCAGCTCAATTGGCAGTTTGCTTAGAGCGATGTGCTCGCCAGAAGGGGTGTATAGTTGGTAGTCGTAAAAACTAGTGACTTCCGCTGAGGTTGCGTGAGAGTTGGTGTGCGTATATGAAGAGCAACCAGTAAGTAAGCCTGCAAAGAGCAAGCTCAAAGTAGAAAAGCGCATTGAAAAGCCTCCAAAAATGTCCGGATGATATTAATGGAGGCTGAGCAATGAATCAATATAAATGATAACTATTTGCGTTTGTTGTTTTTTTGACGTATTAATTGAGTGTTTTTTTGCGATATACACGCAACATAAAATCAGCCTCACATTGGAAAAGTGTAGCGGATTTCAACTCTTCACGAAGAGCATCGGTTGCTTTCCATGCGAATGGCGTCATTTGCAATAAATCGACTGCGGCTCCGTTTTTCAAGTCCATAACATAGTTAAGATGCTGCTGGTGCTCTAATTCAAACCCTTCAATATGTTCTGGTTCTTCATTGTGAAGACGAACTTCTTGATAAATCCGCTCACGCAGTTGGTATAAGTGGCGACTAGCAGGAGTAACCGTGACAACAACGCCGTCGTTTTTTACAACGCGCTGCAGCTCCTCAGCTTTACACGGGGCATAAATGCGCAAAATGGCATCTAAGGATTCATTTGCGAAGGGAAGTCGGTGACTAGAAGCCACACTAAAGTTGCAGTGCGTGTAACGCTTCGCCGCGTAACGAATGGCAACTTTGGAAATGTCTAAGCCATAAATCGTGGCATGGTTCGCTTGTGTTTCTATCGTCTTTTGTACTTGATCTGTGTAGTAACCTTCACCACAACCAATATCTAATAATTGATGGGTGCTCCCCTCAGTGTATGTTGCACACAGCTGCGCCACTTCTTGGCGCATTGGGTTGTAGTAATCTCCTTCGAGGAATCGACGACGAGCTTGCATCATCTCTTTGTTGTCACCAGGATCTTTAGAACGTTTGTGGTGCGCTGGCATCAAGTTAACGTAGCCTTCTTTTGCTAAGTCAAACTGATGATTGTTTTCGCACTTAAACGTTTTTTCATTTAACGCTAGAGCTTGGTGGCATAGAGGGCATTGATAGTTCATGACGATCTCGAACAGAAAGTAGGGCGGCAAATTCTATCAAAAAGCGTGGTATCAAGTGAAACAAAAAGAGCCGACTGGGTCGGCTCTTATTAAGTATTAGTGGAAGAAGTCGACTTGCTCTTTCAAGTTTCGTGCTTGTTGTTGAAGTTCAATGGCACTTTGCGAGGTTTTTGCGCTCGTGTTGCGGCTTTCTCGGTTAAGTTCACTGATAGAATGGGCATTTGCTGCAATTTCTTGTGAAACTTGAGCTTGTTCTTCTGAAGTCGCTGCAATGGCGTCGGCTTGAGAGGCTATCGACTGCACTTGTACTGCGATGGCTTCTAATGCTGTGCCCGCGTCTTGTGCTTTGTCCAAGACCTGGTTTGCACTGCGTTGGCTGTCTGTCATCATATTAACTGCATTATGAGTCGACCCTTTTAGTTTCTCGATAATTTCCACGACATCCTGAACTGAGCTTTGGGTTCGGTGCGCAAGTGTGCGCACTTCATCTGCTACAACTGCGAAGCCACGACCTTGTTCACCTGCTCGTGCTGCTTCAATGGCGGCATTCAAGGCAAGTAAATTGGTTTGCTCAGCAATTTCATCAATCATTTTAGTGACGGTTTGAATACTCTCGCTATCGCGATTTACTTGCTCGATAGCCGTTGCTGATTGATCCAATTGATCGTTAAGTTGAGCAACGTCGATACATACGCCTTCAACAATCGCGAGACCAGACTGGCTATCGGTATTTGCTGAGCGTACGTTTTCCGCAATGCTTTCGACTTGTTGTGCGACAGATTGAGCGGAAGAGGCCATTTCTTCAATCGCTGTCACAACTTGCTCGACTTCTTGTTGTTGTCGGTCGGCTTGGGTCAAATTGCTATGTGCATCGTTGGCAACGCTGGTGGAGTTGCTCTCCACTAAGTCGCTTGTTGAACGGATCTTACCGACAAGTTCATTGAGCTGACTTGCCATACTGGCGACACCCGAGCTCAGGTTCGTAATTTCATTCTTTGATGCTTTACGAGACGCTGGGACGCTCAAGCTGACTTCGCCGCCGGCTAAGCGAGTCATGTATGAGTTTAGAGTCGTGAGAGGTTGTAAGCTGTGATTCAAGAAAAGTGTCAGTACAACAAAAGTAATGATTGCCGCTACCGAAGAAATGATGGCAATGAGTGTGAGAAGCGTGTCGCTACCTTTTGTAACTTCTTTGATAAATGTACCGCCTAGCAGTTTCCAGTTCCAACCTGGAACCTCTGTGTAGACAAGATACTTTTCGCCTACGTTACCTTGGTACTCGAAAGGGTAGCGAATTAATCCACTAGATTGTTCGAAAATCTGGCCAAAAGGCTTGTGACCATTGTAGTCGGCGACTTCTAGTATTGACGAATCTGAGCCGCTTTTTGCTGGATGAAGTAGGTATTTACCAAGATTGTTTTCGTCGTTATCAACGATAATGGTGTAACCAGTGTCGCCCCATTTTATCTCTTCGAGTGCATCGAATAAGGTTTGTGTCGCTTGGTCTACTGGTAAGCCAATAAACGATAGGCCTGCTACCTTTCCTGTCGCATCTTTGATTGGGGCATAGTAGGTAATGTAGCGCTCGCCATACAATTTAATTTGAGCGTAATACGGTTGTCCTGCTTTAAGTTGCTGATAACCAGGATGGTTGATGCCTAGCGTGGTTCCGACCGCTCGCTGACCTTGTGGATCTTTTAGGGAGGTGGACACCCGAATAAAGTCGTCACCCAATGGTGCGAATAGCGTTGCTATAGCGCCGGTATCACGTGTGAAACTGTCGACCAACTTGGTGTCATTAATTAAGCTTTCACTGTATTGAGTGATGTTTGGTACTTCATGTCCCATGAAGTCAACCGTGTAATTTTCGACATAGACACCGGCAAGGTAGCCATTGCGAAAAGTAGATTCGAGGACTTTAGCGGTGTGCAGGTAAGCATCGAATTGGCCAGCAATGGTTTTTGCCATTGATTCTACTTTAGATTGGTGTTCTTTCAGTGTGCTTTCCAATAGAACATCGGAAGCGTTGCGGTAAACAAGCGCTGCAATACTGCTGAAAGCAATGAATAGACACAAAGTGATCACCAGTTTCAACTGGAATCCGACACTTTGATTTCGGTATCTCTCTAACATAGACTAATTCCTGATATTTTTATTATTTATGAGTTTTGTATCGGTATGCTATCGGTTTATATGATCAATTTTTTTGATATTTATTAATGAAACCGTCAAAAGTGACCAGTAACCAATAAGTTAGTAAAGATAGGACCATCTAAGCAGAGCTTTTATTACAAAAAAGCCGGGTATCCCCGGCCTTTATATGGTGATTCTTACTGCGCTGAAATGACAGTGACAAGTTCATGTGTCTCACCTGGTTGGAGCGTTTGACCTTGCTCAATACTTGGTGCATGAACAGCAGACTCCACACACAACATGGTTTGATAACCATCGTCAGCCATGTCACCCATGCTTTGCGCACCTTCTGCCCAAGGGTTCCATAATACTGCTGAGTTGTGGCCTTGGTTGTGTACGCTTAGCGTACGATCCAATACCGGGTCTTTTACCAAAATTTTCGCTTCTGGTTGCGTGTAAACGCGATCAATGGTGTCAGTTAGTTGTAGAACATTACCACCTTGGCATACCGCATCAGCTTTCAAGCTATCAATGTACTCGGCACCCATGCCTGTCGTTTGTGCTTGCTTAATGTCTCCAACGTTTAGGTAAGTATGTAATGCGCCAGAGAAGGTCCAAGCCTCGTCATCGATGTTCATGACTTTGAGCGTCACTTTTAGCTCATCGCCCACTTCAATCACCAAACGAGCGTCAAACATATGGGGCCAAATATCGTGGATTTCTTCTGTCGGGAACAGAGCAAGTTCAACAATCACACCGTTATGGTTCTCACGATGTTCAACCAACTCCCATTCTGCGGTGCGGGCAAAGCCGTGAGCTGGAGCAGCAATACGCCCAAACCAAGGCCAACAAATCGGAATACCACCGCGAAGAGCAGCTTTACCATCGAAGACAGCTTTTTCGCTCATCCAGATCAGATCTTCTTGACCTTCAGGCGTGAACGACACGACATGACCACCGTGTAGCGAGATGCCTGCCGTTGCTTTGTCATGAATCACTCGGATGATTTTTATCTGATCAACTTCAACGATAGTGACGTTATCAGATAGCACCGTTAGGGCTGGGAGAGTTTTTAAATCCATGTATAGTTTCCTATCGCTGGGGAGAGCTTTTAGACGCGCTTCTCACATTAAATGCAACATCGAGCCTGCATTCTCTCAAATTCCAGATACAAAAAAGGCGACCCTAGAGCCGCCTTTTCTTTAACGAAGTTATTCGCTAATTGCTAACTTTCTAATTACTTAGAGATGTGAGCGATTAGGTCTAGAACTTTGTTTGAGTAACCGATTTCGTTGTCGTACCAAGATACAACCTTAACGAATTTGTCAGTTAGCGCGATACCAGCTTTAGCATCGAATACTGAAGTGCAAACTTCGCCGATGAAGTCTTGAGATACAACTGCATCTTCAGTGTAGCCTAGAACGCCTTTTAGTTCGCCTTCAGAAGCTTCTTTCATCGCTTTACAGATGTCTTCGTAAGAAGCACCGTTAACTAGGTTAACAGTTAGGTCAACTACAGAAACGTTAGCAGTTGGTACGCGGAAAGCCATACCAGTTAGTTTGCCGTTTACTTCTGGAAGTACAACGCCTACAGCTTTAGCAGCACCAGTTGAAGATGGGATGATGTTTTGAGAAGCACCACGACCACCGCGCCAGTCTTTAGCAGAAGGACCATCTACAGTTTTTTGAGTTGCTGTAGTTGCGTGAACTGTAGTCATAAGACCAGATTCGATACCGAACTTGTCGTTAAGAACTTTAGCGATAGGCGCTAGACAGTTAGTAGTACAAGAAGCGTTAGAAACGATGTCTTGACCAGCGTAAGTGTCGAAGTTTACGCCGTTAACGAACATTGGAGTAGCGTCTTTAGAAGGACCAGTTAGTACAACTTTTTTCGCGCCAGCAGTGATGTGCTTACGTGCAGTCTCGTCAGTTAGGAAAAGACCAGTTGCTTCAGCTACAACGTCAACACCGATTTCGTCCCATTTTAGGTCTTCAGGGTTGCGCTCTGCAGTAACACGTACAGTTTTACCGTTAACGATTAGGTTACCGCCTTCAACTTCAACAGTACCGTTGAAACGGCCGTGAGTTGAGTCATACTTAAGCATGTATGCCATGTAATCTACATCGATAAGGTCGTTAATACCTACTACTTCGATGTCGTTGCGCTCTTGCGCTGCACGGAATACGAAACGACCGATACGGCCAAAACCGTTAATACCTACTTTGATAGTCATTATAGTTGCTCCACAACTTAATTTCTGATTAAAGATAACTGGTAGTAAAATTACAGAATCCAGTAAACATCTGCAAGTGATAATCGGACTTAACTTGTTTAAAGTCAAAAAAAAGCGACGCTTTTTTTAACAATTCTTTGCAAATGTACGTTTTTTAAACTTTTAACTGATTCTTCTGTAGCCCAGTTGGCGTAATATAACTGGTGAGATAAGTGCTCTTATCAAATTAATTACGCATGGTGTCCTGGTGAGAAAGTATGTGCTACAACTGTTAAGAGAAGCAAGTTTTTTGCTAAAAAAGTCAATACCAAGAACAGTAAATAAGGAGCCGAAAGTCGTGGAACAAAGCGGGAAAAAAGTGACGAAGTCAGATGAACAGTGGCGTGAGCAACTGTCTGATGAAGAGTTCCGTGTTTGCCGAGAGCAAGGTACAGAGCCTCCTTTCAGCGGTAAGCTACTGCATAATAAGGAAACTGGTGTTTATGCTTGTACTTGTTGTAATGCCCCTCTCTTTGTCTCTGATAACAAGTATGACTCTGGCTGCGGATGGCCAAGTTTTGATGCGCCTATCAACGATCAAGCGGTGCGTTATTTAGAAGATCTAAGTCACGGAATGGTACGTACAGAGATTCGTTGTGCAACGTGTGATAGCCATCTAGGGCACGTTTTTGAAGATGGCCCACAGACCACAGGAGAGCGTTTTTGTGTTAATTCTGTGTCGTTAATTTTCAACAAATCAGAATAATAACGACAAAATTGTGCTCGAGATTGTTTTATCCTTTCAGGATGATTCATGCTCAACAGTGATCTGAGTGTCGCTCGACTTAAATAAAAACTCCCGCTCATTGCGGGAGTTTTTCGTTTATATCTCACTGGGTATCATTGCTGGGGAATAGATACCTTTCTCTATGGCTTTCGCCACCGATTCGGCTAATTCATCCAACTGCTTATATCGCTCTGGATGACTGAAATTGAACATACGTTGGAGCTGCTTTTCATCAGCAAGCGGTACGTCGAATCTCTTCGCGACCATTGCCCATAGATACGCTTGCTCTTTGTCTCCAAGCCCCTGATGAATACTTGCCATTGACTTGAGAATGACCGGATTGATGTTGTCTTCATCAGATAAAGACAACGCGTTATTAAGAAGCTCCAGGGTTTTCTTGGTATCTCGGTTGGTATAAAAAGTGGCTAATGCATATTGCATCTCAGCATTATTTAATTGGGGAGACCCTTCCATTTGTAAAAATGCGCGCCGAGCTTGAGTATCTCCCGTTTGAGACCATAAGAAATACAAAGTAGCCGGGTCTTCTGAGCCTTTTAACTCGTTTACGATGCGCTCTAGCTCATCAATACTGTGTACCAATGCATTAAAGCGTTGTCTTTTGAGAGCACTTTGATCAATAGGGGTGATCTGGGAGGCGAGTTCTAAGCATTTCCTATATTCAGCGACCAGACCGTATTCGATGATTTGGTTGGCCTCTGATGGGTTTTTCAATTGCTCAAACCGATGCCAAACCAAATTTGTTCTTGGAATTCGACATTGGCCGTCATCCATATTGAGCTGCTCGCAACGCAGCTCTGGTGTTTTTTGGCACAACTCTTCGGTTGTCACATTACCTTCAAAACAGCCCGATAGCGCAAAACATGCGAGGCTGAGAAGTAACCAGTTTGTTCTTTTCATGGCTTTGCTTGTGATCCGTTACACCAATTCATTTTCGTATTCTTGACTCAGTTTCTTAACCCGTTATGTTCTGTAAATAGAATGTAATAAGAAGGTACACTATGGACGCAGAACAACTATTACAAGCGATGACTCCAGAAGTTTATGATCGCTTAGTCTATGCAGTAGAAACGGGAAGATGGCCTGAGGGTACAACACTTTCTAAAGAGCAGCGAGATTCGTGTATGCAAGCTGTGATGTTGTATCAATCAAAACATAATACTGATGCGCAGCATATGACGGTTGCAGCCGGTGGTGAAATCAGTTTTAAATCAAAACAAGAGCTTAAAAAACAATTCAGCGGAGAAGAGAGCGATATTGTTCGTGTCAATCCGAACATTGATTAATCCTTACGCCTTATTTCTCAAAATTTTATTATTTTGATTTTGAAAGAAAAAAGCCCAAATTGTATTGGGCTTTTTAGATCGTAGAAAGCTTGAACTTACAGGCTCATTTCACCACGCAGTACTTGTTGCATTCTCTCTTTTACTTCTTCGTAAGAAAGGTTTTGGCTTAGAAGGTAGTGTAGTTTTGCCAGCGCCGCTTCGGGCGTCATGTCAAAGCCACTGATAACACCAGAGTCTGCGAGAGCACAACCTGTGGCATATCCGCCCATATTCACTTTACCTGCCAAACACTGAGTTAGGTTTACGACAATAACGCCGCGCTCAGAGGCTTCTTTCAGGTGACCAAGCAGCTCAGGGTTCTGAGGAGCATTACCGACACCAAAAGTCAGAAGAATCATCGCATTCACGGGCTGACGAAGCGTGTTGCGGATAACTTCGTGTGAAATACCAGGGTACATGGTGATCACACCGATTGGTTGTGGCGTGATGTTGTGAACCTTAAACTCACCTTCTGGTTGTGCACCAACGGTTACGCTGTTGCTAACTTGAATATTGATCCCAGCTTCCAATAGTGGAGGAAGGTTTGGTGAAGTAAAGGCATTAAAACCGTCTGCATGAGATTTTGTACTGCGGTTACCACGCATCAATTGATTATTGAAGAACAAAGTTACTTCGTTGATCGGGTAGTTTGCCGCAATATGTAGCGCGTTTAATAGGTTTGCTTGGCCGTCAGAACGCAGCTCTGCGAGAGGGATTTGTGAACCCGTTACAATCACTGGCTTACCAAGGTTTTCAAGCATGAAAGACAATGCGGACGCTGTGTACGCCATGGTGTCAGTACCATGTAGGATAACGAAACCATCGTATTTGTCATAGTTGTCACGAATATCATTCGCAATCTGCTGCCAGTCAGCAGGTGTCATATCTGATGAGTCAATCAGAGGGTCGTATTCGTGGATGGTGTAATCCGGCATTTCAGGACGATGGAATTCGGGCATGCTTGCTAATTGCTTTTCCATAAAGCCAGCAACAGGCACATAGCCGTGGTCGGATTTTTGCATTCCGATGGTACCACCGGTGTAAGCGATGTAGATGTGTTTTCTAGTCATCGTTTTTTCTTTCGTGTAGGGGAACAGAGGCGGGGATTATATACCTAAATAACCTTGAGATGCGAGGCTATACGCACAGCATCAGAAAGTCATCTGAGGAGATGCAAAGCCTAATAAAAAGGGCACTTCAAGTAGAAGTGCCCTTTGTAATATTGATGGAAAAACTACTGCACTTGGCAGTTCAAACAAAATGCGTATTGACCTTTAGGATCGTTGAAGCTTTGGAGCAAGCTTGCGTCTTGTTCGAATTGTTGAGCTACGGGTTGAAGACTTTTTGGTAGCAAGCTTGTTGCATCAATACCTAGAGAGACTTTCACCTGTTTCATAAACTCTTGTAGAAATAGTTCAGTAGGTGAAAGAGGCTCTTCTACCCAGTAAATGCCATAATCGGTCACGTTCGCTAGTTTCGCCGCTAGCTCTACAGCATCATCAAAGTCACCCATTTGATCGACAAGACCAAAGGATAGTGCATCTTGGCCAGTCCAAACTCGACCTTGAGCAACTTTGTCAACTTCCTCTAGAGACATATCGCGATTCTCGCCAACTAGAGAAATAAAGCGCTTGTAACCGTGCTCGATACCTAACTGGAACACTTGAGACGCGCCCTCAGAAAGGCCAGTGGTAATACCGTCACCTGAGAACGGCGATGTGCCAACGCCATCAGTATTAATACCTAACTTGCTAAAGCCTTTTTCAAACGTGGTGATGACACTAAATATACCAATGGAGCCCGTCAGGGTTGTTGGCTGAGCAACGATTTTGTCTGCGCTCATTGAAATCCAATAACCACCAGAAGCGGCCAAACTCGACATGGATACAACAACCGGCTTACCTGCTTGCTTCAGAGCTTCTACTTCGTTACGAATCACTTCAGAAGCAAAGGCACTGCCTCCTGGACTATCTACTCGTAACACGACCGCTTTCACTTTTTCATCATTGCGTGCTTGACGCAGCAAGCTTGCGACCGTGTCACCACCAACAGTTCCGCGAGGTTGTTGACCGTCCATAATCGCGCCACTGGCTAGAACAACGGCGATGTCGTGTTGAGGTAGTGTGTAATCAGGACGAATCGTTGCAAGGTAGTCGTAGTAACCAATCGCGTTGTAGCTGTCTTTGCCGTCGCTACCAAACTGTTTTGCAAATAGAGTGCGAATGTCTTGGCGTGTCGCGAGTTCATCCACTAGCCCCAATTTGACTGCGAGCTGAGCAATATCGCCATTTACAGACTTCATCTCGTTAATCAGCTCATCCATGGTTGGATTAAGCACTTTCGCATCAATGTTTCGGTTTGTTGTTACGTCATCAACAAAAGCACTCCATAATTGAGTAACCCAACGTGTTGCTGACTCTTTCGCCGCATCGGACATGTCATCACGAATAAAAGGTTCGATAGCGGATTTATAAGTACCTACGCGAAAAACATGAGTAGAAACGTCAAGCTTTTCAAGTAACGTTTTGTAGTACATTGAGTAAGCGCTGTAACCTTTAATCAATACACCACCATCAGGTGCCAGATAAACTTTATCGGCGTAACTTGCCAAGTAATATTGGCTTTGGTTGTAGAAATCACCTACGGCGTAAACGGGTTTGCCTGATGCTTTAAATTCGTTCAACGCTTTCGCGATGTAACGTAGTTTCGTGAGATTTGTTTCTGGCATGTCTCGCAGTGCTAGCACTAATCCAGACACTTTAGGATCGTCTTTCGCGTAGCGAATAGTATCAACGATATCGAAAAGGACGTTTTCTTTCGGTAGCTCATTACCCAAAAGGGAACCAGCAAAAGAGTCCATTGGGTTTACATAACGTCTTTGTTCGACAATTGGGCCTGAAAGGTTCATCACCAATGCCGATTCTTTTTCGACGACAGGTTGACCGTCTCCGGTATAAGTAAAGGCAAAGTAGAAAACGGCAATCATCAGCAAGAAAATTAGGTTTGCCAGTGCGAGTCTGATGAAAGTGATACTTTTCCATATCCCTTTAAATATCAAACCAATAAATTTGAAGAGTTTTTTCATCTTGTCTCCATAACGAGATAGTTACGCCGAGTCTAACAAAGTATGGGTTCTTATCTCTAAGATCTCAAAAGATAACATTTTTTTAGCTTATCACGACCACTCAACAATTGGCATATTTTCACACGAGATTGATCGGTGTTACAAAAATGTAAACGCTTGTTTGATTTTTTGGTTGAGCAGGCTTAATCTGGTCAGACCATGATAATAACAATGGATGTTAAGTGATGTCTGCCATGTACCCAAACCTATTAAAGCCACTGGACCTCGGTTTCACACAATTACGAAACCGAGTTCTGATGGGATCAATGCACACTGGCTTAGAAGAGCACAAAGAAGGATTACAGAAGCTCGCGGCTTTTTATGAAGAACGCGCGAAAGGCGGTGTCGGACTGATTGTAACCGGAGGTTTTTCTCCTAACTTACGCGGTCGTTTACACCCGTTGAGTGCTGAATTCAGCAAGCCAAAACATGCTAAAGCCCATAAAGTTGTGACAGAAGCGGTGCACAAGCACGGTGGTAAAATTGCGTTGCAAATTCTCCATGCTGGGCGTTATGCAATGCATCCATTCTCGCAAAGTGCATCTGGCATTAAAGCGCCAATTGCAAAGTTTGCTCCGAGTGAAATGAGCGACCGCCAGATAAAGAAAACCATCGACGCGTTTGCTAATAGTGCGGAGTTAGCACAGCTTGCTGGTTATGATGGCGTCGAGTTAATGGGCTCGGAAGGTTACTTGATAAACCAATTCTTATGTAAACGTACTAATATGCGTTACGACGAATGGGGTGGCAGCTATAAAAAACGTATGCGTTTTCCGCTAGAAATTGTTAAAGCGGTACGCAAGACGGTAGGTGACAAGTTCATCATCATCTTCCGTCTTTCTATGCTGGATCTTGTCGAGCAGGGCAGCACTTTTGAAGACGTTATCGAATTGGCGAAAGCACTTGAAGAGGCTGGCGTCACGATTATTAATACGGGTATCGGTTGGCATGAGGCTCGAATTCCGACAATTGCGACTCAAGTACCACGCGGTGCGTTTACATGGGTTACGGAAAAAGTTAAACCTCACGTTTCGGTTCCTATTATCACTTGCAACCGTATAAATACGCCAGATGAAGCAGAACGTATTTTATCTTCAGGTCATGCCGACATGGTTTCGATGGCGCGCCCATTCTTGGCCGATCCTTACTTTGTTGCTAAAGCCGAACAGGAAAAAGCGCAGCTTATTAATACGTGTATTGGTTGTAATCAGGCGTGTCTAGATAACGTGTTTAAAGGTAAGCGCGCCAGTTGCTTAGTGAACCCTCTAGCGTGCTATGAAACCGAAATTGTTGTTGAACCAGCCTTTAAAAAGAAAAACATTGCAGTTGTTGGTGCTGGACCTGCGGGCTTGGCTTGTGCGACCACACTGGCTGAACGTGGCCATAAGGTTGATTTGTTCGAAAAGAACGACCGCATCGGTGGTCAGTTCCGTCTTGCGATGCAGATCCCTGGTAAGGAAGAGTTTCGAGAGACGATACGATATTTCGCTAACCGTATTGATGAAACAGGCGTGAATCTGCACTTATCGACGGAAGCGAACTATGACTTACTCACAGAGTACGATGAGATAGTGATGGCATCGGGTGTTGAGCCACGTAAAGTCAATATTGATGGAATTGATAACCCAGAGAAAGTCGTCGACTATCAAACTCTCATTCGAGACAAAACGCCAGTCGGTGAGAAAGTGGCTATCGTTGGTGCTGGTGGCATTGGCGTAGATGTCGCGACCATGCTCACAGAGCCAGTTGGACAAACGTTGGATGACTGGTTGCATGAATGGGGAATCGACAAGGAGATGTCTCAGCCGGGTGGTTTATACCCTTACCCTGATGCGGTTAGCGATAAAGAAGTCTGGGTACTTCAGCGTCGTAAAGGTCGTGTAGGTAAAGGTCCGGGTAAAACGACAGGTTGGATCCATAAACGTACCCTTGAAAAACGGGGCGTACATTTAGTCGGTGGTGTGTCTTACGATAAAATTGATGATCAAGGTTTGCACATTCATGTAGATGGAAAAGAACAATTATTGAACGCGGACAAAGTCGTCATTTGTGCGGGGCAAGAGTCTGTTCGTCCATTTGAAGATAAATGGTCTGAACTCGGAGAGAAGATTCATATCATTGGCGGAGCTGACCATGCGGGTGAACTTGATGCTGTGCGTGCGATTCGTCAAGGTGTTAAATTGGCGGTAAAACTCTAGCCTTTTAATGTGTGTTTACCAAAAAAGCTGCGCTTTGAGCGCAGCTTTTTTGTATAGAACTAGTCACTGATATCTGGCAGTTGTTTGGCCATTACCACGCCAGCAAAAGTAATAAAAGAGAACACTAACACCACAGCTGAAAGGCTCAAGAAGTTCGACATAACACCAAGAGAGCTCATTAGAAGCAGCATTATCCCAACCACTGTGTTACTCACGGCTACATAGCTCGTCCGTTTGTCACCTTCTGCGATATCAACTAAATAGGTTTTTCGTCCGACTCGTATTCCGTCGTGGGCAATACAAACACAAAAGTAAAGCAGAGGAATCACGAATAGGAAGCTTTGGCTAGCGGTGACCCATGTATCGTAAATAAATAACACAACACCAAGTAGCGCGCTCATCATTGCGCCTATGACCATCACACTGCGGCTGGAGCGATCGGACATTCTTCCCCAGAAAGGACCTGACACAAAGGAGGCTAAGCCACTCGCAAACATAAAGAGAGCTAGCACCCAGAGCTGTCCACCCAGAGATTGCTGTGCCAGCACAACGTAGTACGGTGCACTCAGCGCAGAACATAAAAATAGTGTCCGCGTGATAACGAATCGACGAAAGGTCACGTCTGTCTTAAGTAACGCGAGTTGTTTAAATGCTTCGAGGACGCCATTTCGACCACCGTCTACCTCACCGGCATACTCATTAATTCGCGCATAGACGAATGCCGCGATGAGCCATATGACGCCCGCTAAGCCTAAACTCAGACCGTAAAAGCGCTCTGTCGGCTCTACGTCCCATAACCAGGCTAGTGCCAGAAGGCTCGCGAAAAGCAGCGTAACCAGGCCAGCAGCGCTTGAAGACCAGCCGTTGACTTGACCTCGTTGGTTTTTAGGGATGGTTTTGCCCAATACATCTTTTGATGCGACGGAATTTAAACCGCGTGAGAGGCTGAAGATCACAAGGCATGCAATCACACCATAACCCGCAGCTGCTCCTGTTAGAGTTAATGCGACCAATCCGATTGCAAATATGGAAAGAGCCTGCAAGATACTGCCAATTACCCAGACCCATTTTCTTACTGGAATGCGTCGGATGTAGTGCGCGATGCTAAGTTGTGGGATAAGGGATCCTGACTCACGAATAGGAACCAGCCAACCAATTAAGTAAACCGGAGCCCCGAGACTTTGTAGTATCCACGGCAACGTGACTTTAGGATTGATTAACGCATCGCCGACTTTCGTTAAAAACTGAGCGAGAATGATTTTAAGAAAGTTGCCGGGAACTTGATGACAAGCTGATTCAGGAATCGCCTTACAGGCACGGGCATCTTCGTCATTAACGATCTTTTCGTAAATGCTGTTTTGTTTGTCCTTGTTCATCAACCTGCCTATGTTCAACTTATTCATTTCGCGAATAAATTAACATTAAACCCAGATTGATGTTAAGTGAAGCACGTTATCAAGCCCACAGAAAACCGGTTGTTATTCGCAGGAGCAGATTGTGCTAAAGTGGCGTAAACAAAATAACAACGATATTCAATAAGGATTCTTTCATGGACGCTCTCGATCTTTTGCTCAATCGCCGATCTATCGCGAAGTTATCCGCGCCTGCACCAGAAGGTAAAGCTCTTGAGAACATCATTCGTGCTGGCCTTCGTGCGCCTGACCATGCGGGATTAACCCCTTGGCGTTTCGTTATCGCACAGGGCGATGGTTTGAAAAAACTGTCAGATATCTTGGTAAAAGCGGCAGAAGCTGAAAATAGTGATGAAGCGGTGGTCGAAAAGGTAAAGAATGCCCCATTTCGCGCACCAATGGTGATCACGGTGATTGCTAAAGTAACAGAACATGAGAAAGTACCAGCACTAGAGCAACACTTATCTGCGGGATGCGCTGTACAAGCGATGCAAATGGCAGCCGTAGCGCAAGGCTTTCAAGGGTTTTGGCGCTCAGGTAAGTGGATGTTCCATCCAGAAGTTCATCAAGCATTTGGTTTAGAAGGTGACGATGAGATTGTTGGTTTCTTGTACTTAGGCACGCCTGGTTGTACACCGATGAAAGTTCCTGAGCGTGACCTTTCTCAGTTTGTTGAATTTCTATAACTGAAAACTTAAATAAACTGACTGTTTATTTATACAGTTTTTCTTGATTTATTAGGGCTACATTCGTTAATGTGGCCCTAATTATATTTATTTCCAAAACGTTATGTCTCGTCTGTTTATTGCTGAAAAACCAAGCTTAGGCCGTGCGATTGCCGCTGCACTGCCAAACCCTCAAAAGAAAGATCAAGGATTCATCCGCTGTGGGAACGGGGATATCGTTACTTGGTGTATCGGCCATTTGCTCGAACAAGTCGAACCTGACGCTTACGATGAGCGTTATAAAAAGTGGAATATGGCAGATTTACCAATTGTTCCGCAGCAATGGCAGCTCAGACCGAGGAAAAGCGCAAGTAAGCAATTAACAGTGATTCGTAAATTGCTCAAAGAAGCTAACGAAGTCATTCATGCAGGAGACCCAGATCGAGAGGGTCAGCTGTTAGTTGATGAAGTTCTGGACTATTGCAAGTTATCTAAAACCAAGAAGGAATCCACACAGCGTTTGCTGATTTCCGACTTGAACTTACCTGCGGTTAAACGCGCACTCAGTTCTATGCGCAGTAATCGCGAGTTTATCCCACTTTCAGTTTCTGCATTGGCCCGCTCTCGGGCTGATTGGCTGTATGGTATGAACATGTCTCGTGCTTATACCTTGCTTGGTCAAAAAGCAGGGTTTCAAGGTGTTCTCTCGGTAGGGCGAGTGCAAACGCCAGTTCTTGGCTTAGTGGTGCGTCGTGATGAAGAAATCGAAAACTTTGTCCCGAAGGACTATTTTACCCTACATGCTCTGATCCCATATCAAGATGCCAATGGTACTTTTGATATTCGTGCTCGTTGGAAGCCAAGTGAGGCATGCAAGCCTTGGCAGGACGAAGAAGGTCGAGTGTTAAACCGTAAGTTGGTGGAAAATGTTGCAAACCGCATCGCAAATCAACCTGCAAAAGTGACGGAGTCGGAACAAAAGCAAACCAAGCAATCAGCACCATTACCTTATTCGTTATCTGCCTTACAGATCGATGCCGCGAAGCGCTATGGTATGAGTGCGCAACAAGTACTAGATACTTGTCAGGCATTGTATGAAAAGCACAAGCTGATCACTTACCCGCGTTCAGATTGTCGCTATTTACCGATGGAACACTACTCACAAGCAGGGACGGTGACAACTGCTATTGCGAATAACGCAAAAGAGTTGCAAGTTGCCGTTCAGGGAGCAGACTTAACATTAAAGTCCAAAGCCTGGAACGATAAAAAAGTGGATGCGCACCATGCGATTATCCCTACACCGAAGCAAGCTAATGTGAATGCGCTTTCCGGCAATGAGATGAAAGTGTATCAATTGATTGCACGCCAGTACCTCATGCAGTTCTATCCGGCGGCGGTTTACGCAGAAGCGAAATTGGTTTTCGATATCGCTGGTGGTACGTTTGTCGCGAAAGGTCGTCAGTTAGTTTCGCCGGGTTGGAAAGCGCTAATGGGCAAAACTGACAAGGAAGATGAAGGTATTGATGCCGTGCCACCGCTACCCGAAGGCACCGTGTTAACTTGTCGTGAAGGGGAAATAAAAGACCGAAAAACCGAGCCACCAAAGCATTTTAACGAGGCATCGTTGTTGCAAGCGATGACCGGGATCGCCCGTTACGTTGCGGATAAAGAACTGAAAAAAATCCTTCGTGACACTGATGGGCTAGGCACGGAAGCGACTCGCGCTGGTATTTTGGACACGCTGTTCAAACGCCAACTGCTTACGCGTCAAGGTAAGTCAATTCTCAGTTCTCCTGCTGGAAGAGGTCTCATTCATGCCTTGCCAGAAGATTCAACATACCCTGATATGACGGCTCATTGGGAGCACCAGTTACAAGGTATGGCAGAGAGAAATCAAGCATATCAGCCGTTCATGCAAGCACTGGAACAACGCATTGATAGCTTGATGGCACAAGTAAAAGCAGGGCCTATCCCTGATTCATTACGTCATCTACCCAAGGTGGAACGTCCTGCGTTTAAACGTAAAAAGCGCAGTTATTCAAAGAATGGTGGCGCGACTAAATCTCGTGCAACCAAAGGTAAGCAGGCATAGGACAAGCGCGGCGTAATTAAACTCCGCGCATGCTTGAAAATAGATTACTCGAACAGATCACCGTGGTTTTGGATCGCGCCTCTTACTTCACCTTGAGTTAACACGCGTTTGTCCAGTACCTCTTTCACCTGGTTGCCCAAGTCAACTAATGTATCTCGATTCGCTTGAGTTTGGCGTTTACCAGCACTTCTCAAGCAGTAATTTAGTTCGTGCTCTTCGCTAAAATTAACCAAATCCCTATCTGCTGCCATCGTGCTTTCTCCTTATTTGTTCTACTTTTTCCTAAGTCTGGATTGGATGTAGATAAATTCAAGTTAGATTGCGCGAATTATGCTGGTGGATCACTTATGAACATTATGTTTGCCAACCAAGTCACGATTATGAAGCCTGGCTTTGATGGTATTTGGTTTAGTGATGGTTGTGTCTTAATGCTGCTACCAAGGTAACTCAGTACCATCGTAGTTAATAAATCGACCTGAAAGCTGCGGTGTGCTCAGTTCTATCACGTTCGCTAGGCCTAGCGCGGAGGTTTGCGTATCTATCAAAGCATTTGGCCCGCCCATCGCCGTTTTTACCCAACCAGGGTGAAGCGCTAAAACGGTAAATCCTTCAGGTGTTAAATCATTACTTAAGCTTTTCACAACCGAGTTAAGCGCCGCTTTCGATGAGCGATAAATATAGCCGCCGCCGGACGTATTTTCGGTCATACTGCCGACTTTTGATGAGATACAAGCAATCTTTTTCATCTTGCCTTGTTGTAAGCGAGGGTAACAGTACTCAACCAGTTTTAATGGAGCAATGGTGTTTACTTCGAAGACTTTACGCCATGCTTCTACGTCAGTATTTCCAAAGCCATATCCCTTGGGCCCGTAATATCCTGCATTATTGATGAGTAAGTCGATGGCAGGGAGTTTATCGGCAAGCTTAGCGACTTGTTCGTAGTGCGTGACATCCAGTTCGTGCAAAACTAGATTGCTGAATTGTGAGGCTAGAGTTTGTAGTTCTGAACTGTTCTCTAAGGAACGGCTAGTAGCATGTACTTGGTGGCCTTGCTTCAGGTACAGCTCAGTTAAGCTAAGGCCAATGCCGCGATTTGCTCCGGTAATAAAGACGGTTTGACTCATACAAACACCTATGTTTTTTTGATTTCAGTTGAAAGTCATTGTGTTAGCTAAGCACAATAAAATCAACCAACCACCACGCACCAACAACAAGAGATGAAAATAGGGACAGAGCACAAAGAGAGCCAAACAGTGCGCCGAGAATAGCAAAGAAAGTAGAATTCATATGTATATTAAATTTAATTGATATTGAAAATCATTATCAATTAAATTGCGTTTTATTCAACCCTTGAAGTTGATACTATTTCGTTACCATTGTTATTAAGAATTTCTCATGCTGCCACTTATCTACCACCCGATTTATTCTCAACTTGAGTTGCCAGAGGGGCATCGTTACCCAATTATGAAATACCAGTACCTCTATGAATCGGTATTGGTGCATATGGAGAAAGATAACTGGAAAGAGCACACGCAGTTTTTCCAGCCCGAAGCATTAACTGTTGGGGAAGTAAAACGTGTTCATGACGAGGAATACGTCGAGTTACTTGTTAGTGGAAACATGCCAGCTGCGAAGATGCGCCGAATAGGTTTTCCTTGGAGTGAGTCTCTCATTACCAGAACGCTAACTTCAGCTGCGGGCACGGCTCTGACCGCAAAAAAGGCACTTGAGTACGGTGTGGCCATTCATTTGAGTGGTGGGTATCACCACGCACACAAAGAGTTTGGCAGTGGTTTTTGTTTATTTAATGACTTAGTGATCGCGGCCAGGCAAGCGCTCGAAGTCGAGCATGTCGATAAAGTATTGATCATTGACAGTGATGTTCACCATGGGGATGGAACAGCAACTTTATGTGACGATGAGCCAGATATCATCACGCTTTCTTTCCACTGTGATAAAAACTTCCCAGCGAGGAAGCCTCAGTCTGACCTCGATGTGCCTTTGGTGCGAGGGACAGGTGATGAGGATTTTTTAATGGCGTTTAAAGAAGTGGTCGATATGGCACTTAATCTTCATCGCCCTGATTTGGTTATCTACGATGCTGGTGTCGATATACATCAAGACGATGAGCTTGGATATTTTGATGTGTCGACTCAAGGGATTTTAGAACGTGATAGATTTTTAATGCAAACAGTGAAATCTCGAGGTATCCCTGTCGCAGCTGTCGTTGGAGGTGGATATCGAACGAATCATGCTGACCTCGTCCCAATCCATTTGCAGCTTATCAATGCCGCTAAAGAAGTCTTTATTGATGAGTAGATACAACTAGATGTAAATATCAAATTGATTCAACACTGGAACGAACGAAAAGGGCATTAATTTTTTGTGGGTTCTTTCGGAGTGTGGCGGAGTGCTTAGTTGCGTTCAAGAAGTGATAAGTGATTTGTACAAATCTTTTAAGTCTGGAGATGCGAAAAAGCCCGCCAATTTCTTAGCGGGCTTTTTCTAAAAGTGGCGGAGAGATAGGGATTTGAACCCTAGATACGCTATTAACGTATGCCGGTTTTCAAGACCGGTGCTTTCAACCACTCAGCCATCTCTCCATTGTTGAGGCGCATAATATAAGGCTTTGAAAATGTTGTAAACCCCTAGTTGAACTGATTGGATGTTTACTGCGCAAATTTGTGGTTTGTGTTGTTTAAATAAACAAAAACTCCCCAAAAAGGGGAGTTTGAATAGTATATGGATTGCTAGGTATTAATCGTTTTTAGAATAAAAACGCTGTAACTCAGTTAAACCTTGCATCAAAACTGGCAACTTCGGTGCATCATCTCTAAGTCGTTTGTAGTTTTTGTCATACAGCTTGTAGTTGCCAAACTTATCGATCACTGTGGTTTGCGAGCTAGTAATTAAGGCAAGCTCGCGAGTATCGCCCGCCAAGATCCAGCGACGACGACTTTCATCGAATAGGTTGCGACCACTACTGTAATCATATGGGTTGGAAGATACGCCGAGCATATCTTGCAACAGTGTAACTGAGAGGTCCAAGTGACTTGTGCTGTGATTAAATTCGCCAGCCAGCATTCCAGGCCAATGGATCACCATCGGAACTTGTAATTGATAACGGCTGTAGTTGCTGTTTGCTCCCCAGCTGTTCGTATTGGTTTCGTTAAATTCACTACCGTGATTAGAAGTGATGATTACGATGGTGTTTGTCAGTTGTCCCGTCGTTTCTAGTTCATCAATAATACCGGCGATAGTTCTATCCGCCGACTTCACTGCATATTCATAAGCTTTTTTGAATCGCTCACTTGCGGGCATTTCTTCGTCATTATTTGAAGGAATCGATTCAAAATTATCAACGGTGGTGACTTCGATGTAACTAAACCATGGCTGACTTGCTTTCTCTGCTAACCATGTATTCCAGTTTGCGATAGATTGTTTATCGGTATGAGCTTGCGTGCCATCTAGGTCTTCCGCTAAGTTCAAGTCGCGGAAAATAATTTCTGAGTAGAGATCATCTTCAAACCCACTGCCACTGAATAAACCAAAGTTGTAGCCCTGATCTTTCAGTACATCGAGCAATACTGGGGAAGCACCTTGCGCCTTGATGCTTGATGCATAACTGGTCGGTAAGCCATAGAACAAACCAAAGGCCCCGTATGTATCATTACTTGAGCTGTAATGATTACGGAAGTTCTGATTGTTTTCAGCAAACTCATAGAGGTTAGGCATCTCTTCTTGGTTCAGCGCATCCGCTCGTAAATTGTTTATGCTGATCATCAACACATTGAGCTTATTAACTCGGCGGTTAAACTCAAGCTTTTCAAGAGGGTAGTTGACTAACTCTACGTTGCCTTCGTTTTCTGCTAAACGTTTTAGGTATTCCTCACGGTCAAGTAGACCATGTTTTTCCATAAAACTCTTCGCTGTCATCGGGTAAGACAACGGGAAGTTTGAACGCTGGCTAGTAATTGGGTTGTAAAAATACGCATCTGCCCAAATGTAAACCAAATGGCTGGTCATAAAGCTGAGGAAAAAGACGGCCGCGAGAGGGCGTCCTACGTGCTTATGAGATAGTTTGCGCTGTTTTCGCCATACCCATTCGGATAGTGCGAGTTGAATAAGGAAGATCAGCGGCATCACAACAAATAAATGTTGTAGGTCAGTGCTGAGCGCACTTTTGTCTTCGCTGAATAGTAACTCCCAGACAACGGGAGTTAAGTGCAAATTGATCGACTGATACGCTTGGGTATCAATTAATAATATGGTTTGCCCAACGGTTGCGAAAATCACTGCCACCAAACGGAACAACTTCCGCGATGGCAGGATAAACGTCAACGGGAATAGAACAAGCAAGTAAAGTGCGAAAACTAGAAAGCCAAAGTGACCAACCCAAGAAACCGCCAGATAAAACTGACCAAGTAACGTCTCGGGCCAAGGAGACTGAACAATGTAGCGTGTGCCTATCAACATCGATGCAACGATATTGAAGAATGCAAACCAGTGACCCCAACCAACTAGTCGAGATACACGTTCGCCGTATGAGTTTCCGCTGTCTACCATGTATGTGTTCTATTGTCCGTGATTAGTGTGTTTTTGGTGTTTCTAAAGAAGACATCAGCGCCTGAGCAAATTTTTCAGCAATCGCTTTGCGTTGTGAAGCAGCAACACGTTGATTTAAGACATTGGTTGCGATATTTCCGGCAATCATTAGCGTCAACTCAGGAGAAGCAGCGTGTTTTTCAAGAACTGTTGCTACTTCAGCAAGAATTTTTTCTACTTGCTCGTCAGTATATTTAGATGTAATCGGCATAAAGACTCTAATAATGATAGTAAAAGCGGCTTATGATAACCTACAATGCCCATCAACTAAAACCTTGTAGCAAGATAAAATCACTATGAGTCTTCATCTTTCAAACGTTATTCTGCATCAACTGTGCAAAAACGATCAGGACGAGCTGGTTGTAAACTTTCGTCCAGCATCATTAGAGAACGATGCATCTACAGAAAACTTAGTCGCTGAGCTTCACCGAGTATTCCATTCTAAAGCTGGTAAAGGTTTTGGCGCTTTCCAGTCAGACAGCGAATTTCAATTTTGGCTTCAAGAAATGCGCAAAGGAGAGCGAGATTTTTACGACTTCTCACAAATTAGTGCAAATCGCTTGAAAGAAGAGTTGATTAAGTACCCATTTGCGGATGAAGGTATCTTGGTTTTCGCTGAGTATCAGAGTTTAGCAACGGACTACTTGTTCATCGGTATCCTACCAATGAATCAAAGTTTAAAAGTGACCGAAGGTTTGGACATCAGTGCGACAGATTACTTAGATATCACCAAAATGGATATTGCCGCACGCATCGACCTGTCGAGCTACGAGACCGACAAGGAATCCAATCGTTATCTGCAATACATTAAAGGACGCGTTGGCCGTAAAGTGGCGGACTTCTTCCTAGATTTTCTGCAAGCGGATATTGGCTTAGATACTAAACAACAAAACTTAGTGTTGATGCAGGCGGTGGATGATTTTTGTGCTGACTCGAAGCTAGAAAAGCAAGAAGTGAACGAGTACAAGAAACAAGTTTACGACTACTGCAATGAGCAAATTAAATCCGGTGATGAAGTTCAAATCTCAGAACTTTCCGGAGAGCTTCCTCAAAGCCAAGATGGCACGAGCTTTATGGATTTCACCAAAGAGCAAGGGTACGAACTTGAAGAGTCTTTCCCAGGTGATCGTGCGACGGTTCGCAAACTGACTAAATTTGTTGGAGCTGGTGGTGGTTTGAATATTAGCTTCGATAGTCTCTTACTTGGCGAGCGTATTTTTTATGATCCAGAGACGGATACCTTAACGATTAAAGGGACGCCTCCAAATCTAAAAGATCAGTTAAGTCGCAATTAAAATCATATCGTTAAATAAAGAGAGCAAACGGCTCTCTTTTTTATGTGAATAAGAAACATCCATAGTATATGCTTGTAATTAATGGAGATATGCGAGGGGCAAGTGTTGCTGAAGCTAAAAGAAGGAATACGGCGGTTTGTTTGGTTCTGGTTCGTTTTGTGGTGTGTTTTAGCACTTGGCATTTGGCTGCAAGCCAAACAAACGATTCAAACGATTTCGACTGTAAATGAGTTAGGAAGTAAAGTTGAAGAAGTCAGGCACTTTTTTAACTTCGATCTGCCTTACCGTGTTAAACACGTCGACCAAATTTCACTGAAACTTCAGTTGGCTTATGCAGTTCGCTTACAGCTTGAAAGTGAGTTTTCTGAAGGGAAAATCACACCAGACATCACTCAATTACTTTATACGACCGACCGATTTTTAGAAAGTGCTCGAGCTTTTGTAAGAAGTGACAGTGAATTGGTTTCGTTAGCAGAACAGTTACGAAGCAGCTGTGCTCGAACAGAAAACTCTGAGCAAATTCAGGCAATGTACTATCGCTTAGGTGCGCTTGTTTTTGAGTCTGTCTTTAGTGACTCTGCAACGAATAGCGATACTTACCGTGACTTAGACCGACTTTTTATTGAATCAGAGACGCTCTCTCCCGAAGAGCGAAGTGCTCTTCAGCGCCAGCTTGCTCAAACCTCAAGCGCACTATCTGCTCAGGCACAGGGTAGTTATTTATCCAATCAACTGCTTAATCCAGATTTCCCGAACCAGTTAACTTCGATAAATGATCAGTTGGAACAGAAGCTAATGACTTTTATTGTTTGGTTGTCTGTAATCAGTGGTTTGCTCCTTTTCCTCATTTCATGGGGAGCCTTCTCCCCAAAAACGATTCAACCGATACCACTACCCAGAACCGATGATAAAAAGTCAGAGCAAGTTGGCGATGATGAAAATGGAGCTAACGCTGTTCCCTCAGCTCAGTCAGAAAATTTTCAAAACGTCCAAATGAACGAAGAAAGTTGTAATGAGGTGAATTCATCACAAGTGGAAGTAGTGGAACGTGAGCCGTACATAGATATCAATAAAATGTTAGATTCTCTGTCTGGTGACGAGGGCGCTGTGCGGATGTTACTGGAGGTCTTTATTCAGGATCACTCTGGCGATGGCACTAAAATGTATCAGCTGTTAGAAGAGGATAAAGAGCAAGCGCAAAGAGCCGCACACAGTCTTAAAGGGGTCTCAGGGAGTTTAGGTGCAATGCCATTGCACTGTATTTCGGGTGATATTGAACTGTTGATTAAACAAGGGCAAAAAGTGCCGGAAGAGAAGTTGGCATGTTTAGATGATGTCCTAAAACAAACCATACTTTTTGCTAATAATGTTCTCAATAGTGAAAAGATAACAGAAGCGCTAACAGATTGATATTGCTCTGACTTAATGTCATAAGAGTTGAGGTAATAAAGGCTCGAACTATATGACTTAGTTCGCTTTATTCCTGTTCTATACAATTTGTTAAAGGTGTTTTCATGTCCGTTCGCCGAATGTCTTCAATGATGTTGATAGGGCTGGTTATGATGCTTTCAGGGTGCTCCCTGCTCGAAGTCAAGATCGAGAGTCAAACCGTCCCTCTTACCAAACAAGAGCTCAATATGCGTCTTTTGACTCGTGAGTATGCGCAGCAGTTTTTTGCTCAGGTTGAGCAAGCAGCAGATGCACTACACGAACAATATGATCCTCATGATAAAGTTCATCAATCTTATATTTTACTTTGGAAGATAAATGCTGAAGAAGGCATCCAAGCTTCTGCGTATCAAGTGTCCCCAATGGCTGCACTGATTGATACATGGACTTTCACGCTGCAAATGGAACAGTTCTTTACTACCGCTTCTGGTAATGAGCTCTTTGCGTCTGATGAGGCCAAGTTAGTTTCCGTTTATTTAGCGAAAGAGGTAGATAAACTGGCTCAATCTTTATTGAAGAAAGAAGCATACATCAAGACACAAACGTTTGTTGCAGAGTTCGCCAAGCAGCATCCATTCGCTGATTTAAGCATGATTAGGACTCCGGCTTACCGTAGGTGGTTAGATGCAAACCAAATTAGCGAAGAGGAAGCCGTTACAACGCTAGGCACGATGCCAGAAGCACTTGGGGATGTCTCTGATCGTCTAAGTCTGGTATCAGAACAGACACCAAAAATTATGACGTGGAAAGCGCAGTTGTTGGCCTTGAATAGCTCTGCCAGTATCGAAAAAGTCAATGCGGCGCTCAATAGTTTGCAAGTTACCGCTGATTCGATGAGGGGTTTTATCGATAACAACCCAGAGTACATGCGTTATTTGGCAGAACAAATGGCGCTGGAGTTACAACCTTTGGTTGACGATATCGATCAAAGGACGGAGGCGCGTTTATCTCAGTTGGGTGAAGAACGCCAAGCTATAGAGCTGATGGTTGCCAGAGAGCGCCAAGAAATCGCACAGATCATTACCCATGAGCGCGAGAAGTTTGCTCAAGATATGGATCGAGTGTCGCAAGAGGTTGTGAATCTCGCAATGACTAAGCTGATTGAACTTGTCAAAAGTACCATCATCTACTTTATTCTGTTCATTGCCGTTATATTCTTTGCACCGCTTGGCTTGGGCTATTGGTTTGGGAAGCGTGCAGCCGTGAAAACGCCAGTCAAACAAAGCTAACGATTTGTTTTGGAAATAAAAAAAGAGCGCTTTAAAGCGCTCTTTTTTAGTATTGAATTCGAAAGGGAGGTTCTTCCTATCTCTGCGAAATTAAGCGGTTTGCTGCTTTAATTCGCCTTCAGCTTCTTCAACTGCTTCTGCTGTTGGTTCGCACTTATCAACAAACCAACCCATGTAAGAAGTGAAGATCGTTACGATGATACATACAAAACTCAGCCACATGAACGGGGCATAAGACAGTGTAGCAACACCCAAAATACTGGCCATGTAGATACCGTTGTCACTCCAAGGGACCATACCTGAGGTTAGCGTGCCGCCAAATTCTGCGTTACGAGACAAATTCTTACGTTTGTAGCCTAGACGGTCGTAGTTCTTCGCACAGATTTTTGGGGTCAGAATAAGTGAAACGTACATCGCTGAACCAAATACGTTGCCCATAAAGGCCGTACCAATTGTGCTTGTTGCCAATGAACCTGCACTTTGAACGCGTTTTTCAAACAGCTTCGCGATAGTCTCTAGCACGCCTACTTTATCTAGTAGACCACCAAAACCAAGGCCAAATACGATAACCGCTACCGACCCAAGCATTGAAGACATGCCGCCACGGTTAAGGATTGAGTCAATGAAATCTACGCCAGATGAGATTGCAAACGGAGCCCAAGCCGTGTTGAACGCGGTTAGGAAATCGACATCTTGGATCATCACTGCCCAAATAATACCTAGCAGAGAACCAAAACTGATCACTGGGAATGAAGGCATACGCATCGCTAGAAGTGACAATACGATGATCACAGGAACAAATGAGTAAGGGGTGATGTAGAACTGCTGTTCCATCGCTTTGATGACAGAGTCTACCTGGCTCATGTCAACTTGACCTGCGTAGTGGAAGCCAAATGCAGTAAACATAATGCCTGTAATAATGTAGCTAATGAGTGCTATCGGCAACATGCCTTTAATATGTTCCATCACTTCAACGTTAGACATAGATGAAGCAAGGATTACTGAATCCGATAGAGGCGACATTTTGTCACCAAAGTAACAGCCTGAAAGTACGGCACCTGCAGTGATTGGCGCAGGAACACCAAGACCTTGACCGATACCCATCATTGCAATACCTGCCGTGCCAGCCGCACCCCAAGATGTGCCGGTCGCTAGCGCAGTCAATGAACAGATGATCATGGTCGCGAGCAAAAAGATGGAAGGGTGGATTGCTTTAAGGCCGTAGTAAATAATGGTTGGAACAATACCACCAGAGATCCAAGTACCTACAAGCGCGCCAACGGCCAAAAGGATTAAAACGGCTCCAAGTCCATTGGAAATGCCATTTAGTGCTGCTTTTTCCAGATCTTTATACTGATGGCCAAGCTTTATGCCCAATATCATGACAATGAACCAACCGATGTATAGCGCTAGCTGAATCGGTAGGTCTAGCTTGGCTGTGAACGAAAATGCCAGCAGGAGAAATAAACCGAGCGAGATAAATACCTGTATCAAGCTTGGTAGGCGTGGTGTAACTTGCTTCATATGTGCCTCTGTCAATCTTGGAGCAATAGAGGAAGGCGCTCCTTGTTGTAATCGCGCATAACATACATTAACAAAAATTATATTTCGAACATTTGGTGTTTTATCTTGATGTTCGTCGGTAAAAACGTTTGCTTGTGAAATTAACTGTTAGTTTGTTTTAACTTTTTTGGTTTTAAATGTTGTGTAATGTGAAATTATTGTGCTTCATGTGTTATTTTCTCATTGAGTGGTAAGACCAATTAGGGGGCTAAAGTGCTTTCCCTACTTGAAAAATGGTTAAAACCGCAAACCAAACACTAAAAGATCTCGTGTAACCCGGTTTTTCAGAGGAAAAGGTTAAAAAACGCGCTTATTTACAAAATAGGGGTTGAGATTTTGCTGTGAAAAATTAACTATGGGGTAGGTTTTTTTAATACATGGAGAGTTAATACGATGAGAGTTGGTTTAGTTGGTTGGCGCGGTATGGTTGGTTCAGTCCTTATGCAGCGTATGGTTGAAGAGAAAGACTTCGACCTAATCGAACCAGTATTCTACAGTACTTCTCAAGTTGGTATTCCTGCTCCTAACTTAGGAAAAGACGCAGGCTTACTGCAAGACGCGTATGATATTGAAAGCTTAAAACAGCTTGATGCGGTAATCACCTGTCAAGGTGGTAGCTATACAGAAAAAGTTTTCCCTGCACTTCGTCAGGCTGGTTGGAAAGGCTACTGGATTGACGCGGCCTCTACGCTACGTATGGCTGAAGATTCGATCATCACACTTGATCCAGTGAACTTAAAGCAAATCCAACAAGGCATCCACGGTGGCACGAACACATTTGTCGGTGGTAACTGTACGGTTAGTTTAATGCTAATGGGGCTAGGTGGTCTATTTGAGAAAGGCCTTGTTGAGTGGACAAGCGCAATGACTTACCAAGCCGCATCTGGTGCTGGTGCGCAAAATATGCGTGAATTGATCTCGCAAATGGGCGTTATCAATGACTCTGTTAGCTCTGAACTTGCAAACCCATCAAGCTCTATCCTAGATATCGATAAGAAAGTCGCGGATACAATGCGCAGCGGCTCTTTCCCTACCGATAAGTTCGGTGTGCCACTAGCTGGTTCGTTGATCCCATGGATCGATGTGAAGCGCGATAATGGTCAGAGTAAAGAAGAGTGGAAAGCGGGCGCTGAGGCGAATAAAATTTTGGGTTCTCAAAGTTCACCTGTTCCAATTGACGGTACTTGTGTGCGTATTGGCGCGATGCGTTGTCACTCTCAAGCACTTACTATCAAGCTTAAACAAAATGTACCAATGGACGAAATCGAAGAAATCATCGCCACTCATAACGATTGGGTGAAAGTGATTCCTAACGACCGTGACATCACTGCTCAAGAGCTAACACCGGCAAAAGTTACGGGCACAATGTCTGTACCAGTGGGTCGTTTACGTAAGATGGCAATGGGTGATGATTTCCTAAATGCTTTCACTGTTGGTGACCAACTGCTTTGGGGTGCTGCGGAGCCATTGCGTCGTACTCTGCGAATTATTCTGTCTGAGAAAGCATAATCACATCAATCCTTTATTTGATGACAAAATAAAAGAGCTCCTTAGGGAGCTCTTTTTTCATGCGTCGTCTTCCGTTCGAACGACTCTTTTGTCTGGATCGGCCAGTTCACTACCACAATGTTTACAGTAAATTGCGTCAGAGTCGTGCCCTGCGTGGGAGCAGTTTGGGCATTTCACCAATACTTTGTGCGATTGCATCTCTTGGTGCAGTTCGGCAGTGAAAATACCTGTAGGTACCGCCAAAATGGAATAACCCAGTAACATGGTGAGTGATGCAAGCCCTTTACCTAGGTCTGTTTGAGGGACCAAGTCACCATACCCAACCGTTGTGATGGTCACGATCGCCCAATAAATACTCTTAGGAATGCTAGTAAATCCGTTTTCAGGTCCTTCAATGATAAAAATCAACGAGCCGAAAATCGTTACCATAATGGCGACGGAACTAAAGAAGATAAAAATCTTTCTGCGCGCCATAAGCAGTGAACGTAAGAGGATATTGGACTCTTGGAGGTATCGGACTAACTTGAGTATGCGGAATATTCGCATCACTCGCAGCGCCCTGATCACACCCATAAACGAAGCGGATGGGAAGAAGAGTGCTAAATAAGTGGGCAAAATCGCAAGTAAATCGACGACACCATAAAAACTCTTTGCGTAGGCGGCAGGTTTAGGAGAGCAATAAAGCCTTAGAAGGTATTCAATCGTGAATAGGCCAGTAAATGTGTATTCAATAAACTTCAGCTCTTTTTCCCACTCGGCCCGAACGGAGGGTATCGAATCTAACACCAGTACGATTAACGAGCTGATGATCGCGATAATGAGAGCAATATCGAACGTTTTACCAGCTTTGGTATGAGTACCAAAAATGGTGACATATAGAGTATGTTTAAGAGAGTCAGTCGTCATGACAAAGCGATCCATTGTTGAATCGCTCTATCATACAATTTTATAGAAACTCAGGCTAATCCTGGAAATAAGTTGCGTAAGCCATTCGCAATGAACTCTATGCCAAGCGCGCCCAATATCAAACCCATGATACGAGTAATGACGTTGATTCCAGTTTGACCTAAAAATCGTACGATCAATGGGGCAGAGCGGAACAATAGCCATGAACAAAGGCAGAACAAACCAATCGTAATACTAATGCCCACGGTATCGAACATGCTTGGGTAGCGTGCACCATAAACAATAGTCGAACTGATTGCACCAGGCCCTGCCATTAAAGGCATTGCAAGAGGGACCACACCAATCTGTTCACGACTGACGTATTCCGTTTTCTCTTGTTTGTTCTGCTTATCTTCCCCCAGTTTACCGCTCATCATCGAGAATGCGATGCTAAGTAATAGCAACCCGCCAGCGACACGAAACGAATCCAGAGAAATACTGAACATGTCTAACAGTAACTGACCAGCAAAAAGCGAAATGATCAGGATGATCGCAACAGCCACATTTGCTGTTGTTGCCGTATTGCGCTTTTCGTCGGGTGTCATATGCCCGGTTAGTGACACAAACACAGGCATGATACCAACAGGGTTTACTGCGGCGACCAAACCGAGAAAAAACTGCAAGAAGATAGCAAGTTCAAAAGTTTGCATGTTGCTTACTCATCAAAGTTCACATTAGTGAAAAGGAGAAGGGGTAATTTGGGCGTAATGTAAGGCAAAAGTTAGGTTGTAAGAAATGAAAAAAACTAACGCATTCCCTGCCATTTAAGTGAGAAAAACTAATTCTTTAATAAACTGTATCTAATCTGGAAAGGAAATGTTACCTATAAAGTTGCTGATAAATTGCACTGTTTTACATAAACGTTAACATTCGCACATTTTTGATAAAAACCAAGGTGGTTTGTAGAGAGATGTATTCGGTTCGATATACTCTCAGTAGCACAAAGAATTGGGCCTACATGTAATTTTGTTGGTCAAAAATGAAACTTTTTTACAGGTTGTTGTAGTTTCTTTTATTTATTTGTCCATTTGCTTCTTTTTTACTCAATAAAAAATGAAAGTTAATTTATTTGTTTATCAGTGATTTATGTCATTTTGGTGTGATGAAGCACCACTTTGGTAGTATTTAGGTGGTGAGAACTGATCCAAGTCAATTTTTTTCACACTCTGAAATATTATACTCAGTCCTGAAAGCAATTTACTAAGACGTTTGTTTTCTAAGTGACTGATAAACAGTAAAAACGATAAGTAATAGCCTTAGTAAAAAGTTTTTAATATTTGTTAATTTTAGGAGATTCCCTATGCCTGTAACTAATATGGCTGAACTAGATGCAATGGTTGCTCGCGTTAAGAAAGCGCAAGAAGAGTTCGCTACTTACTCTCAAGAGCAAGTAGATAGAATCTTTCGTGCAGCTTCTCTAGCAGCTAACCAGGCCCGTATCCCGCTAGCTCAACAAGCGGTAGAAGAATCTGGTATGGGTATTGTTGAAGATAAAGTAATCAAGAACCACTTTGCTTCTGAGTTTATCTACAACAAATACAAAGACGAACAAACGTGTGGCATCTTAGAAGAGGATGACAACCTAGGTACTATGACTATCGCTGAGCCTGTAGGCATCATCTGCGGTATCGTACCAACGACTAACCCAACTTCTACAGCGATCTTCAAATCTCTAATCTCTTTGAAGACTCGTAACGGTATCATCTTCTCACCACACCCACGTGCGAAAAACTCAACTAACGATGCAGCTAAACTCGTTCTAGATGCAGCAGTAGCAGCAGGCGCACCAAAAGACATCATCGGTTGGATCGACCAGCCTTCTGTTGAGCTTTCAAACGCTCTAATGAAACACGATGACATCGCTCTTATCCTTGCAACTGGTGGTCCAGGCATGGTTAAAGCCGCTTACTCTTCTGGTAAGCCAGCAATCGGTGTAGGTGCAGGTAACGTTCCTGTTGTTATCGATGAAACAGCAGACATCAAACGTGCTGTTGCTTCTATCCTTATGTCTAAGACTTTCGACAACGGTGTAGTATGTGCTTCTGAGCAGGCTGCAATCGTAGTTGACGAAGTATACGACGAAGTGAAAGAGCGTTTTGCTTCTCACAAAGCGTATGTCCTAAGCAAAGCAGAAGCTGATAAAGTTCGTAAAGTTCTTCTTATCGATGGCGCGCTAAACGCGAAAATCGTAGGTCAGCCAGCAGCAGCAATCGCTGAAATGGCAGGCGTTAAAGTTCCAGCAGACACTAAAGTTCTTGTTGGTGAAGGTCTGGGTAAAGTATCTCACGATGACGCATTCGCTCACGAGAAACTATCTCCAACTCTAGGCCTATTCCGTGCTGACAACTTCGAAGACGCGGTTGCTCAAGCGGTAACTATGGTTGAGATTGGTGGTATCGGCCACACATCTGGTCTTTACACTAACCAAGATACTAACGCTGATCGTATCCGTTACTTCGGTGACAAGATGAAGACAGCTCGTATCCTAATCAACATCCCGACTACTCACGGTGGTATCGGTGACTTGTACAACTTCAACGTTGCGCCATCTCTAACGCTAGGTTGTGGTTCTTGGGGTGGTAACTCTATCTCTGAGAACGTAGGTCCTAAACACCTAATCAACAAGAAAACTGTAGCGAAGCGAGCTGAAAACATGTTGTGGCATAAACTACCTAAGTCAATTTACTTCCGTCGTGGTAGCCTTCCAATCGCGCTTGGCGACCTAGAAGGTAAGAAACGTGCATTCCTAGTAACTGACCGTTTCCTATTCAACAACGGTTACGCAGATGACGTAGTAAGCCTACTAAAAGCTCAAGGCATGGAAGTTCAAACATTCTTCGATGTTGAAGCTGACCCAACACTGTCTGTAGTAGAAAAAGGTGCTGCTCAAATGGCTAGCTACCAACCTGACGTTATCCTAGCGCTAGGCGGTGGTTCACCAATGGATGCAGCGAAAATCATGTGGGTAATGTACGAGCACCCAGAAACTCACTTTGAAGAACTAGCAATGCGCTTTATGGACATCCGTAAACGTATCTACAAGTTCCCTAAAATGGGTAAAAAAGCTGAGCTTGTATGTATCACTACAACTTCAGGTACTGGTTCAGAAGTTACTCCATTCGCGGTTGTTACTGACGACAAGACTGGTGCTAAATACCCACTAGCTGACTACGAAATCACGCCAAACATGGCAATCGTTGATGCGAACCTAGTAATGAACATGCCTAAGTCTCTAACAGCATTTGGTGGTTACGATGCAGTAACTCACGCTCTAGAAGCTTACGTTTCTGTTCTTGCTAACGAATACTCAGATGGCCAAGCTCTTCAAGCACTTAAGATGCTAAAAGAGTACCTACCATCAAGCTATGCGAACGGTGCAAATGACCCAATCGCTCGTGAGAAAGTACACAACGCAGCTACTATCGCTGGTGTTGCATTTGCGAACGCATTCCTAGGTGTTTGTCACTCAATGGCTCACAAACTGGGTGCTGAGTTCCACTTGCCACACGGCCTAGCTAACGCACTACTTATCTCTAACGTGGTACGTTACAACGCGAACGACAATCCAACTAAACAAACTGCGTTCTCTCAATACGACCGTCCACAAGCACGTCGTCGTTACGCTGAAGTTGCTGACCACCTAGGCCTAAGCCAAGAAGGTGACCGTACTGCTCAGAAGATTGAACGTCTACTAGCATGGTTGGATGAACTAAAAGTTAACCTAGACATCCCAATGTCTATCCAAGCGGCAGGTGTTGCTGAATCAGATTTCGTAGCGAAACTGGATGAGCTAGCGGTAGAAGCGTTCGATGACCAATGTACTGGTGCGAACCCACGTTACCCTCTAATCAGCGAACTTAAAGATGTGTTGATGGCTTCTTACTACGGTAAAGCATTTGTTGAAGGCGAAACTTTCGAAGGTACAACTGTTATAAAGAAGAAAGCAGACCAAGAAGCAGCAAAAGCAGCACCTAAAGCAAAGAAAGAAAAAGCTGACGCGTAATTAAAAAATCGAGTGAGCAAGGTTTTCGCTAGCACGAAACCTTAATCGGGAAAAGGTTAAAGCCCCAGTCAAATGACTGGGGCTTTTTTTATTTTGGTGCAGGAGTTACATCTGGCTCGGGAAAACAGAGTTGCTGTGTATGCTTACACTTCGGTCGCAACTACTCGGCCACTGAAGTATTCATTCGCGACGATGTATGCTGTGTTGCGGACTAGTTCGTCTTGGATCTCAGCCCAGTGTCTCTCGTTGAGCTCCTCTTTTGTATGATTTACCGAGGGAATAACGCCGCCCACTCGAATGTTGAATGGTGTGAGTTCTTTTGCCCAGCTGTGAGTAAAACCTGACACCAACGCCGCCATGCTTTCAACTCCCGTAAAGTCTTCATGGTTGTCATGAGAAATGACGTTAACAATGACGCCTTTCTTGTTTCTGGCTCGAAAGCGCTCTGCTCCTACTTGGCCGTAGGTATAAAGGAAGCGTGCCGCAGACGACAAGTGATCAATGTAAGTACTCATTGGTTCTGGCGCCATTAAGCCAGGCATAGGGGAGCTGGTCCAGCAATTAACAATCACATCTGGTGTCGCACGTAGCTGTGATTCTATCTGGTCAAACAATAAGTTAATGGACGTTGTGTTATCACTACACACATTCATCGCATACACTTTGTCAGTGAAAGCGCTGATTTGCTCATAGCTCGCTCTCAAAGCGCTAGAATTTTGGTCACAAAGAATCAACGTTGCTCCAAGGTGAGCAAAGTGATTTGCACAGGTTCTTCCTATAACTGAACCTGCAGACGTGACGAGAATAATTGATTCTTTGATATCCATAGCACCTTCACTGTATCCATATGTGAAAAACAATACACCAGTGGTTTGTGCTAATAGCATGGTTGAAATTCGTTGGGTTCAGTGTGAAAGGCTTCAAACTAACGCTTTCGAGTGAGGACTATTGTGCGGTAATTTGTAAGATGTCACATTTCTGACGTGTAGGTATTGCAAGCTATTGGATAAAAAGCGGATCTCTATGCTTTAGCTTGAATTTGATGCTGACGTTGAGCCGTCACTAGCTGATTATATAGCCCAGCATCTGGGATCAGTTGTTTGTTGCGTTCGCCCAATCTGCGTCGCTCATGACCAGATAGGTTGTGATAAACCTCCTCTGGTAGGTTGAATGTGTCTTCAGGCAGGTAAGTCAGCGCATCTGGTTTTAGGTAATGGCTCAGCTTTGCGGAAGGCAATCCTGCATCGTGAAACTGTTTCGCTTGTTCAGCTGCGAGTTCATAGCTGCTGCTATTAGAACGAAGAGCTTGAGGTTGCGATAAACCCAATTGTTGGCGAAGAATACTGTCACTGGTGATGACTTCCTGGACCTCTTCAACTGGGACCACATCGCGAACATCATTAGAGAACATAGACAGAATCAGCGAGAAATCCGCACGACGACCTTCGTGTACGGCATGGTTAATACCATTACCGAACTGAAGTTCGTTGATAATTGCAGCTTTGTCTAACGTATGAATTTGCATGATGTTCCTCGCTCGATGCTCTTTTAACGGCGTGGATAAGAAAAACTTTAGTAAAAGAGGGAATTATTTAAAGGTGCTAGGGAAGGCGAAACAAAAAAGCCCGCTAAATAGCGAGCTTTTGAATAAGACTAAATTGAACTTAGGGGGAAGTATATTACTTCGCTAGGTTCTCAGCTACGAAGTCCCAGTTTACTAGAGCCCAGAAGCCGTTCATGTAATCAGGACGTACGTTGCGGTAATCGATGTAGTACGCGTGTTCCCATAGGTCAACAGTTAGAAGTGGTGTTGTACCTTCTTCTGTTAGAGGAGTAGCAGCGTTAGATGTGTTAACGATCTCTAGAGAGCCGTCAGCTTTCTTAACCAGCCAAGTCCATGAAGAACCGAAGTTGTTGATTGCTGAATCAGTAAACTTCGCTTTGAATTCTTCAAAAGAACCGAATGCTGCGTTGATAGCGTCTGCAACTGCGCCAGTTGGCTCGCCGCCCGCATTTGGAGCAAGACAGTGCCAGTAGAACGTGTGGTTCCAGATTTGCGCTGCGTTGTTGAATACGCCACCAGTAGAAGTCTTGATGATCTCTTCTAGAGTTTTGCCTTCGAACTCAGTACCAGGGATAAGACCGTTAAGCTTAACAACGTAAGTGTTGTGGTGCTTACCGTGGTGGTAGTCTAGAGTCTCTGCTGAGATGTGTGGTTCTAGTGCGTCTTTCGCGTAAGGAAGAGCTGGTAGTTCAAATGCCATTACTCGATTCTCCATTGATTTGAAAGGATGACCTTTCGATTGCTTCCAGTGTTTTTTATAGCTATGTCGCCTTTAAGGCTGACTTGCTAAGTATTTTAGCAAGTTTTTACTTTATTAAAACCCCGATATGAAAATATTTTAAGAGGTTAGCAGTGGTGAAGTGCTGCATTGCTCGCCAATAAGCAACCTAAAATTAAGCCTTATTAATTATATGGTTTTTATTCTGTCGTTATTGAGTAGAATGTGGCAAATAAATAAAGTTCAAACCCATGAATGAGGAAGCGATGGAAACTATCGACAAAATCAAACAGCAGATCTCTGAAAACTCAATCCTGCTGTACATGAAAGGATCACCGAAACTACCTAGCTGTGGTTTCTCTTCTCAAGCGTCACAGGCACTAATGGCATGTGGTGAGAAGTTCGCTTACGTAGACATTCTGCAAAACCCAGATATCCGTGCTGAGTTACCAAAGTACGCGCAATGGCCAACTTTCCCTCAACTATGGGTTGAAGGTGAGCTTATCGGCGGTTGTGACATTATTCTAGAAATGTTCCAAAAAGGTGAACTGCAGCCTCTAATCAAAGAAGCAGCAGCGCGCGCTGAAGATCAAGCTGAGTAATTCGTAAATACTCACATTTAGCGATAGAATACGAAGGAGCCGTACTGGCTCCTTTTTCTTTTTAGGTTAGTGGAATGAACATAAAGCTTTACTACGTGCATGACCCAATGTGCAGTTGGTGTTGGGGTTACAAACCAACGCTGGATAAACTAAAACAGCAACTGCCAGGTGTGATTCAGTTTGAGTATGTGGTTGGTGGTCTTGCGCCAGATACTAATTTACCGATGCCGCCCGAGATGCAACAAAAACTCGAAGGTATTTGGAAGCAGATTGAGCGCCAGTTAGGCACTAAGTTTAACTACGATTTCTGGAAGCTTTGTACGCCAGTTAGAAGCACTTACCAATCTTGTCGTGCGGTTATTGCAGCGGGCTTTCAAGACTCTTATGAGCAGATGCTAGAAGCGATTCAGCATGCGTATTACTTACGTGCGCTGCCTCCTCATGAAGAAGCCACTCACTTGCAACTAGCGAGAGAAATTGGCTTGAATGTTCAGCAATTCAAGAATGACATGGATGGCTCTTTCTTAGAAGGTGTGTTCGAAGATCAATTGAGCCTTGCAAAGAGCCTAGGTGTGAGCTCTTACCCTAGCTTGGTTCTTAAAATTAACGACGCTTATTTTCCGATTGCCATCGATTACCTGTCGACAGAACCAACCTTGAAGCTGATTCGTGAGCGTATTATTGACAATATGCCAGCGCAATAACCACAGTTATGAATAACAAAAAGCCGCTCATTGAGCGGCTTTTTCGTAACTAATGTATATCCATCCAAACAATAGTATTAAAGCACCATTGCTGCAATCCAACCAAAGATGATTAGAGGGATATTATAATGGATAAAGGTTGGAACGACTGTTTCCCAAATGTGCTCATGTTGACCGTCGGCATTTAGACCAGATGTAGGGCCTAATGTAGAGTCAGAAGCTGGAGAGCCTGCATCACCTAACGCCGCTGCAGTACCTACCAGTGCAATCGTTGCCATCGGCGAGAAGCCGAATGCTAGCGCAAGAGGCACATAGATAGTTGCAAGGATTGGAATCGTAGAGAACGATGAACCAATGCCCATTGTTACTAATAGACCAACGATCAGCATCAGTAGTGCAGCTAGAGGCTTATTGTCACCGATGCTGGTTGATAGCGATTGTACTAGTGTTTCAACACCGCCAGTTTGCTTCATTACTGCTGCAAAACCTGCCGCTGCAATCATGATGAAGCCAATCATTGCCATCATGTGTACACCTTTAGTGAACACGTCGTGCGTCTCTTTCCATGCAATAACGCCGCCGAAAGTAAACACCATAAAGCCAGCTAGAGCACCGATAATCATTGAACCCGTGTAAAGCTGAACACCCAATGCAGCGACAATACCAAGTGCCGCAACTAAGATGTGCTTTTTATTGATGACATGATCGGTTTCGTCAACGACAGTCAACTCAGTTTCTTTGTAGACACGCGGTTTACGATAGCTAACAAAGATAGCCAGTAATAGACCAAACAGCATCCCTGCACCTGGCAGTAACATGGCGGTTGGGACTTGGCTTGCAACCACGTTTTCCAAACCGTTGTCATGTAGGTTCTTTAATAGAATGTTGTTTAAGAAAATACCGCCGAAACCAACAGGTAAGATCATGTAAGGTGTGATCAAACCGAAGGTAAGAACACACGCGACCAAACGTCGGTCGAGTTTAAGTTTCGCAAATACGCCCAAAAGAGGTGGAATCAAAATTGGAATAAAGGCGATATGGACCGGAATTACGTTCTGAGATGACATCGTAACAAGCACTAATGCCACCAACACGGCGTACTTTAAGCCAGTAGTGGAAGCGGAGTTTTCTTTGCCATTTAAGCGCTTGATAACACTTTTGGCCAGTAGATCCGTGATGCCTGATTTCGAGATGGCAACAGCGAAAGTACCTAACATGGCGTAGCTTAGCGCGATAGTTGCACCGCCACCTAGACCACTTTCAAATGCGGCAACCGTATCCCCAAGGCTCATGCCTGCGACTAGGCCGCCTACGATGGCACTAAACGTGAGGGCAACCACCACGTTTACGCGCATCAATGCTAACACGAGCATGACGCACACTGATATAACGACAGGATTCATACTTTTCCTAATATGTTGTGTTTACTTATTATTCTTCGTCGACAAGCGGCCAACCGCCGAGGGCCTTCCATTTGTTGACAATACCGCAGAATAATTCTGCTGTTTTTTGTGTATCGTAAAGCGCAGAGTGTGCTTCACGGTTATCAAATTCCATCCCGGCTGTTTTGCATGCTTTAGCGAGAACTGTTTGGCCATAAGCAAGGCCACTTAATGTAGCCGTATCAAAAGTAGCAAAGGGATGAAAAGGGACTCTTTTTAGTTTACAGCGTTCATTTGCTGCATTTACAAAACCCAAGTCGAATGCTGCGTTATGAGCAACCATAATTGCACGTGAGCAATCTGCGGCTTTTTGTTCTTTGCGAATAAGCTTATAAATTTCCTTTAGCGCCTCTTGCTCAGAAACAGCACCACGAAGAGGGCTGAAAGGGTCACGAATACCATTGAATTCAAGCGCTTCTTTTTCTAAGTTAGAGCCTTCAAATGGTTCCACATGAAAATGAATGGTGGAGGCCGGATGCAACACGCCATGTTCGTCCATTTTCAACGTAACGGCACAGATTTCTAAAAGTGCATCAGTTTGAGCATTGAAACCAGCGGTCTCAACGTCTACTACCACAGGGAAATAACCACGAAAGCGTTTTTTCAAGGTTAGAGCTTCATTTTCTAGTGTCATGTTGGCTTATTTTTGTGTGACGAAGGCTGCATTATTGCAGATTATACCGATGAGAAAAACCGCAATTTAAGAGAAAACCGGAATTCTATTTTGCATCCAATCAATAAGTTTGTATTGCATATTATGTAGACGTTTATTCGCCATACTTTGCATCATGTAAACCGATAAAACATGAGGAAGTAAAACGCTAAGTGGCGGTTAAGGTGATTGGAACACTATGGCTCACATTAATGGCAGTGTGACAGATATTCCGATATTGGCGAGATTTTTGCATGCCGGTTGAAGTGGTTTTATTGATGCAAATTGACGGCAACAGACTGCCGTTTAAGAGACAGTATTAGATGAAGAAATGGCTGATTACCAGTGGTGTTGTATTTTCGTTGTTTAGCACAAGCAGCTTCGCTTTGATGGGCAAACGTTATGCTGCAACTCCACAGCAATCTCAATGGGAAATGGTGGTCAATACACCATTAGAATGTCAGCTTGTACACCCCATTCCAAGCTTTGGAGATGCGGTATTTTCATCTCGTGCAAATAAAAAAATCAATTTAGACTTTGAGTTAAAAATGCGTCGTCCGATGGGAGAAACACGTAACGTCAGTCTCATTTCTATGCCGCCACCTTGGCGGCCAGGTGAACACGCCGATCGAATTACAAACCTAAAGTTTTTTAAACAGTTTGATGGTTATGTCGGAGGGCAAACAGCATGGGGCATTTTGTCTGAGCTGGAAAAAGGCCGTTATCCGACTTTTAGTTACCAAGATTGGCAGAGCCGAGATCAGAGAATTGAAGTCGCATTGTCATCAGTACTATTTCAAAACAAGTACAACGCGTTTAGCGACTGTATTTCCAACTTATTGAAATATAGTTTTGAGGACATTGCTTTTACGATTTTGCACTACGAAAGACAAGGTGATCAGTTAACCAAGGCTTCTAAAAAGCGTTTATCACAAATTGCAGATTATATCCGACATAATCAAGATATCGATCTCGTGCTGGTGGCGACGTACACAGATTCAACCGATGATAAAAGTGCGAGTCAAAGTTTATCAGAGCGACGTGCAGAGTCACTTCGTGACTATTTTCAGTCTCTAGGGCTACCGGAAGATCGAATTCAAGTGCAAGGGTACGGCAAGCGTCGTCCTATTGCAGATAACGGTTCGCCAATAGGAAAAGACAAAAACCGCCGAGTCGTGATATCTCTAGGGCGAACCCAAGTGTGATGCTTATAAAAACGCCGAAGCTGAAAGCTTCGGCGTTTTTGATTTACTGACGTTGTTAATAATATTTTAGTGGTATTTTGCCAAGCACCTTTCGGTGATTCCTGCTGTATAATTTGAATGTTAGTTTAAGCGGAATTTGGCAATGACTTCGCAATTGGTTGCGGTATCTATTTTTTCAACCTGTTTGGCAATAGCTGGATTAGGGTGACGCTTCATAAAGTCTATCAACGCCTTAGTACAGCATCCTATCGAGTCGATAAAGCTTGCACACTCTTTATTTGGGCATTGTGGGATAAGTGTTAAGACTTTCTCAGAGGCCAGTTGAAGGTATTTGAGTTCATAGTCAGTATCTCCGGCCCAACGCCAGAACTGAGCTAAGTTATGACAAGAAATCACAGAAATTAATAATCGCTCGTCCGCCTCAATTTCCACACATTCGCTGATATCTTCACTCAGGCTTAGGGCTTGCTGGTAATGAAGAATGCTGCGAACAGGGTCATCTAGTTGAAGTGCCGTATCGGCTAGAAGTGTGTGTTTTTCCCATTCACTGATCATTATCGTAATCCCGCATATCGAAGTTGCGGATAAATCTAAACGATAACTATTATCAAGTAAAGAGTTTTGTTTATAAAAGGACAGGCAGATCGCAGACCTGCCTGTAATCGGAGTTCAACTTGCAGTACAAGTGATTATTAGAAGTGCCGCTTAGCCTTCAAGACCTGCTGAAGCTTGCTTGTTTTGAATAAGCTCAATCATATAACCATCTGGGTCTTTTACGAATGCAATGTGCGTGCTTCCGCCTTTTACTGGACCTGGCTCACGCGTCACATTACCGCCCGCCGCTTTGATAGCGTCGCAAGTTGTGTAGATATCATCAACACCAATGGCGATATGACCAAAAGCGGTACCTAAGTCATACTCAGTTTTACCCCAGTTGTAAGTCAGTTCGATCACTGCACCTTGGGATTCGTCACCATAACCAAGAAACGCTAGCGTGTATTCGTACTCTTTATTTTCGTTAGTACGAAGCAGCTGCATGCCCATAACTTCAGTGTAAAACTTGATGGATTTGTCTAGATCACCTACGCGAAGCATAGTGTGGAGAATTCGACCGTTTGACATTTTTTGCTCCTAGCTTTGATTTACAAATAGCGTTAGCTATCTGGGTATACTTTCTCTTTATATTCGCACAAATCTTCGATAATGCAGCTACCGCAGCGAGGCTTTCTTGCTACGCACGTATAACGACCATGAAGAATGAGCCAGTGGTGCACATCGAGTTTGAACTCTTTTGGCACAACTTTTAATAGCTTCTGCTCGACATCATCAACCGTTTTTCCCATCGCAAATTTAGTGCGATTCGACACGCGATAAATGTGCGTATCGACGGCAATAGTTGGCCAACCAAAAGCGGTGTTGAGCACGACGTTTGCGGTCTTGCGACCTACGCCTGGCAGCGCTTCTAACGCTGCACGATCTTCAGGAACTTCACCATTGTGTTTTTCCAACAAGATCTTACAAGTCTTGATTGTGTTTTCTGCCTTTGAGTTAAACAAACCGATGGTCTTTATGTATTCTTTTAAGCCATCGACTCCCAAATCAAGAATGCTTTGAGGTGTATTCGCTACAGGGAAAAGCTTGTCGGTGGCTTTATTGACGCTTACATCGGTTGCTTGAGCTGATAGTAATACAGCGATTAGCAGCTCAAAAGGGGAGCTCCAGTTAAGCTCAGTTTGAGGATTCGGATTGTTTTCTCGTAATCGCTCAAGAATTTCGATTCTTTTTATTTTGTTCATTGCTGACTTCCAATACCGTCTCTGCGGTTTATGAAAAAGGCTCCTATGACAGAGCCTTATCTTGTTATGCGTTAGTGACGCGAGCACGTTCTATGGTTGGTTTTTCTTCTTTTGGTTGACGTGCCTGAATTGAATTATCTATGACATTTTTGAGCGCTATCAACAGCCCAACACCGATAAATGCACCAGGTGGGAGAAGCGCTAACAGGAAGCTATTGTCAAATTGGAAAACTTGAATCCGTAGAGCGGATGCCCAGTCTCCTAATAGCAGATCTGCCCCGTCGAATAGTGTGCCATTACCAATTAATTCGCGCATGGCACCTAAAACAACCAAGACGCTCGTCATACCAAGGCCCATCCACAAACCATCTAGCGCAGCGGGTGCAACATCATTTTTTGACGCGTAAGCTTCTGCTCGGCCAATAATAATGCAGTTCGTTACAATCAGAGGAATAAAGATACCTAGAGACAGGTACAAACCGTACGCATAGGCATTCATTAACAACTGAACGCAGGTAACGAGTGAGGCAATGATCATAACGAATACAGGTATACGGATCTCTTTTGGCACATAGTTACGGATAAGAGAAACTGTTACGTTGGATCCAACTAGCACGAGTAAGGTTGCAATACCAAGACCTAATGCATTGGTTATCGTGGAAGAAACCGCTAGCAGTGGACATAAGCCCAGCAGTTGTACGAGAGCGGGGTTATTACTCCACATACCGTTTTTCATCAGTAATTTATTCTCATTCATTACTGCTCTCCTTCACAGCCTAACGGCTGGCTAAGAATGTCTTCACGAGATTGGTTTACGTAGTTAACGGTATTTCGCACCACTTTTACGACGGCTCTTGGCGTGATCGTTGCACCAGTAAATTGATCGAAATCGCCGCCATCTTTACGAACTTTCCACGAATTCCAATTGTTTTCCGTGACTTGTTTTCCTGTAAAGCTCAGGATCCAGTCTGTGACACGAAGATCGATTTTATCGCCCAGACCAGGGGTTTCTTGGTGGTTTAGGACGCGTGTCCCCAAAATATTGCCCTGATTATCAATCCCAGTAATTACTTTTATCTCACCATTGTAGCCATCTGGCGCGATAGATTCTATTGCGATTGCTGTTGGTTCACCATTCTTCGTGGCGAGGTAGGCTGGCATCGCACGTAATGTCCCCAGATCTGGAGACGTGACCATTGTACAAGCTTGCGTGAGTGCGTTGTCATGCATATTTTCTGGAATGACTTGATTCAAAACAGAAAGTAATTGTTTTTGCTCTTGTACCTTGATTTGGTCTTTTGTTAGGTACTGAGTAAGGGCGACTAATCCGGTTGTTGCACAGGCAAATATCGCGAGTGTCAGACCATTTTTTCTAATAGCGGTTAACATGTTTACCTCAGTGACCGTAAGTTCTAGGTTTGGTGTAGTAATCGATCAGTGGCACACACATATTTGCAAGCAACACTGCAAATGCAACACCATCTGGGAAACCGCCCCAACTGCGAATGATAAAAACCAAAGCACCAATAAGCGCACCGAAGATTAAACGTCCTTTGACGGTGGTAGACGCCGAAACGGGATCGGTTGCAATAAAGAATGCGCCAAGCATGGTTGCACCAGATAACAAGTGTAAAACTGGCGACGCAGTTTCCCCTGGCGTCAGCAACGTGAACACTAGGCTAAACAGAGTCAGACTCGCAAGGAAACCTGCTGGAATATACCATTGGATGATACGCTTTTTGATCATGACTATGCCGCCAAGAAGGTAAGCAAGGTTTACCCATTGCCAACCAATACCACCTAAGCCATCAAATATTGGCTGCGACATTACTTCGCTTGGAGTGGCACCTGTAAGAATGCCAGTCTTAAATGCATCAAGTGGTGTCGCCATTGTCACGCCGTCAACACCTGAGCGAACTTGCTGAAGTGATAAGCCGTCGTAATCATAGCCCGTAAAAATTAAAGAGAGTGTATCTGCAAAATTTACATGATCAGGTATGAGTGATGTCGGTGCACTCCAACTCGTCATTTGTACTGGGAAAGAGATCAACAAGACCACATAAGCGACCATTGCAGGGTTGAATAAGTTTTGTCCAAGGCCACCATAGAGGTGTTTAGCAATTACTATCGCAAAAATAAGCCCGATCACCATAATCCACCACGGAGACCATGGTGGTATAGCAACGGCTAACAACCAAGCGGTAACTATTGCACTGTTATCACGTAGCGCTCTCATTGGTGAGCGTTTACGACAGATCATGACTAAGGCTTCAAGGGATACAGCGACTGCAATGGCAAAAATCAGCTGAATAAGCGTACCCCAGCCAAAGAAGTAGGTTTGAGCTACTAAACCTGGAAGTGCGCAAAGTGCCACCCATTTCATTAAGTCTGGCGTACTACGACGACTGTGGGTATGCGGTGAACTGGCAATAAAAAACGACACTACTCGTTCTCCTCAGTATTATTTTTATTAGCTTCTTGTTGCGCTTTGCGTGCCTTCGCGCGCGCAATTGCTGCGGCAACCGCGGCTTTCTTCGGATCCACTTCTGGTTCTTCGGAGGTTGCTTCTTCAACAGGCTCTGTTTGCGTTTCTTGCTTCGCTTTGCGCGCTTTAGCTCGAGCGATGGCAGCAGCCACGGCAGCTTTTTTCGGATCGTCGGTTTGCTCGGCAGGTGCTTCAGCTTCTTCCGCTTCAGTTGAGTCTGCTTGTTTCGCTTTACGAGCCTTCGCGCGCGCAATTGCTGCGGCAACCGCGGCTTTCTTCGGATCCACTTCTGGTTCTTCGGAAGTTGCGTCTTCAACAGGCTCAGTTTGCGTTTCTTGCTTCGCTTTACGTGCTTTGGCACGTGCAATGGCAGCTGCCACGGCGGCTTTCTTCGGATCTTCGGTTTGCTCGGCAGGTGCGTCAGCTTCTTCCGCTTCAGTTGAGTCTGCTTGTTTCGCTTTACGCGCTTTGGCACGTGCAATGGCAGCAGCCACTGCGGCTTTCTTCGGATCGTCGGTTTGCTCAGCAGGTGCTTTAGCTTCTTCCGCTTCGGTTGAGTCTGCTTGCTTCGCTTTGCGCGCTTTGGCTCGAGCAATTGCAGCGGCAACTGCGGCTTTTTTCGGATCGTCGGTTTGCTCGGCAGGTGCTTCAGCTTCTTCCGCTTCAATTGAGTCTGCTTGCTTCGCTTTACGTGCTTTGGCACGTGCAATCGCAGCAGCCACGGCGGCTTTTTTCGGATCGTCGGTTTGCTCAGCAGGTGCTTCAGCTTCTTCCGCTTCAGTTGAGTCTGCTTGCTTCGCTTTGCGTGCTTTGGCACGTGCAATGGCAGCAGCAACCGCGGCTTTCTTCGGATCGCCGTCTTGCTGTGCAGACGTTTCCGATTCTACGGATTCAGTTGAATCTTCTTGTTGTGCTTTTTTCGCTTTAGCTCGGGCGATGGCGGCCGAAACTGCCGATTTTTTATCATCAGCGTTATTGTCTGGCGTTTCGCCTTGCTCTTTTTGTGCTTTACGTTCGCGGGCTAGACGTTTGCGTTCTTCGCGCAGTTTTGCCATTTCTGAGTTATCAGGTTCACTAGAGCCTGCTTTAGCGGCTGCGGCCTGTTTTGCCTTCGCTTTGGCAATGGCTGCCGCTACGGCAGGTTTAACGGCTGGCTCTGCTTTTTCTGTTGTTTCTGTCTTCTGAGCTTTCACTCGTGCGATCGCTGCTGCAATCGCATCATCACCACCAGAAGATTTCATGTCTTTACGGCGCTGATCGGCTGCTTTCTTAAAGCGATTTTCACGTTCTGCTTTTTCGCGTTCCATACGCGCTTTCTTCTCTTCAAAACGCAGTTTTGCTCGCTCTGCCACTTCCGCTTCTTGTGTTCTAGTTCTAATTTCTGCTTTCGCTTGGCGGTAGTACTGTACGAGCGGAATTTCACTTGGACACACAAACGCACAAGCGCCGCACTCGATACAATCCTTTAAGTTTAATTCTTCGAGTTTGTCATACTCTTCAGCTTTCGCATGCCATTGCAGTTGTTGAGGCAGCAGCGAAGCAGGGCACGCTTCGGCACATTGGCTACAGCGAATACATTCCATCTCATACTGGTGCGGAGAGATCTCACGACGAGTCGGAGCAAGGATACAGTTTGCTGTCTTGGTAATCGGCACTTGGGAGTGAGGAAGGGTAAAGCCCATCATTGGCCCACCCATAATTAAACGCTGTAACTTCTTATCTCCTTTATAGCCAAACTCATCCAACAGTGCTTGTACTGGTGTCCCTAATAATGCCCAAACGTTGCGTGGTTGTTTGAAGGTTTTACCAGTGAGAGTCACGATGCGTTTTATCATCGGCTCACCGTCGATGACTGCGCGTTTTATAGCGTAAAGAGAACCAACATTCTGGACCAAAATACCAATATCGGCTGGAATCGCGCCACTTGGCACTTCTTTATTGGTTAAAATTTTGATCAGCTGTTTTTCACCACCAGAAGGGTATTTAGTTGGGATAACGCGAATAACGATATCTTTGTTTATAGCCGCAGCTTCTAGCGCTTTGATTGCTTCTGGTTTGTTGTCTTCAATGCCAATAATCGTGAGCTTTGGTGTCAGGATATGTTCGACAATTTCGATACCTTGAATAAGCTCTTCGGCATGTTCTTGCATGAGCTTGTCATCAGACGTGATGTATGGCTCGCACTCTGCTGCATTAACGATAAGAATCTCGGTACGAGCAAAACCTGATTGGATTTTTTTTGCAGTAGGGAAGCCTGCGCCACCCATACCAGAAATACCAGCGAGACGAATAATATCAATCAGTGCGTCAGGGGTTTCTTGTTGGTAATCTGCGACGGGGTTTCTTTCACACCATGCATCTTTCCCATCAGGCGTGATGACTGCGCACAACTCACTTAACCCAGAAGGGTGCGCGACAGTTCGTGGCTCAATCGCGGTGAGCGTACCTGATGTTGGAGCATGCACTGGAACCGTAAAGCCGGTCTCCGATTGCGTTAATGGCTGACCTTTTAACACGTAGTCACCTTCGGCAACCAGTAGGTTACCCGCTTTACCAATGTGCTGTTTTAGCGGCAATACAATTTCTGACGGGATAGCCGCATGAGCGAGTTCAGTTTTGTTGGACTGCTTTTTATTTTCTGCCGGATGCACACCACCTGGGAAATCCCAAAGCGCGCCTGTACGAATTTGTTCAATCAAAGACAACATGTGAAACCTTACTTAATTGAATCTTTCACGTTCGCTGCATTGTCGGCAGCATCCGTAATGTTAAGTACCGGAATGGAGTGAAGTTGCCACTTCCAGCTTTCTGTGGTCGTTGCCACAGGAATCATTTCAATACAATCAGTCGGACATGGGGCAACACACAAGTCACAGCCCGTACATTCGTCTTTGATTACGGTATGGACCGCCTTTGTTCCGCCTACAATTGCATCCACCGGACACGCCTGAATACACTTAGTGCAGCCAATACACATGTCTTCATGAATAAACGCAACGGTTGGAATTTTGCTGTCGAGATCGTGCGCAGATTCTTCTGGCTCAACACCCATTAAGTCGGCGAGCTTTTCGATTGTTGCCTGACCACCAGGTGGACATTTGTTGATGTGGTCGCCATTTGCAATTGCTTCAGCATAAGGGCGGCAACCAGGGTAGCCACATTGACCGCATTGAGTTTGCGGTAAAATGGCGTCGATTTGATCCACAATAGGGTCCGCTTCAACTTTAAAGCGAATAGAAGCAAAACCAAGTATCGCGCCGAAAATCGCAGCCAGAACCGCTAACGCGATAATCGCAATTAAAATCGTACTCATCGCTTACTTCACCAAACCTGTAAAGCCCATAAAGGCGAGTGACATTAAACCTGCTGTAATCATTGCTATTGATGCACCTTTAAAAGGTACAGGAACGTCGGCGGCGGCTATGCGCTCTCGCATGGATGCAAAAAGTATCAACACCAATGAGAAACCAACAGCGGCGCCGAAGCCGTAGATGATCGATTCAATAAAGTTATGGTTTTCATTAATGTTAAGAAGTGCCACGCCCAATACTGCGCAGTTTGTTGTGATCAGCGGTAAGAAAATGCCAAGCAAGCGATAAAGCGTCGGGCTGGTTTTGTGCACAACCATTTCGGTGAACTGCACCACAACGGCTATCACCAAAATAAAACTCATGGTTCGAAGGTACTCAATACCCAGTGGACGAAGGATGTAGCTTTCCACTAAATACGCACACACTGACGCGAGCGTTAGCACAAAAGTTGTCGCTAAGCCCATACCTATTGCTGTTTCCAGTTTTTTGGACACGCCCATGAAAGGACATAGGCCCAAAAACTTCACCAGTACAAAGTTGTTCACCAGCACAGTGCCGACCAACAACAAAACATATTCGGTCATAGTTATTACGTTCTTAAAATCCGATCTTGATATTATCGTGTTTTGTGACACCAATAACAACCAGTGAACGATGTGGTTTTACATACACGATGGAAAAATAGTCGTCTAATTGATGTATTTTGATGAATCAATAAGAAATTGAATCGTTTGCTGAATGTATTGTTAGCGAGAGGATACTACCTATTAATTTTCATCTAATGTGTGATTTTAAAAAAGCCCGCCTCTCCCAGGTAGAAAAGAGAGGCGGGCAATGTATATTTACAAGCTAATTATTTAAACTTTCTGAGTGCTTGATGGACTGTGTTTATATCTTACTCGTGAAGGTACGAGTGATGACGTCTTGCTGTTGCTCTGTCGTTAGAGAGTTAAAACGTACCGCATAACCAGACACTCGAATCGTCAACTGAGGGTATTTCTCTGGATGTTCAACCGCATCCAATAACATCTCTCGGTCTAGAACGTTGACGTTAAGGTGTTGACCACCTTCAATCGCAATGCCCTCGTTGCTTGCTTCGTGATGGAAGTAACCATCCATTAGCGCAGCTAGGTTCTTCTTCTGACTCAAGTCATCTTTACCCAATGCGTTAGGCACAATTGAGAAAGTGTAAGAAATACCATCTTTAGCGTAAGCGAACGGTAATTTAGAAACCGATGCCAGAGACGCAACCGCCCCTTTTTCATCACGACCGTGCATTGGGTTTGCACCCGGTCCAAAAGGCATACCTGCGCGACGGCCATCTGGTGTATTACCCGTTTTTTTACCGTAAACCACGTTAGATGTGATTGTTAAAATCGATTGAGTTGGCACTGCTTCGCGGTAGGTGTGCATCTTCTGAATTTTCTTCATGAAGCGCTCAACTAGATCACAAGCGATGTCATCAACACGGGCATCGTTGTTACCAAATTTTGGATAATCACCTTCGATTTTAAAATCAACGGCGATGCCATCTTCATCACGAACGGGTTTCACGGTTGCGTATTTAATTGCTGCTAAAGAGTCTGCAACAACAGACAGACCTGCAATACCACACGCCATCGTGCGGTGCACGTCGCGATCCATCAATGCCATCAGTGATGCTTCGTAGCTGTAACGGTCATGCGAATAATGGATGATGTTCAACGCTGTGACGTATTGCGTTGCTAGCCACTCCAACATATTGTCGAAACGAGGCATCAAAGCGTCAAAGTCGAGAATTTCATCTTGAACTTTGTCCACTACCGGACCCACTTGCGCTTTCGATTTTTCATCGATACCACCATTGATGGTGTAAAGCAGTGCTTTTGCAAGGTTGGCACGTGCACCAAAGAATTGCATGTGCTGACCAACAACCTGCGGGCTCACACAACAGGCAATCGCGTAGTCGTCATTGTCGAAATCAGGACGCATTAGATCGTCGTTTTCGTATTGAACCGAAGAGGTATCAATCGACACTTTTGCAGCATATTGTTTGAACGCTTCAGGCAATTGCTCTGACCAAAGAATCGTCATGTTTGGCTCAGGAGCAGGGCCCATAGTATGTAGCGTATGTAAGTATCGGAATGTCGTTTTAGATACTAGCGTACGGCCATCAACACCCATACCTGCCATGGCTTCTGTTGCCCAGATTGGGTCGCCAGAGAACAATGAATCGTATTCTGGTGTGCGTAGGAAGCGAACCATCCGTAGCTTCATGATGAAGTGGTCAATCATTTCTTGCGCTTGTGATTCATCAATCAAACCGTTTGCTATATCGCGTTCTAGATAGACGTCTAGGAAAGTCGAAGTACGGCCCAGTGACATTGCTGCGCCGTTTTGCGATTTAACCGCCGCTAGGTAGCCAAAGTAGGTAAATTGGATCGCTTCTTGTGCAGTTTTTGCAGGTAGCGACATATCAATGCCGTATTTCAGACCCATTTGACGAATGTCTTCAAGCGCTTGAACTTGATCGGCTATTTCTTCGCGCAGACGAAGTGTTTTCTCAAGATCGTTGCCTTGTTCTAAGAACGTTTGTGTTGAGTTGTATTGCTCTTTTTTGTCTGCTTTTAAGAAGTCGATACCGTATAGGGCGAGACGACGATAGTCACCAATGATACGACCACGGCCATAGGCATCAGGAAGGCCCGTGATGATGCCGGATTTACGACACGCTAGGATTTCTTTGGTGTAAAGGTCGAAACACGCTTTGTTGTGAGTTTTACGGTATTCAGTGAAGATTTTTTCAACCGTTGGATCCAGCTCGCGGCCATAAACTTCGCACGAGTTTTTGACCATGCGAATCCCGCCATTGGCGATGATTGCACGTTTTAGCGGTTGATCAGTTTGTAAGCCAACGATCTTTTCCAGATCTTTGTTGATGTAGCCTGCATCGTGGGAAGTGATTGTTGAGGGCAAGTCTGTGTCAAAATCAATAGGGGCGTGTGTGCGGCTTTCTTGTTTTATGCCTTCAAGCACTTGGTTCCATAATGCTGAAGTGGATTCGCTAACTTCAGCTAAGAAAGTCTCGTCTCCCTCATAGGGTGTATAGTTTTTTTGGATGAAGTCACGAGTGTTGACAGAGTTTTGCCATTCACCAGCAGTAAATCCAGCCCATGCATCTAGCATGTCAGTTGTCGGAATAGTCATAAGTAAATCCCTAAGTTATTGATAATTAGAATGGAGGCGACGAGTAGGACGGAACCATTCTTAACCCTTTTAATCGTATGGATTTATTTATTATGAGTAAAATGAATGCTTTTCATTTTTTTAATGATTAAATTGCATTAATAATAGATTCAACTATTTACGATTGTGTTTTGCTAGAAAAGAGACAGAATTAAATGTGTGGTGCTGTGAGAACACTATCTATGACAATGTTATGAGTTCTGTAATTTGAACTTTTTTCGGTGTGATTTTATGGCGCCTAGATTGGCTTAGATTTCATGGCGATTAAGATACAAAAAAGCCGTGTCTTGCGACACGGCTTTTCTATAATCTGGCTCCTCCTGCTGGGCTCGAACCAGCGACCTGCGGATTAACAGTCCGTCGCTCTACCAACTGAGCTAAGGAGGAATTGCTTTGCTTGAAAGCGGGACGGATCTTACCGAGCACTCAAACTACTGTCAACAGTAAAAAAATACATTTTTAGCAAAAAATATTGAGTTAAGGGCTTTACTTTTCTGTATGGCTTGCCAGTAAAGGCTCGAGGTTAGTTATCCACTAAATTTGTGGATAAGTGTGTTGATGAGATCTGGGTAAAGAAAATTTATATGCAACTAAGTTTTTATTTGGTGAATTTTTAGTCGGAGTTATGCGTAAAATAAGCAAATAAAACAGAGATTTATCGATGTTAATCAAAAGGTATTCAAAGTGGATAAAAATCAATCTTTTGGGGATAAGAAAGTTTTAAGCTAATTTTTGGGGAAAAGTTGTGGAAACTATAATGTAAAGAATGTGTGTAGCTCTTCAACTAGGGCGAAGTACTATATCAGAGTCACTTTTGTATGGCTATAGCATTCTAGACAAACAAGAAAATTTATTAACAATGATGGTTAAATTCTCGATAGACGTAGATTTCATTAGCTAAGGTGTATATATATACAGCCAAAGCGCAGTAAAATTGAGGAAGGGTATGAGTAAAGTCTATGAATTGGTCTCCGATTATCAGCCGTCGGGCGATCAACCAGGAGCGATCAATCAGTTGCTTGAGGGGCTCGATGCTGGGCTAGCACATCAAACCTTGTTGGGGGTCACAGGCTCAGGTAAAACCTTCACACTAGCGAATGTGATTGCTCAAGCCCAACGACCTGCAATATTACTTGCGCCAAACAAAACGCTTGCTGCTCAGTTATATGGTGAGATGAAGTCATTCTTTCCTAATAATGCGGTTGAGTATTTTGTTTCTTACTACGATTACTACCAACCTGAAGCATACGTTCCCACAACAGATACTTTCATTGAAAAGGACGCTTCGGTTAACGCCCACATTGAGCAAATGCGACTGTCTGCCACTAAAGCTTTATTGGAACGGAAAGACGCTATTATCGTTGCTTCGGTTTCAGCTATCTATGGTTTGGGTGATCCGGAATCCTACTTACAAATGATGCTTCATTTGCGACGTGGAGATGTGATTGATCAGCGTGATATGCTTCGTCGCCTAGCGGAGCTCCAATACTCGCGCAATGATGTTGCTTTTGAGCGAGGGCAGTTCCGTGTCCGTGGCGAGGTGATTGATATATTCCCTGCTGAATCAGACCAAGACGCTGTGCGCGTTGAGATGTTTGACGATGAGGTGGATTGCATCAGTGTGTTCGATCCATTGACAGGCGTGGTGAAACAACGAGACTTGCCGCGCTATACCATCTATCCCAAGACGCACTATGTCACGCCAAGAGATCGCATTCTTGAAGCGATTGAAAATATTAAAGTCGAACTAGAAGTGCGCAAAAAGCAGCTTCTAGATAACAACAAGCTACTGGAAGAGCAGCGAATTAGCCAGCGCACTCAATTCGATATCGAAATGATGAATGAGTTGGGCTTTTGCTCCGGTATCGAAAACTATTCTCGTTATCTCAGTGGACGCTCGGAAGGTGAGCCGCCACCAACCCTGTTTGACTACTTACCTCATGATGGCTTGTTGATCATCGATGAATCTCACGTGACAGTACCGCAGATAGGTGCCATGTATAAAGGCGACCGTTCGCGTAAAGAAACGCTGGTGGAGTTTGGTTTCCGGTTACCTTCAGCTTTGGATAATCGTCCACTGAAGTTTGAGGAGTTTGAAGCACTAGCGCCACAAACGATTTTCGTCTCTGCTACTCCTGGAAATTACGAACTAGAAAAATCGGCGGGTGATGTAGCGGATCAAGTCGTTCGTCCTACAGGCTTGCTTGACCCTGAGTTGGAAGTTCGCCCAGTAGCGACCCAAGTCGACGACCTATTGTCTGAGATCCGTATTCGCGCAGCTAAAGATGAACGAGTTCTGGTTACAACACTGACCAAACGAATGGCTGAAGATCTCACCGAATACCTTCACGAACATGATGTTAAGGTACGTTATTTACACTCAGACATTGATACTGTTGAGCGTGTGGAAATTATCCGTGACCTTCGTCTTGGGGAATTTGACGTGCTGGTGGGAATAAACTTATTGAGAGAGGGCCTGGATATGCCAGAGGTCTCGTTAGTTGCAATTTTGGATGCGGATAAAGAGGGCTTCTTGCGGTCTGAACGCTCACTCATTCAGACCATTGGTCGTGCTGCACGAAACATCGAAGGTAAGGCGATTTTATACGCTGACCGAATCACCAACTCAATGAAAAAGGCGATGGATGAAACTAACCGTCGTCGCGAGAAGCAGGAAGCGTACAACGAAGAAATGGGTATTTCGCCACAAGCGCTCAAACGAAATATCAAAGACATCATGGAACTTGGCGATATCACTAAGTCTAAACGCCAGCGTAACACTAAACAGGTACCATTATCGAAAGTGGCGGAGCCTTCGCAAACTTACGAGGCACTGTCCCCTCAGCAGCTAGAAAAAGAAATCAGTCGACTGGAGGCGGCGATGTATCAGCATGCGCAAGATTTAGAATTTGAGTTAGCGGCACAAAAGCGTGACGAGATTGAAAAACTACGAGCGCAGTTCATCGCAAATAGTTGAACAAACTTACCGATTTAGCTATCCAAGCATTTTAGGTCGCTTGTAAAAAAAAGAAGCCAATAGGCAGTCGGGTCTATTGGCTTGTTTTGTGAACATATCGTTCACTAACAACGTCAGTTGGCTAGGTGACCCGAGGGGTCATTATCGTTACAGCATGGTTTGTGCCATTTTTTAAATAATTGATATTATTTTTGAATTTTTTCCTTTGCCCATAATTTAGTTAATGTTATTTGCAAAATGCAAAGCGTAATGCGATTATTGTTTAAAACACAACAAAATAATAGCTAGGTTATGCAACAAAAACCCGAAGGCCCAAAGTCTCGTTACCTTTTAATGGTCGAGGACACCGCATCTGTTGCGGCTCTGTACCGCTCATACCTGACACCGCTTGGCATAGATATCAATATTGTCGGCACAGGTAGGGATGCCATTGAGAGCCTAAATCATCGAATTCCAGATCTTATTTTACTCGATCTCCGTCTGCCAGATATGACGGGGATGGACGTTTTACATGCCGTTAAAAAGAGTCATCCCGACGTACCTATAATTTTTATGACCGCTCACGGTTCTATCGATACCGCTGTCGAGGCCATGCGTCATGGCTCACAAGACTTTCTAATTAAACCGTGTGAAGCAGACCGTTTACGTGTCACGGTTAACAATGCAATTCGTAAAGCGACCAAGCTAAAAAATGAAGCCGATAATCCAGGCAATCAGAGCTATCAGGGGTTTATCGGCAGTAGCCAAACCATGCAGCAGGTTTACCGTACGATAGATTCAGCGGCGAGCAGTAAAGCGAGTATTTTTATCACAGGTGAAAGTGGTACTGGTAAAGAGGTATGTGCCGAGGCTATTCACGCAGCAAGTAAACGTGGTGACAAACCTTTTATTGCAATTAACTGTGCTGCAATTCCAAAAGATTTGATTGAGAGTGAACTGTTTGGTCACGTAAAAGGGGCCTTTACTGGCGCTGCGAATGATCGTCAAGGGGCAGCTGAGTTAGCGGATGGCGGCACACTTTTTCTAGATGAGCTTTGTGAGATGGACTTGGATTTACAAACCAAGTTGCTACGATTTATTCAAACGGGCACATTCCAAAAAGTGGGTTCCTCAAAAATGAAGAGCGTGGATGTGCGCTTTGTTTGTGCCACTAACCGTGATCCCTGGAAAGAGGTACAAGAAGGTCGATTCCGTGAAGATTTGTACTATCGTTTGTATGTCATTCCTTTGCATTTACCGCCTTTACGCGAACGAGGCGAAGATGTTATTGAAATTGCATACTCACTGTTAGGTTACATGTCACACGAAGAAGGAAAAAGCTTCATACGTTTTGCGCCTGATGTCATCGAGCGATTCAACAGCTATGAGTGGCCGGGTAACGTTCGTCAGTTACAAAACGTGCTACGCAATATCGTTGTTCTAAACAACGGTAAAGAGATTACGTTGGACATGTTACCGCCACCGTTGAATCAACCGCTTGACCATCCGTCGTCTGTGGCTAAATTAATTGAGCCGAAAGCGATGACCGCATCTGAGATTATGCCATTATGGATGACGGAAAAAATGGCAATCGAGCAAGCGATTGAAGCATGTGATGGCAATATTCCTCGAGCGGCGGGATATCTTGATGTCAGTCCGTCGACGATTTACCGCAAGTTACAGGCATGGAACGGCAAGGAAGAGCGGCAAAAAGTATGAGTGTAAATGTATTAAATCAGCAAAAAATAGATGAACTGTCGATGGAAATTGGCAGTGACAACGTACCTGTACTGTTCGATATCTTCCTAGGAGAAATGGATACCTATATCGAGAACTTATCCCAACTGCAGGGGGCAGAGCGATTAGCTTACTCAAAAGAAATCAGCCACGCGTTGAAAAGTAGTGCTGCGAGCTTTGGGGCAGATCGCCTTTGTGAACTGGCTATGTCCATAGACAAAAAAGCGAAAGCCGGTGAGTTGACTGCGGAGTCTGAGGAGTTAGAGGCTATGTTCGATCTTTTGCACGAAACTCGAGATGCTTATCGCTCTTGGCGACAGTAGCTATTTTTTCTATTAACCATTTTTTCTATTAACCATTTTTTCTTAGTAAACATCTGTTTTTACTGGATGCCTGAACTAAAACCCTTCGATGACAGAAGGGTTTTCATTATCAATAAACACCTTAAAAGAGGGCGCTAGCCAGGTAACGTGCTCTTAAATAGAAAGTTGTAGCTGATTTTCAATCGCTAGTTTGAGCTTGTTTCTATCGTGACGCCAGTCTCGGTTAGAGGAGGCGAGTGACTCCGTCACTACATTCCATTGACTTAAGACGTCTTGCTCGGTTTTCTCTGCTAGAACCACGTCTATTTTTCTTCCTTGACAGGCACGTTCACACCATTCTAATTTTTGAGCCATCGTCATTCGTCCCGCTGGGCCGTATTCTGGACTCAGGTTAGCAACAAAAATGACTTTTGCTTTTGTGTTTGCTGCAATCGCTTTGCCGAGTTCAGGCAGCAATAAAGGAGGCATGATACTAGTTAAAAAACTGCCAGGGCCAAGAATAATCGCGTCAGCTTCCGCCAAAGCTGTGATGGCTTCTTTGGTAGCAGGCACTTCTGGTGAAAGATCCAAACGTCGCAAGTCTGCTTTCATTTCGTCGACATTTGTTTCTCCCGTAACCCACTTCCCATCTACGGATAACGCGGAAAGATCCGAAGGGTGTTCGGACATAGGAAGGATGTTAACGTCGACTTTTAACATATTGCGAATCAGATTAATGGCATCTAAAGGTCTGACCGATAAGTTATCGAGTGCAGTAAGCATCAAGTTACCAAGATTATGACCATCAAGTTCGCCAGTGCCTTTGAAGCGATATTCAAACATCATAGAACTGATCGAAGGCTCTGTAATGAGCTGATTAATACAGTTACGTGTGTCTCCCCAAGCGATTCCTCCTTGGCAGTGACGAATTCTTCCTGTTGAACCACCATTGTCAGTCGTGGCAACAATCCCAGTTGCATTGCTGCCAAAATCTCGTAATGCGGCCAGCATTCGACCTAAGCCATGACCACCGCCAACAGCGACCACTTTTTTATCTGTGTAGATATTCATTATGTTCTTCTAATAATCTAATAAAAAACGGCTACAATTTATCTTAAGGAGTGTCTTAAAGGTACTCACTTAGCGGTAAATTGTGTCTCTAGAGAGTTTTTTATCACTCAAGTCTGGATTCCATTACAAATATTAAGTATTTTACACCGCAAAGCTATCAGAGATTTCATATCTCTGGTTGCCATAACTCCGAGCTCACTATTGCTAAGTCCTTGGATAGGCGTTTTGAGCCAGTGGCATACTGTCACAAGGGCATGATTGGAAATGGCCATGCCTCCCGTGTTTGGAAAGGTGTTCCGTGGCGCAACAATTCGAAGACAAATTTCATCGTAAGTTTTATTACTTGCGTCTGTCTGTGACCGACGTATGTAATTTCAAATGTACCTATTGCCTTCCTGATGGCTATAAGCCTTCGGGCAATAAAAACTCGTCTTTTTTATCTCTCCCTGAAATCAAACGGGTCGTAAAAGCATTCGCTGATTGTGGCACATCAAAAGTGCGCATCACTGGTGGTGAGCCTAGCTTACGCAAAGATTTTACCGACATTATCCATTCAGTAGCGGCGACGCCTGGCATTCAAAAAGTTGCAACGACGACCAACGGCTATCGCATGGCAAAACAAGTCGCAGATTGGCGTGAAGCGGGTTTAACCCACATTAATGTCAGTGTGGATAGCCTTGACCCGCGTATGTTTCATCAAATCACAGGTGAAAATAAGTTTACTGAAGTCATGAATGGTATCGAACGTGCGTTCGAGGTCGGTTATGAGCAAGTAAAAGTTAATGTGGTGTTGATGAAAGATCTGAACCATCACGAGCTGCCAGCGTTTCTTAACTGGATAAAAGATCGTCCAATCCAACTGCGTTTCATTGAGTTGATGCAAACGGGTGAGATGGATGAGCTATTTAATAAGCACCATGTATCCGGAGTGGCAATTCGTAACCAGCTAATTGCAAATGGTTGGTTGCTGAAAGTGCGCTCGCATAATGATGGTCCTGCGCAAGTATTTGTTCATCCTGATTACAAGGGTGAAATAGGTCTTATCATGCCTTATGAAAAAGACTTTTGTGAAAGCTGCAACCGACTGCGCGTTTCTGCGATGGGTAAGCTGCACCTATGTCTGTTTGGAGACCACGGTGTAGAATTGCGTGATCTTTTGGAACGTGATGAGCAAGAGAGTGAGCTTATTGAACGTATCCAGGCGCAGTTACAAACCAAGTCGGTAAGCCATTTCTTGCATGATGGCAATACTGGTATGACGCCACACCTCGCGTCTATCGGCGGCTAACTTCATTCAATTTTTAGAGCGAGTTCACTGATAAGCTGGCTCTAACTTTTTCCGAATCGATACCAAGCGTATCAAAGCTAATTAAGAGAATAGGTGAACAAATGGGTCACGCTGAAAGCAAATTCCAACCTGCAAATATTGCCGTTCTAACGGTATCTGACACTCGTACTGAAGAAAACGATACCTCTGGTCGTTACCTTGCTGAACATGCTCAAGAAGCGGGTCACAACGTAGTAGACAAGCAAATTGTTATTGATGACATGTACAAGATCCGCGCGATTGTTTCTCAATGGATTGCTGATGAAAGCGTACAAGCGATCATGATTACTGGCGGTACAGGTTTCACCTCACGTGATAGCACGCCAGAAGCACTTAAGCCTCTATTTGATAAAGAAGTTGAAGGTTTTGGTGAGTTGTTCCGTATGGTGTCGTACGAAGAGATCGGTACGTCTACGATTCAGTCTCGTGCGATTGCTGGTTTTGCTAACCACACCGTGATCTTCGCAATGCCAGGTTCAACTGGTGCGTGCCGCACAGGCTGGACAAAAATTATTAAACAGCAGTTGGATGCAAGTCATCGCCCTTGTAACTTCATGCCACACCTATCTGTATAACCTTTCCTAAAAGCGAAGGAAAAACAATGACCCAATTTACACATATCAATGCTTCTGGCGAAGCAAACATGGTTGACGTGTCAGCAAAAACGGAGACGGTTCGTGAAGCTCGTGCTGAAGCATTTGTTCACATGGCCCCAGAAACACTTCAACTGATTGTCTCTGGCCAGCACCATAAAGGTGATGTATTTGCGACGGCTCGTATTGCTGGTATTCAAGCTGCGAAGAAAACCTGGGATTTGATTCCACTTTGTCATCCGCTACTACTCTCTAAAGTTGAAGTTCAACTGGAAGCTATCGAAACAGAAAACAAAGTTCGCATCGAATCAGTATGTAAACTTGCGGGTAAAACTGGTGTGGAAATGGAAGCGCTCACGGCAGCTTCCGTTGCTGCTCTAACGATTTACGATATGTGTAAAGCAGTACAAAAAGACATTGTCATTGGTCAAGTTCGTCTAGTAGAGAAAACGGGTGGTAAATCTGGTCACTTTAAGGTGGAATCATGATTAAAGTACTTTTCTTTGCTCAAACTCGCGAGCTGATTGGCATCGACAGTGTCGAGTTAGACGGGCCGTTTGAAACGGTTGAATCAATTCGTGCACATCTAGTGGAAGAAGGCACTAAGAAAGATGGCAAGTGGGATTTAGCGCTTGAGCCAGGAAAGCTACTTGCTGCAGTGAACCAATCCATCGTCCCTCTGGATACACAAGTAAAAGCAGGTGACGAAGTTGCGTTTTTCCCGCCGGTAACTGGGGGTTAAGATGGATTCTCGTGTTTCTGTACAAATTGAAGACTTTTCGGTTGAGCAAGAATATCAACGTCTATCTGAAGGGACGGCTGCCGGCGCTGTCGTTACATTCGTTGGTAAAGTTCGAGATATGAACCTTGGGGATAATGTCATTGGTTTACATCTAGAGCACTATCCGGGGATGACAGAGAAGAGCTTGAGCGACATTTGCGATCAAGCTGAGTCTCGCTGGCCACTATTAGGTGTACGCGTGATTCATCGTGTCGGAGACATGGATAGCGGTGATCAAATTGTATTTGTGGGCGTTTCCAGTGCGCACCGCGGCGCGGCATTTGATGCGTGCGAGTTCATCATGGATTATCTGAAAACCCAAGCACCATTTTGGAAAAAAGAGCGTACGACGAATGAAGATCGTTGGATTGAGTCGCGCGACACCGATCATCAAGCTGCACAGCGTTGGGAAAAATAGAACTAACCCGCATTCTAGTGAAAAAAGCTAAGTGCTAATGGTACTTAGCTTTTTTTGTATTTATCTTCATTGTATTGCTCACTTTGTTTCAATATTTCCTATCTTTTGTCTGGTGATATTCTTCACAATAAAAGTTTTTTGCCCAATATATAAACAATTATTTGTTAGACTTGATTTGTCATAAATGTTAAATGATGTGTAAATATCTAGCATAAGATGCTAGTAAATGGTTTAAACTCAGATTAATCGAAAGTTTCGCCTGTTAAATGTCGCTTCTGGTCTTTATTTGGCTGGTGAATGCTTTGGGGTTGGAGTTTACTGCTAGATATGTGTGGTTTAGTCAGCATTATTGGTTTTTTTGCTACATTTTTATGGCAAATTACTTCAATGATTGCTAATGTGTGCCGCAGTCTTTGTAAGGTTTTAGACTTTTGTGCTCAGAAAGTGCACTAAAAAAATCTAAAACTCTGACCGTTCCAGGCCCTTACAAAGAAGTCATGGATGCTAACGAAAAAATTTGGAGTTTTACGCATGTATAAGAATAAAATCACGCGCGCTTTATTTATTGGTGCTGGTCTTTCTCTCGCTCTAGCTGGTTGTGGTGAAAAGCCTGCGGAGAAACAAGCTGCTGAGCCTGCTCCGGCTCCAGCCCCTGAAGCTAAATCTGATTCTAAAGAGCCAAAACTTGCTGCTGTTCAAGAATTGGTGCGTGGTAACGGTACAGAAGTTGCGACAATAGACCCTCATAAATCTCAAGGTGTTCCAGAATCCCACGTGATTCGCGATCTTCTTGAAGGCCTTGTAAACCAAGATGCGGACGGTAACACTATCCCTGGTGTTGCAGAATCTTGGGAAACTGAAGACAACAAAACATACACTTTCCACTTACGTGAAGACGCAAAATGGTCAAACGGTGATCCTGTCACTGCAGGTGATTTTGTTTACAGCTTCCAACGCGCAGTCGATCCAGCAACCGCCTCTCCATATGCTTGGTACATGGAATACACCAAGATGAAGAACGCAAAAGACATTGTTGCGGGTAAAAAAGATAAGAGCGAGTTAGGTGTTAAAGCGGTTGACGATCACACGTTAGTGGTTGAGTTAGATACTGCAGTACCATATTTTGTAATGATGATGGGCCACACGACAGTGAAACCTGTTCATCAAGCAACTGTTGAAAAGTTCGGCGATCAATGGACGAAGCCAGAGAACTTTGTAGGTAACGGTGCTTATGTTGTTGACAACTGGGTTGTAAACGAGCGTTTGGTTCTAAAACGTAACGAACAGTACTGGGACAACGAAAACACGACGCTTGACCAAGTTACTTTCCTACCAATCGAGAACCAAGTAGCGGAAATGAACCGCTTCCTAGCGGGTGAAATCGACTTCACGAACGAGCTGCCTACAGAGCACTTCAAGCGTCTGAAGAAAGAGCACCCACAAGAAGTGTCTGTAACCGGTAACTTATGTACTTACTACTACATCTTCAATACGAAGAAAAAGCCGTTTGATGATGTTCGTGTGCGTAAAGCGATTTCTTATGCGATTGACCGTAACATTGTGACCGATGCGATTTTAGGTCAAGGTCAAAAGCCAGCTTACTTCCTAACACCTGAAATTACGGCAGGTTTCAACCCAGAAATTCCTGCATACGGCAAAATGACGCAAGAAGAGCGTAACGCAGAAGCTGCGCGTCTATTGGAAGAAGCGGGTTACGGCGCAGACAACCCTCTTGAATTTAACCTTCTATACAATACATCAGAGAACCACAAGAAACTTGCGGTTGCACTGGGTTCAATGTGGAAGAAGACACTTGGTCTAGACGTTACGCTAGAAAACCAAGAGTGGAAAACTTACCTATCTACCAAAGATTCTGGCAACTTTGAGGTTGCTCGTGCAGGTTGGTGTGGCGACTACAACGAAGCTTCATCTTTCCTAACGCTGATGATGAGTAATAACACTACTGGTGGTATTCACTACGACAGCAAAGAGTACGATGCGATCATGAACAAAGCATTTGCTTCAACTTCTGACGAAGAGCGTCAAGCGCTTTACCTAGAAGCAGAGAAGTTGATGGCAAAAGATATGCCAATCGCACCTATCTACCAGTACGTGAAATCACGTCTACTATCACCGAAAGTTGGTGGCTTCCCAGTAAATAACGCGGAAGACAAGATTTACTCTAAAGATCTCTACATCACAGAGTAATTCGTAACTCGATAGAACTATAAAAATGAGGCCCTACATGTGAGAAATTGCATGTAGCGCCTATCTTTAGTCCAAAAGAATTGGACGACTTCTTTAATTTAACTGTCACAGACTGAAAGAGTGAGTTTATGCTTAAATTCATCGCAAAAAGGATATTTGAGGCGATCCCAACAATGTTGGTTTTGATCACCGTATCTTTCTTTCTTATGCGCTTTGCACCGGGAAACCCGTTCTCGACAGAGCGTCCATTGCCACCCGAAGTAATGGCAAATATCGAAGCTAAATATGGCTTGGATAAACCTGTATTTGAACAATACACCACGTATTTGACCAATGTTATCCAAGGTGATTTCGGACCGTCATTTAAATACCTTGATTACTCAGTAAACGAGCTGATCGCGGTTGCCTTACCTGTTTCGGCTAAAGTGGGCTTCATCGCCTTTATCTTTACTTTGATAATGGGGGTTACTGTCGGTACCATTGCTGCGCTCAAGCAAAATACTTGGATTGATTACACCATTATGTCGACTGCGATGCTTGGTGTGGTAATGCCATCCTTTGTATTAGCGCCTGCGCTTATTTACATATTCTCGCTTCACTGGAATATCTTCCCTGCGGGCGGTTGGCAAGATGGTAGCTGGCAGTATTTAGTGCTTCCTGTTATTGGTATGTCGCTACTGTATGTTGCTACCTTTGCTCGTATTACGCGTGGTTCGATGATCGAAACCCTAAACAGTAACTTTATTCGTACGGCACGTGCTAAAGGTTTAAGTTACCGTTATATCATTATCAAACACGCTCTTAAGCCGGCACTTCTCCCTGTTGTTTCTTACATGGGTCCAGCTTTCGTAGGTATCATCACCGGTTCCGTTGTTATCGAAACCATTTTTGGTCTGCCTGGTATTGGTAAACTATTCGTTAACGCTGCGTTTAACCGTGACTACTCGCTAGTAATGGGGGTAACCATTCTGATTGGTTTCCTATTCATTCTATTCAACGCGATTGTAGATATTTTACTTGCAATGATTGACCCGAAAATTCGCTACTAACAGGGACGTTTGGTTATGTTAACGAAAAAAGAAAACCTAGAAGCGATTGAGAAATTCTCCGAAAACTTGGAGATTGAAGGTCGCAGTCTTTGGCAAGATGCTCGTATCCGTTTCATGCGCAACAAAGCGGCGATGGTGAGCTTATTCCTTCTTGTTCTAATGACGTTGGCGGTTATTATCCTGCCAATGATCGCACCGTACACATTTGATGATACTGACTGGTACGCGATGCACGTTGCACCGAATGCTGACCATTGGTTTGGTACTGACAGCTTAGGCCGTGATTTATACGTGCGTACGCTAATTGGAGGTCGTATTTCGTTGATGGTAGGTGTTATGGGTGCATTTGTAGCGGTACTGATTGGTACGCTCTACGGCGCAGCATCTGGTTTCATCGGCGGTAAAGTTGACCGCGTAATGATGCGTATTCTAGAAATTTTATACGCGGTACCGTTTATGTTCCTGGTGATTGTACTGGTAACATTCTTCGGTCGTAACATCATGCTGATCTTCGTTGCGATTGGTGCTATCGCATGGCTAGATATGGCGCGTATCGTACGTGGTCAGACTCTTAGTCTACGTAGCAAGGAGTTTATCGAAGCGGCACATGTGTGTGGTGTAAGCAACTGGAAAATCATTACTCGTCATATCGTACCGAACGTACTGGGTATTGTAGCGGTATACTCTACGCTGCTTATCCCAAGTATGATTCTAACGGAATCATTCCTATCATTCCTTGGTCTTGGTGTTCAGGAACCAATGACAAGTTGGGGCGCTCTTCTACAAGAAGGTGCACAGACAATGGAAGTAGCAATCTGGCAGCTGGCATTCCCAGCAGTGTTCATGGTTGTGACGCTATTCTGCTTCAACTACGTTGGTGACGGCCTGCGCGATGCGCTGGATCCAAAAGACAGATAATTAAAAGATAAGATTAAGGAAGCAATGATGAGCTTATTAGATGTCAAAGATCTGCGCGTCGAATTCACCACGCAAGATGGTATCGTAACCGCAGTAAACGATTTGAACTTCTCTCTCAACCAAGGCGAAACCTTAGGTATCGTTGGAGAGTCGGGATCAGGTAAATCTCAAACCGTATTCGCAATCATGGGCCTTTTGGCTAAGAACGGTATTATTTCTGGTAGCGCAAAGTTTGAAGGCAAAGAAATCCTAAACTTACCAGAAAAAGAACTGAACAAAGTGCGTGCGGAACAGATCGCAATGATCTTCCAAGACCCAATGACATCACTGAACCCTTACATGAAAGTGAGTGATCAGTTGATGGAAGTGCTTATGCTGCACAAAGGCATGGGCAAAGCGGAAGCATTTGAAGAATCAGTACGCATGCTGGAAGCGGTAAAAATCCCTGAAGCGCGTAAGCGTATCACGATGTACCCGCATGAGTTTTCAGGCGGTATGCGTCAGCGTGTAATGATCGCGATGGCGTTGTTATGTCGTCCTAAACTGCTTATTGCCGATGAGCCAACAACAGCACTTGATGTGACGGTACAAGCACAGATCATGGACTTGTTGAATGAGCTGAAATCTGAGTTCAACACAGCGATCATCATGATCACGCACGACCTTGGTGTAGTTGCAGGTTCGTGTGACAAGGTGCTGGTGATGTATGCAGGCCGTACTATGGAGTACGGCAACGTAAACGAAATTTTCTACAATCCAAGCCATCCTTATGCGGAGGGGCTGCTGAAGGCGATTCCTCGCCTCGATACTGAGGGTGAAATTCTGCCGACCATTCCTGGTAATCCACCAAACTTGCTTCGTCTACCGCCGGGCTGCCCTTATCAAGAGCGCTGTCACCGTGTGATGGATCGTTGTAAGCGCGAGGCGCCAATTCTGACACCATTTGGTGATGGTCGTCAGCGTGCATGTTTTTCTGAATGGGAGGCTTGGAACAAATGAACGCAGTAGACAAAAAACTAATTCTGGACATTTCTGAGCTGAAAGTTCACTTCAGCATTGCCTCAAAGTCGGCATGGCCGTGGTCAAAGCCTTCGAGCCTGAAAGCGGTAGATGGCGTGAACGTTCGACTATACGAAGGGGAAACGCTTGGTGTAGTAGGTGAATCAGGTTGTGGTAAATCGACGTTTGCTCGTGCCATCATTGGTCTGGTTGAAGCTACTGACGGCCAAGTAGTTTGGTTGGGTCAAGACCTTACTAAAATGAAAAGCGTTCAGCGCCGTGAGACGCGTAAAGAAATTCAGATGATTTTCCAAGACCCATTGGCATCGCTGAATCCGCGTATGACTGTTGGTGATATCATTGCTGAACCTCTTGAGACATTCTATCCAGAACTGTCTAAGCAGGAAGTGAAAGATCGCGTTAAAGAGATGATGGCGAAAGTTGGCCTATTACCTAACGTGATTAACCGTTACCCACACGAGTTCTCGGGTGGTCAGTGTCAGCGTATCGGGATAGCGCGTGCGCTTATCCTTAAGCCTAAGATGATCATTTGTGACGAGCCAGTATCGGCGCTTGATGTATCTATTCAAGCTCAGGTGGTTAACCTACTTAAAGAGATTCAAAAAGAGTTAGGGCTTTCTCTGGTATTCATTGCGCATGACTTGTCTGTCGTTAAACACATTTCAGATCGCGTTTTAGTTATGTATTTAGGTAATGCCGTGGAACTTGGCGAGGCCGAGGCTCTGTTTGCTGATCCTAAGCACCCATATACGCGTGCGCTGATGTCTGCGGTTCCGATCCCGGACCCGGATATTGAGCGCAACAAGAAAATCCAAATGCTAGAGGGTGATCTTCCTTCACCTATCAACCCACCGTCGGGTTGTGTATTCCGCACTCGTTGCCCACAAGCAACCGAAGAGTGTGCGAAGACGAAGCCAACCATTTTAGGTAATGACGTTCACGCGGTATCTTGTTTACACGTTAGTGTATAAATTCAGCCTGTGACGGGCTTAAGCGCGACACCTTCATCGGGTCGCGCTTTTTTTATGTGTCTGATTTATACATTCGAATTTCTTGAACATGATGTCCTAAGTTCGATGATTCTCTGTTTGATAGGAAACGCTAATATAGACACAAACAGAACGAGAGGAGAGCAATCATGGGTAAGTTGGTTGAAGGTGTTTGGCAAGATGTCTGGTATGACACAAAATCAAATGGTGGCAAATTTGTGCGCGAAGATGCCGGATTCCGTAACTGGGTTAAAAGCGACCCTGATGCGGAGTTTACACCAGAGTCCGGTCGATACCATTTGTATGTCTCTCTTGCTTGTCCGTGGGCACATCGAACCCTCATTTTCCGCAAGCTGAAAGGTTTAGAACCACATATTGATGTCACGGTCGTTTGCCCTGATATGCTCAGCCAAGGTTGGCAAATGGGGCTTCCTGAGCCATTGTTTGGTCACACGCGCATGTATCAAATTTACACGCAGGCCAAACCCGATTACACGGGCCGCGTAACCGTGCCTGTACTTTGGGATAAAAAGACCAATACTATTGTGTCAAACGAGTCGTCAGAGATCATTCGCATGTTCAATTCGGAATTCAATGCGTTAACAGGGAATCACGACGACTACTATCCAGATCATCTAAAACACGTTATTGATGAGTGGAACGATTTTGTTTATCCGAATGTCAACAACGGAGTGTATCGTTGTGGCTTCGCGACTACACAAGAGGCGTATGAAGAAGCGTTTGATTCTTTGTTTAATGCGTTAGATAAAATCGATGCTCACTTAGCGACGCATCGTTACTTAGCAGGGAACACAATTACTGAGGCTGATTGGCGTTTGTTTACGACTCTTATTCGTTTTGATGCGGTGTATGTGGGGCATTTCAAGTGTAACAAGCAGCGCATCGCAGACTACGAAAATATACAAGGCTACTTAAAAGAGTTATATCAAGTCGAAGGCGTCGAAGAAACGACGGATTTCTATCACATTAAACGCCACTACTACTTCAGCCACACTGGGATTAATCCGACGCAAGTTGTACCCAAAGGGCCTGATTTAGACCTAAATACTCCTCATGGAAGAGAAAGTATTGGCTAGTTTGCTGCTTCCATCGCAAATGAAAAAGTACTTAACGGTTAGTAATGCCGTTAAGTACTTTTGTGTCATCTAAATACCTGGAGTAGGAAGTTTACTTTTTCATTCATCGCCACCTTACTTAGCGCGTACGATGTCCATCACTAGCTTTCCGTCCACTTTTACAGGACCGTCCTCTTTAGCGCCGAGCGTATACTCAAACACGCCAGTCTTCATGCCACCTTTCTCTCCGTGGACCATTAACATCAGCATATCGCCTGATTCTACTGGTTCCATCAAAATTGCATTTACGTTTTCATTCTTTCCCATTTTTAACGGAGCGTAGCCGATAACAGGACCAGGCTTCATTGATTCGTCTGTTCGGTGGACAACCATCCACCCATTGTCATCAGCATGAGCCATTTCAGCGGTCACCGTTCCTCCGGACATATCTTGATCGACGCCTTTAATACTCGGGGCGGAAAAGCTGAATGAAGAAAAACTAATCAGAAACGCAGCTAAACCAAACTTTATCAGTGATGTATTGATGAAATCCTTCATATATATTCCTTAGCAGTCAATGAGTTTTTGCATTGCAGTAGCTTTTACGTATTTCCTAGCAAAAAAGTTTAGCTAAAACGTAAATAATGTCGATAAATTGAACAGGACCGTGCTGCTTTGGAGCCAATGCATTTTTTGGGAGTGGGTCAATCGGTGTAAGAACAAGCACGAGCAATGTCGATTAGGTATGGGGGGCGATAGGGAGAAAAGCTTTGTGCACCAGTAATTATAGGTTGTGCAGTGATTGGTATAAAAAACAAATAAGTGTTCTGGCCAGCAATAGAAAAAGCCCTCGACGAATCGAGGGCTTTGTATCTATATCCAACTAGATGTCAGAAGCGATTATTTAGCTTCTTGGTCTGCTTGGATAGCTGTTAGAGCGATGGTGTACACGATGTCGTCTACTAGCGCGCCACGAGACAAGTCGTTTACAGGCTTACGCATACCTTGCAGCATTGGACCGATAGATACTAGGTCAGCTGAACGTTGTACCGCTTTGTAAGTTGTGTTACCCGTGTTTAGGTCTGGGAATACAAATACTGTCGCTTTACCTGCAACTGGAGAGTTTGGTGCTTTAGAAGCAGCAACGTTTTCCATAATAGCAGCGTCGTACTGTAGAGGGCCGTCAATGATAAGATCAGGACGTTTCTCTTGAGCCAGTTTTGTTGCTTCACGTACTTTATCAACGTCTGCACCCTTACCAGATTCACCTGTAGAGTAAGAGATCATTGCAACGCGTGGTTCGATACCAAATGCTGCTGCAGAGTCAGCAGATTGGATAGCGATTTCAGCAAGCTGTTCAGCAGTTGGATCTGGGTTGATTGCACAGTCACCGTAAACCAGTACTTGATCAGGCAGAAGCATGAAGAATACTGAAGATACGATAGACGCATTTGGTGCCGTCTTGATGATTTGGAACGGAGGAACGATAGTGTTCGCCGTAGTGTGAACAGCACCAGAAACTAGGCCGTCAACTTCGTCGTTCTCAAGCATCATTGTGCCTAGGAATACTGAATCTTGTAGCTTCTCACGAGCCACAACTTCAGTCATGCCTTTAGCACCGCGCAACTCAACTAGGCGAGCAACGTAGTTTTCACGAACAGCATCTGCATCAATGATAGTTACACCAGTACCTAGCTCAACGCCTTGTTGAGCCGCTACGCGACGGATTTCATCTGGGTTACCTAGAAGTACACAGTCTGCAATGCCGCGTTCAGCACAGATTGCCGCTGCTTTAACTGTGCGTGGTTCGTCACCTTCTGGAAGAACGATACGCTTACCTGCTTTACGAGCAAGTTCAGTTAGCTGGTAACGGAACGCTGGTGGGCTTAGACGACGAGACTTCTGAGTGCCTTCAGTCATAGACTCGATCCAGTTACCGTCGATGTGGCCAGCAACGTGTTCGTTGATGAACTCGATACGCTCTTTATCGTCTGCAGGTACTTCGATGCTGAAGCTCTGTAGGTTTAGAGACGTTTGCCAAGTGTTACCTTGTGCTTTGAAGATAGGTAGACCAGTGTCGAATGCTGGTTTACATAGGCCTTCGATTTCGCTAGGGATATCGTAACCGCCAGTTAGCAGTACTGCACCAATATCCACACCGTTCATTGCAGCAAGAGAAGCAGCAACGATAACATCAGGACGGTCTGCAGAAGTAACAAGTAGAGAGCCCGGTTTGAAGTGCTCAATCATGTTTGGCAGAGAACGTGCACAGAAAGTGATGCTCTTGATGCGACGAGTGTTGATGTCACCTTCGTTGATGATATCTGCTTTCAGGTGCTTAGCCATGTCGATTGCACGAGTCGCAATCAGATCAATGCTCCATGGCACACAACCTAGTACACGAATTGGAGAAGTGTTAAAAATTTCCATCACTTTCAATTCGTTTTGTTTCGCGCTGTCTGCATCGTCAAAGATTTCAGATAGGTCAGGGCGAGTACGGCCAGCTTCGTCAACAGGAGCGTTTAGCTTGTTGATGATAACACCAGAGATGTTTTTGTTTTTAGTGCCGCCGAAGTTAGAACATGCTACTTCGATACGCTCTTTCAGTTGCGCAGGGTTATCAGTACCTGGAGTCGCAACTAGCACGATTTCTGCACCAAGTGTTGCCGCGATTTCCGCGTTTACTTGGTTTGCAAATGGGTGCTTACGAGTAGGTACAAGACCTTCGATTAGCGTAACGTCTGCGTCTTTGTTGATTTGGTTGTAACGTTCAACAACGGTTTCTAGCAGCTCGTCCATGTTGTCGTTACCGATTAGGCTTTCAGCAACAGACATCGCCATTGGTTCACCGATCTTCATATCGCTGTTACGACCAACGATAGTTGAAGTCAGATCTGGCTGATCACCACCTGAACGTGGCTGACAGATTGGCTTATAGAAAGAAACTTTAACGCCTTTACGCTCCATAGCGCGAAGAACACCCATGCTAACGCTTGTTAGGCCAACGCCTGCGCTAGTAGGGATAAGCATAATAGTACGAGACATTCGTAGAGTACCTTTAGCTATTTGGGGGATAAAAGCTCAACTCTTATTCCATGAAGCTCGAAGAATAGGAGTTGAGCCCCTAAGAAATTCGTTTGAATGAAAATCTGGCTAGCCGAGTGGCTAGCCAGGAATTCAATTAAAGACCTGTCAGGCGAGCAGTGTCTTCAGCGATGACTAGCTCTTCGTTAGTAGAGATAACCATTGCAGGGATACGGCTGTTTTCAGTCGTGATAACGCCTTCGCCGCCGAAGCGAGCTTTAAGGTTAGCTTCGCTATCTACTTCGATACCGAAGATGCCAAGACGGTTTAGAACCATTTCACGGATAGGGCCAGAGTTCTCGCCGATACCGCCAGTGAAAGTGATTGCGTCTAGACGGCCTTCCATTGAAGCAGTGTAGCCCGCAACGTATTTAGCTAGACGGTGGCAGAACACGTCCATTGCGCGTGTTGCTTCTTCTTTTTGACCGTAGTTGTCTTCAACGAAACGACAGTCAGAAGTCACTTCAGTTAGACCTTGAAGACCAGACTCTTTAGTTAGCATCGTGTTGATTTGATCAACAGAGTAACCTAGAGCGTCGTGTAGGTGGAAGACGATAGCAGGGTCGATGTCGCCACAGCGAGTACCCATTACCAGACCTTCAAGTGGAGTAAGACCCATAGAAGTGTCTACAGATTGACCGTTCTTGATCGCACATACAGATGCGCCGTTACCTAGGTGACAGTTGATGATGTTTACTTCTTCAACTGGTTTGTTTAGTAGGCCTGCAACTTCACGAGTGATGAACAAGTGAGAAGTACCGTGCATGCCGTAACGACGGATACCGTGTTCTTTGTATAGGTTGTATGGAAGAGCGTATAGGTAAGACTCTTCAGGCATAGTTTGGTGGAACGCAGTGTCAAATACAGCAACGTTTTTCAGCTCTGGGAAGTTTTTCTTAGCCGCTTCGATACCGATGATGTGAGCAGGGTTATGAAGAGGTGCAAATGTTGCAGCGTCTTGAATACCTTTTAGAACTTCATCAGTAATTAGTGCAGATTGAGTGAACTGCTCGCCGCCGTGAACGATACGGTGACCGATTGCGCCTAGGTTAGCTTTAAGCTCTGGCTTAGAAGCAAGAATAGTTTCTACCATAAACGCTAGTGCTTCTTCGTGAGCTGCACCATTGCCTAGTTGAGCTTCGTGCTTGCCATCAAGTTTCCACTTGATGCGAGCTTCAGGAAGGTGAAGACACTCAGCAAGACCTGACAAGTGCTCGTCGCCGTTCTCGGCATCAACAACGGCAAATTTAAGAGAAGAACTACCGCAGTTTAAAACTAAAACTAGCTTAGACATGTATGACTACCTGTTATTCGTCTGATAAAAAAATCAGTTAAAGAATGAAAAATTAATCACAAGAATAGCCGATACCCAGAAGGCTGCGCACTAATCCTGGTCAAAAATTGTTCTAATTCCATATAAAGAAATAGTGATGAACCCTTCCATCACTATGATGCGATCCGTGCAGATAGATATCTCGGAGTTGCTTAAATTGTAAATAACAGCAACAATGAGATTGAGGGTCTGCAAAGGATAGCGATAATAAGCAATGATAACAAAAAAAATTTGAAAGAATATTAACTTTCATCAATTTTTTGTACCTTCAGTTGAAATGTTCAACTATTTTTTAGTGAGAGAGCGGTATGAGTAATAAAGTCGGATTGATCCATAGCCTGAAAGATGGCCAGAATTACATGGAGATCTGGCCAGTTCGTAAAGAGCTAAGCGCCATATTTCCGGAACAGCGTATCATTAAGGCGACTCGCTTTGGCATTAAAGTCATGCCGGCCGTTGCTGCGATCAGCGTACTCACTCAAATGGCATTCAACAATTACCACGCGTTACCTCAATCCATTGTTGTTGCCTTGTTTGCGATTAGCTTGCCACTTCAAGGCATTTGGTGGCTTGGTGCTCGATCCAACACGAAATTGCCGCCTTCTTTGGCCTCTTGGTATCGGGAGTTGCATCAAAAAATTGTGGAAACAGGTTTTGCATTAGAGCCTGTCAAAGCTCGCCCTCGTTACAAAGAGCTTGCGATAATACTGAACCGAGCGTTTCGCCAGCTCGATAAATCGTCATTAGAGCGTTGGTTCTAATTTAAATTGTTTGAAATGGAGTGTGCACTGGCCGCTCCATTTTTGATCCTGCCTCTATTACCTACTTTGACGGTCGTTGATGAAGCGAGCGAAGCTTTGTTTACCAAAGATTCTTTCCGGATGAAGAAGTCCCCCCGATCACAAATGTTGCTTTAGTGTTAAATCTTTCTTTTCTTTACTAAGACTTAGTAGTAATAATAAAAACAAGATGCGCAAGAAGTGCACAGTTATATGAACACAACAATACCGCCTTCAAACATTTGAATTCACGAGTCGATACACATATTGAAAGCTCGTGAAACAAGGACGAAGTCACATCAAGGAGTTATGATGAAAACGAAACGTTTATTAGCCACTGCCGTTCTATCAGCTACTGCTATTTTCTCTTCTACCAATGTACTGGCCGCCACTGCAACTGTCGCAGTTTCACAGATTGTCGAACACCCGGCGTTAGACGCGACGCGCCAAGGATTGCTTGATGGTTTGAAAGCGAAAGGCTACGAAGAAGGCAAAAATCTAGAATTTGATTATAAGACCGCACAGGGTAATCCAGCGATTGCGGTGCAAATTGCCCGTCAGTACGTCGGTGAAAATCCTGATGTGTTAGTTGGCATCGCGACACCTTCGGCACAAGCTTTGGTGTCGGCTACTCGCTCTATTCCTGTTGTCTTTACTGCGGTAACAGATCCGGTTGGTGCGAAATTGGTTAAGTCGATGGAACAACCAGGCAAAAACGTAACTGGCCTGTCTGATCTTTCACCCGTTGCTCAGCATGTCGATCTCATCCAAGAAATTCTTCCTCAGGTGAAAAGCATCGGGGTTGTATTTAATCCCGGTGAAGCTAATGCCGTGACTTTAGTTGAATTATTAAAAGAAAGCGCAAAAGCAAAAGGCATACAAGTGGTTGAAGCGACCGCACTAAAAAGTGCTGATGTTCAGTCTGCGACTCAAGCGATTGCAGCGAAATCAGACATTCTTTACGCCCCAACAGACAATACAGTTGCAAGTGCGATTGAAGGGATGATTGTGGCAGCGAATCAAGCGAAGAAACCTGTATTTGGTGGCGCGACGTCGTATGTCGAAAAGGGTGCTATTGCAGGCTTAGGTTTTGACTACTACCAGGTTGGTGTACAAACCGCGGATTACGTGGCGGCGATTCTTGATGGTCAAGAACCAGGCAAGCTGGATGTAAAAGTCGCGACGGGCTCTGACCTTGTAATTAATGAAAGCGCAGCATCTAAGCTCGGTATCAAGCTGCCAAGTTCTGTGGTTGAACGTGCGACAAGCATGCAATAAGTAACGCTTTTTGGGGTTAAGCCTGTCACGTTGGTTGGTAGACGCTTGCCCCAAAATTGATACTCGCCGGATTTCTCGTGTAGAGCATTCTGCTAGAGAAGAAGGGGATTATACGTTAGAAGTCTTAAGTTCAGGTTGGTATTAGCCAGCCTGAGCATGCAGAAAGGAGCAGTTATGTCTGCATTTGCTTTTTTTGGTGCACTCGAAATTGGCTTGATTTATGGCCTAGTCGCTCTGGGTGTGTATCTTACGTTCCGTGTTCTCGATTTCCCCGATTTGAGTGTGGATGGCAGCTTTCCAATGGGAGCGGCGGTGGCTGCAACGGCGATTGTCGCAGGTATTAATCCTTGGCTTGCGACAATAATGGCGATGATAGCTGGTAGTATGACGGGGTGGGTAACCGCTTTTCTGGCTGTTCGGTGTGGTATTTTACACCTGTTAGCTTCCATTCTTACCATGATCGCTGCATTTTCAATTAATATTCGTATTATGGGCAAACCTAATATGGCGTTGCTTGGAGAGGATACGATTCTCACTCCGTTTGAAGCATTGGGCGATGCGATGTTTATTCGCCCTCTGGTTGTTGGGGTCTTAGTTCTTGTGTCCGCTTTCTTTGTCATTCGCCTGCTGAACAGCGACTTTGGTCTTGGTTTACGAGCCACGGGTGTGAATGCGCGTATGGTTTCTGCGCAAGGGGCGAGCACTGGCTTTTATACCTACTTTGGCTTGGCTTTATCCAACGGGTTTGTGGGATTCGCAGGCGCGTTGTTTGCACAAACGAACAGCTTTGCGGATGTGACCTCTGGCGTGGGCACCATTGTCGTTGGTTTGGCAGCTGTGATTTTGGGGCAGACCCTTATTCCCGGGCGCAAGATTTGGGTTGCGGTATTTGCGGTCATCATCGGTTCGGTACTTTATCGCCTTGCAGTGGCTTTCGCTTTGAGCTCTGGCATGTTTGGTTTACAAGCTTCAGACCTCAACCTGGTTACCGCAGTATTGGTGGCTGTGGCGCTTATTGCTCCAAAGCTAAAACAGAGCATGAGAGCGAAACAACGCGTTACTGATGCTAAACAAGCGGCATCAAAAAATGGTTCTGGGGAGGCATTATGATCGAACTAAATAATATTCAGGTCACGTTCAACCCTGGGACGATTTTGGAAAATCGTGCATTGAAAGGCGTCTCTTTAGAGGTTCCAGAGCATCAATTTCTTACCGTGATTGGTTCTAATGGCGCAGGAAAATCGACGTTGCTTGGTGCGGTGACAGGTGAGACGCCGATGATAGGTGGTCAGGTGATCATTGATGGCAAAGACGTCACCAAGCAGACGGTTGCCCAACGTGCGTCGCAATGCGCCCGAGTGTTTCAAGATCCATTGGCCGGGACTTGTGGTGAACTGACGATAGAAGAGAACATGGCTCTAGCGCACATGCGTGGTAAAAAACGCAGCTGGGGGTTGGCGCTCTCTACCAAACGTCGCAAGCTGTTCCAAGAGCGAATTAGCATCCTCGGTCTTGGTTTAGAAGACCGCTTGGGCGATAGCATTGGGTTGCTGTCTGGTGGACAACGACAAGCCGTTAGCCTTGTGATGGCGACGTTATCGGAGAGTAAGTTGTTGTTGCTTGATGAACACACGGCTGCGCTTGATCCTCGTATGGCGGCGTTTGTTATCGACTTAACTAAACGTATTGTCGATGAGTTCGATTTAACCGTGATGATGGTGACGCATTCGATGAAAGACGCATTAGCATGTGGCGATAGGACCGTAATGCTTCACCAAGGTGAAATTGTGCTTGATGTGGCTGGAGAGCAGCGCGCTAACATGCAAGTACCAGACTTGTTGGATATGTTCTCCAAAGTGCGTGGTGAAGAGCTGGCAGATGACAGTCTTTTGTTGAACTAAGCGGTATCCGACAAGTCACTACGCCTACTAAGTGTGATCCTCCTTGCGAAAATTGGCTGATATGTCAACTCGCAGGGAGGATTTCTTGTCTCTAATTCTTCAATAAAATAGTGGCATATCCGATGACGAGGAGTGCCCATAATGAACCTGCCATTTATTTTTCATAGTCAAACTATTGATGGTTTAGCTTTTAATGACGAGCAAGTTACAGTCAGGCTGAAAACCGAGACATTGGATTTTGATTCCGTCTATGTGCGTATTGAGCCGGACAATGAAGAATATCTGGTCGACATGGCTCAAATTGGAACAGCTGGGGAATTGTTACTATGGGAGGCATCGTTTCGACCAAATCGAGATCGAGATGTCACACATTATGTGTTTAAGATCCTCAAAGACGGACAACAATACTGGCTCGATGCACGGGGTGTGCAAAAGCGTATTCCACCCAAAGAGTTCCACTTTAAGTTGAATGTAAACCATCAACCACCAAGCTGGGTCCAAGAGCAAGTTTTCTATCAAATCTTTCCTGACCGTTTTTCTGCTAGTAAAAGTGAGTCTGATATTCGCCACGCTTATGCGCAGTATGATTCTGCATCGATTGTCAAGGCGTGGGGAGACGCGGTAGGCTCTCACCAAAATACCGGGGCGCGTGAATTCTTTGGCGGCGACCTCAAAGGTGTAGAACAAAAGTTGGACTATCTTGAACAGCTCGGCGTTACTGCGCTTTATTTCAACCCGATCTTTTCTTCACCAAGTAATCATAAATATGACACCACCGATTACTTCACTGTTGACCCTATGCTCGGCACCAACGATCAGTTTGCTGAACTGTGTGAGAAAATCCGTGGTAAGAATATGAAGATTGTCTTAGACGCGGTGTTTAACCACACGTCAGTGCATCATCCTTGGTTTGATATCCAACAAAAAGGAGAAGGAGCGTATGGCAATCCGCAGTCAAAGTTCCGTGATTACTACTTTTTCGAAGGTGAAACCAATCACTACATTGGTTGGAAAGGCATTGGTAACTTACCGGTTCTGAACTTTGAAAATGAACAGGTGCGCGACTACATCTACCAAAGTGAAGATTCTGTCATCAAGTATTGGCTGAAGCCACCGTACTTGGTTGATGGCTGGCGGTTTGATGTAATCCATATGCTTGGCGAAGGAGACGGCGCGAAAAACAATGCTCATTATGTGGCAGCGTTTCGTAATGCGACTAAGTCAGTAAACCCGAATGCTTATGTGTTAGGTGAGCACTTTTTTGAAGCAACGCAGTGGTTGCAAGGTGATCAAGAGGATGGGGCGATGAACTACTACGGTTTTGCTCATCCAGTTCGAGCTTTTATCGCGCAGCAAGATATTATGTATGAACCAATCAACATTGATGGTTTGGAGTTTAAAGCATGGTTGGACGAAGCCAGAGCAAAAATTCCATTTTCGAATCAGCTATCGCAGCTAAATCAACTCGATAGTCATGATACTGCTCGTTTTATCACACTGGTTGATGGTGATAAGCGTAAAATGAACATCGCGCTAGCAATGCTTATGACTTACGTTGGCACGCCTTGTATTTACTACGGGAGTGAAGTCGGTCTAGAAGGAGGTCTAGACCCAGATAATCGTCGCTGTTTTCCTTGGAATGAAATTGAAAGTTCACAATGGCTATCGCTTTACCAACAATGGATCAAGATACGTAAACAATGTAAGCCTTTACAGTCGGGCTGTATTCAATGGCTTCATTGCACTAACAACCTGTTGGCGTACGCACGTGTACTGGGTCGTGAAGCAGTCGTTGTAATGATTAATCTCAGTGGTAATGAATGTTCAATCGATTTACCTATGTGGCAACTGGGCTTGGAGGTTAGCCAAGTTGTATCGTTGTTAGATGACACAGAACAGGTTGATTATAAAGGTCATATCTCTGTCAATATGTCTGCACAGAGCTGCAAATTATGGCGACTAAAGTGACACCACACTCTATATTGATTAAACTCCTTTAATATATAAACGGTCTCAAACAGCGCGCACACATTTGTTTGGTCTCTTGTTATCTGGTGCTGCATTGCATGCGTCACCAGATAACGAGTATCAATTTAATAGCAGTCATAAGAGACTATTGACCTTTCATATGTATGGTACTCAATGGTAAACCAAAGGCGATTTAGCCTCTCATTTGTCATCTTTTTTCCTCTGGCGTTATTTGTAGTGGTTTTACTCGTGACAACGAAAAATTACTATGATGCGGTTAACCGCTATATCGATTCTGAGTATTCGCGTATCGAGCGTGCAATGTCTCGCGGTATTAAAGTACTCACGGCTTTAGATTACAGCTTCACCAACTATACCAATTACGCTAACCCACTGTTTGAAGAACATAATTCTTTAGTCAAAGAAGGGCTTTGTTATCTTTGGCCTATAGATGTGTTATTACTCGATAGTGTTTATAGTGAAGGGTTACCTGCGGTTGACCTTGATTATATGATCGTAGGGGACGAAAGCTTATGCCAGCAAGGTTCAACGATTAACCAGTTAGCTGAACAAAAGGCGGGTTTTGCGCCGTCCTTGTCATTTCTGCACGATATTGAATCGCACATTGTTGGAATCCATTACATTGACAAACGCGGTTACGTTATCTCCTCACCCGATACCTACGCAAAAAATTTCACGAGAGAACTTTTGTCAACGCTAAAAGCCCGACCTTTTTGGCAAAAAACCGCGCAAGATAAAGTGAACATTACCTTGGCTGGACCAGGGCCAGTGTTGGACTCGATGGAAGGTCAAGTCATTAGTATGACGGTACCCGTCTATGAGAAAGGAGAACACCAAGGTGTTTTGTCTATTGATTTTGACATCAATACGCTCATGGCTTCGTCGCTAGGTCTTGTTGGTCAGTTTCATTTGGTTTCCAATTTACACTCCATTCCTTCAAACAGTACACGAATCAAACCAGTCGAATTAGAGCGATTGAGTGCGAATCACAGCATGTACTACGAGTACAACCTTTGGGATGAAGCTAAGAACCTAGCGGTTTTTGAAAAATACAGCCTTATTGTCGCACTATTTATTTACGTGCTGAGTACCGTCGTCTTGTTCTATGTGAATATGCATAGCGAGCGACGTTACTTTAAAGAACTGGCAGCAAGAGACCCAATGACCAGTTTATTGAATCGTCGAGGTATGCAAACCGTGTGGCGTAATAAGATGACAAAAAAACAGGTTGCTTTAGCAGTGTTCGATATTGATAACTTCAAGAAGATCAACGACACCTATGGTCATGATGTCGGTGATTCTGCAATTCAGCTTGTTGCAAAATGTATACGTGAAAATATTCGCCATACCGATGTTGCCTCAAGGTTTGGTGGCGAAGAGTTCGTTTTAGCGATTTATGACGAAGATTCAGAGGGCATTAAACTCATTTTAGACAGAGTAAAAAAGGCCATAGATGAGCGCTCGACACGCGTAACGAAAGAAGGCTTTACGATCTCTGGCGGTGTGGTGTTTAGTAAAGAGAGCCGAGTAGAAAACTTTGATGAATTGTTTAAAGCGGCGGATGAAAAGTTATATCAAGCCAAAAGTACCGGCAAAAATAAGATCTGTTACTAGGATTTAGATACAAAAAAGGACGAGATATTCGTCCTTTTTTGTGTTCGGGAGTTATGCAACCTGAGAGTTTAAGTCATCGCGGTAGCGTTGAATATGCTCAACAATTGGTGCGGCTTTGTTGAACGTTCTGATTTCTCTAAATAGGTCTTTTGCTTCAGGATAAGCCTGACGTAAGTAAGAGAACCATTGTTTTACGCGGTTTGGGTAATACAAGCCTTTATCGCCTTTCATCTCAAACTTGGAGTAATAGATGAGCAACTCAACCACCTCGGGCCATGACATTGGCTGGTGGTTATGTTTTACCATATTGCCTAAGTTAGGGATATTGAAAGCGCCTCGGCACACCATCAAAGAGTTAACGCCAGTCGTTTCAATGCAACGTTGACCGTCTTCATAATTCCAAATTTCACCATTCGCTATCAGTGGGATATCGAAACGTTCACGAATTTGGTTGATGTAATCCCATTTTATCTCAGAAGCTTTATAACCACCTTGTTTAGTACGTGCGTGTACGGTCAATTCATTTGCGCCAGCAGACTGAATGGCATCGACAATTTCAAAGCAATCTTCAGGGTTCTCCCAGCCAAGACGAATTTTTGCAGTTACGGGAATGGCTTCTGGAACGGCTTCTCGACAAGCTTTAACAACACGGTGAATGAGCTCTGGATGTTGGAGTAGCGCTGCTCCACCTTTACTTTTGTTGACCATTTTGGCTGGGCAACCAAAGTTTATATCAATACCTCTGGCGCCAAGATTTGCCGCTTTAATTGCGTTCTCAGCCATCCAGTTTGGTTCTTGTCCCAACAATTGCACATGTACTGGCACACCAGATGCAGTCTGAGAACCTTGCAACAGCTCCGGGCATAAACGGTGAAATACATGATCGGGTAATAGCTGGTCGATTACGCGAACAAACTCCGTAACACACAGGTCATAGTCGTTTATCTCGGTCAGGATTTGGCGCATCAAATGATCTAAAACGCCTTCCATTGGGCCTAGTACAACTCGCATAGCTTGCCTAATACAGTTTGGTGGTAAAAAGGAGGGCGATTGTAGCGATGTAAGTTAAGTTTGTCATTAAAAGAGTCGAAGCGCCCAGTGCAGTCAAACACACAACGTTAGGTTACGTGCTTTTGAGCTCTGAGGTATAATGCCGCCAAATTTATGGGAAACCAGATGTCATGCAATACACATTGATTGAAAAAGGTGAAGTTCACGTCGATGAATCTTGCCTATTTATCGAAGGCGCAGTGTTAGCTGCGAATCTGACGACAAAACCACTCGCTCCTGAAAAGTGGTTAGAGCCGCTATTAGGTGAGGGATTCAAAGCGATTCAACCAGCTGTGGAAGAGCAAATTCACAAGCAGCATAACCGAATTCAACGAAACGAATATTCCGTGCTAGAGCTAACAGGCAAAGAACCTGAACAACTTGCTGATTTTGCCGAAGGCTTTATGTCTGTTTGGCCAATGATTGAAGAACAGTGGCAGGACGTTGAGCTCAATGATGGATTACAGCGTATGCTGCAAGCATTACTGACCACTTTGATGCTGGCTATCGATGAGCCAGCAACGCAGCAACAGATGCGCGACGCAGGTATTGAAACGCCACCGGCCCTGACAGATTTAGTCGACCAGCTTGATTTAATGGTCGGTGAAGTCGCGCTGGGCGCGGATGAGTTGATGGTAGGAAATAAAGCTCAAAGCCTAAACCCATTCAAAGGTATCGGGCGCAATGATCCCTGTCCTTGTGAGAGCGGAAAAAAATTCAAGCAGTGCTGTGGTCAATCACGCGGCTAAAGCGAATCGCCGCGCTATCCACTTAACAAAAAGCCGACCAGATGGTCGGCTTTTTGTTAATTTTTACGCGTCAGTAGGATTAACGAATTGGATTAACGCGTTTTGCAGGGAAGAATTGTGCAATTACAATTAATGCCAAAGCGATTAAATTGCCTGCAAAAATTACTACTAACCATTGTGGCATTGATAAATCAAGGAGCTGCCACACAACCTTAGAGCAATCACCATATGCTTCAAACATCCAAGGAACCCACTGATTGAGCGGAGCCCAGCTAGGGAATGTGACGAATAAATCGCAAGTCGCGAATGGTGATGGATTAAACTGGTAGTCAACGTGCTGCATTGCAAGTAACAAACCCTTGTAAGCACTTAATCCCCAGCCTATCAAACCTAGCCAGCGGAAAATTGGGTTCTTGGGTGCCAATATACCAACCATTGCAGCGACGCCCACTCCCATCATCGCGACTCTTTCATAAATACACATGACACATGGTGCAAGCATCATGACGTGCTGAAAATAGAGGGCACATGCTTCAAAGAAAACGACGAATAGCAGAAGCAGTAGCCACGATAAACGTCCCTTTGAAAACTGGTTAAGTGAATTTAAAATAGTCACGTTTTTGTTCCTGTCTGAAATAGAAAAAGCTCTGAATACTCAGAGCTTTTTATCGTGGATAAGTTTCCTAATCAACTCAAATTTTAGTGACCACCGGATACTACGGGAGTCAGATCACCACTATGAGGTAAAATCCAACCAGCTTCGTAGAAAGAAGCTGTTGCAGGCTCTAGGAAGAACATGATTCCCATCAGACCGACAATCGCAAGAACGACGGTGTAAGGCAGCGCCATGATAACCATTCGACCGTAAGACAGACGAATTAATGGAGCGAGAGCCGATGTGAGTAAGAATAGGAATGCCGCTTGACCGTTTGGCGTTGCAACAGAAGGCAGGTTAGTACCAGTATTGATTGCCACCGCCAGTAAGTCGAACTGATCACGAGTAATGAGGCCCTCAATGAGTGCAGTTTTTACTTCATTGATGTAAACCGTACCAACGAACACGTTATCCGACACCATAGATAATAAGCCATTCGCCACATAGAACAGAGCTAGCTGAGTACCTTTATCTTCAACGGCAAGCACCGCATCGATGACTGGTTTAAACAGCTCTTGATCAATGATTACAGCAACGATCGAGAAAAATACAGCAAGCAGTGCAGTGAAGGGCAGGGCCTCTTCAAACGCTTTCCCCATGGAGTGCTCTTCAATGACACCAGTAAATGCGGTCGCTAAAATGATCACAGAAAGGCCAATTAAGCCGACAGCCGCTAAGTGCAAAGCGAGTGCAACGATCAACCAAACCGCAATAAGACCTTGAACCCAGAGTTTTGCGACATCTTGATTTGTTCGCGTTTTACGCTCTTCACGGTCAAAATCGACGAGGATCTGACGAACGTTATTAGGAAGCTTCGCGCCGTAGCCAAACACTTTAAGCTTTTCAACTAAAGCACAAGTGATGAGACCACAGAAAAATACAGGTAGTGTCACTGGAGACATACGGATTAGGAATTCACCAAATAACCAACCCGCTTGGTCTGCAATAATTAAGTTTTGAGGTTCACCAACCATCGTGGTTACGCCACCTAAGGCAGTACCTACACCAGCATGCATCAACAAAGAGCGCAAAAAGGCACGATAGTTTTCTAGGTCATCACGCGTTAGTTCAGTGATCGTGTCATCTTGTGTATGGTCATGGTCACCGATAGGGTTACCAGACGCCACTTTGTGATAGATAGAGTAAAAGCCGATCGCCACGCTGATAACAACGGCGATAACCGTCAAGGCATCCAAAAACGCAGACAAAAATGCCGCAGCAAAGCAGAACGCGAGTGATAGTAGGGTTTTAGAGCGAATGCCAAGTAAAATTTTGGTAAAAATGAACAGCAATAGCTGCTTCATGAAGTAGATGCCCGCAACCATAAATACCAGAAGTAGCAGTACTTCGATATTTGCTACTAATTCGTGCTTAACTTGCGCAGGGCTAGTCATGCCGATAGCAATGGCTTCAATAGCAAGTAAACCGCCAGGTTGTAATGGGTAGCATTTTAATGCCATTGCTAGCGTGAAAATAAATTCAGCGACCAACAACCATCCAGCTACAAATGGGTTTATTAGGAAGAATACAATCGGGTTAATTATTAAGAAGGCTATAATGGCAACTTTGTACCAATCAGGCGCTTTACCAAGGAAGTTCTTGATAAAAGCGTTTCCGAGCGATATCGGCATGATAATTCTCTTTATAACAAAATTATGAATAGACACTACAATAGTGCTTAAGTATCTGTTTGTTAGACTTATTAACTAGTCTTTAAAAACAATAACTTAGTAAAACAACAATCCTTTGTTTATTGTAGTCTTGCCAAGTTACTTCCCCTGAACTCAAGCACCGCTCACTTTCGACCGCAAACTCTACACTCAGGCATTTATTAGTCAATAACAAAACGTGATGCTACCGACTAAAATGACTTTTTAAATGTAATAACGCGATCAAAACGGCGTTACTATACCATGAAAGTCTTAAAAAAATCCTCTTGGATTTTAAATGACGGTCAGTGACGAGAAAAGGCAAATTAAGAAAGAATATTAACTGTGATATACAAAGTAATTTTTCATATTTTGAATATAAAAATGTGACACGGTTGTCTTTATTTCTCCGAGATTTGTGAGCTGTTTAATTAAATGAAAATTCATATTTTACTGCTTTCGCTCGCATGTTAGAGCCTCTTAAATTGACACAACATATAGAGTATTAACTCTATGTTATGGAGTCGTTTCCACTATTGATCGTAAATTTTCTCAAACCGCTAAGTAGTGGTATGATGAGTAGTATCGACCCTCAGAAATCAATATTGGATAAAAAGTAGAATGGTCATAAAGGCGAAAAGCCCTGCGGGATTCGCAGAAAAATATATTATCGAGAGCATTTGGAACGGCCGTTTTCCTCCAGGCTCAATTTTACCTGCTGAGCGCGAGCTGTCCGAACTGATTGGTGTTACTCGAACGACTTTAAGAGAGGTTCTTCAACGACTAGCCCGTGATGGATGGCTGACTATCCAGCACGGCAAACCTACGAAAGTTAACCAATTTATGGAGACCTCTGGTCTGCATATTTTGGATACTTTAATGACGCTAGACGTTGATAATGCGACAAACATTGTAGAAGATCTGCTTGCGGCACGTACTAACATCAGTCCTATCTTTATGCGCTATGCATTTAAAGCGAACAAAGAGAGCTCTGAGCGTACAATTAAGAACGTAATCGAATCTTGTGAAGCTTTAATGAATGCGGCTTCCTGGGACGAATTCATCGCTTCTTCGCCGTATGCTGAAAAAGTTCTGCAGAATGTGAAAGAAGATAACGAGAAAGATGAAGCGAAGCGTCAAGAAATCTTGATTGCTAAAACGTTCAACTTTTACGATTATATGCTTTTCCAGCGCCTAGCATTCCATTCAGGAAATCAAATTTACGGTTTGATCTTTAATGGTTTGAAGAAGCTCTACGATCGTGTCGGTAGCTACTACTTCTCAAATCCAGCTTCTCGTGAGCTAGCTCTGAAGTTTTACCATCAATTGCTCGAAACTTGTGAAAGTGGCCAGCGTGAGCAACTACCAGTAGTGATTCGTCATTATGGTATGGAAAGTGCGTTGATCTGGAACGAAATGAAAAAGCAATTACCAACGAACTTCACGGAAGACGACAGCTAAGCGCTGACAAGTTGAATAAACGAAAACCGCAGTGCCTTAGGCCTGCGGTTTTTTGTTTTTATTTATAAGTCGGCGACGAACCAAGCACCAATAATAAGGTATGGAACGTTTATCCTGCTAGTGAGAGTCTGGGTAACGGTAGATATAATGACTCTACGACATCTGAAAGGACATGGTCGTAAGTATTGAAGATGGTCAATGACAAGTCCGATGTGACGCCATAAAGCTCTGCTTCTGTTAAGTCGACATGACTCCCTGTCACGTATTCATTTAGCGTCTGTATTGAGCGCGTGGAAGCAGGAGAGGTAATGCTAAGTGGAGCGATAACCGCTAGTTGGTTTAGCTTACGCATCATGACCGATGCATAATTTTTGAAACGCTCATTTCCGCCTTGCTCTCCTAAATCTTGAATGCTGATTCGTAACTGAGTCAGGGTCTCCAAGCTATCCATAATGTTTTGCCAGTTCATGTGATACTCATTATGCAAGTCATCTCTTTGCTCAACCGCTAGCCATGCGATGGTTACTTCATCCATCAAAAACAAGCAATGACGAATTAACTTACCATGCTCCATCTGGTTTCTTGCAACACTATGGTCATTCCATTGTTCAAGTAGTTTCCCTACTTTAATCTGTAATACGCGATACATGGGTTTGTTTTCAAACCGTGATGTTTCGACTAAAAGATGCAGCTTGTTAGTCAGAGCATCATGAAGAGCGTCCAATTTTTGTTGATCGTTTTGTTGGAATTGAAGCGAGTAGTGAGTAGCAGCTCGGTGGTGTCTCAGAAGGTGAACAACATCTCGCAACAATGTTAACAGCTGATATTTGCGCGCATGTTGCTGCTCTCGTTTAGAAGATAAGTGATATATTCCAGCTAAAATAGCGATGGACAATAGTGTGGAAATCAAAACAAACATAACCAACTCCTTGTTAGTGTTTGGACCTAACAAGGAAGATTGCAGTTTTGATGCCACTAATTAAATTCTATTAAAACAGTAATTTAGGATTGTGATGGGAGAGGTGCTGTACAAGTTTGGTGCACAAATTCCCCAAAAGTGTGAATTCAGTCAAAAAAAGTCCCCGCTGAACTGGCGAGGACTTTTTAAATTTGATTGTAAAGCTACAACTTACATTACGCGCATACCAGGTTGAGCGCCTTCGTGTGGCTCAAGGATCCACAGGTCACTACCACCAGGGCCTGCCGCTAGGATCATACCTTCAGACATACCAAACTTCATCTTACGAGGTTTTAGGTTTGCAACCATTACAGTTAGTTTGCCTTCTAGCTCTTCAGGTTTGTACGCTGACTTGATGCCAGAGAACACTTGACGAGTTTCACCACCGATGTCCAGTTGGAACTTAAGCAGTTTGTTTGCTTTTGGCACTTCTTCACAAGAGATGATACGAGCGATACGCATATCTACTGCTGCAAAAGCGTCGAACTCAATCTCTTCAGCGATTGGCTCTTTGTCTAGCTCAGTTTCGCTAGCCTTGTTCTTTTCCGCTTCTGCTTTCTCTTTCGCCGCCATTTCTGCCGCCGCATCTTCTTTAGATGCTTCGATCATCGCTTCAACATTCTTCGGATCGATACGGTTGAACAGTGCTTTGAACTTAGTGATCTCGTGGCCTGTTAGTGGAGCAGCGATGTTTTCCCAAGTTAGCTCTTGGTTTAGAAACGCTTCAGTACGCGCAGCTAGCGATGGCATTACTGGTTTCAGGTAAGTCATCAGTACGCGGAACAGGTTGATACCGACAGAACAGATGTCTTGTAGTTCCTGATCTTTGCCTTCTTCTTTTGCTACAACCCACGGTGCTTTTTCATCAACGTATTGGTTAGCTTTGTCTGCCAATGCCGTGATTTCACGGATTGCACGACCAAACTCACGCGTTTCGTAAAGCTCAGCGATACGGTCAGCAGCAGCAACAAATTCGTTGTAAAGTTCAGGCTCTGCAAAGTTGTCAGACAGTTTGCCTTCAAAACGTTTCGCGATGAAACCTGCGTTACGAGATGCCAGGTTAACGATCTTGTTAACAACGTCAGCGTTTACGCGCTGAGTGAAGTCTTCAAGGTTAAGATCTAGATCGTCGATACGGCTGTTTAGCTTCGCAGCGTAGTAGTAACGTAGACACTCAGGGTCTAGGTGCTCTAGGTAAGTGCTTGCTTTTACGAACGTACCTTTAGACTTCGACATTTTCGCGCCGTTTACGGTTACGTAACCGTGTACGAATACGTTGTTAGGCTTGCGGAAGCCAGAACCTTCTAGCATTGCTGGCCAAAATAGGCTGTGGAAGTAAACGATGTCTTTACCGATGAAGTGGTACAGCTCTGCTGAGCTGTCTTTTTTCCAATACTCGTCGAAATCTAGGTCGTCGCGCTTGTCACATAGATTTTTGAAAGAGCCCATGTAGCCGATAGGCGCGTCTAGCCATACGTAGAAGAATTTGTTCTTCTCACCAGGGATCTCGAAGCCAAAGTATGGTGCATCACGTGAGATATCCCATTGCTGCAAACCAGACTCGAACCATTCTTGCATTTTGTTCGCTGTTTCAGCTTGTAGCGAGCCAGAGCGAGTCCACTCTTTTAGCATGCTTTCAAACTGAGGCAGGTCGAAGAAGAAGTGCTCTGAATCTTTCATTACTGGCGTCGCACCAGAAACCGCAGATTTAGGATTGATCAGTTCTGTTGGGCTGTAAGTCTCACCACAGTTGTCACAGTTGTCACCGTACTGGTCTTCAGACTTACATTTTGGACAGGTACCTTTTACGAAACGGTCCGGTAAGAACATCTCTTTTTCTGGATCGAACAGCTGAGAGATAGTGCGGCTAGAGATAAAGCCATTTTTCTTCAACTCAAGATAAATGTGTGACGCTAGCTCACGGTTCTCATCTGAGTGTGTGCTGTGGTAGTTATCAAAGCTGATATCAAATCCAGCGAAGTCTTTTTGGTGCTCTTCGCTAACTGCGGCAATCATTTCTTCAGGAGTAATACCCATCTGTTGCGCTTTAAGCATGATTGGCGTGCCGTGAGCATCGTCAGCACAGATGAAGTTTACAGTGTTGCCGCGTAGGCGTTGGTAACGAACCCAAATGTCCGCTTGGATATGCTCAAGCATATGACCAAGGTGGATCGAACCGTTAGCGTACGGAAGGGCACAAGTTACCAGCATTTTCCTTGACGGAAAGTTTTTTGGATCGTTTGCCATACTTAATATTCGCTTTTCTTGATAGGTATAAATAAATTTTGATGGATAATACTACCCCATGAACTGACTAACTCCAAGGTGTCAAACTGCGGAATGCCTTAGTTTTTTTGGGGTTCTGGTTGAGCCTGGACGGTGGTAGCATGACATCTAAAAGGAGGGCTTATGCATCAGTTCACTTCAAAACAAGATTTTTGTCACTGGTTTAACCAATTCCAACATCCACAGTTGGTGGAAAACTGGGCAGATATTCATGGCGCAATTTCGATTACGACACAGGGTTCTATTGATATAACGTTGCCATTCGCAAGTAATGAGCTTCAAACCGTACTGCATGACTGGATTAAACAGCAGCAAGCCTCGGGTAAAGTGGCTGAATTCCCATTTAATATTCGCCTTGGAGTTAAAGCTTTAGAAACTCAAGTGGCTAACTCGGTTAAGGGTGTTAAGAACATCGTTGCCGTCAGTTCTGCGAAAGGTGGCGTTGGTAAATCTACTACCGCAGTTAACTTAGCGTTGGCGATTGCTCAATCTGGGGCGAAAGTGGGATTGTTGGATGCAGATATCTATGGTCCGTCTGTACCTATGATGTTGGGGCAAGAAGATGCTAAACCAGAAGTTCGTGATGGCAAGTGGATGGAACCCATTTTTGCTCACGGCATCTATACTCATTCTATCGGTTATTTGGTGGATAAATCAGAAGCGGCGATATGGCGCGGTCCAATGGCTTCAAAAGCGTTGTCGCAGTTATTAACTGAAACAGATTGGCCAGATTTGGATTATTTGGTGATTGATATGCCGCCAGGTACGGGGGATATTCAATTGACTCTGTCACAACAAATTCCGGTAACAGGTAGCGTGCTAGTCACAACACCGCAAGATTTAGCCCTTGCCGATGCAAGGAAGGGAGCGGCAATGTTTAACAAAGTCCATGTCCCGGTTATTGGTGTTGTGGAAAACATGAGTTATCACATTTGTAGTCAATGTGGCGCGAAAGAGCATATTTTTGGTATGGGCGGAGCTGAAAAAATGTCGCAAGAATTTGGCTTAGCATTGTTAGGACAAATTCCGCTTCATATCTCTATGCGAGAAGATATTGACGCTGGCGTTCCAACGGTAGCAAGACGCCCAGAAAGTGAGCATGCAGGGTATTATAAGCAACTTGCCGATCGCGTATGTAGCACGATGTTTTGGCAAGGCAAAGCAAAACCAGATGCGATTAGCTTTACAATGGTGAACTAAGTTTACTATGCCTGTTGGTTGATAATCGCACATTTTAACGTTTGCTCGGAGGTTAATCCTCTGAGCAGGCAGAAACTTATGACTAAACCCTAATTCCAACTAGTAACTATGGGGTGAACTCCCTATAATCAGGCAGTTTATCTTTTTATGTGACTAGAAATCATCATCGGGTGCAAACTAATGTCTGATAATAATCAATGCGTCATCGTAGGTATTGCTGGCGCTTCTGCTTCTGGAAAAAGTCTGATCGCGAGCACTATTTATAATGAGCTTCGCGCGAAAGTAGGCGATCATCAAATCGGTGTCATCACGGAAGATTGCTACTACAACGACCAAAGCCACCTAAGCATGGAAGAGCGAGTAAAGACGAACTACGATCACCCGAGTGCGTTGGACCACGACCTACTGTGTGAGCACCTAGAAAAATTGGTACGTGGTGAAGCAGTAGAAGTGCCTGAGTACAGCTACACTGAGCACACAAGAACAATTAACACCACCACAATGACACCTAAAAAGGTGATCATTCTAGAAGGTATCCTTCTTCTTACAGACCCTCGTCTTCGTGATTTGATGCATGCGACAGTATTTATGGACACACCGTTAGATATTTGCTTGCTTCGCCGTGTTAAGCGTGATGTGGAAGAACGAGGCCGAACTATGGAGTCTGTTCTTAAGCAATACCAACAAACAGTACGTCCGATGTTCATGCAGTTTATCGAACCTTCTAAGCAATATGCGGACATTATTGTTCCTCGCGGTGGTAAAAACCGTATCGCAATTGATGTATTAAAAGCTCACATTGCAAGACTTTTGAAAGCTTAAGCCTATAGACGGCTATATCGCTTTATTTTTAAGAGAAGAAGTGGCACCTTAAGTGCCACTTCTTTTTTTGTTTTTAAATTAGTCAGTTGCAGGTTAAAACCAGACACTTTTCACGCTTTTGTGGAACTGTCAGCGGTAAATGGAGTCTGCGCTTATAATTGTAAAAACACTCGAGCAAGGAAAAACAAATGAAGAAACTGCTCTTAATTCTAGCAATACCGATTGTGGTCATTTTGGTCGCAATTTTAGCGTTAACCATCTTCGTCAATCCGAATCAGTTTAAACCCCTTATTGTTGAGCAAGCGCAAAAGCAAACGGGATTAGAGTTGGTGATTGAAGGGGATATCAGTTGGCAATTTTTCCCATCGATTGGCTTTGAGTTGGGACATACAGAATTGCGAAACCCACAAGGCTTTAGTAAACCCAATTTATTCAAAGTTGATACCGTTGGTGTAGACATCTCTGTTATGCCACTTTTTAGTCAACAGCTTGAAATTGGAAACGTCACGCTTGATGGTGCTGAGTTCTACATTGAAACCAAGAAAGATGGCAGCAAGAATATTGATGCATTGACGAAAGCCCAAACACAACAAGCAGAACAAGAGAGCAATGCTGCGCCTACGCAAAATGGTGAAACGAAAACTTCTGGTTCTGATTGGAGTATTAATCTTGCTGGCGTTACGGTTTCTAACGGTTCATTAGAAATGCAGGATAAGCAAGCCGGTAGTTACACCAAACTTTATGATATTTCATTAAACCTTTCCGAATTCGCTTTTGACAACTGGACAACGGCTGATTTTGGCGTGAAGGGCGAAATGAACGACCAAAAGTTCACCGCGAAAGGTCAGGCAGACTTTAAGCTAGAAAAAGGTTTGGCAAACTACGCGCTAAAGAACATCAACTTTGATGCGACATACTCTGACCCTGCCAATAAAATTGAATCGGCAACGATCGGTTTAGACACGTTTGAATTCGATAAAGTAAATAACCTGACTTATGCCATTAAGGGTGACGCTGGTGGTATGAAGTTAGATATGCAGGGTGCTGGTCAACTTAGCGTGGACAAGGCTATCAGCAAAGTACAGTTGGATAAGTTAACTCTTAAATCGACTTTTGAGGGTGATGCTTTACCTCAGTCCCCGATGAAAGTCGACATGGTGTCTGATCTGTCTTTCGACCTAACGAAAAACCATCTGAGTTTTGTTCTAGAGAAGTTAACAGCGAATGCTATCGCCCTAGATGGTAAGGCAGATGTGACACTCGGTGATATTCCTAAAGTACGCTTTGCTCTCCATAGCCCCAATATCGATCTTGATGAGTTCTTAGGGTTAGATAAGCAAGCTGCCGAAGGTAATAAGCCTGCTTCTGGTGGCGAGAGTGCTCCTGCCGGACCTGAGGTTGAGCCTGATTTGTCTGCGTTGAAAGCGTTAGATGTAAAGGGTGACATTACCATCGACAAATTCAAAGCGGCAAATGCGAAGATGGAAGCGGTAAAAACGAGCTTCACTGTAAATCGTGGCGTGTTTGAGCTTACATCATTTAGTTCGAAGTTGTACCAAGGCTCAATCTCAGCGACAGCGAAGTTAGATGCACGCCAATCACCAGCGACTTACAGCGTTAAAAAGTCAATCAAAGGCGTGAAAGTTCAACCGCTACTTATAGACGTTGCTGAGAACGACAAACTTGAAGGGACAGGTAACATTGATGTGAATGTTACAGGTAAGAGTCTAACGCCTACCGGTATCAAGAAGAATCTATCTGGTACGGTTGTTATCAATTTTGCTGACGGTGCGGTGAATGGCATCAACGTTGCTCAGTTGATTCGTGAAAACTATGCGAAATTTAAAGGGCAAAAAGTTGAAGGCGCCAATGAAGCTAAGAAAACAGACTTCAGTGCGATGACGGCGACATTGAAACTCAACAAAGGTGTAGTATCAACGGATAATATGCAAGCTCAGTCTCCATTGTTACGTGTTCGTGGTAAAGGTACCGCAAACTACATCAATGAAACAGTCGACTTTACTATCAGCACGTCAGTTGTAGGCAGCCTAGAAGGCCAGGGCGGTAAAGATATAGATGAGCTGAAAGACATCACGATTCCAATCAATGTGTCTGGTAAGTGGGCAGAACCTAAATTCAAGCTCGTATTCGATGATGTTCTGAAGCAGAATGCTCAAAAAGAAATCGATCGTGGCGTGGAGAAGCTAACGGACAAAATCAAAGACGAGAAAACCAAAGATGCGGTCGATGGTTTATTGAAGAATCTTTTCAACTAACCGTGCGTGAAAACCAAAAGGGTTGGCATTTTGCCAACCCTTTTTAAATTACTCTGCGAGTGTTACCAATCGACGCCTTTGAGGGCTTTTACGCCAGATTCAAATGCGTGCTTTACATTTTTCACTTCAGAAACGGTATCGGCCATTTCAATCAGGGTTCGATGTGCGCCACGCCCAGTAATAATAACCGACTGCATTTTAGGTCGGTTGCTCAGCGCTTCGACCACTTCGTCTAAGTCGATGTAGCCGTAGCTCACCATATAAGTTAGCTCGTCAAACAAGATGACATCGATAGAGTCGTCTTGCAGCATGCGTTTACATTCTTGCCATACGCCTTGCGCTGCTTCGGTATCAGCGGCTTTGTTTTGAGTTTCCCATGTAAAGCCGGTCGCCATTACTTGGAATTCAACGCCGAGTTTCTCAAGTAGGTTGCGCTCACCGTTGTCCCAAGTACCTTTAATAAACTGCGCGACAGCACAATTCAAACCATGACCCACTGCGCGTGCGATCGTACCGAATCCTGATGTCGATTTACCTTTACCATTTCCGATAATGATCAGTAGCAGACCTTTTTCCTCTTGAGCAGCAGCGATTTTTGCGTCTACCTGTTCTTTGACTTTTTGTTGGCGAGCTTTATGGCGTGCTTCTTTATTTTCTTCGATAGACATAATACTTCCTCAATTCCTTTTCGTGCTGTGCCCAAGCTAATTTGGGTTCATTGATTTATCTCGCTATGATAGACCAACATATCGTGAAGAAAAACCACCGATAATTCAGGGAATAAAATGAAGAAAATACTTGTTGTTTGTATGGGAAACATTTGTCGGTCACCAACTGGAGAGGCAGTGTTAAGAGCGAAAGCTCAAAAGCTAGGCGTTGAAGTAGAGGTTGATTCGGCAGGTACAATTGGCTACCACGCAGGAAACCGACCGGATTCAAGAGCGATGGCAGCAGGAAAGCAGCGAGGTTATTCTTTTAAAGGAATGCAAGCGCGCCAAGTCACCATTGATGACTTTGAAAAGTTTGACCTTATATTAGCCGCAGATAAAGCAAATTTGGCCGATTTATTGGATATTTGTCCGTTGAAGTATCGACACAAAGTATCGTTATTTTTAAGTCATTCTGAGTCAGGTTACGACGAAGTCCCGGACCCATATTATGGTGGGGAAGATGGCTTTGAACTGGTGCTTGATTTAATCGAAGAGGCATCAGACGCAATTTTGAAGAAGCTATAATCGCCGTGCTTGAAGACAATAGAAAAAGGGATGAGCTCAGCTCATCCCTTTTTATTCGTGTTAACCCGCTAGTATGTCGGTTGCGACTTTGTAGCTTGGGTCTTCCTTCACGTTAATTTCAACCAAGCTGCCAGCTTTGTCCAAAAGTTTACGACAATCTGGGCTTAGGTGACGAAGGTGCAGCGTTTTACCTTGAGCATTGTAACGCTCAGCCAGTGTTTCAATGGCTTCAATTGCAGAGTGATCTGTCACGCGAGAGTCTGCAAAATCGACAATCACATCTTTTGGATCTTCAGGCGCGTTAAACAACTCCAGGAAGTTAGCCGCAGAGCCAAAGAAAATAGGGCCGTGAATCTTGTACTCTTTTGAACCTTCCTCGTTTAAGCACGTGTCGGCATAGATGTGCTTAGCGTGTTGCCATGCAAACATTAATGCAGAAACGATAACACCAACCGCTACGGCAACAGCAAGGTCAGTAAGAACAGTAACAACGGTCACAAGAACAATAACGAAGAAGTCTTGCTTCGGTACGCGGCGTGCTAGCTTAAATGTTGCCCATTCGAATGTACCAATGACAACCATGAACATCACACCAACCAGAGCAGCGAGTGGGATCATTTCAATTAGCGAAGAAGCGAATAAGATAAACATCAATAGAGCGATAGCCGCAACGATACCAGATAGACGGCCGCGACCACCTGAGTTTACGTTGATCATCGACTGACCAATCATCGCACAACCACCCATTGCGCCAAACACAGAACACGTCATGTTTGCCATACCTTGACCGATACATTCGCGGTTAGATTGACCACGAGTATTCGTCATCTCATCTAAAACTGTCAGTGTTAGTAGAGATTCAATTAGACCAATGGCCGCGAGAATGATCGCGTATGGAAGAATGATTTGTAGTGTCTCTAGTGTAAATGGTACCGCAGGAATAGAGAAGGTTGGTAGTGAACCTGCGAGTGTTGCAGCTTCATCACCAGACATTGTACGCAGGAAGTCAACAACAGTGCGAGTTTCCAGATCCAAGCCAACCACTAAAGCCGTCACCGTTACGATCGCAACAAGTGAAGAGGGTACAGCTGTTGTGATTTTTGGTAGAAAGTGAATGATTGCCATAGTCAGCGCAACCAAACCAAGCATTAGCAGCATCTGGTCTTGTGGTAGCCAAGTAAGCATGCCGTTGATGTCTGGCGCTTTAAACTGACCCAACTGAGCTAGGAAGATAACAATAGCCAGACCGTTCACAAAACCGATCATCACAGGGTGAGGTACGATACGGATGAACTTACCCAATTTAAACATACCAGCGGCAATTTGAAGAATACCAGCGAGCATGATGGCTGCGAATAGGTACTGGACACCGTGAGTCGCGACAAGCGAAACCATTACGACTGCCATGGCACCTGTTGCACCAGAAATCATGCCAGGACGACCACCGAAAATGGAAGTAATAAGACCAACGATGAATGCAGCGTAAAGACCGACCATCGGATCTACGCCTGCGACGAACGCAAATGCGACAGCTTCAGGAACCAATGCTAGCGCAACGGTTAAGCCTGATAGCACATCATTTTTTACGGAGTGCTTAGAAAATTGGGGAAATTCGAACATGTTTGTTTTTAAGTTCTCTTTGCAATGAGTTAAACCCGACACATATTCGTATTTGCACAAGCCACTGGAAGGTTGATTTTTAATCAAACATTGCAGTGTAAACCGTAGTATTAAAAGAGCAGCATCAGAATGGTGTCGAAAACTTGAGTCGGCGCATGCTACCGAAAAGTGTGATTAAGTTCAAGAATGATACGAATAATGGCGTACAAATGTGATCACGAATTGGTATTTATATGAACAATTTATTGGGCAAATATGAAGATAAAAAAGGCTACCAGATGGTAGCCTTTAATTTATTTATGCCGTTAAGCAGTTGAACGTAATGATTTAGCCTAGTTAAAGTTAGGCTTTGTCATCTCTGCCGATGCACGGTTTTTAGCCACTTGGCTACCTGCACCTTTAGCTTGGTAACGTTCGGTTTTGAACGGCGCTGCTGCAACCGTGATTTCGCGTAGCTCTTGAGGGCCAGGTGCTTTCGTCATCGGTGCGCTAGCGTTTAGCTTAGCAGCAACTTTAATGGCTTCGACTTTAGGCTCTGGTTTATCTACTGGCGCTTCGGCTACAATCTCTTTTGCTGCTTCAACGATAGGCTCTTCAGTAGGTGCCGTTTCTACAATGGCATCAACCGGTTCAGCATGTTCAGTTACAGGAGTTTCAACGATAGGCTCTACCGATGCTGTTTCTACTACTGCCGATTCAGCTTTTTCTGCGATTACTGTTTCAACAACAGGTGCTTCTACTACTGGAGCTTCCACTTTCGCTTCAACGGTTTCTTGAACCTTGTGTTCAACAACTGGCGCATCTGTTACGACAGGTTGCTCGCGACGAATAATCACTTTACCCATTGCCATTTCTGGACACGCAAAGCCACCTTGGATTGTAGGTACTGCTGCTACAGCTTCTTCCTTAACTCGCTCTTCCTTCTTAGGTGCTGGTTTCGGAATGTAACGTGGCATTACTTTACCCATAGCCATTTCAGGAGAAGCGACACCTCCCTTACGTAGGCGGAACGGGTTAGGGCGGCGATCACGGCCACGGCGACGACGCTGGCCGCTTGCACGCAGGTGACGTGGCGAACGACGATTACGACGTTGCTTAGACTCTGCTTGCTTGTTGTCTTGCTGTGCCTCTACCGCTGCTTCTGTTGGCTTTTCAACTTTAGCTTCAACCGTTTCTTGAGTCTTAACCGCTGTTTCTTCGGCTTTCTTCTCAATAGCTTCTTGGTCCTTAACGCGTACAGACTTGTTCAATTTGCGACGTTGGCGGCGCTCTTTCACTTTTTCTGCTTTCGCATTTTGCTGCTTCGGTTTGCTCTCTTCTGGTTTTGTTTCAGTACGAGCTTCCGCTGCTAGCTGCAGACCTTTTTCCGCTACTTTTGCGTTTGCTTTCTGCTCTTGGGCTTTATCTGCCTGTTGAGCTTTAGGTTTACGCTTTTGGTTACGGTTTTGCGGTTTATTTGTTTGTTGTTGAGCTTCGTTTTGCTCATTAGCCTGCTCATCACGAGGCTTACGACGACGTCGGTTATCGCGATTGTCGCGGTTATCACGATTATCACGCTGGTTGTTATTGCGACGACGATCGTTGCGATCACGTTTGTTACGTCGATTATCGCGATTTGGTTTTTTCTCTTCCTGAGGTTTCTGTTCTTCTTTTGTTTCTTCAGAACCACCGAATAGGAAGCTACCAAGTGCTTTAAACAGACGGCTGAACAATCCAGGTTTCTCTTCTTGTTCAACGTTTTGTTCTTTCTTCTTCGCCTCAGGAGCTGGTTTAGCTGCTGGTGCAGGTGCGGTTTGAGACGGAGCAGCAAAGCCTTTAAGAACTGGCTCTTCAATTCGTTTTGGTTTTACGTCAACTTCCGCTGGCTCTTTACCTTCTGCTTCTTTCATTGCTTCCAGTTTCTTAGGAAGTAAGTAAGAAATCAGATCGAACTCTTCGCCTTCACGAACACGGATAACTTCAAAGTGCGGTGTTTCCATATCAGAGTTAGGAACAACCGTAATTTTCACTTCTTGAATGCGTTCGATATGGTTTACTGAACGACGTTTTTCGTTCAATAAGTAAGAGGCGATTGGCACAGGTACGACTGCAAGTACTTGTGCTGTGTTGTCTTTTAGCGCTTCCTCTTCAATTAAACGAAGTACAGAAAGTGCTAGAGATTCGTTGTCGCGAACGACACCAGTTCCGCTACAGCGAGGACAGATGTGATGGCTTGCTTCTGCAAGAGAAGGGCTCAAGCGCTGGCGTGACATCTCCAACAAACCAAAGCGAGAAATACGACCGATTTGTACACGAGCGCGATCAAGACGAACGGCTTCACGTAGACGGTTTTCTACTTCTCGTTGGTGACGAACTGGGGTCATATCGATAAAGTCGATAACCACTAAGCCACCCAAGTCACGTAGACGTAATTGGCGAGCAATTTCGTCGGCTGCTTCTAGGTTCGTGTTTAGAGCTGTTTCTTCAATATCGCCGCCCTTGGTTGCACGAGCAGAGTTGATATCGATAGACGTTAGTGCTTCAGTCGGGTCAATAACAATAGAACCACCAGATGGCAGACGCACTTCACGTTGGAAAGCCGATTCAATTTGGCTTTCGATTTGGTAGTGGCTGAATAGTGGAACTTCGCCTTCATATTTCTTAACGCGGTTAAGGAAATCAGGGCGCACCAATTGAATGTGCTCTTTTGCACGTTCGTAGATGGTGTTGCTATCAATTAAGATTTCGCCAATATCACGACGCAAATAGTCACGGATTGCACGAACGATAACGTTACTTTCTTGGTGGATTAAGAATGGAGCAGGGTTAGAGTCCGCTGCACCTTTGATTGCACCCCAGTGGTTAAGTAGTACATTCAAATCCCACTCAAGCTCTTCAGCACTCTTGCCAACGCCAGCAGTACGTACGATTAGGCCCATGCCCTGAGGCAGTTCCAAAGTACTTAATGCGGCTTTTAGTTGAGTACGCTCGTCACCTTCGATTCGACGAGAAATACCGCCAGCACGAGGGTTGTTAGGCATCAGAACAAGGTAACTACCAGCAAGAGAAATGAAAGTAGTAAGAGCTGCGCCCTTGCTTCCACGTTCTTCTTTTTCCACTTGAACGATAACTTCTTGGCCTTCCGTTAGCACTTCTTTGATGCTTGGACGACCTTGGTAGGTGTAACCTTCAGGGAAATATTCGCGGGCAATTTCTTTGAGAGGGAGGAAACCGTGACGCTCGGCGCCGTAATCAACAAATGCGGCTTCTAAGCTTGGTTCGATACGTGTGATACGTCCTTTGTAGATATTCGCTTTTTTAGATTCATGACCTGGACTCTCGATATCAAGATCGAAAAGTCGCTGGCCATCAACCAGAGCGACACGCAACTCTTCTTTTTGAGTTGCGTTAATTAACATTCTTTTCATTGAAAATTCTCGTTGTCTTTTCTTTTATATCTTTCTTGTCGACTTGCCACTGTTTTTTCGCTCTTTCACGGTGCCTGATCCCATGGCTTGTATTTTGCAGCCTCCCGGCTGGAAGGGGATGCTCTCGGGCACTTCAGTCATCACAAGCCTCTTGTGGTTTCTGTTGGAAACGTAGACTTGTGACCCGCTATTTGGGCGGTAGGTACTCAACGTGAATATGCGAGGAGTAGGGTGGCAAGAGTGTTGAATTCGATGTGTCTCACGCCAATGCTGCACTCGACCTTCAACGATCTACTCACATTGCTTGAGGATAAATGATTGGTAATGAATAAAATGTAACCAAACCTTCCTTAGCAGCTGTGAACTATAGCAGTGCGCGTGGCTATCAGCAATCTGCTTTCACGCAAACGATAGAAAATTTGCCGCTAAACTCAAAATTTCTATTTTATAACTGGCTGTTTCATAAGCAATTGAGATGTGCAAACTGTTCAAGACAGAAAACAAATTGAGAACTTGATTGAGAGTTTTAATAATTTAAACAAAAGCTTGGCGAAATTTAGACCAGTATGTGCCACCGAGTGTTTCTTTTACGACAAGAATAATGTGAAGTCGCACGAAATTGAGTTTACAATACCGCCCATGAACGAAATAAGAACAAAAGTCCAGTTCGTCGACATCGACGAAGATATGGCGGGTCAGCGCATTGATAATTTTTTGCGCAACCAATTAAAAGACATTCCTAAAAGCATGATTTACCGAATTGTGCGTAAGGGCGAAGTGCGCGTAAATAAAAAGCGTATAAAAGCAGAGTACAAGTTAAAAGCAGGCGATCTCGTTCGTATTCCACCGGTGACCGTCGAGAAAAAAGATGACGATGTCGCACCAAGTACGAAACTTAACAAAGTCGCTGAGTTGGAAAATATGATTATCTTCGAAGATGACCATATGTTGATTCTAAACAAACCATCTGGCACCGCTGTGCATGGTGGCAGTGGTTTAAAGTTTGGTGCGATTGAAGCGCTTAGGGCTCTGCGTCCTCAAGCTCGCTTTCTTGAACTTGTGCATCGTATTGACCGTGATACTTCAGGGATTTTGCTGGTTGCTAAAAAGCGTTCTGCACTTCGTCACTTGCAAGCCCAGTTTCGTGAAAAGACAGTAAAGAAGTTTTACTTAGCTCTTGTCATGGGGCAATGGAAAAGCAGTTGTAAGGTTGTGAACGCGCCACTGCTCAAAAACGAAGTGAACAGTATTGTTCGTGTTAACCCTAATGGTAAGCCGTCAGAAACGCGTTTTAAGATTTTGGAAAAGTTCGAACAAGCTACATTGATTCAGGCGAGTCCGATTACTGGTCGAACTCACCAAATACGAGTTCATACGCAATACACTGGTCACCCAATCGCTTGGGATGATCGCTACGGTGATCGTCGCTTTGATGCTTACACAGGTCAAGTTGGTTTAGATCGTTTGTTCCTACACGCGGCAAACATCAAGTTCCAACACCCATCAAATGATGAGTGGATGGAAATCAACGCACCGATGGAACCGAAACTAGAAAAAGTGTTGGCGGGTTTAAGAAACGCGTAACCATGTTTTCCTCGCGGATGCAAAAGGGAGCCCGTGGCTCCCTTTTATCGTATTTGGGTTAAAGGACATCGAGTCCTTGAACATTCAACATATCAATCAAATCAATCAATGGTAGTCCGACAAGTGTGTTCGGGTCTTTACCGACTAATTTCGTAAACAAGCAAATTCCCATGCCTTCGCTTTTAAAGCTGCCTGCGCAGTAAAAAGGTTCTTCCCTGTCGACGTAGCGTTCGATTTGTTCAAGCGTTAAATCTCTAAAGTGCACCTCGAAAGAATCAAAGCCGACTTCTGTATGGTTTGTCACGGTGTTATGTACCGCAAGACCAGTATAGAAAGTGATGACTTTTCCACTTTGAGCCAAAAGTTGATTTATCGCGTTATCTCTATTTAAAGGCTTGCCAACGATTTCACCATTAATGACACAAACTTGGTCACTGCCGATAACTAAACTTGCTTTATCCGTCTGGCAAGATATTGCTTTCTCTTGGGCCAGTCTCTGCACAAGTTCAGTTGGCGTTTCTTGGTCAAAAGGTGTTTCATCGCAATCAGGTGGTAAACAAACGAATGGTAGTGAGAGCTTTTCAAGCAGTTGTTTACGAAAAGGGGAAGTTGAGGCTAAAACCAGTTGGTAATTTTTCATTTTGAATTACAATTCGTGGGAGCATTTCCAATAGGATAATCGATCAAAAATGATTCTGGCTAATGCTCTGTATGTTAAGCGTAAAAAAGTACAACTTTTTTGCCTTTTTCTTTGACTAATTTTGATTTGGAAGATAATATTCGCGCCCTATGCAAAAGGTAAAAATACCGCGAACGGTTGACCCAGCTAAAGCTGCACAGAAACGATTGGATTACGATGGCATCATCCAAGCTAGTCTTTTCAAGCGCTTAGTGGAAACAACTGAAGGCGTAAAACGCGACGCAGAAGTCTCATTGTCATTTGGGATGGATGAACAGCGACTCGTTGTTATCTCTGGTAAAGCTAACATCGAAGTCGATTTAGAGTGTCAGCGTTGTAATGAGGTATTCGCACATGAGTGCGAAGTTGAATTCCTTTCTACTCCTTACTACGGTGAGAAAACAGAACAGGAAGCACCAGAAATTTATGATTTGGTAGATCTAAATGAATATGGTGAATTAGACCTCATACAACTTGTTGAAGACGAGTTCATCTTAGCATTACCTCAAATTGCGATGCACGATGAAGCGGATTGTAGCGTTGATTCAAATAACATGGTTTTTGGTGAGATTCCTGAAGAAATTGAGGAAGAAAAACCGAATCCATTCGACGTTTTGAAAAGTCTGAAAAAGTAATAGGTGTGGTAGCCGATTCTTCTTCAGGTTTTTAACCCAATAGTATAGGAGTAGGGTCAATGGCCGTACAGAAAAACCGTAAAACTCGTTCTAAGCGCGGTATGCGTCGTTCACACGATGCGCTAACTACAGCTGCTCTATCTGTAGACGCGACTTCTGGTGAAACTCACCTACGCCACAACGTAACTGCTGAAGGTTACTACCGTGGTCAAAAGGTTATCAACAAGTAAGGTTGAACCTTTGCAAAGTATTACCGTTGCACTTGATGCAATGGGCGGGGATTTCGGTCCACGCGTAACAGTGCCTGCCGCCGTGCAGGCACTGTCTCATTTCCCAGAGCTAAAAGTGATTCTTATTGGTGATCAATCTCTGATCACGTCTCAATTATCTCAACTCGGTACCTCGACCAGTTCCCGCTTGACTATTCTTCACAGCGAGAAAGTTATCTCGAACTCAGAAAAACCTTCATTGGCGTTACGTAATAGCCAAAATAGTTCTATGCGTATGGCTATCGATTTGGTTTCTGAGCAGAAAGCGGATGCTTGTGTTAGTGGTGGCAACACCGGTGCATTAATGGCACTATCGCGTTTCATTCTTAAGTTACTTCCTGGCATTGAACGTCCTGCTTTAGTTTCCGCTTTACCGACGATTACCGGAAAGCGTACTTGGATGCTGGATCTGGGGGCGAATGTATCGTGCGATGCTGATAGCTTGTTCCAATTTGCTGTAATGGGCAGTGCATTAGCTGAAGAACACTTGGGTCGTCCTCCTCGCGTTGCTGTACTCAATATTGGCGCAGAAGAGATTAAAGGTAACGATTTAGTCAAACGTTGCGCAGAAATGCTTTCTCAGACCGATGCGATTAACTTTGTCGGTTATATTGAAGGTAATCAAATTTTGCATGATGTTGCTGACGTCATTGTTTGTGATGGATTTGTCGGCAACGTATGCTTAAAAGCCAGTGAGGGAACAGCTCAACTTTTTATCGAAAAAATTAAAACCAGCATAATGGCATCAACGATAAAGGGTTGGATAGCTAGAAAGTTGTTTTCTAGGCTGTTTAATGAACTAAAAACACTGAACCCCGACCAGTATAACGGCGCAAGTTTGCTAGGATTGCGCGGCATTGTCATAAAAAGCCATGGAAGTGCGGATGTATCTGCGATTGTCAATGCACTTGGCGAGGCAGTACACGAGGTCAAACGACAAGTACCAAGCCGTATTAGCGATCGTTTGGAAGCGGTTTTACTCGAGAGGCATTATTAGTCTTCATGTATAGCAAAATTTTAGGTACTGGCAGCTACCTGCCATCTCAGGTGCGTACAAACGCAGATCTAGAGAAAATGGTAGATACAAGTGATGAGTGGATCGTTGCTCGCACGGGTATTAAAGAGCGTCGAATTGCTGCAGAAAACGAAACTGTAGCAGACATGGCATTCTACGCAGCTGAAAACGCTATCGATATGGCGGGTATTGATAAAAACGATATCGACCTGATTATCGTAGCCACAACGAGCAGTAGCCATACTTTCCCTTCATCTGCGTGTCAGGTGCAGGCAAAGCTTGGCATTAAAGGTTGTCCAGCTTTTGACTTAGCCGCTGCTTGTTCTGGTTTTGTGTACGCATTATCTGTTGCAGACCAACATATCAAATCTGGTATGTGCAAAAACGTACTTGTGATTGGTTCAGATGCTTTGTCTAAAACGTGTGATCCGACAGACCGTTCAACCATCATCCTATTTGGTGATGGTGCCGGAGCCGTTGTCGTAGGCGCTAGCCAAGAGCCTGGCATTATCTCTACCCACATATACTCGGATGGTCAATTCGGAGAGCTTCTAAGCCTACCTGTACCTGTGCGGGGGCAAGATGCGGATAAATGGCTTCATATGGCTGGGAACGAAGTATTCAAAGTCGCTGTAACTCAGCTATCGAAACTAGTAAAAGATACGCTTGAAGCCAACAACATGCATAAGTCTGAACTAGACTGGCTAGTGCCGCACCAAGCGAACTACCGCATTATTTCAGCAACAGCGAAGAAACTTTCGATGTCACTAGACCAAGTCGTGATTACACTTGATAAACACGGCAACACATCAGCTGCAACTGTGCCAACAGCACTAGATGAAGCGGTACGTGATGGTCGTATTAAACGCGGTCAAACTCTGCTTCTTGAAGCGTTTGGCGGCGGATTCACTTGGGGCTCGGCCCTTGTGAAGTTCTAAGTTTCACAAGAATTCAAAATTTAAGGTGCACTTGGTGCATCTTATTTCTTTTTACTTTGCTTAAAGGAAAACAACATGAGCAAGTTTGCTATCGTATTTCCAGGTCAAGGTTCTCAAGCTGTAGGTATGCTTGCAGAACTAGGCGAACAATATGACGTAGTAAAACAAACATTTGCAGAAGCATCTGACGCACTAGGTTACGATCTATGGGCGCTTGTTCAAAATGGACCTGCAGAAGATTTAAACGAGACTTTCCGTACTCAACCAGCTTTGCTAGCTTCATCTGTTGCAATCTGGCGTGTATGGCAGGAACTTGGCTTAGAGCAACCAGCAAACCTAGCCGGTCACAGCCTAGGTGAGTACTCAGCACTTGTATGTGCGGGTGTTATTGACTTTAAAGAAGCCATCAAGCTGGTTGAATTACGTGGTCAACTTATGCAAGAAGCAGTACCAGCTGGTACTGGCGCAATGTACGCGATTATCGGTTTGGCTGATGATGCGATTGCAAAAGCGTGTGAAGACGCAGCGCAAGGCGAAGTGGTCTCTCCAGTAAACTTTAACTCGCCTGGTCAAGTCGTTATCGCTGGTAGCAAAGACGCAGTAGAGCGAGCTGGTGCGCTATGTAAAGAAGCCGGTGCGAAGCGTGCGCTTCCTCTTCCTGTTTCAGTACCTTCACACTGTGCACTTATGAAGCCAGCAGCGGAAAAACTTGCTGTAGCTCTTGAGTCTATCGAATTTAACTCACCACAGCTGCCAGTTATCAACAACGTTGATGTGGTTGCTGAGACAGATCCTGCAAAAATCAAAGATGCGCTTGTTCGTCAGCTACATAGCCCAGTTCGTTGGACTGAAACAGTTGAACTGATGCACGAACAAGGCGTAGAAAATCTTCTTGAGCTTGGTCCTGGTAAAGTTTTAACAGGTCTAACAAAACGTATCGTGAAAACGCTAACTGCAGCAGCAGTGAATGATATCGCATCGCTAGACGCTGCGAAGTAATCCATCAAGCGATAAATTTGCGATAAGAAAAGGAAACACAACATGATGAATCTAGAAGGTAAGATCGCGCTAGTTACCGGCGCAAGCCGTGGTATTGGCCGCGCGATCGCGGAACTTCTTGTCGAGCGAGGTGCTACGGTTATCGGTACTGCTACTTCTGAAAGTGGTGCGGCTGCTATCAGCGAGTATCTTGGTGATAACGGTAAAGGCTTAGCGCTTAACGTGACTGATGTCGAGTCTATCGAAGCGACATTAAAAACGATCAACGAAGAATTTGGTGTGATCGATATTCTGGTGAATAACGCTGGTATTACTCGTGACAACCTATTGATGCGCATGAAAGATGATGAGTGGAACGACATCATCGATACCAACCTAACGCCAATCTACCGCATGTCTAAAGCGGTTTTACGCGGCATGATGAAAAAACGTGCGGGTCGTATCATCAACGTAGGCTCTGTTGTTGGTACCATGGGTAACGCAGGTCAAACTAACTACGCAGCAGCGAAAGCGGGCGTGATTGGTTTTACTAAATCAATGGCTCGTGAAGTTGCGTCTCGTGGTGTAACAGTGAACACTGTTGCTCCTGGTTTCATCGAAACTGACATGACTAAGGCACTAAATGATGACCAACGTGCGGCAACTTTGTCGAACGTGCCAGCAGGTCGTTTAGGTGACCCACGTGAAATTGCATCAGCAGTAGTTTTCCTTGCTTCTCCTGAAGCAGCGTACATTACTGGTGAAACTTTGCATGTAAATGGTGGCATGTACATGGTTTAATGCGACAGTTTATGCAAAATAAGCTATTTTACATTGTGAAAAATAGCCTATAGTTGCAGTTAACTGTCATGAACTTGTCATGCTTATGCGCAAGATTTGTGCATGATTTAAGTCAAAAATGTATTGAAATTCGGTTAAATTCGCTAATTTTGTGGTTTGACCAGCAAGGACCCCCTTGCAACTTTCAATAGTTCGAATAAACTACGGAATCATCGCATTAGGCGAAATCTGTAAAGGAAAAGAAAAATGAGCAACATCGAAGAACGCGTAAAGAAAATCATTGTTGAACAGCTAGGTGTAGACGAAGCAGAAGTTAAAAACGAAGCTTCTTTCGTTGACGATCTAGGTGCTGATTCTCTAGACACTGTAGAACTAGTTATGGCTCTAGAAGAGGAATTCGACACTGAGATTCCTGACGAAGAAGCTGAGAAGATCACTACTGTTCAAGCTGCAATCGACTACGTAAACAGCGCTCAGTAATTAGCTTTCCCAGGCGGTCTCCTAGACCGCCTGTGTTCTTTCTAACTTCTTCTATCCTCTCATAGAAATATTCAATTCCCGGAGAATTATATCGTGTCCAAGCGTCGTGTAGTTGTCACTGGCATGGGTATGTTGTCACCGGTAGGCAACACAGTAGAATCATCTTGGAAAGCCCTGCTAGAAGGTCAAAGTGGTATCGTAAATATCGAGCACTTTGATACTACGAACTTCTCAACTCGTTTTGCAGGTCTTGTTAAAGATTTCGATTGCACAGAGTACATGTCTAAAAAAGATGCTCGTAAGATGGACCTTTTCATCCAGTACGGCATTGCAGCGGGTATTCAAGCTCTTGATAACTCTGGCTTACAAATTACCGAAGAAAATGCGGCTCGAGTTGGTGTTGCTATCGGCTCAGGCATTGGCGGTCTTGACCTTATCGAAACTGGCCATACCGCATTAGTAGACAAAGGCCCTCGCAAAGTTAGCCCATTTTTTGTTCCTTCGACCATTGTAAACATGGTTGCAGGTAACCTATCTATCATGCGTGGTCTTCGTGGTCCAAATATCGCGATTTCTACCGCATGTACTACTGGCCTGCATAATATCGGCCATGCAGCACGTATGATTGCCTACGGCGATGCAGATGCGATGGTTGCTGGTGGTGCAGAAAAAGCTTCTACGCCTCTTGGCATGGCTGGCTTCGGTGCAGCTAAAGCGCTATCTACTCGTAATGACGAGCCTCAAAAAGCGTCTCGCCCATGGGATAAAGGCCGTGATGGTTTTGTTCTAGGTGATGGTGCTGGCATGATGGTGCTTGAAGAGTACGAACACGCGAAAGCACGTGGCGCGAAGATTTACGCAGAACTGGTTGGTTTTGGTATGTCTGGTGATGCTTACCACATGACATCTCCAAGCGAAGATGGCTCTGGTGGTGCACTTGCGATGGAAGCGGCGATGCGTGACGCTAACATCACAGGTACTCAAGTAGGTTATGTGAATGCTCACGGTACTTCTACTCCTGCTGGTGATGTTGCAGAAATCAAAGGCGTGAAACGTGCTCTTGGTGAAGAAGGTGCGAAGCAAGTTCTTGTATCTTCAACTAAGTCGATGACGGGTCACCTATTAGGTGCTGCTGGCTCTGTTGAAGCAATTATCACGGTTATGTCTTTGGTTGACCAAATTGTTCCGCCAACCATTAACCTTGATGATCCAGAAGAAGGTCTAGACATCGACCTTGTGCCGCATACAGCGCGCAAAGTTGAAGGTATGGAGTACGCTATCTGTAACTCGTTTGGCTTTGGTGGTACAAACGGTTCTTTGATCTTCAAGAAGTTCGCTGAGTAACACTATCTAACCTAATTTAGATAAGCGAAACTTGTATTCTAACGGCTCGATGCTTAGCATTGAGCCGTTTTGTTTTATTTGTTGTCTGCTAATTTGAAGGTACGTGAATGTTTTGGGTAAATGGAGTTCCGCAAACGCATGTAGAGCTAGGTGATCGCTCATTCCAATACGGTGATGGAGGCTTTACCACCATCCTGACCCAAAATGGAGAGTTGGTTTACTGGCAGGAACATACTGAGCGCATGAGTGCTTGCCTTGACGCTTTGAAGATCTCTTCACCTGACTGGAAAGTTGTGCATGATTGGGCAAGCAAAGCGGTTTTATCTGACGCACGAGCGGGGGTGAAGATTCACGTTAGCCGCGGTATTGGCGGGCGAGGGTATAGCCCTAATGGGATTGAAAGCCCTATCGTGACGATTTCCAATTTTGCGTTTCCTTCTCATTATTCATCTTGGCAAGAACAAGGTGTGGACTTGGGCGTTTGTAATACTCGTCTAGGGATTCAACCTTTACTTGCGGGACATAAGCACAACAACCGTTTAGAGCAGATTCTCGCCAAGGCTGAAATCGACAATACAGAGTTTGCAGATGCAATAACGTTAAATGTGCAAAACCATGTCATTGAAACTACAATGGCCAACCTTTTTTGGGTTAAAGGTAATAAAGTATTTACGCCGGAGCTGACCTTATCAGGCGTTACGGGCGTAATGCGTCGTAAGGTGCTTGAGTTACTAAAAGTAAGTCATATTGAAGTCATCGAGGGGCGTTTTATACTTCCAGATTTGCTGAGTGCTGACGAGGCTTTCATGTGTAACTCAATATTAGGTGTCGCACCTATTCGCAGCATAGTGACATCGAACTCTAAGACTATATTTCCGATAGGAAAATTGACTCAACGACTGCAAGGGAATTTAACTACGTGATTAAAAAACTGTTGGCTTTTGTTGTGCTGATCGCAGTGATAGGCGCAGCAGCTGTTTTTTATATAATTTCACAGGCTAAACAATACGTTGAAAAGCCTATTCTATTGGAACAACCTCAGCTGTTTACTGTAGAAAGTGGTACAAGCTTTCATCATGTCATGCGCGCCTTAGTTGAAGATAAGGTGATTGAAACATCGGAGTACATCCGTTTAATTCCTCACTTATATCCAGAATTGTTGCAAGTGCGAGCGGGTACTTACCAACTTGAGCCTGGTATGTCACTTTCGCAAACATTGGAGCATCTGAATACTGGAAAAGAATACCAGTTTGCGATCACTTTTGTTGAAGGCAGCCGCTTTTCTGAATGGGTAGATCAACTAAAAAGTGCTCCTTATTTAAAGCATGATTTAACCGATCTTTCAGAAAAAGAAATGGCTGCGAAGCTCGGAATTGAGAGAGAAAAGCTAGAAGGGTTGTTTTTAGCAGAAACCTACCATTACACAGCGGGTGCGAGTGAAAGCCAGTTATTAAAACGAGCGCATCGAAAACTCAATAAAATACTGGACGCTAGCTGGGAAGCTCGTCAAGAAAAGCTGCCATTACAGGATAAATATGAAGCCTTGATTCTCGCGTCTATCATCGAGAAAGAGACGGCTATTGATTCTGAGCGTGAGCGCGTCGCTTCTGTGTTTATCAACCGATTGAACAAACGTATGCGGTTACAAACTGATCCGACAGTTATTTATGGGATGGGTGACGCCTACGATGGCAACATTCGTAAGAAAGATTTGCGTACGCCGACACCATATAACACCTATACCATCAATGGTTTGCCACCAACACCGATTGCGATGGCTGGTGAAGCTTCCATTGAAGCGGCTTTGAATCCAGAAAGCAGCAACTATTTATATTTTGTAGCAAGTGGAAAGGGCGGACATGTATTCTCGAAATCCCTTGCTGAGCACAACCGTGCTGTTCGTGCCTATTTAAGAGAACTAAGAAAGAACAAATGATGAAAGCAAACTTTATTGTCGTTGAAGGCCTAGAAGGCGCGGGTAAAAGCACTGCGATTAAAACCGTTTTAGATACGCTAAAAGCGGCCGGTATTGAGGATATCGTAAATACCCGTGAGCCAGGAGGCACACCGCTAGCAGAAAAAATGCGCGCTCTGGTGAAAGAAGAGCACGAAGGCGAAGAACTTAAGGACATGACGGAGTTGCTTCTTCTGTACGCTGCACGTGTTCAGTTGGTTGAGAACGTGATCAAACCAGCTTTGGAAAACGGTCAGTGGGTGGTTGGTGACCGACACGATATGTCGTCGCAAGCTTATCAAGGTGGTGGCCGTCAGATTGACGCATCGTTAATGAAAAATCTCCGGGATACAACGCTTGGTGATTTTAAACCTGCTCTCACTCTCTATATGGATATTGACCCTCGTGTTGGGCTTGAGCGTGCACGTGGGCGTGGTGAGTTAGATCGTATAGAGAAGATGGATATTAGTTTCTTCGAGCGTACACGTGAGCGTTATTTGGAGATTGCTCATGCCGATCCTTCCATCGTTATCATTAACGCAGAACAGACGATTGAAGGCGTGTCGCGTGATATTCGGGACGCTCTAAGCGAGTGGCTAGCTCGTCAATAAGTGAAACGTAAATTTAGGTGACTCATGTTAAATGATTATCCATGGCTACAGCCAATATGGGATAACCTCAAAGTAGGGTTAGAGTCGGACAGAATACCAGGTGCGCTTTTATTACAAAGCGAGCAGGGCTTGGGCATCGAAAAACTTATCGAGTTTTTTAGCCAAGCACTTCTTTGCCAAAATTACGCGAGTGAAGCATGCGGTTTTTGTCATAGCTGCCAGCTAAATCAATCTCAAAACCACCCTGATTTACACTGGATCAAGCCAGAGAAAGAAGGAAAGGCGATAACGGTGGACCAAATTCGCGCTTGTAACCGTCTTGCTCAGGAATCATCTCAGCTTAATGGTTACCGCCTATTTGTAATAGAACCGGCGGACTCTATGAACGAGTCGGCATCGAATGCGCTGTTAAAGACGCTAGAAGAGCCTGGGGCAAAGTGCTTGTTTTTGCTCGTTACCCACAATCAGGAGCGTCTGCTCCCAACGATTCGTAGCCGTTGCCAACACTGGGTTGTTGCGCCTCCGTCAGCGGAACAAGCGATGCAATGGATGCACGAACAAGGGGCGAAGCAAGTTCCTGCTTATGCCTTAAAACTGAATATGGGCTCTCCAATAAAAACATTGGATGCGTTAAATAATGGCGATCTCGAAGCTTACTTGGCTTTTGAACGCAGTTTTATTAAGGCAATCTCTTCGCCTGTTTCAGACGTTTCTGAGTGTGCTTCTTTAATCGCTAAACACTCAGAGCAATCACTAGACTGGGCATGGTATTTACTGACAGATGCTCAGAAAGCGCAGTTTGGTGTATCAGAAGCTCAAATGCTTCCGGGCGCGACAAAGTTTCAACCGGACAACTATAACGGTTTGTACTCATCAGCGAAGGCGCTGATGAACCTGAAAGCTCAGGTGCAAGCCTTTCCTGGCCTGAACCTTGAGCTACTATCAATGAATTGGTTAATTGAATCACGAGAGGCATTATGTTCGTAGATTCTCATTGTCATTTAGACAAATTGAATTACGACGATCTCCACATCAATGTGGAAGACGTTATTAACAAAGCTAAACAAGCAAACGTAACTGAACTACTTTCTGTTGGAGTAACGCTGGATTCTTTCCCGAAAATGATGGAAATGATCGAGCCTTATGACAATGTTTATGCTTCGTGCGGTGTGCACCCACTTGATGTTGAAAGCGACTTTTCGATGGACGTATTGCGCCACCATGCGTCGAATGCAAAAGTCGTCGCTATTGGCGAAACGGGTTTAGATTATCATTACAAGCCCGAAACGGCCGCGTTACAGAAAGAGCGCTTTGAGCAACACGTTGATCTTGCAGTGGAGCTCAACAAACCTTTAATTATCCATACCAGAAACGCACGTGCGGATACTCTAGATATTTTGCGTAAGGGTGGGGCAGAGAAATGTGGTGGTGTTATCCACTGTTTTACAGAAGATCTTCCATTTGCTGAAGCTGCACTGGAGCTGGGGTTTTATATTTCTATCTCGGGGATTGTTACTTTCCGTCAAGCTACAGAGTTAAAAGAAGTGGTGAAGACTCTACCTTTAGAGAAGCTTCTTATTGAGACAGATTCTCCTTACTTGGCTCCTGTCCCTCATCGTGGCAAAGAGAATCAACCCGCTTACGTTGTCGAAGTCGCTTCTTATATTGCGCAACTCAAATCGTGCTCTCTTTCTGAAGTGGCACAAAAAACCACCGAAAACTTCCGAGATCTTTTTTTGCGATGAAAAAATAATAAGAGCATAAAAAAGGAGCTTAGGCTCCTTTTTTGTTGATAAAAACAACAGATACGCTCACGAGTTTAATGTTTACTAAAAATGTTGATTTAATAACATTCAAAAATCACAAATGTAATTTTGTTACTAAAAATAACATTGAGGCGTATTTTATTTACGCCTTAAAATTAATTATATAAATAATTAATTCTTTATAAAACAGTAATATAAGTGCAATGCAAACCTTTTCATCGGCTGTTTTTGGGTGTGATCCAAGACTTGTTTTGAAACTAAATTTCGTAACTGTGTGGAAAGTTTGAGGGTCATCAATATATATTTAGAGCCGGAAAATATAATGCAGTTGTGGTTACATTTTCATTGGGTGCTAACCTTTAGGCTACGGGGGTGTGCCGTTAGTGCCCAAATAATACTTATAAATTTATCAGGAGCATAAACATGTTTAAGAACCTTTTTGCTAACCTGCAAAAAGTTGGTAAGGCTCTGATGCTTCCAGTATCAGTTTTACCAGTTGCAGGTATTTTATTAGGTGTGGGTGCTGCCCATCTAAGCTTTATTCCAGAGATCGTTTCTAATCTTATGGAACAAGCTGGTGGTTCAGTATTCGGCCAAATGGCACTTCTATTTGCAGTAGGTGTAGCTCTAGGCTTCACTAACAACGACGGTGTTGCAGGTCTTGCAGCTATCGTTGGTTACGGCATCATGACGGCAACGCTAGGTGTAATGGCGGGCGTTATGGGTGTTGAGAAAATCGATACAGGTGTACTAGGTGGTATCCTTGTCGGTGGTGTGGCTGCTTGGGCATTCAACCGTTTCTTCAAAATCCAACTTCCAGAGTACCTTGGCTTCTTCGCTGGTAAGCGCGCAGTGCCAATCATCACTGGTTTTGCTGCGATCATCCTAGGTGTTATCCTTTCTGTTATCTGGCCACCAATTGGCGGTGCAATTTCTGCATTCTCTGATTGGGCTGCACACCAAAACCCACAGCTAGCATTCGGTATCTACGGTGTTGTTGAGCGTTCTCTAATCCCATTCGGTCTACACCACGTATGGAACGTACCGTTCTTCTTCGAAGCAGGTTCCTGTGTTAACGCTGCCGGTGAAGCTCAAAATGGTGTACTAACTTGTTACCTAGTTGCTGATGAAGCATCTCGTGCTGCTGGTAATGGCTTCGGTCAGCTAGCGGGTGGTTACATGTTCAAGATGTTCGGTCTACCAGCTGCAGCAATCGCAATTGCTCATTGTGCTAAACCAGAAAACCGTGCAAAAGTAATGGGTATCATGGCGTCAGCTGCACTGACTTCATTCCTAACTGGTATTACTGAGCCAATCGAATTCTCATTCCTATTCGTTGCTCCACTACTATACGGTATCCACGCTCTACTAGCTGGTTCTGCATACATCGTTTCGAACACTCTAGGCTTTGTACACGGTACTTCTTTCTCTCACGGTCTGATCGACTTCCTAGTTCTATCTGGTAACGCTCAGAAGATGGTGCTAATGATTGCCGTTGGTCTAGTTTACGCAGTAATTTACTACGTAGTGTTCCGTGGTGTAATCACAGCGCTTGATCTAAAAACACCTGGCCGTGAAGATGAAACGGAAAGTGCAGCTGTAACTTCTGGCTCTGATATGGGCGGTGAACTGGTTGCAGCGTTTGGCGGTAAAGCTAACATTACTGGTCTAGATGCATGTATCACACGTCTACGTGTAGCAGTTGCAGATACAGCAGCTGTTGACCAAGACAAGCTAAAACAACTAGGCGCTGCTGGTGTTGTAGTTGTAGCTGGTGGTGTACAGGCTATCTTCGGTACTAAGTCTGATAACCTAAAAACTGAAATGGATGAGTGGATTCGTAACCACGGTTAATCGCAATCATTCATAGTAATGCATAAAAGGAGGCTTCGGCCTCCTTTTTTTAGTTCCTATTTTATTAACTGACAGTTCCTTTTTAGTGTGATCCTAAACTCATCTTTACTTTTGTCAGCTTTTTCATACATCGAGCTTACCCATCGTTGACATATTGATACGCCATTATGTTTGAATAGCGAATAATGTTTTTTTGAATAATTGATAACGTGTATGAAGAACAAATTCATTTTAGTTTTGGGACTAGTTTCTAGTACGGCAATGGCGGCAAGCGAACCAACGGATCTATCAGTTGGTATGGCTGTCGATCAACAATTAAGTGTTGTTGTAGAGTTAGATAACAAATATCGTGGCATTATCGGAAACGATGGTATGGCGTTTGATTACATCGCTAAGCGTGGAACATTCGATCAAAACATGCCTGTGACTTGGTATGTCGGCGTTGGTGGCTGGTATGAATGGGATGACGAGTTTGGTGTGAGAGTACCACTTGGTGTGAACTGGGATTTATCACGCGGCTGGGACCTTTATGGTCAAATACACCCAGAGCTAGATCTTTACAAAGGTGCTGACTTGCAACTTGGCGGCGCCGTTGGCATCAAGTACAGTTTCTAGAATTGAACTAAAGTATGTACAAAAAAACGCCGGTAACTACCGGCGTTTTTTTATATGGAACTTAACGTTTTATTGTTTATCCATGGCTCGCTTGATGCAAACGGCAGCGCCGCCCCAAGTGATACCTAAACCAATAACCATCATAATAATTGCGCTGATTGTCATTTTGCTGTCTCCTTGCGGTTCACTGCGTTGATCACTAGACCAAAGATAAAGAGTGCGGCGATAAGTGCCCAGCCTAAAGTTAGATCATAGCCACCGTAGCCTTCAGTAATTAGGGCGTATAGCTTGGTCGCTAAGATAATGGCGAGCATGATTGGTGTAACGAAGCGTAAGCAGATCTCGAACCATTGACCAACAGAGAAATCAGAGCGCTCGTTAACGTAATTACGTACTTCTGGCACGCGCTTCAATAGCCACGCCATCAAGACAATCTCAACCAGACCACCAACCATGATGCCAACGTTGTTTGCAAAGTGGTCTACTAGATCGAGTAGCAGCAGACCGCCATTGGTAGCAAACGCCATAGAGACAACGAAGCCAATACCAATCACAACATTTGCAGCTTTTTTACGGCTCCACTTCAGCTTGTCGATAGTGGCTGAAGTTACGGCTTCCATAATTGAAATATGCGAACTTAGACCAGCAACCACCAGTGCAAAGAAGAACAGTGGACCAAGAATATATGGGGCAGGTAGTAGGTTAATTGCCGCAGGTAAAGTAACAAAAGCCAAGCCAACGCCTGCAGATACCACCTCTGTTAACGGCTTACCTTGCTCTTGAGCCATGTAACCCAATACTGAGAAGATCATGATGCCGGCTAGGATCGAGAAGCCACAGTTGATCAACACGGTCATAAACGCGTTATTCGTTATGTCCGACTTTTCTGGTAGGTAGCTAGAGTAAGCTAGCATGATGGCGAAGCCGATACTTAGCGTAAAGAAGATCTGACCATATGCCGCTGCCCATACTTTCACATCCCAAATTTTGCTGAAATCGGGTTCGAACATGTAGTTCACGCCATCTAGAGCTCCTGGCAAGAAAATCATACGTCCGATTAAGAAAATCACCATCAAGAATAGGATTGGCATCATAATTTTAGATGCTCGTTCAATTCCTGATTTCACGCCTTTGGCAATGGCGGTGTAAGTAATTGCCCAAGCAATTACCATGGATAAAGCAATCTTCCATTGAATACTGCCTAAGTCTGTTGGTGAGTTGTCACCTAGCTTTAGGTATTCACTAAAGAAAAATGCGTTGGTATCGGTTCCCCAACCTTGAGTGAACGACAACCCAAAGTAAGAAATCGACCAACCGATAACAGCCACATAGTAAACGGCAATAACTGCAGCCACACCAACTTGGAACCAGCCAAGCCATTCAAATTTAGAATGAATTTTCGCAAGTGTTTTTGGTGCCGAGCCTCGGTATTTTTGTCCCATACTGAACTCAAGGATCATAAATGGAATACCGGCAGTGATCATGGCAAAAATGTAAGGAATAAAAAATGCGCCGCCACCGTTTTCATAGGCCATGTATGGGAAACGCCAAATGTTTCCCAAACCGATAGCAGACCCAACTGCTGCTAAGATGAATCCCGCCCGGGATCCCCATTGTTCTCGCTTCATATTTGACTCCTATAAGACTCCCTGAGGAATGAAGCTCTCTACGTAACACAGTAATAATTGCGCAAACAGTTGGAAGAAAGGACCGCTGTTATCCATCAGCTTTTCTATCCTTAATTCTAACTTCTTATAATTTTATAGAGCTATATTCTGGCTACTGTAAGAGAAAGTAGATTATTAATCTTAAAATTTTGATGTGTGTTTGATAAAACTGAAATATTTATCTGTTTTCACTGATCAGACTAACTTCTAATAATACTTAGCGCAATAGAATCTAAATGTTAATTCAGATGCGTTGTCTGGTTTTAATCTTGTTAAATTTGAGTTTGATTGTGGTTTTGTGTGGTTGGTTGGTTGTTTGTCTGGAATAAATAACTGGGATCTAATAATTGCTTTGGTGTTTAAGACTATTTTGATGAATTAGGGCGTACGGCTATCTTTTGTGCACCTATCTAGATGATGCTTCGTTACTTTGCCAAACAATGGTGTTTAGACGATATCCTTTATCGGCTCTGTGCAGGACTCGTTCAGCGTTCTTTGTGACGAGTCCTACAAAGGAACATGCATAAAAATTAGAAGCGGAAACTAAAACCGACATTTGATTGGAATTGGTTCATCCAATCAGTATCGAACTTAATGATACAGTTTGAGCCGTCATTAGGTAGAGTACAGGCGCCAGATGTATCGTTATCAACGACCGTTCCTAACCATCTCAGTTGGGCCGTTAATGCAAAGTTCTTTGAAAATTCATATTCCAGCCCTGCAAAAGCGCTAGCCGAAAATCCGTATTTTTTGTCTACCCAATCCACCTCGGCATAAGAAGCGCCCAAACCTACACCGATATAGGTTTGCCAATTTTCTGCGACAGGATAGTACATGCTGCTTTGGAAGTGCAGATAATGTATATCTGCCGAGTTGGACAGCTTTTCAAGTTCCGTCGATTGATTGGAGTAAAACAATCCGATCCTTCCTTTTTCTAAGGGAGTCTCGACTGAAAGAGCGTAATTCACTGCGGGGTCGAGAGCGTATGTATTACCACTTTCATCCTCTACTTGGCCGCCTCCTGTATAGCCTATGTATGGCGTAACGATGATATTCGCTTGTGCATTGATAGCAGTACTCATCATCATGATTCCTACTAGCCAGCTGAGTTTTTGGTTCATGCCCTATCTCCTTATTATGACTAAGCTAATTGTGATGGGTTAGTCAAAATTGCGCGACTAAATTAAGCAAATCTTGAACATATTTCACACCGGTGTTATTAATTTGTTACATATTAAGGAGGTGTTTATGGAACACGATCTAAAATCCGCATTAATCATTGTGGTGACTGTTTTTGCAGTGCTTTTGTCATTTGGCATCATTGCTATTACAACAGCTTAAGATAACCACTTTTACCAAACGTTTTAACAAAATGGCGTGAGCCTATGATACGTAACAGCGGTATAATCACAGAAAGCCATGCAGAGCTTGATGTAAAAGTTTATGAGCACTTTAGGCATGGTAAAACTGCTTTAGTCACGCAAGGTGGAGGGCAGAGAGGGATTTTTACCGCTGGCGTTTTAGACGCCTTTTTACTTTCCAACTTCGATCCTTTCGATGAATTCTATGGCACCTCTGCCGGAGCACTCAACTTATGTTCTTACTTGTGTCGTCAACATGGCATGGGCAAAGCTTTTATTACCGAGCTGACAACGTCTCCTGAATTTTTTAATCTGTTTCGCTATATCCGAAAGCAGCAGTACTTAGGTTTAGAGTGGGCATTAGAACGGATTCAAGATTTCCCATACAAGCTTGACCTTGATTTAGGTCGCAGTGCATTGGGAAAACGAGGAGCGTTTGCTGCGGTAACGAATATAGAGACGCTATCAGATCAATATCTACCAATCTTGGATGACTCGTGGTTTAACACTATGCTAGCGACATGTGCGATTCCCAAGTTGTACCACGGACCTGTCGACGTAAATGGCAATAAGTTTGTGGATGGCGGCGTGTCTGCCTCTATCCCTGTACAAGAAGCGTGGCGTCAGAATGCTCGCAACATTATTGTCATTCGCACAGAGCCGTTTTCAGAGATTGAAGCGAGAGCCCAAAGTGAAGTGGGGGATGTGCCTGTCGAATGGTATCGGGAGTCTATCAACTCAGTACAGCAATCATGGCAGCAAAAAGTGAATCAGTGGAAGCTGGATTGGGCGTCGTTCTTCCAACAAAAAATTAATGCAGCACATCAATCGAAGCTTGCAGGGAAAATGCTGTTAAATGGAGGTCGTTGGTTGTTCGGTGCCGATAACTTGTATCGTTTAAGTCATCTGATTGGTGAGAATTTTGATTCAGGTTTAGCCGACATGCTGATGATTCATTATCAAACATTTGAGCTCACTCAGGCCTTTATATCTGCTCCACCTGACGACACTTTTATTTTACAAGTTGCGCCTAAAGAGGGACTTCGTTCTTCTTCTTTGTTAAGTGACCAAGAGTCACTAGAGCATGACTATCAACTTGGGCTTCAAGCTGGGTTTAACCTAGTTCAACTCTATGACCAGCTGGATGTTGAAATTGATGGTAGAGAGAGTGCATAAACCTTCTTACGTTCACGATGTGCGCAATATACAAAGCATATAAATAAGGCTCCATTTTCGGAGCCTTATTTGCGGGTTCTTGTGGTTAACTCCGGTTAGGTATAACGACTACGCTTGTAGAATGCGCATGCAGTTGGTTGAGCCCACAACATCCATTACATCGCCTTGAGTAATAATGACTAAATCACCTTTGTGCAAGAACCCTTGCTCTTTAAGGCTAGTAATCGCTGCTTGAGCCGTTGGTAAACCCGCATCACTTTTTGACTCGAAATATACAGGTGTCACGCCTCGGTATAATGCTGCTCGATTTAGTGTCGATTCATTCCGTGATAAGGCAAATATTGGCAAGCCAGAGCTTAAGCGAGACATCATCAACGCAGTCCTGCCGGACTCAGTTAACGAGATCATCGCTTTAATTCCTTCCATGTGATTCGCAGAGTACATGGTTGCCATTGCGATGGTTTCTTCAGCGGTTTCGAAGGTTCTATCTAAGCGATAGGTTGATAGACTTGCCTCCGACATTTTTTCTGCCCCCACACATACTTCGGCCATGGATTTGACCGTTTCTACAGGATATTTACCTGCAGCGGTCTCTCCAGAAAGCATCACCGCGTCAGTGCCGTCTAGAACCGCATTGGCCACATCCATCACTTCAGCACGCGTTGGCATTGGGCTAGTAATCATGGACTCCATCATTTGTGTCGCAGTAATCACGATACGGTTTAAACTGCGTGCGCGGCGAATCAGTTTTTTCTGGACACCTATGAGCTCAGGGTCACCGATTTCTACACCAAGGTCACCACGTGCAACCATCACCACATCGGATGCGAGAATAATGTCGTCAATAGACTCATTGGTCGCGACGGTTTCTGCTCGTTCGACTTTAGCCACTAACATGGCTTCAAGGCCTGCATCTCTGGCTAAGCGTCGAGCGTAATGCATGTCTTCGCCGTTACGCGGGAATGAAATAGCAAGGTAGTCTACTTGAATTGCTGCGGCGGTAAGAATGTCGGCTTTATCTTTCTCTGTGAGCGCATCGGCTGACAATCCGCCGCCTTTTTTGTTGATCCCTTTATTGTTGGACAGTGGACCACCGACAATCACACGGGTATGAACTTTATTACCCTCTACTTTGGTAACTTGCAGCTGAACGCGTCCATCATCGAGTAATAAAATGTCATTTGGTGAAACATCTTGCGGTAGTTCTTTATAATCTAACCCTACAGATTCTTGATTGCCTTCACCTTTTGGTAAATCACTATCTAATGTGAATTTATCGCCCACATTCAAAATGACTTGGCCGTCTTTAAACGTTGATACACGGATTTTAGGGCCTTGTAAGTCACCAAGAATTGCAACCTGACGCCCAAGTCTTGCTGCAATGGTACGGACTTTGTTCGCACGTTGAATGTGGTCTTCACTGGTTCCATGTGAAAAATTCATACGGACAACGTTTGCACCGGCTTTGATGATCTCCTCAAGTATATTGTCCTTATCCGTTGAAGGACCCAGCGTAGTGACAATTTTTGTTCGTCTTAATTTGGAAGTCATAGATTCTCCGATGAATGTGTGTGTAAAGGTAACTTGAACTCTATCCTTACTTTACGCAATCGCTCTCAAGGTTAGCCTCGTTGCTGAGCCCACACCTTAAAGCTATTTGAATATAAGTATATGCACAGAATGTTTACATTAAGAGTAACCCCGGTAAAACAGACAGATATTCGACAGGCAATGGCCTTATTGATAAAAATGCGCTGCTTTAAAGGCACTACTTCATAATTTAGTGAATAAAAATAAGTTATTTTTCAAACAATTTAACAGGAGTAGATTCTTCGTTATTTGATTGAATACACAAACAAACAGGTTTATACGTGATGCTTGTCACGGGGATTTATTAATTCACTTCACAATTAGTTCGCAAAGTAAAAAAATTGTCCCGTTATAGAATTTCGGAGTGCAAGATGTACATGGCTCAACCGGGCCATATTGATCATATCAAACAGGTCAATGCTGGTCGTGTATATAAACTAATTGACCTAAAAGGTCCTATTTCTCGAATTGATTTGTCCAAGCAGAGTGAGCTTGCTCCTGCTAGTATCACCAAAATCACTCGAGAATTAATTGAAGCGCACTTGATTCATGAAACGACAGTACAAGAAGCGACGAGTCGTGGTCGACCTGCTGTCGGTTTGCAGGTCAATAATGAAGGCTGGCAATTTTTGTCAATGCGTTTGGGGCGGGGTTATTTAACCATTGCTTTGCATGAGTTAGGCGGTGATGTACTGATCGATACTAAAATCGAGATACACGAGCTTGACCAAGACGATGTGCTTGAGCGCCTGCTTTACGAAATTGATGAATTTTTTCAGACTTACGCGGATCAACTGGATCGGGTTACCAGTATTGCCCTTACACTGCCTGGTCTCGTGAACTCAGAGCAAGGTGTCGTTTTGCAGATGCCTCATTACAATGTCGAAAATCTTGCTCTTGGACCAGAGATATACAAAGCAACAGGCTTGCCAGTTTTCATTGCCAATGACACGCGAGCTTGGGCATTAGCAGAAAAGCTTTTTGGTCATTCTCAAGATAATGACAACTCCGTTCTTATCTCTATCCACCACGGTTTAGGTGCGGGCATCATTCTGGATGGGCGCGTTTTGCAAGGCCGTCACGGTAACATTGGTGAACTCGGGCATATTCAAATTGACCCAAATGGAAAACGTTGTCATTGCGGCAATATTGGTTGTTTGGAAACCGTTGCCAGTTCTCAAGCAATTCGTGAAGAAGTCGTAAGACGAATCGCTGATGGCGAAGACTCTATTCTTGCTAAACAAGAAGAAATGAGTATTGAGAGCATTTGTGAAGCCGCTGCAAACGGTGATCCTTTGGCCGTCGATGTGATTGAAAAACTTGGACGCTACTTAGGCTCTGCAATTGCTATTGTGATCAACTTATTTAACCCTGAGAAAATCTTGATCGGTGGTGTGATTAACCAAGCAAAAGATGTGCTTTATCCTGCGGTTCGTCGCTGTATCGAAGAGCAGAGTTTACCTGTTTATCACCAAGATCTTGAGCTGGTGGAGTCTCGTTTCTATAAGCAAGCCACAATGCCTGGTGCCGCGTTGATTAAGCAAGCGTTGTACGATGGTCAACTATTGATGAAGGTTGTGGAAGGTTAAGTACTTTTTAACATGATGATGTGCCTGGCTGTTGAGACTGCATTTGTAGGTGATTTAGGGTGAGACTTAACGGCTCACCCTTTTTGATCGCCTATTACTAGAAAGGGAATTTGAGTTATGTTGCATTGCTATATCTGCGCCATTCATGTAATTTCCTAAAAAGCTCAAGTAAATAAACAAAATGGCTTTCAATGTGCTGCGTGACTTTGCGTCTGATGCAAAGAGAAGTAATACGCTAAAACTGTTGTACTTTAAAGCTGTGCTCGAAAAGCCAAATATTTTAAGGTTATTTGGTTATATAACCTTGCTGTGTCTGTACTGATTTCGAGTAAAATAAGAATTATCCATAATTTAGGTAGTAGTATGTCCGGAGTGTTAAATACGGTTGACCAGCGTACAAACTTGGTTGGTGAAAATCGACTAGAGCTTCTGCTGTTCACTTTAAATAGTCGCCAATTGTTTGCGATTAATGTGTTCAAAGTGAAAGAGGTCATCAAGCTGCCACCGTTAACCAAGCTTCCTGGCTCACACTACAACATTCGTGGGGTCGCTTCTTTACGAGGTGAAGCAGTGCCAGTGATTGATTTGCGTGGCGCGATAGGTTTCCCAGCTTTGCGTGGTGAAGCGGAAGAAGAAAATTTGATCGTGACAGAGTACAACCGCACGGTGCAGGGCTTCTTAGTCGGTCCGGTTAAAAACATTATTAATACGGCATGGACTGAAATTCAGCCGCCTCCTTCCACGTCTGGTCGCTCGAATTACCTCACGGCTATCACGCAAATTAAAGAGGGGGATGCCTCTCAAATTGTCGAAATTATTGACGTTGAAAAAGTTTTAGCAGAGATCGTACATTACGACGTGACTATCTCGGAGGACATTCTCGATCAAGAATTGGCCCAAGCAATGGTCGGGCGTAATGTTCTGATTGTGGATGATTCCTCTACAGCTCGTAATCAAGTTCGCGATACGCTTTCTCAATTGGGTATGAATATCATCGAGTGCCGTGACGGGCTAGAAGCGTTAACGGTTTTAAAACGTTGGTGTGATGAAGGTAAAGATGTAGAAAAAGAGCTGTTGATGATGATTACGGATGCTGAAATGCCTGAAATGGACGGTTATAAACTGACCCATGAAGTGCGCCAAGATCCACGTATGTCTAAGTTGTTTATCACATTGAACACTTCTCTGAGCGGTAGTTTTAATGAAGCCATGGTACAAAAAGTAGGCTGTGATCGCTTTATATCTAAATTCCAACCGGATCTGCTGGTTGAAGTTGCTCAAGACCGATTACGCCAGATGCTTTCTAAAAGTGCATGATTAGATCTAGTGAAATCAGAGGGAGCGCACCTCTCTCTGATTTTTAACATTTCTCTCCTTAATTCCTCTGTACTAATGGAAATCCCGAGATTTACTTTGTAGATTGTTCAAGTAGTGCGTGCAATCCATCAACTTGCCAGCAATAACGTGTGTGACTTCTCCCTCTTTTTCAAGAATGCCTTTCACCATTAATACTTTAGCGCCTAAATACGCTTGCTTTTGGGCTCGTGCTGTCGCTTGCCAAACGACCACATTAATGTTGCCCGTGTCATCTTCTAACGTAAAAAATGTCACGCCAGCGGCGGTGCCTGGAGATTGTCTTCCTGTTACCACACCTACCACTGTGACCAGTGACTTATGCGGTTTCTCTGTCAGTTGCCTCATGCGGGTAAAGTGAGGGAGTTTGCCCGTTTCTTCTAATAATTTAATTGGATGGCGGCTAAGAGATAGTCCCGTGCTTGCGTAATCCTCAATTAAATTTTCATATTCAGAGGGTTGAGTCTGGTAGCTAACATTGGGTTCTTCGACCTTGTGAAACAATGGTAGGTCAGATAAGGAATCCATTGCTGCCCAGCGAGCGTTATAACGATTTCCCGATAAGGCCTGAAATGCATTGGCTGAAGCCAATAATTCAATGTCACTTCGGCTTCTTAATATCTGCTTTACTTCTTGAATCGATCGGTAACCATTAAGTGGTTTGCGCTCAATAAGCCTTTGTGCGCTTTCTGCGTTAAAGCCTTTCACCAAGCGAAAACCAAGTTGCACGCCGAGCCTGCCATTCGGACGTGAGACGAGATGATGTTGATATTTTGAATGATTGACGCACACCGGCAATACTTCGACGCCATGTCTGCGAGCATCTTGTACTAATTGCGATGGGCTATAAAATCCCATTGGTTGGCTGTTCAATAATGCAGTGTAAAATTCGGCTGGGTAATAATATTTTAACCATGCAGAACAATATGCCAGCACTGCGAAAGACGCTGAATGACTTTCAGGGAAGCCGTACTCACCAAAGCCGCAAATCTGATCGAAAATGCGCTCAGCAAACGCTAAGTCATAACCTCTCTCTTGCATACCATTGATCAGTTTTGGTCTGAATTTAGCGAGATCGCCATTCTTTTTCCATGATGCCATCGCTCGACGGAGTTGATCGGCCTCGCCGCCGCTAAACCCTGCGGCTACCATGGCTAGCTTGATGACTTGCTCTTGGAAAATAGGGACGCCCATAGTCCGCTCCAGAACGCTTTTTACTTCTTCCGATGGATAACTGACAGGCTCTTTGTGATCTCGTCGTTTTAAAAAAGGATGCACCATATCACCCTGAATAGGGCCTGGACGAACAATTGCAATTTGAATCACTAAGTCGTAATAACAAGCAGGCTTTAGGCGAGGAAGCATGCTCATTTGTGCACGAGATTCTATTTGGAATACGCCTATCGTGTCAGCTTTTTGGATCATGCGGTACACGTGTGGATCATCTTGTCGGCGAGTGATCTCGGAAATCGAGAGGGATCGCTGGTGATGTTTCTCGACCAGTTGAAAGCACTTTTTGATGGCGTTTAACATGCCGAGTGCGAGTACATCGACTTTTAGTAGCTTCAAGCTTTCTAAATCGTCTTTATCCCATTGAATGATAGTGCGATCTTCCATCGAGGCATTTTCAACAGGTACCAACTCATATAAAGGGCCAGATGAAATTACAAAGCCACCTACGTGCTGAGATAAATGGCGTGGGAAGCCAATGATCTCGTTGACCAATTGGATAAACTGCTGCCCTTTGAGAGATTCTGGTTGTAAGCCAAGTTCAATAATTTGAGCTTGCCAGCCTTGGCTGCGATCTCGGCGATTAACGTTCTTAACGAAAAAATCTAATTGCGTCTCTTCAATCCCTAGTGCTTTACCGACTTCACGCACGGCACTTTTAAAGCGATAGCTGATCACGGTTGCAGCAAGTGCTGCACGCTCACGACCATATTTTTTGTAAATATACTGGATAACTTCTTCACGGCGCTCGTGTTCAAAGTCCACATCAATATCCGGCGGTTCCTTACGTTCTTTACTGATAAATCGTTCGAATAAGACAGCGATTTGTCGAGGATCGACGGCGGTAATTTCCAGGCAATAACACACCACAGAGTTTGCAGCGGAACCTCGCCCTTGGTAAAGAATGCCTTGCTGTTTCGCGAACATTACGATGTCGTGAATAGTAAGGAAGTAGTAGTGGTATTTAAGCTCTTGAATAAGCGCCAGTTCATTCTCGATGGTTTGATTGACTTCTGCTGGCACGCCTTCAGGAAAACGCAGCTTTTTACCACGTTCGACCAACATACGTAAGTAAGAGTCGGGTGTATAACCATCTGGGATCAGCTCGGTAGGATATTCGTATTTTAAATCGGAGAGCTTAAACTCGCATAAATCGGCGATGTAAGTACTTTCTTCCAGCCATTCTGGTTTGTAAATCCGAATCAACTTTTTAAAAGGACGAAGCGCTCGCTCAGTATTCGAAATACGGTCAAAACCGAGTTTATCGACGCTACACCCATGTTTTATAGCAGTAAGTACATGCTGTAATGGCAAGCGTTCAACGTCATGCATGAGAACGCCTCCGCAGGCAGTTATAGGTAATTGAAATTCATGTGCTAACTGCTCGCAGTGCGCAATGTACTCAGTATCGTTGTTACTCAAATGGCGCTGAATCGCTACCCACAAACGATTAGCGTGGTGTTGATTGAGCCAGCGCCCCCAATAGTGATCACTCTCTTGATGTGTGGGCAGCCACAATACCAAACAATGTCGAACCGACATCAAATCCCATTCGAACAGTTGATAGTTGCCTTTTTCACTGCGTCTTCTTGCGTTTGTGATGATACGACACAACTCGGCATAAGCCTTGCGACAAGGGCAAAGCAGTACGATTTGGCATTCATCATTTAACCAAAACATACTTCCAACGATTTGTTTGATATCGAGTTTATGTTGTTCGATGGTTGCATGGGCTTTGACAACGCCCGCGACTGAACATTCATCCGTTATAGCTAGAGCTTGATAGCGATAGAAAGCAGCTTGGAGTACCAGATCTTCTGCATGAGAAGCCCCAGTCAAAAAAGAGAAGTTAGACTGACAAAATAGTTCCGCGTAACTCATAATGATCCAACAAAAATAACTGTCGATTTAACAAAAATAGCCATGAAGAAACCAGTGCTTGTGCTGATCGCGAAATATCCATAACCAGCGGCCTTGCTTGGTGTGTGCAATGTAGTAATCACGCATGATCTCATCACCATCCCACCACCCAGAAACTATTCGCTCAGGTCCGTGGACCAAAGAAACTTGTTCTTGCAATACAATGGGAGTGGGTAATTGCATTGCGGGGCGTAGTATGGAGGGTATGGCGTGCCCCTTTTTATCTGGAGCATCAGCAGGGCGATACTGACTGGCCTTTTCTGGTCTAGGATCGCAAGCAATATTGGGTTTTAAAACGGCACTTTTCCCCAATTTAGCTTGCAGTAAAGAGAGCAGCTCTAAAGCATTCATGTTTCCTTTCTGCCCAGCAAAGAGATCGCGTGATGCACTAAGAGGCTCACCTTGACGGATGACTTTTAACGTTAGCCCTGTGACTGGGCCATTAAGCGAGAGTGATTCTAAGCTTAAACTCGCTAACTGTTGCCAACGCTGACATAGGTAATCACCTTGCGCAGAAGTGAGTTGAAGGTGTTGCTCTTGTTTCTCACGCTGGTGGAGTGTTAAACACAGTTCAAAAGCGACCTTATCTCTTAATTTTAGAAAGGTTTCGAGTTGACGAAGTAATTTGGTCAACGGCTTTTTAATCCACTGAACGTTTTCGATCTCAAACAAGAGCTCTAAATAAACTTGGAAGGATTCGGTAGGGTGATAAAAGTCGACAGGGTGTTTAAACTGCCCAGTCAGTCGACCAACGTAGTTCACCAAATCGATATCAAAGCGTCGTGCGATGTCTTGCAATGGCAGTTCAAGCAGGTTTTGCAATGTGGTGACGCCTACACGTTGTAACTTCTCTACGGTAGCGTTTGATAAATCTGTCAGTTTTAACGGTAGTGGTGATAAAGCTTTTTGTATGGCAGATTTGTCTTCACTGATGACGTTCGCTCCTGATATTGCCATCAATTTGGCAGCAAAAGGCGAAAAACCACATCCGAATTGAAAACTCAGTTTCAGCTCCGATAAGTGAGCTCTGACTTTATTCCAATAGTTTTCAAGCCCTTCATACAGAGCGAGCATTGGAGTAGCACGCAGCAAAATACCTTGGTTTGGCATCAACACAACGTCAGATGTGATCAAATACAGCCATTGAGCAATTTCTTGTAACTTGCTCAATTCGGTGTGCGGATGATAAGGATGCACTTGTAAATCTCGACACAAGGACGCAGCACTGCCTAGGCCCATACCAGGCTTAATGCCTTGTTGTTCGGCAATCTCGTTGTATTGAAGAATCTGGCAACGTTGGCTTTCGACAATCACCACGGGTTGTTCTTGGTTATCACCAAAGAGTGCGTCTAGCTGCAGGCGAGGGAAGTGCAAGTAAATCCACAGAGCCATATCACTAACCTTGGTTCGCCAGTGGGAAATTGACCACAGTCGAGTGCACAGTTTCAGATGATGGTTTCACCAGTTGCGGGTAATGGTGTTGGAAGCCGATACTAACGCTACCTCTATTCCAGCCTCCTTTCCTTTTCAGCACTTCAACATTAATCCCTTGCTCGTCGCCTTTCAGTTTTAAACTGAGTGACACAGGCAAAGACAAGCGGTTGATAGTATCTGTTTTAAGCATAAAGAGAGGGCAACTCCCTTGTTCACTTGCTACCTGTAAGCGTTTCACTTGATGTATTTCAAGCTCTTCTTGCCATAACAAAACATTACTGCATACCCCACTTTTCAGACATTGCTCTGCAGCCCAAAGAGCATCTTTGGGGTGAGTTGGAGTAACAACCCACACTTGGTTTATATCCAACCCGATGTAGTGTAAAAACAGAGAATTCACTAGCGCAGGTGGTTGAATAAATGCGGTCATACCATTGGTCTGAGTGGCTTTTAAATAGGGAGCGAGCAAACGCAATTCACCAATACTACCAATAGATTCCATCTCCACTACGCCATGAGGTGGAAAGCCTCCGCCGAGCAAATCATCTAATTCAGAAAAACCGGAACTAGTCTGCAACTGCTGAGGATCTGCTTTCGTTAAATTTGCTTGCCAAACAAGGTGTTGGCTTTTTAAGTTCTGAATAATATCTTGCATAATAAATACCTGTATATATGTACAGTATATTTCTGTGGGAGAAAGTCGCAAGATTTTTATGAAGAGAGAAATGAAAAAAGGCAGCGTTTGCTGCCTTTTCAATCGATTATGTGAGGTAACCTGAATGAGTTATTTACGCTTCGGTTGAGCGTCGATGCACTGACCGTTCACATCGGTAACCGCAGGATCCATTAAGTGCAAATATAGCGGCATGATATCCAGTGGCGTTTTGAGAGTATTCGCATCTTCACCCGGATATGCTTTTTCACGCATGCGAGTACGAGTGGCACCAGGGTTAATTGCGTTAACGCGGATCGGTGTATCACTCAGCTCGTCAGCTAAAACTTGCATCATGCCTTCTACGGCAAATTTAGAGATAGCGTATGGCCCCCAGAATGCGCGGCCAGAGTGGCCGACGGTTGAAGAGGTAAAGATAATACGCCCAGCTTCTGATTTACGCATCACAGGCAGTAATGCTTGAGTCATTAGCACTTCGGCTTTCACGTTGATCTGCATGATATCGTCGAAGTCTTCCTCTTTGATTTGATCAAATGGACACAGCGAACTCAAGACACCTGCGTTGTGTAATAGACCATCCAAGCGACCAAACTGTCCTTCGATTGTCTCTGCCATATCAATGTAATTCTGCTGAGTTGCACCCTTGAGATCCAATGGAATGATAGCAGCTTGTGGATAGCCAGCAGCTTCAATCTCATCATAGATAGATTCAAGGTTTTGCACATTTCTACCCAAGAGAATAACAGTTGCACCGTGCTCGGCATAAGAAAGCGCGGCTTGACGGCCGATGCCATTACCAGCGCCAGTAACAAGAATGACTTTACCTTTTAGAGCATCAGCTGAAACGGAGTAGTTCACGGCGATAAATCCTTATTATTGTAAGAGGGTCCATGATAGTTAATTGACGCTAAAAAACGCCTGTTTCTCAATGGAAAATCTTGGTAATCGTGACAAGATGGTTACAATACACCAATTCATGTGTTATACCAATTCCAGAACTTTCGTTAGGTATGCTATCAATCAGAACAAGTGGTTACAAACCGCGCTGCCTTCTCGCTGATGTTTCTGCGTAACATACTAACGTCATCTGAAATGAGATAAAGGAGCTCTCGTTGGAATTTTTATTAGATTATGGTCTGTTTCTGGCCAAAATTATCACGGTGGTTGCTGCGATAATTGTTCTGCTCATTATTGCAAAATCGGCTGGTGGCAAATCGGGTGCGGCGAAAGGGGAGTTAGAGATTACCAACCTTTCAGAGCAACACAAACAATCTGTTGAGCAGTTAGAGCATCATTTGCATGACGATGCTTTCATCAAGGCTCGAGATAAAGCCGTCAAGAAAGAAGAAAAAGAGAAGAACAAATCTCGCGAGAAAGAAATCAAACAAGCGAGCAAAGACGGTTCATTAGATAGCAAGCGTGAACCACACCTATTTGTTCTTGATTTCAACGGTAGCATAGACGCAAAAGAAGTCGCGTCTCTACGTGAAGAAATCACCGCTATTTTGGCTGTCGCACGTGAAGGTGATGAAGTGTTACTTCGCTTAGAGTCTGGCGGTGGTATGGTTCATGGTTACGGCCTTGCCTCTTCTCAACTGGACCGAATCAAAGCTGCGGGTCTTCCTCTGACCATCTCTGTTGACAAAGTTGCGGCAAGTGGCGGTTACATGATGGCATGTGTAGCAGATAAAATTGTTTCTGCACCATTTGCAATTGTGGGTTCTATTGGCGTTATCGCACAGATTCCTAACTTCAACAAACTGTTGAAGAAACATGACATTGAGTACGAACAACTAACAGCGGGTGAATATAAACGCACGCTAACGATGTTCGGTGAGAATACCGATAAAGCGCGCGATAAGTTTAAGCAAGAACTTGAAGAAACACATGTCTTGTTTAAAGACTTCATCCGTGAGCGTCGTCCTAGTTTGGACCTAGACAAAGTAGCCACTGGTGAGCACTGGTTCGGCACACAAGCGAAAGAGCTTGGTTTGGTGGATGACATTAGTACATCTGATGATATCGTTGTTGCGTCATGCAAAGATAAAACTGTACTTTCTGTGCATTATGTACAAAAGAAAAAACTGGCCGACAAGCTAGCAGGTGTGGCGGGTAAAGTCGCTGATAGTGTGATTTTAAAGTTAGCTGAGCGTGGTCAAAAGCCGATTGTTTAATCGAGCTTAAGTTCATGACATTTAAAACGGCGAGGGCGGAAGCTCTCGCCGTTTTTGTTGAACTTTATGTTTATTGATGAATCCAATTACGCATTAGGTGTAATGCTTTACACGACATTTTTCCTCGCTCCAAAGACTGATTACCCGTATAATGTGCGCCTCGAAAACCGAGCAAATTGCTGAAAAGAAACTATTGGTGGAGAAGAACATGTCCTCTCAAACTCCGGTTGTAACCGTAGATGGACCTAGTGGTGCAGGTAAAGGCACTTTATGTATGTTGCTGGCGAAAAAGTTGGGTTTCCAACTCTTAGATTCTGGCGCAATTTATCGTGTACTTGCACTCGCTGCGATTCACCACGGTGTCGACACCGAGTCAGAAGATGCTCTTGTCCCACTAGCAACACACCTAGACGTTCAATTTATCGCGGAAGGTGACTTAGTTAAGGTCATTCTAGAAGGCGAAGATGTGTCAGGGGAGCTTCGTAAAGAAGAAACGGGTATGGCAGCATCTAAAGTTGCGGCTTTGCCACGTGTTCGTGAAGCATTACTACGTCGTCAGCGTGCATTTGAGACCGCTCCGGGTCTGGTTGCTGATGGTCGTGATATGGGCACAATTGTATTCCCGAGTGCGCAAGCAAAAATCTTCCTTGATGCGAGTGCTGAAGAGCGTGCAAATCGACGCCTTAAACAGTTGCAAGAGAAAGGGTTAGATGTTAGATTTGCTGACCTTTTAAGCGAGATCCAAGAGCGTGACGACCGAGATCGTAACCGCCCAGTGGCGCCATTACGCCCTGCTGAGGATGCGCTTGTGCTAGATTCTACGTCGATGACTATCGACGAAGTAGTAGAAAAGGCACTACAATATATCGAATCGAAGCTAGCTGAGTAATAATACTCGACTAGGCTAAGAGCGTTGGTCGCAAGGATGATGACTGGCGAATTTAATAACCCCATGCGGTAGGATACCCGTGGAAGTTTAATTTATTGAAGATTAATTAAATGACTGAATCTTTTGCTCAACTCTTTGAAGAGTTTCTAAACGAAACAGAATTCCAACAAGGCAGCATCGTTAAAGGTACTGTAGTAGCTATCGAGAACGGTTTCGTTCTTGTTGACGCTGGTCTTAAGTCTGAATCTGCTATCCCTGCTGAACAGTTCAAGAACGCTGCTGGCGAACTTGAAGTTGAAGTTGGCGCTGAAGTAGACGTAGCTCTAGACGCTGTTGAAGATGGTTTCGGTGAAACTCAACTTTCTCGTGAGAAAGCTAAGCGTCACGAAGCTTGGATCGTACTTGAGAAAGCTTACGAAGAAGCTGAAACTGTTGTTGGTATCATCAACGGTAAAGTTAAAGGCGGTTTCACTGTTGAACTAAACGGTATCCGTGCTTTCCTTCCTGGCTCTCTAGTAGACGTACGTCCAATCCGCGACACTGCTCACCTAGAAAACAAAGAGCTAGAGTTCAAAGTTATCAAACTTGACCAAAAACGTAACAACGTAGTTGTTTCACGTCGTGCAGTTATCGAATCAGAGAACAGCGTTGAGCGTGACGAGCTTCTAGAAACTCTACAAGAAGGTTCTGAAGTTAAAGGTATCGTTAAGAACCTTACTGACTACGGTGCGTTCGTTGACCTAGGTGGCGTTGACGGTCTTCTACATATCACTGATATGGCTTGGAAGCGCGTTAAGCACCCATCTGAAATCGTTAACGTTGGTGACGAGATCCAAGTTAAAGTTCTTAAGTTCGACCGTGAGCGTACTCGCGTATCACTAGGTCTTAAGCAACTAGGCGAAGATCCATGGGTAGCAATCGCTAAGCGTTACCCAGAAGGTCACAAACTAACTGGTCGCGTAACTAACCTAACTGACTACGGCTGCTTCGTTGAAATCGAAGAAGGCGTTGAAGGTCTAGTTCACGTTTCAGAAATGGATTGGACTAACAAGAACATCCACCCTTCTAAAGTTGTTAATGTTGGCGACGAAGTTGAGGTTATGGTTCTTGAAATCGACGAAGAACGTCGTCGTATCTCTCTAGGTCTGAAACAGTGTAAAGCTAACCCATGGCAGTCATTCGCTGAAGCACAAGCTAAAGGCGACAAAGTTACTGGTAAGATCAAGTCTATCACTGACTTCGGTATCTTCATCGGTCTAGAAGGCGGCATCGACGGTCTAGTTCACCTATCTGACATTTCTTGGAATGTTGCTGGCGAAGAAGCTGTACGTGAGTACAAGAAAGGCGACGAGATCTCTGCAGTTGTTCTAGCAGTAGACGCTGAGCGTGAGCGCATCTCTCTAGGCATCAAGCAAATGGAAAATGACCCATTCAATGCTTACGTTGCTGACAACAAGAAAGGTGTTCTAGTTAACGCTACTGTAACTGCTGTTGACGCTAAAGGCGCTACTGTTGAAATCGCAGAAGGCGTTGAAGGTTACATCCGTGCTTCTGAAGTATCACGCGATCGCGTAGAAGATGCTTCTCTAATCCTAAGCGCTGGTGATGTTGTTGAAGCGAAGTTCACAGGTGTAGACCGTAAGAACCGCGTAATCAACCTATCTATCAAAGCTAAAGACGAAGCTGACGAGCAAGAAGCAATGGCATCTATCAACAAGCAAGATGACAATGCATTCGGTAACGCAATGGCTGACGCTTTCAAAGCTGCTAAAGGCGAATAATATACTCGCTTAAGCAAAAAAGGAGCCGCAAGGCTCCTTTTTTATATTTGGTCATATTTAAGTAGTAATACTAATGACAGTAAACTATCTTAATAAAAGGCATTTCTTCATTGCGCATTTTGCATAAAATTTGTCTAGAATTGTCAGCAAGTGTTTGTTGGAATTAGTATTACTTACTATAATAAGTGATAAAGATACTCAAAGAGGGCAACTATGACTAAGTCTGAACTGATTGAAAGACTCTGCGCTGAGCAAACACACTTATCAGCGAAAGAGGTAGAGGATGCTGTAAAAGATATTTTAGAGCACATGGCCTCTACACTAGAGAGCGGTGACCGTATCGAGATCCGTGGCTTTGGTAGTTTTTCTCTTCATTACCGCGAGCCTCGCGTAGGTCGTAACCCTAAAACGGGCGATAAAGTGGAATTGGAAGGTAAATACGTTCCACATTTCAAACCTGGTAAAGAACTTCGTGAGCGTGTAAATATTGGTTAATGCACTCTTATTAGTTTGAAAAAAGCGGCATACGTTTGTGTATGCCGCTTTTTTGTAATGTATCCAAGTTAGTCATACATCCAAGATCGTTTACTAATCTAATTGTGGATTCAGCTGTTTTCTATACCCAAATAACTTTAACTTCTAAGCATGTCTACAAACTAAGCATCTTGAGGTTACTTGGGTATAGATTATTGCTAATATACGTAGTCTGAAGAAGCATTTTCCTGCATAATCTTACCGACTTACTCCTAGAAGGGTGATGTAACATGAAAATTATAAAAATCGTTGCTGTTTTAGCTCTCTTTTTAATTGCATTGGCGTTAGGTTCCCAAAACCAAGAGCTCGTGACTTTTAACTATCTTCTAGCAAAAGGAGAGTTCCACTTATCTACGCTATTAGGTGTAGTATTTGTGGTTGGCTTTGCTTTAGCGTGGGTTACCTTTGGTAGCATCCAACTGAAAACTCAGCTACAGGTCCGTCGTTTAAAGAAAAAACTGAAAAAGTACGAACCAACTGAATCAAACAACGCTGCTGATAAGCCAGCCATTGAAAAACAGGCATAAGGATAAGGCTTAACTTTAATGCTTGAACTACTCTTCTTGTTGTTGCCTATAGCTGCTGCGTATGGCTGGTATATGGGGCATCGCAGCGCTCAGCAAGACAAGCAGAAGCAATCTCATCAAATCTCTCGTCAGTATATGACGGGTCTTAATCTGTTGCTCTCTGACCAATCAGATAAGGCTGTCGATCACTTTATTGAATTGCTCCAAGTTGATAACGAGACCATCGATACTCACCTTGCGTTGGGTAACCTGTTCCGGTCTCGTGGTGAAGTCGACCGCGCAATCAGAATTCACCAAAATCTTATTTCTCGTTCAGGCTTAACACTGGACCAAAAGAACCTCGCCCTTCAACAGTTAGCGAAAGACTACATGGTCTCAGGTTTTCTTGATCGTGCAGAGAAAATCTTCGAACAGTTAGTCGAAGAGCCAGATTACAAAGAGGCGGCTCTTCAACAATTAGTGACCATTTATCAGCAAACACGAGAATGGGAAAAGGCGATTTATTACGCGAACCAATTGGCTAAGTTAGGTAATAAACGCTCAAGGATGCGTGCAAATATTGCCCATTTTTGGTGTGAAATAGCCATGCTCGACCAAGCTGATGGGAATACTAATAAGGCAATACAGCATTTTAAAAAAGCGTTAGCGGAAGACCCGAAGTGTGTTCGAGCAAGTATTGCTTTGGGACGAATTTATCTAGAGTCTGAAGACTATAAGCACACCATCAAATATCTGACAGGGGTACTTGAGCAAGATAAAGACTTTATCAGTGATGTCTTGCCAACTATTGCAGAATGCTATCATCATCTGGGTCAGGAAGATGAACTTGTCGAGTTTCTGCGAGCTTGTATTGATAAGAAAGCTGGCGTATCAGCCGAGTTGATGTTGGCTCAATTAGTTGCTCATCACGAGAACGTTGGGGCTGCTCAAGAGTTACTGACGAAACAATTGCTGAAAAACCCAACCATGAAGGGCTTCTACCGTTTAATTGACTACCACATTGCAGAAGCAGAAGATGGTCGAGCGAAAGACAGCCTATCAACACTACAAGCGATGGTGGGTGAACAGTTAAAAGTGAAACCACATTACCGATGCCGGAAGTGTGGATTTTCTACCCATTCCCTTTATTGGCATTGTCCGTCCTGTAAAGGATGGGGGACGATCAAGCCAATCCGCGGATTGGATGGTGAATAATTCTTAATGCAGCTGGCAGAGTTTCTGTCCGCTGCATTTTTTTAACTTTTTATTTAATAAGAACCAAAACAGTTAGGAGATGAAATGATCGACCAAAAAGTTATTGTCGCACTGGATTATGATAACCAAGCAGATGCACTTGCGTTTGTAGATAGAATTGATCCTGCGTCATGCCGACTAAAAGTTGGCAAGGAGATGTTTACGCTATTTGGTCCTGATTTTGTACGTGAACTCCATAAACGTGGTTTCTCGGTATTCCTAGATTTAAAATTTCACGATATTCCAAACACCTGTTCGAAAGCAGTTCGCGCTGCGGCTGAAATGGGTGTATGGATGGTGAACGTACACGCGAGCGGTGGTGAGCGTATGATGACGGCATCACGTGAAATTCTTGAGCCATATGGTAAAGATCGTCCACTTCTTATCGGTGTAACGGTACTAACCAGTATGGAACAAAGTGATTTAGCTGGTATTGGTTTGAATGTTGCGCCTCAGGAGCAAGTGATTCGTCTAGCAACCTTGACCAAAAACGCGGGCTTAGATGGTGTCGTATGTTCAGCGCAAGAGTCCTCACTACTGAAGAGCGAACTAGGCCAAGAATTTAAATTAGTGACCCCTGGTATTCGACCTGCTGGTTCAGAACAAGGTGACCAACGCCGTATCATGACGCCAGTAGACGCTATCCAATCAGGTTCAGATTATCTTGTGATTGGTCGCCCTATCACTCAAGCGTCAAATCCTGCAGAAGTGCTGAAGTCGATCAATGAGAGCTTATCTAAAATGTAAGCACTGTCTCGATTGTATGGAGAAAAGTGAGGCTAAGATGCCTCACTTTTTATATCGAATGAAAATACTGATCGCGGTAAACAACCATTCCTTTTAACCAGCTATGTCTGATCATTTACTCGCTGTAACTGGTATATCGGGGCCAATTGAGATAAAGGTTCTGCGGTTTATTCTGAGTAAAGTAGGGCTTGGTACTATGCTGATCACACTTTTGTAACATAACTCACTGTGATGCCTCGAAAATGCAATCATGTGTTATTGATGGCTTGCGTTACAAATATCTAAAGAATACTATGGCGAAGATGCATTCACTGCGTTGTAAGGTCTAGGATGACCTAGTGAAACTCTTTGAAATTAATATAGAAGCTGGCAGGACGTCACTTCATATTACGTTCCTATTATTTCCTATCTGCGTATTTTAAATCGCAGCTTTCTGTGAGCTTTCACACGCTGTCTTCCTTGTTACGACCTTAGTGCGCAAACACAACAAGGAAGAAACATGACTAAAAAACTGCCATTTTCAGTACTAGCAACACTGACCGCTGCCAGTTTTCAACTGAGTGCGGCAGAATTGCCAGCTGATATCGAATGGATTTCAAACAACAACGAACCTCTATTTGCCTCTGAAGAAGCGGTACGAGGTGGCACCTATCGCACTTACATTCAGAGCTTTCCGCAAACATTACGAAGTGTTGGTCCAGATGCGAACTCAGGTTTGCGCCAATACTTAATGGATGGTTCACCAAAACTGGCTCAGCGTCATCCAAATACTGGCAAATGGATCCCTCAACTTGCTAAGTCATGGGCATTTGGAGAGGACAACAAAACCGTATTCTTTAAACTCGACGAAACGGCCGAGTGGTCAGATGGTGAAAAAATTACAGCAGATGATTACGTCTTTATGATGAAGTACTACACGTCAAAAGACATTATCGACCCGTGGTATAACGACTTCTTCACAAACAGTATTGTGAGTGTTGAAAAAATTGATGACTACACGATCAAAGTCAATCTTGCTGTAGCTCAAAGTCATGACTCACTTATGGTTATGATTAACATGCCAAGTAATGGTTTTCAGCCTCGTCCTGAACACTTCTTTGAAGGAGAAAAGGACGCAAATAACGATGGCATGCCTGATAACTTCGTCAGAAAGTTTAACTTTAAATCTGAGCCAACCGCAGCGCCTTACTACATTGATCAAGTGAAGAAAGGTAAGAGCGTGACATTCAAACATGTCGGTGAAGATTGGTGGGGATACAACAACCGCTACTATAAAAACCGTTATAACGTTGAAAAGGTTCGCATTAAGGTAATTCGCGATCCTGATATTGCCATGAAGCACTTTGAGAAAGGCAACTTAGACTACTTTGAGATGGTGCTACCAAGCTTTTGGCATGACAAAACCAATAGTGATGTGTACAAAAAAGGCTATATCCAAAAGTACTGGGGCTTTAACGAAGCACCGCAAGGAGCTGGTGGTCTTTGGATGAACACAGCGATGCCGATGTTGGATAACCTAGAAGTGCGTAAAGGTGTTATGGCAGCCACTGACTATGACGGCATGATTGAAAACATCATGCGTGGAGATTATTCACGTAAACCGCATGGACTCGGCTTTGGTCATGGCGAATACGATGATCCTAACAATACACCGCCAAAGTTTGATGCTGATGCGGCGGTTAAACACTTCGAAAAAGCGGGCTTTGACAAAGTGGGCGCAGATGGTATTCGTGTTAACGACCAGGGCCAACGCTTGAGCTTTGCCATCACCTACGGATACAACTCTTGGACACCGCGTATTGCATACCTGAAAGAGCAAGCGAAACTTGCTGGTCTTGAGTTCACGTTAAACTTGGTGGATGGCTCATCTGCGTTTAAATACATTCTTGAGAAAAAGCATCAGCTAGCGTTTTTGAATATGGGCTCTGGTGAGATCCCTGCGTATTGGGAATACCTACACTCGGATAATGCAAATCGACCACAAACGAATGCGCACACCAACTACAGCAGCCCTGAGCTAGACAAGTTAATTGAAGCGTATGACTCTGAGTTTGATCAGGAGAAGCGTTACGACTTGTCGCATCAAATCCAAAACTATGTCAGCAAAGCAAATATCATCGTTCCTGGCTATATGGTGCCTTATTCTCGAGTTGCTCATTGGCGCTGGGTTAAAATTCCTAAAAACGGCATGACAAAAGCGACAGAATGGGTGCTTCATCCAATGGATATCGGTAATTTCTGGATTGATAACCAAGTAAAAGAAGAGACAGAAGAAGCGATGGACGAGGGTAAAACCTTCCCAGAACTAACGGTAATTGATGATCGTTACAAATTGTAAATCAGTAGTTTAGATAGAAAATGATAGCCCCGATAATGAATTTTATCGGGGCTTTCTTTTTTTACTTAATAAGGTAAGACACTTCTAAAAGGTAGGTTTTTGCATCACCAAGCAAAAAGAACGCTCTATCGATGGTTTTAAATCGATCATCAAGCGAGTCGCTGGATATCAGCTGGCTGAATGTTTGCAACGAAAAAGCTTCGTTTGCTTTGAAGAACTGATGTACGTTTTCAAGCTGAACTTTATGAATATGCTCCACCTTATTTAGGGCGGTGGTTAAATCGGAAATGTTAATCGACATTGCTACTCGGGAACCTTATCAATAAGACCTATATGAGGTCATAGAGTGGGGTTTTATATTTTGCGACAGAGAGTAACACCGAAGAGCAATTTATAGTCTGATGAAGATCAATTTGCCTTATTTAAGCATCTGTAACGCGACACTAGACGTGTACCTAGAGCTAGTACACGTTACAACGCTTGAATATAGGCTAGGGTTTCACCTGATCAAAAGTAAAAGCCAAGTCCGACTAAAAGCCCTTGAGAAGCCGTATCATATTCAAATACTCCCTCATTTTTGTAATCAACCCAGGTCGACTTGTAAGCTAAGTTGAGATCAGACCATTCGTTAAAGCGATAACGAACACCAGTTTGAATGGCATAAGTGAAGTGAGTATCGTTGCCAAGTCCGGCGTCGATACTGGCATGAAATCGCCAGTTTTCGCTCAATTCATCAATGAGTCGCAAGCCAACTAAAAAATCGACCCAATCTTCTTGTAATGACAGTCTATCTTCTAGTACCCGGTTATCATTGCGATACAGTTTGCCGGTGATGTCATTGTCCCACCAACGTAATCCAAACATATAATCCAGTTTACCAAATGAATATTGTTCGCGTTGGAATGCCTTTGCTTCTAGAACACCTTGCCGTATTTCGATGTCCGCACGATAACGAGCGTTAGGCAGAGCGCCCTTGATATTATTAACATCACCACTTAAGTTCATGAAACTATAATCTATGTAGTAGCCCCACTTACTTTGGTAAATACTCTCGAATCGCAACATCGCCCCAATATCGAGGTGGTCTACGATGAACTTAGGATCGACATCCACCTCTGATGAAAAGCGACCAATACTGGTATCCCCGTGGATATTCAGTCCTAGCATGTACACTTCTATGCTATTTCGCCAACGAGATTCTTGTGTCTCGGCTGAGAGCGCTACTGATGTAGGTAATACAAGAATGAGTGAGGAGAGTGATAGCAGGTTACATGGTTTCATCCAATTTCCTTTTCGGCTTTTCGTCAGCTTTCAGCTTAGTAGAAGTCGCTACACTCTGCATAAAAAAGGGAAGCAACTTGCTTCCCTGTAATTAACATTGATTTAGAGTTGTTTGGCAATGTCTGAGGTTAGGCTTTCTAAGCCTATGGATAAAGCGTTGACGAGCGCTTCATAGCCCTCATCTTGAAGCGGCTGTGAGATTTGTATTGGCGCGCTGTTTTCTACCTTACCTTCGGCATTAATGAGTAACCATTCCCCCTCAATTTCGATATTACCTTTGTAGCTGCCATTAAATTTATTTAACGTAAGCTGGAGTTTGGCTTCACCGCTTTGATCCAACAGATTATTCATTTCAGCCGGCCAGTAATGACTTTGCTTGTGACGCAGCTCCGCGACGACTCTCTGAGTGATTTGCTCAGAAATACTGTGCGCCCATTGATTGTGTTTCGCCTGAATAACTTGGGTCTCAGAGGTTCGATAAACAATGCCATTATCATTCAAATAACTCGCCAATGTCACTGGACGAACAACTAAAGTTGGGCGCTGAGCGATATCAGAAGAGCTCAGCGTCACTGGTTCCGCCTTAGGTAGAAGGTACATAGCTCCTTTAGTTTGCGGAGCGCTACTGCAACCCGTTAGACCGACAAATAGCGCGATAGACAGAAAGAATACTCGTTTCATTAGTTTTGGCCTTTAACTGGTATTGGGTCACTGATTTCATCTTCTCCAAACACAAGAGAGTTTGGCTTTTCGTTTAGCTGTTTAAGTACGGGTTTAAACTCTGTCATCACGCTTTCTAATTCTTTTAGCGTGGCTTCCATTTCGCTGTACATGGTTGAGTTGGGCCCATAACCATCGAGTGTTTTTTGTAATTGCTGTAAGCTTTGGCGAATATCTGTTGGGATCTCTTGCGTCTCTTTTTGATTCAAAAGTTTATCAATACTGTCCGCCACGCGTTCTGCTGAAGCTAACGTTTTTTCGGACGTTTTTAACGTTGAATTGAGAGAGTCTAGTGTTTCTTCCATTGGTAAGTTATTAATCTTATTGAGGAAGTCGTTCACTTGGCGCTGAACCTGCGCAAAACCACCACGCATGGTTGGGAAAACATCTAAATCAGCAAACTTACTCGGTACGTAAGGCTCGTCGTTTGGATAGAAGTCGGCGTCAACATACAGTGCGCCTGTTAATAAGTTACCTGTTTTTAAAGTACCACGTAGGCCTTTAGCAAACTCACTCTTCAATTTATCTTTTAACATTGGTAAAGATTGGGATTGGAAATCGCCATAAACACGGCCGAGCTCGATACGTACCAATACAGGAATTTTTTTCGCAGAAAAGTTCTCTTCTGGGATTGGAAGTCGCATTGGTACACGCATCACAGTACCAATTCTCAAGCCTCGATATTCGACAGGTGCCTTACGTTTAAGTCCTCGTACCGATTCATCAAAAAGCATAACGAATTCAATATAATCATCGTACATGCCTTCTCGAAGTTGTTTAATATCATCGTACAAGCGGAAGTTGACCATATTTTCAGTGAGCTGTTCACCGGATTCAAGACCTGGAACGGTATCGAAGGTAACACCACCCGTTAGCATGCTCTCTAATGAGCCAAACTTGACTTCGAACCCTTCAGCATTGAGCTGTAAATCTACGCCAGAATTCAGCCAGAACTTGGTACGAGTGCGCACTAAGCTGTCATAAGGCTTGAAAATAAAGAGTTGGTATAACGCTTTGCGAGTGTCAACATCAAAGCTAGTTTTCTCTACACGACCAACCGTAAAGCCTTTATAAATGACGGGGTCACCAACGCCTAGCTTACCAGCCTCGCGGTGTGTTAACACAAGGCGTAACCCCTCTGCATCAGGAGAGGCCACTGGGGGAACATCTAAGACCGTAAAGCGCTCTTTCTCTATTTTAGATTTACCCGGCTGAAGTTGGATATAAGCGCCAGAGAGCAAGGTCTCTAAACCTGAAACGCCATCACGGCCAATACGAGGCTTCACCACCCAAAACATGGTGTCATCTCGCAGCATGCGTTCTGCATCCTTGTTCATTTGTGCCTTAGCGATGATGTGATCGTAATTTTCACTGAGAGTGACTTCAGTAATCAGTCCGACTTTTACATTCAATGCTCGGATTTCGGTTTTGCCAACCTCAATCCCATCTGCGGTTGGCAGTTGGAGAGTAATTTGTGGGCCTGTACTGTTGATATATTGGAACAGCATCCACGCTCCCATGGCTAGCGCAAGGATCGGGACAATCCATATCGCAGAAATCTGCTTTTGCGGTTTTATTTGAGCGGTTACGTTGTTCTCATCACTCATATTTGGCTTTCTCGTTTAAGTTGTCAGAAATCGGCTCCTGCACTTCGTTTTGTGGCAATTGCCACAACAAACGTGAGTCAAATATCATTGCAGAAAGCATAGTAAAAATGACCACTGCCGCGAAAGAGAGCGCAGCAGGACCTGGATAAATCGCCATTAAGTTTTGCAGCTGAACCAGTGCAACTAAGATCGCGACGACGAAGATATCGATCATGGACCAACGACCAATAAACTCAGTTATGCGGTAGATCTTTAAGCGTGAAATACTCTCTTCGTGCGGAAGATATCGCGCTTTTTGCGCATTGTAATACAGCCACGCGAGTGCCAGCATTTTCGCCATTGGAATAAATACGCTAGCAAAGAAAATTACCATCGCAATAGGGTAAGAACCTAAATGCCAAAGCAATATTACCCCCTCCATGATAGTTGAACCTTCTGCATGTCCAAGGCTTACGGTGTACATCATAGGGTAGAGGTTCGCAGGGATATAGAAAATGACTGAAGCAAACAAAAGCGCCCAAGCTTTTTGTAAATTGTCTGCGGGGTTGTATTTGTGAATAGGGCTTTTACAACGAATGCAGTGTTGGTGTTTTTTAGCTTCAATAGGGTTGAGCTGGTGACACGTATGACAACCAATATGGTTGAGGTTATGGTGCGTATCACCCTCTTTTACATCAGATAGCTCGATAGCTGGAATAAAGTGCCCCCAGAGCCAGCTTTTGTCGACCATTGATATGCATTTGACTACCAGAACGGTATATACACAAAACGCCCAGAATGAAGTGCCCATTCCTATGTCTGCGAGGGAAGCGATTTTAATTAAGCTGACCAACACGCCAATCAAAAAGACATCCACCATTAACCAGGGTTCGACTCGAAACAGAAGACGGCATAAAACTTTTGCCATTCGTTGCTGCTTTCTAGAGGGGGTATGTTTACGTGCTTTTAATGCTTCAAGGTGAAGAAAGAGAATGAGACCAACATAGATTGCAGGCAAAACGATAACTGTTGCGAGTAGCAGCACACCCAAAAGCACATTTTGAAACTCAGCCAGCATTTTGGCAGCGTGCAACAAGGTGATTTCTTGCGACAACCCTTGCACGCTGAACGACATAAAAGGGAAAGAAATGCTTAGCACTAACATGATCAAACATGCCGATGATATGGCGATCACGCTTTGGTAAGGCTTGGCATTCACTTTAGTCAGCGAATGCGAACATCGAGGACATTGTGCTTTTTGCCCCTGTTCGATATCGGGAATGCGAACAACAAGGCCGCACTCTTCGCATGAAATTAACTGACGGGAATTAGGTTGAATACTCATCGGGTAGGTTTTAGATTCATTTGCTTTAAGAATACTCTTTTTTCACTAGGCACGCTTGTTTTGATTCAGGAGTTTACGAGTTTCTTACTTTTGGCATTAGAGGATATGGGAGATCTAAGACATAAACGAAGTCGCGTTTGGTACAAGATTTTACGGCGAAGATGAGTATGTTGGAAGCCGAAAATAATGTGATATTGCTTGTCTGTGGAGGGGTAATTACTTGTTTTTAAGGGTAAGTAACCCTGCCCAGATAGTCTGAGCAGGAAAAAAGAGCATTTTATTTAAAGTGGTTAGTTGTACTTTACTTGACCGTTCCGCTCTTAAAGGCATTGGAGCCGACTTGCGTACCGTTGAGCGTTTTGCCGTAATAGCCTTGGTGCTGGTGATATTTCTCCGCGTTTGCGGTGACATTGCCTTTGAATCGAGGATCTTGTGGACGCTCATGGCTGTTGACGTATGCTGCGACATCCCAAGCTTCTTGCTCTGTCAGCTGCACACTTTTCCCAAGCGGCATGTTTTCGTAAATAAAATAGGCCGCAGTGTTAATCCGGTGCATACCTGCGCCCCAGTTATACGCATATTCGCCCCAAAGTGGTGGAATGTATGAATGGTCGTTGGTGTCTTTGATGCCTGAACCGTTGGCGCGATGGCAAGTTTCACAGTTTTTTTCGTAGACCAATGCGCCTCGCTCTATTGATGGTTCTTGCTCAGGGGCGGCGATTTTTGGGTAGCCACGCCCAGAGAGATTACCTCGCTTTTCAACTGGTAATGCTTGTGCGATGGCTTCGGGCAACGGAAAGTCTTTTGCTTTTCCACCAATTTGCAACGCTTTTGCGTCTAGCTCTGGAATGGGTTCATCCGCCATACCATGTTTGTCAAGCAAGCCGCCCATCGCTAACCAGTAGGCGTAAGCACTAAGGGCAACAATTTCTGGCGAATCGTAAGCGGGCGCTTTACCGTTCATGGAATACTCGAAACAACCCTGGATACGCTCAGCATAGCTGTTTACGCGATCGTTTTTCTTACGATATGCCGGGTATGCCATGTAAGCTGCCCACAGTGGCGCAGCGTTTGCTTTTCGTCCTGCCTCCATATGGCAGTTCACACAGTTTTGTTCGTTGCCAACGTATTTTCCGCGCATTTGTTGTGAGTTAACAAAGAGCGAGTAACCGCGTTTTACTTGCTCACCAAATGCGGTGTTTGGAATTGTACTGAGATCACGCGGTTTTAAGTATTCACCGTGCTTTTCTTTTTCTATCGCAGGTAGCTCTTTCTGGCGGTCCGGTAACGGATCGTTAGCTAGTACGAGCGTAGAAATGAAAGGCAATGCGAACAAAGAATAGAAACGTTTCATGTCTGCTCCTAGTAACGTAATGAGGCAAAGTAGTACGAAAGGTTTTCAATCTCTTCGTCAGTGAGATTTTTTGCGATGGTCCCCATCATATTGAGCGGGTCACCACTGCGAGTGCCGTTTTTCCATGCCATCAATTGCGTTTTTAAGTAATCAGCATGTTGGCTTGCGAGGCGAGGGAACTTGTCGACGCCCATACCGCTGGCTCCATGACAAGTTGCGCAAGCTGGAATGTTTCTATCCCAATCGCCTTGGAAAATTAATTTACGATACGGGTTACGAATATCAGCTTGGTCGCCGCGTTGTTCTGGATTCGTGAACTCATAGCTCGGGAGGTTAGCAAAGTACTCCATCACTTCCTTCCGATCTGCGGGATCGCTGAGTTCCTTCGCCATGCCTTGCATGACCACATTTTGGCGTTCGCCACTAAGGAATAGTTCGATTTGAGTGTTGAGATAATTCGCGTTTAAACCAGCGATCATAGGCGCGATATTTGGCTGTCCCATGCCATCTTGGCCGTGACAACCGCTACATACGCTGGCTTTTTCCGGAATAGACGAGGCGCTTGCGCCCATAGTGGTTGCTAACAAACAGGCCACCACCACTGGAAGAATTTTTGACATGCTGACTCACTTTAATTTTTATTAATATGTCTAAGTGCTACTTGGTAGTCACTTGGACAATATTGTCGGCCTTGCCAATAATGAAAGGTATTGTGGATTTCCACATATTTAATAAGTGTAAATGGCCGTATTTGTTTTTATTGGTTGTTCTATAAGCGATAAAAACAAAGTGGTGAAGAGCTGCACAAATCGGCAGCTCTAAGTGGTAGAGACGTCTTAACGTGCGGCGTTACGCTTTGCGGATTTTGGCCGGCAGGGACTGACGTGCCGCCGCGCCCACTACCCAATCCAACAATACACCTTTACCTTCTCGGGTAGGATCAATTAAGCCAATGTCGTTAATGTTGACGCCATCTTGGCTGCGCGTTTTTACGGGTTGTTGTTTATCGCCGATCCAGTGCGAGCGTTGTCCTAGCTCGGTATGACCAAACCCATGTTCAAATCCGAGTGTGCTAGGGCGAATCCCGCTGACTATCATCGCAAGTGCTTTGGTGCTTGCAGATGGTGTCTCGATAACAAACTCATCACCCGTTTTAATGCCCGCACGCTCGGCATCGATTGGATGGATGTACACTGGGTTTACGCCTTTAATCGAGTTCAACCTTGGCGATAGGTTGGATACCGCACTGTGAATGTTGGATTTAAAGTTCGTCAGGCTGAAAGGCCATTCTGAGCTTGGGAACTGGTCTTCCATTGATGTGCCATCGGCCAGTTTTTGTGGATGCCATGTTGGGCAACCCGTGTAGAAATCACCGGTCATGGTGTTTCTTGCGCTGCCGACACGTTCATTCCATATCGCGACAGGTCGTGTCCATTTGTGCTTCATTTGCTCACCTTGATACGCTTCGGTTGCATTTTCAAAACGTCCACCGCGAGCAAAAATAAACGCCACACGTTTCATCTCATCCGCTGTCAGCGTCTTCTGCATGGCTGGCATTAAACGCTCTAGGCCGGACCACGCAATGTCTTCTGCCGAAACTTCAGGCACCCCGCCTTTCACATAAGCCAAGTTTGCCGCGGAACGTAAGTAGAAATCTTCAGCGCTGTGGAGAGCGTGCCAATTCCCTTGCGCATCTTGAATCGCGTTGTCACCAAAGCCGCCCAGTTGCATTTTCTTGGCGACATCAATCAAAAAGTTTTCTAAGCAAATTGAACGACCATCGGCGGTTTTCTCTGTTCGCGCTCCCACAATCGGCCAGCGAGCGGTGACGGTTTTCACCGGAACGTCGTGCCAAGGCGTTGCCATACCCCAGCTTTCGTAGGTGACCGTGTCAGGTACAATATAATCCGACAACGCGGTGGTTTCGTTAATGAACGCATCAATAGACACAATCAAACCGAGTTGTTTTGGATCTTTAAGCTTGTCTTCCAGCAGCGTTTTCAAACCGGGTACACCATACATTGGGTTCGCCATGTGATTGATCCACGCTTTTACGCGGTATGGATAACCATCAATAGCCGCAGATAGGTGCTCTGTCAGCAGTGGCGCGGCAAACGGATACCAAGGCGCGCGAGTTGGATAAGGGGATTCACCAGCCTCAACGCGACGTTTGTATTCGCTTGTTTTGTGGTAGGGGAATTTACTGCGCGACAAAAAGACGCCTTTCGGGCCGACTTTGCCAGCAAATTTGGTGAAGTCGTAACGAGGACCCGCAGCGGAAGTTGGGTAGCCACCCGCTTTGGCCATCGCGCCGCCTTTCATATTTATGTTACCAATCAACGCATTGAGCATCATGATGGTAAACGAGTTATAGAACCCATTGGTGTGCATGTTGCCACCGTGGGTATCGACCACCGCTTTTGTTCCGTGACTGGTGAAGCGCTTTGCTAGTTCAACAATTTGTTCGACAGGGATTTCACATTGTTGGCTGTAGAACGCAAGGCTGTATTTGAACGCCTCTTCTTTGAGTCTTTGTAGAGACGATTTTACGCGCACTTCGCCCGATGCAAGCGAAACCGTTTTATCGACAAACAGTGCCGCTTCCTCAGCTTGGGTATGAACACCAAATTCGCCGCTTTGCTCATCCACGATGACGTACGGGTCGGAGTCAGACAACGCTTCGCCCTCGAATGGCAGATTCAAGTCCGACGCGCGTAAAAACGTGCCGTTTCTCGGGTGCTGATTATCGCTTATCACGAGATGCGTAGCATTACACCAGTGCGCGGTGCCGGCTCGTTTCATCGCGTTTGCCCCCGGCTGCGCCAAGAAGGTTTTGTTGTAGCGTTGGTTTTCGATGATCCACTGGATCATGCCAAGCACGAGGGCAGAGTCGGTGCCCGGTTTGATTGGTATCCAGCGGTTGTTGTCACCGGCGGCCAAGCTCGATGAACCCGCAGGCAAACTTGGCGTGATGATGGTGTATTCCAAGCTACCTTCTGTTCGCGCATTGGCGAGTTGGCGCGCCTGACGCTTAAAAGGGTTGCCAGCTTGCGCAGGCGACATACCGATGAAGATGATGTATTCCGCATTATCAAAATCTGGCTTTAAGTGTGCGTTCTTATCTAAGTCGTTCATAAATGCGCCGCTGCCAGCACGAAATGCGTAGCCGCAGTAAGAGCCGTGATGCCCAAAGTTACGTGTACCATAGCTGTTGAACGCGAAGCGTTTGAATATGTCGTCTCGGCCTTCGTTACCGGCGTTGGTCATTAACAATTGGTTGGCTTTCGGTCCATATTCTGGGTTTTCAGGATCTACGGGCGTTGTTAAATCGTGAATGTCGCGTAAGCCATCAACATGGCCTTCACCAAATAAATCACCACCTTCTACGATTTCTTCTATCAATTGCTCGTAGCTGATCGGAATCCATTTTCCTTCGCCGCGTTTTCCAACTCGTTTCAGTGGCTGAGTAATGCGGTACGGGCTGTTGCGAATTTCTAGCATCCCATTGCCACGTGCGCATGCTGTTGAACGACCGTCAAGGCCCGCTTCTCCTACCAAACTTAAATAAGCATCTTTGACTGGCGTTTCGAACGGAATGTGTTGCTGATGAGAGAGTGGGTGATATGGGTTGCCAGTAATACGCAAAATCTCGTCGTTGCGGTTATCAATGCGTACACGCAATCCGCACAGTGACCAACAACCAAAGCACATCGATGGCGCAACGCGCTGATTTGGTTTAGGGATTAGGTTGCCTTTGCTGTTGACCGTGTACTCTGGTTCAAGCGAGTTACCGTGGTGAATATCACGCGTTTTTTCTCCCGCAGTGCCTTCGAGCGCACCCTCGACCATGTGTTTGGTGGTGGTGGCGTAACCCGCAGCGAATGCGCCAAGCCCACCCACTGCAATGCCTGATTTCAAAAACTGACGGCGTTTGTTATCCATGATGAAATCCTCTTTGATTAGCGTTCAGTTAAGGTGAGTGATGAGGCTTTTACTTCGATCTTTTGTTTTGGCTGAACCAGCTCCGAACCGAGCAGTGCCAGTGCAAGCCATAATCCGAGCATGCCGATAATGCCTATCCAGCCATTTCCATCCATAGTGAGTTGGTATGGATACAGCCCTGCATCGAACTTGGCGATGGTTTGTACTTCCATGATGGTGAACCAGCGAATCAGCCACGCGCTTGCCAATGCGGCAGCAGACACAAAGCCGAGCCCTATGACGTGACGAAATCTGGCTGATGTGGACTTTTGGGTATCGCGTAAGAAGATGAAGGTGAGCAAAACACAACCTAAAACGACAAAAGTGAGCAAGGCAATGTTGTGCATCCATTGTTCGCTAGAATAGAGCGAAAATGTAGAGTTGTTGGATGCCCAAATGGGTAGGAGAATCAGCGTCAGAACGCTGCTCGTTACCAGTGATTTTTTGAGTAAATTGTTATCACCCGAAGTGAGAGTTTTCGATTGGCTAGGCAGTAGTAACCAAATCAGCAGAGAGAATCCGACTGTGCCCATAAATGCAGTAACAAACCAAAGAACCGGCGACGCGGGTTGGTGCCATAAAGAGCGCGATTGAACGACTGCAATTTCAGCTCCAGTATAAAGGGCGATGATTAAGCCTGATAACACGGTGATTGCAGATATTGTGAGCATCACTTTGCGAGAAATAGCCCATTCACCAAGCGACAACTTAGATAACAGAGGTAGTACTTTTCCCGGTTGATTTCGCAGTGCGATAAGATCCTGACGCAGATACAGCCATGCTGTCGCAACCGCCAGCGCAGAAAAAACAGGCAGGAACAGCGAGCCTAGAGACATCCATGACCACGGCGTGATGTGCGCGTAAAAATGCCAAGCTCGTCCCGGCTGGTGAAGGTCGCCAGTTAACGCTAATGGCCCCACGATGGCGCCGATGGCCAGCGTCAGAACAAGCGCAGCGCGCAGTCTGTGACTGGTGTGTTTTTCAAATAATAGGGCGATTAGGAATAAAACAGCAGCCGCATAAGCCGAGCCGATGTAGAAGAAATACTGCACTGCCCACGGGAGCCAAGCCATTGCTTGAGGTTGGACTAACACTTCGGTGATGTTCATGCGCGCTCTCCCTGTGGGTCGTAAATAGCAGGTTGTCCGTCGATGTGGCTGGTGAAGCGTTCATCCATGCCGATGTAAAACACGTGTGGCTTGGTGCCTTCATTGGGTTTTAGCACTTTGATATCGTCTTGGTGCTGCGCAATTAAGCGGCGGACTTCGCTTGATGGATCATTCAAATCACCAATTACACGTGCTCCGCCAACACAGGTTTCCACGCAGGCAGGCAATAGACCTTGTTCTAGACGGTGAGCACAGAAGGTACATTTATCTGCGGTGAGGGTGTCTTCATTGATAAAGCGAGCATCGTAAGGGCAAGCTTGTACGCAGTACGCGCAGGCGACGCAGCGGCTGTTATCCACCATGACAATGCCATCTTTGCGCTGAAAGGTTGCTTGAACCGGACACACTGCCACGCAGGGTGGGTTGTCGCAGTGGTTACACAGGCGCGGTAGCATAAAGGCTTTTGCTTCTCGCGTGGCTGTAGAGCCATCATCTAACGTAACTTCGTATTGCTTTACGGTGGTTCGGAACTGACCGATTGGCGCTTGGTTCTCGATGCTGCAACCCACAGTGCAAGCCTGGCATCCGACACATTTACGCAAATCTATCACCATGGCATAACGCTTCCCGACTTGTCCTTTTCGGTCAGCGGACTGGTTATTTCGAATAATGTTTCCCGCAGTTGCCGTGCCAATGCCAGCGACTGGAATTAACGCGGCTCCGGCTGTGACCGCGCTGAGAAAGCGACGTTTGGTGGAATCCATAACTCACCTGCTTTTTTGTTGTATTTGAATTGACTGATTCCATTGTGAGAAATGCACTGCGAGGCTTATATTGTGGATTTCCACATACCCAGATCAAACTTGATCTAAAACAAATGTGGTTTACCAAGGGTAGCTGTTATTCTTGCTCCATTACTTTCGAAGGAACGATTCTACTCATCATGAACAAAACGCCACGGTTGCTTCAGTTTTGGGTTCTTTGCTTAGTTGCCTTTGCATCTTTGGCTCACGGCGCAGTTTCTGAACAAGCAGATCTGCAAGAGCAAAAAGCAGAGCAGCCACAGGCCAAGCAAAAAGTCGAAGTGGGCGTGTTAGCGATACGCGGCCATCTTTATGCTGAGCAGAGATGGCAACCGACCATTGATTGGCTCAATCAGCAAATTTCCGATGTGCATTTTGTCCTTCATCCCCTTAACTTGGATGAAATGGGCGAAGCGGTGAAGTTTCAGACCATGGATTTCATCTTAACCAACCCAGGTCAGGCAGTGCGGTTGGGCAGGCAATACGCGCTGTCGTGGATGGCAACGCTAACCAGCAGAGCACCACAAAACTCGAATTACGGCATTGGTTCGGCGCTTGTGGTTCGAGCCAATTCAAGTTATCAAACGGTGCAAGATGTCTCAGGACGTCCTGTTGCGGCGGTATCAGAAAAAGCGTTTGGTGGTTATCTAACGATGCGCTATCAAATAGTCAAAATGGGGCTTAATCCAAACGATTTCTTTTCTGATGTCCGCTATCTTGGTTTTCCTATTGATGCCAACCTGTATCAATTACGTGATGGCAATGTGGAAGCGGCCGTTGTCCCTGCTTGTTTATTGGAACAGATGCTAAGTGAAGGGCTTTTACAACCGAGTAATTACCGAGTTTTACATCAACAGCCGAACGAGCGCTCGTTATGCGCTGTTTCCACACCGCTTTATCCTAACTGGTCATTTGCCAAAACAGAGCGCGGCTCAGCTCAGATCGCCAAACAGATTACGCAAGTATTGTTAGCGATGCCACCTGAACACCCTGCGGTTATTGCGGCAGGCGCGTCAGGTTGGACGTCCCCCGTCAGCTTGCTGAGTATCGACAAACTGTATCAGGCGCTGGATCTCCATCCGTTGCAACAACCTTGGTGGAGTGAGGCTCTACGCTGGCTGCGTAGTCATCAAGAATGGGCATGGGCGCTGTTCATGTTTGTGATTGTGTTGAACGCGTACCACTTTTGGCTTGAGTATCGATTTAGCAAGAGTAAGCAAGCGTTGGAGCAGACATCGTTACGATTAAAAGAGAAAAGTGAACAGTTAGAACATTCACAAAGGGTCGCGATTGTCGGAGAAATCGGCACTAGTCTTGCTCATGAACTCAATCAGCCATTGGCAGCCATTCGCAATTATAGTGAAGGCGGTTTACTTCGCTTGGCCAAAAAACGCCCACATGAAGATATTGTCCCTGTACTTGAGAAAATACAGGGCCAAGTTGAAAGAGCCGATGCAATTATTCAGCGATTAAGAACGTTGATTCGCAAGCGCAGTGTCGACAAAACGTCGTGCGATCTTCAAGTACTCATTGATGACACGATTGAGTTGCTCCATTTTAGAATGCAGAAGCAAAACATTTCTATTGTGGCCAGTACAGAAGGGAACATTCGTCCGTTACTTGTCGATGCAGTTGGCGTACAACAGGTTTTAGTTAATGTGATCAGCAACGCGATTGATGCGTGTACTTTGTTCCAAGAGAAATATCACTCATCAGGCTATCAAGGTAAAATTGCCCTGCATTGCGATTACCAAATCAATCAACTCTCTATTCGAGTGTTAGACAATGGTACAGGGTTGCAGCAAGAGAATCCGACTCAAGCGTTTGTGAGTAGCAAAGAAGAAGGGCTTGGGCTAGGGTTAGCCATTTGTCGCGATGTGATGGAAATGCATGGTGGCGAGTTTGTCATCAGCTCGACAGCACCACATGGTTGTTTGGTTGAGCTTGTGTTTCCATATCAAAACTAATCTGAACTAGGCATAGGAGCATTCAATGAGCAGCGGTGAAAAGCAGCTACCTGTTTTTGTAGTCGATGATGATGAATCGGTGCGTGACTCGCTCGCTTTTATGCTGGAAGAGCATGAGTTCAAGGTGACGACTTTTGCTGATGGGCAATCTTTTCTCGATAAAGTGAACATTCATCAGGCCGGATGCGTGATCCTTGATAGCCGAATGCCCAACCTTCGTGGTCAGCAAGTGCACCAAGTTTTAAATAAAGCCAACAGCCCGTTAGCCGTTATTTATCTGACAGGGCATGGTGATGTCCCGATGGCGGTCGATGCATTGCAAGCTGGGGCGGTCAATTTCTTCCAAAAGCCAGTCAAAGGCGATGAACTGGCACGAGCCATTTTACAGGGACAGGCGCAGTCTGCCACAAACCTCGATATGGCAGCAGCTAAATCGGCTTATGAATCGCTCACACCTAGAGAAAAAGACATTTTACGTTTGATCATTGAAGGAAAGCGCAACATTCGTATTGCTGACGAACTTTGCATAGCAATGCGAACGGTTGAAGTACACCGAGCTAATCTATTGAAGAAGTTCTCGGCAAAAACCGTCGCAGAGTTGGCATATATTTATGGCAAGCTAGATTAAAGCTTACCGAGTGAAGCCTCTTAAGGCTATTTAGAGGATACAACTTGAGCTTTATGACGACTCGCGTATTATCTTCTTCGTTCTTACTTTATCTGAATTCTTATGAGTTTGTTGACTAAACGACATCACACGCCACATAAGCGGGCAAAATGGCTACTGGCGATTATTGGCTGGGTGGTCGTTGTGTGTCTGATGCAAAATTCAGGTTTTGCCTCGTCATGCTCTATGAAATATGAGACGGAATCGCCCGCGGTTTCACTTACTGATGAGCGTTCGAGCGTCAAGTCGATTGATACTAAAGAAACCAGCAAGTGCGAATTGTCTGAAAAGTTAATTCAGTTTTCTCAACATCAACTCGATGTATTTATTGTTGTTCTGTTTGTGGGTCTTTTTGCTTCGGCAATTTGGTTGTGCAGTGCCTATATTGGTGCGCAACATTGGACGGAACCGATAGGCCGTAAGTATCGAGTCCATCTGACTTTCTGTGTGTTCCGAGAATAAAAGCGTGCTTTCTGACCACTAGCGTCAGTTATTTAGCACCTTTGTCTTTTAACTAGGAATCACTATGAATCAAATTACTAAACTGACTCAGTTTGCGTCCATGTTTTTTATGACGCTTGCTTTGAGTTTGCTCTCTCTGAGTATTTCAGCTCAAACTACTGATACAGGTTGGCTAACCAACCCACAACATCCTCCAGTGCAAACGCGCTTTGTGCTCACTGGTCAACAAGATCCGCAAGCCAAAACAATTACTGGTTATCTGGACGTCAAGTTGGCTGGGGACTGGAAAACTTACTGGCGTTCACCTGGTGAGGGCGGCGTAGCACCATCTATTGATTGGCAAAATTCACAAAATTTATCCAAAGTGGATTGGCAATGGCCGCACCCACAAAAATTCGAACTATTAGGTATCGAGACTCTTGGGTATAAAGGCGACACTTTGTTCCCCATGACGCTGCACGTCGAAGATATGTCCAAACCTGTCACGATTGATGCGGTACTGACACTTTCTTCTTGTACGACGATTTGTGTGCTGACCGACTATCAAATTCAATTGACGTTCTTGCCTTCTGATCTAAAAGTCGATGAAGACGTGATGTTCAGTTACGCTCAAGCAGTGAGTAACGTGCCGCAGCCATCGCCGTTTATTGATGTTACTCAGGCGAGTTGGGATGCGAACCAATCGAAACTACAAATCAAGCTACAGAACAGTCAGGGTTGGCAACAACCACAAGTGCTGGTGGATGGTGTCGATGAAGCAACGCGAGACTATAGCTTCAAGCTTGAAGGAATGCATCCAGAAGGAAACATCGTCACCGCGAGCTATATCGTTGATACTTGGCTGGGCGATGTGGAGTTAGATGGTCAGTCGCTGTTTGTGACCATCAAAGACACCAATTTACTAGCAGAAGAAACCACTCAAGCAACTGCTGAGGCAATAGTTGAACCGCTGCCGAGCACGTCTCTAACGAGTGTTTTTCTATTCGCGTTGCTCGGCGGTTTAATTCTTAACATTATGCCTTGCGTTCTTCCGGTTTTGGGGATGAAGCTAAGTAGTATTGTTGCCGCTCAAGGTATCGAGCGTCGTCAAATTCGCGCTCAGTTTGTTGCCTCGTCACTTGGTATATTAACGTCGTTCTGGATTCTCGCTGGTTTTATTTTGGTGCTCAAGCTAACAGGTAATGCCATTGGTTGGGGCGTGCAATTTCAAAGCCCCTGGTTCTTAGGTTTGATGGTGTTGGTCACCACTTTGTTTGGGGCCAATATGCTGGGGCTGTTTGAAGTCCGTCTATCATCGGGTACCAATACATGGCTGGCCTCGAAAGGTGACAACTCGTTAGCTGGACACTATGTGCAAGGGATGTTTGCAACCTTGCTTGCTACGCCGTGTTCTGCGCCTTTCCTAGGAACGGCCGTGGCGTTTGCTTTGGGTGCCGATGTGGTTACGCTGTTTGCTATTTTCACCGCCTTAGCGTTGGGGATGGCGTTGCCTTGGATTATGGTGGCAATTTTCCCAAGTATTGCGCTTAAATTGCCGAAGCCGGGTCAGTGGATGAACGTGGTCAAAAACGTATTTGGTGTGATGATGTTGGCCACCAGCGTTTGGCTACTGTCTTTGATGGCCAATCACCTCCCAGTGTTTTGGGTCATTTTCGCCGGTTTAGTCGCGTTTATTGTTCTGATGATTCGCGTTAAACGCGTTCATGGCGATAAAGCACTCGTGCTATCCGGCTCTGCATCGCTTATCTTAATTGCTGGCGGGCTGCTACTTGGTAGTATCACTGCCGACCAATGGGCGACACCGCTTCCTGAGGACTTAGCGTGGCAGAAGCTTTCTAACTCGGCGATAGAACAGCACGTCAATAATGGGCGAGTGGTGTTTGTGGATGTCACTGCGGATTGGTGTGTCACGTGTAAAGCGAACAAGATCGGCGTGTTCTGGCAAGATCCTGTCTACTCATTGCTGCAAAGCCCTAATGTGGCGACGTTAAAAGGGGATTGGACACATCCGGACGGCTCGGTAACGGACTTTTTACGAGCTCATGGGCGTTACGGTGTGCCGTTTAACATCGTCTATGGCCCGGCGGCGCCACAAGGTATCCCGTTACCTGTTATTCTGACTGATGATGTTGTTTTAAGCGCGGTGAAACAAGCGAGTGGGGGAACCATTCAATGAGTTCGACAAAGCAGCGTAGAACATTCCGATATTGGCTCGTTCAAATCGTACAGATGGTGCTCATTGTCACCGCGATTTCTATCGCGATGGATTGGTATCGCACCAAAGATATTCCTAAACAGGAGGCTCCACCATTGAGCTCCGTATTGAGCGATGGTGAATACTTCGATGCAATCGCGCAAAGTTATGAACAACCTGTCGTTGTTTATTTTTGGGCTACTTGGTGTCCCGCTTGTAAATTTGTAAGCCCAAGCGTGAGTTGGCTGAGTGATGACTACACCGTAGTTGGCGTTTCTGGATCGTCGGGACCGAATGAGCGTGTGGCGCAGTTTATGAGGGCAAAAGAATATCGTTTCGAAAACATAAACGATCCTTCAAGCGATATTATGCGTGAATGGAAAATTAGCGTGACCCCAACCATTTATGTTTTAAGAAATGGTGAAATTTCCTCCGTCACAACTGGCGTTACTACTCCGATAGGAATATTAGCGAGAATTTGGTTAGCTCGATAACGTAATAAAAATCCGATATTCAAAATATTGAGTATCGGATTTTTTCTTTTTATTTTCTTGCTCTAACGGGAATAATAATGTGTGCGTATGGCATACCATTCCACATCACGTATGGGCCATCATAACTTGAACCGATGGGTAGATAGTCGAGCAACACTTGGTCTAGGGTAATAATCATCATGTGTGGTCCTTCCACAATCCATTGGTTATCGTCCGTTATTCCTTCTGAAAATGGGTCGGTGTTATTGGCGCCGCCATCACCCGCTAACATGCCAAAAAGTACAATTAACTGAAATGAAATTAGTTAAATAGTCAGATTAATAAATTAAAGCTCAATTTAATAAAAATTAAAGTTTGATAAATTTAATTATAGAGTGCCTTTAAAAAGGAAGTGTTATTTAAATTTAAAATAGTAATTGATAGTTTTACTATGTTAATTTAAGTGTTCATTTATAAACATTTTTTCGTCTATTAATACGCATGGTTTAAAACATCTTGGCTGTCCTGCTTTGAAGTGTGACCAAAAGGTGATAAATAGGTGTTTTTAGTGATATGAGCTGAGTTTATTTGTAATCTATATTTTCAACACCTAATTCCCCTCGTATGGCTAATCGTATAAAACAACATTTTATCTTTATTGTTGTCACGCTAAAGCGTACTTTCTTAATTATATGATTAGTTATAAAGGTAACGAGAATGGGATTAAAAATCCGTGGCTCTGTTGGTATAAATGGCACTAATTCGAAAAATGATGTTAAAGCAGTTCAACAATTTTTAAATGATAACCAAAAGAGAATAGGTTTTACCCGACTGTTGGTTGTTGATGGCTCGTTAGGGCGGAGTCCTCATTTGTCGAAAACAGTAGAGGCAATAAAAGTGTGTCAGCGTAAGCTACTTTATATGGTAAAGCCAGATGGTCGGATCGATGTAAATGGTAGAACTCATCGTAAGCTCAATGGATTACCATCCTATAGTTCAGTGAAAAATGATCCTCATGATGCTCAAAAACTAGTAACCAAAGTGCCTTGGATGAAAACAGCGTTGGGAGAAATTGGACAAAAAGAAGTTTCAGGCACTAAGGCCAATCCAAGGATTTTAGAGTATTTTACAGCATCTAAGTTCTGGGGCACTGATGACTCTGGAGGTCAAAATGCTTGGTGTGGTTCGTTTGCCGCTTGGGTTTTTAAACAACACGGAATCACTCCAGTAAAAGAAGCTTATCGAGCAAAGGAGTGGAAGGGTTTTGGTAAAAACATCTCAGAACCTATACATGGAGCTCTAGGGATTAAATCGAGAAAAGGTGGTGGGCATGTTGCTTTTGTCGTGGGAAAGAGCCCTGATGGTAGGCATTTGTACATGTTAGGAGGAAACCAAAGCAACCAAGTCAATATAGCAAAGTACTCTATTGATGTCTGGGACAAGTTCGTAGTACCGAGTAACTACGATGAAACAAAAGGTACTTTACCTGTATATACAAAAGGCTCTGCCTTAGCAGGAACGGAAAGTTAAACATGAAGAAATTTATAAGTTTGCTAGGCTGTGTGAGCTTATCAGCTTGTGCTTCACAGGGAGTGTACTCTCAGAATGAGGTACTCAAAGATGCGATATTTCAAACGCCCTATTCTGCAGTGGTGAAAATTACAGGTTTTGAAAAGTTTGCTGAACACGAGGAAGATGTTCTCTTTAAAGTTCAAGCAGAAGTGATTCAGAAACTTCGTGGAGACGTTGGGTCTGAGATTACTTTCAGTATGTATGGCGAGCTAGGAGATGAGCCCAATATACACAATGATCCTGTCATTCTCACACTATGTCGTGATAAAGATACATATTATTGGCCTGGAACGGGGGCTGAGTTTGGGGCTAATCAAGAGAACATATTAAACGCTCAAGAAACAGCTGCTCACTTGGATACAGAACAGCGCCATTTTGCACATTGTTCAGAATGAAAAGGGTGGCGGTTGAAACGAGCGGTTACAGAGCATGTTAGTCGCCATCGTAGACAGCGTCTTTGCTGAATGATTCGTCGAGATTTTTTAGTCTTTGATTGTCAGAGGCGACTGACAAAACCATACCAACTGTGACAACCATACCGCTATTAAAGCAGGATATTATTCCTTCAACTTTGTGTTTTAGGAGTAGTCATTAGACTACCCAATAATTGTTGGAATAAATAATGACGAAACGTTGGCTTGTCTCCGCTGTGAGCATTGCGCTGCTCGGCGGTGGTACGTATTTCTATCTCCAATCTGCCGCTCAACCAGAATTGCTGCCTACATTGATTGTGGAAAAAGGCACGATTGAAAAACAAGCGGTGGCTGTTGGTAAAATTGTCCCTGCACACTCTGTGTCTATCAAGTCACAAATCGACGGTATCGTCGGTGAAATTTACGCGAAAGTTGGTGAAAAGGTGAAGCAAGGCCAGCCGCTGATCAAAGTGCGTCCAAACCCAACACCCCAAGCATTAACGGATGCATCGGCAGAACTCATGCGTAGCGAAGCCGATCTGGAATCCGCCAAACAAAAACTGTCCAACTTAGAAAGCTTGGTCAAGCAGGACATTATTCCAAGTAACTACGACGAATACGTAAGTGCGCGCTCGGCAGTCAAATCTGCGCAAGCGGACGTATTGCAAAAGCGCCAGAATCTCGAACTCATCCGCAGTGGTGAGGCGTCTATCGGCGATGCGCGTTTAACGTCGACGATCTACGCGCCAATTGATGGCACAGTACTCAACCAGAAAGTAGAGGTCGGAGAGCCGATCATCTCGACTCAATCAAGCCAAGCCGCGACTGAAATGATGTCATTGGCCGACATGAACAGTCTGATTTTTAAAGGTAGCGTCAGTGAGCATGATGCTGCGCAGTTGTCTCCGGGAATGCCCGTTATGTTGACGGTTGCGCCTTATCCTGATGTGGCGATTTCTGGTGTGCTAACCAAAGTGGCGATTCAATCTGAGAACCTTAACTCACCAGAGGGCAATGCTTCGGCAAAAAGTTTTGATAACGGTTTTGAGGTTGAAGTGGGAGAACTCAAGATCCCACAAGATGTGTTGCTTCGTTCTGGTTTTTCATCGACGGCTCAAATCATTCTGAAGAAGTCTGAAAACGTGCTCACTCTACCGGAGCGCGCTCTGCAATTTGATGGTGACGCACCGAATGTTCTGATCCCCGACAGCTCAGAACAAGGGTTTCATAAACAACCTGTGAAACTCGGTCTGTCAGATGGCATCAATGTCGAAGTGCTTGACGGCGTGGAGCTTGATGAAGAGGTTATCGACAACAGCATGATGGGAGCGGCGCATGGTTAAGCTGCAACGATCAACAATCGCCTTTGCATTGTTGGCTGCCACGCTCAGTTTGCCGACCTACGCAATTTCTATTGAACAAGCTTGGCAACAAGCAAAGCAGAACGATCCAAATTACGAAAAAGCGAAAATCGGCGTCCAGCTTGGCGAGGTTGGCGTACAGAGTAACCGCAGTGCGTTATTGCCGGGCTTAAGTGCCAGTGCGTCAGCGGATTGGAATGAGTCCTCAAGCCATTCCAACAGTTACGGCGCTACCTTAACTCAAACTATTTGGGATAGCAGTTTGTGGTCGGAACTGGATCAAGCGAATGCCAATTATCTCAAAGTACAGTTAGAGTTATCTCAAGCGCATAACGAGCTTGCGCAAAAGTTGCTCACCGCTTACCTAGATGTGGCAAGCGCACTGGGCGACCTCAAATTGGCGCAGTCCAAGCTGGAGGAGGGGAAAGAACTTCTCAACATCATCGAGAAACGCTATCGAGCAGGCAAAGTGAAGTCGGTTGATGTTGAAGAGATGCGAGCGAATCAAGTCTCTGAGCAAGCAAGTATCCTCAATGCAAAAGCCGATCTCGAAGTTAAAAAAGCAGAGCTTGCGGCGTTAATCAATCAAATGCCCGAGAGTGTCGACCAAATTCGAACGGATTCTTTGATTCAGCCACCGATGCTGGTGGACTCTCAGGAGCAATGGCTAAAGCTGGCGAAAGACAGCAGTCCAGAGCTGTTGGTGGCGGCGCAGATGGTGAAAGCGAGCGAGTTCGCGAAAGATTCAGCTAAAGGTGGATACTACCCGACCGTCAAAGGCAGTGTGGGCTACAGCGATGGTGACAATCGTTCAAACGGCGAGTTTAACGCTGGGATTAGTTTGAGTTTGCCGATTGACCTAAATGGTGCAGTGCGAGCGAAAGTGGACGAAGCATCGTTGAACATTTTAGGCGCCAAGCAAGATATGCGTAGAGTGGAAATTGATATTCAGAAACGAGTTATTCAGCAGTTTACGCAGGTCGATATCAACTGGAATCAAGTTTTAATAGCGAACGAGCTAGTTGAGTCGCGCGCCAGAGTGTTGCAAAGCAAAGAGAAACTTTACGACGCTGGCCTGCTTGAAGTGTCGGAAGTTATCAGTGCACACAACAGCTTGTTTGAGGCGAAAAACAGTCTGCAAACCAACTTGTACAGCTATTGGCGTAAGAGAATCGGCTTACTGCAAACCGCAGGGAAACTCGATGACGATACCATGGTGTTGATCTCTCGGGCTTTTCATTCATGAGCAGCCTGTTGCAGCAAATTTGGCAAACGTTGATGGCGCACCGCATGAAGAGCGTGCTAGCCATTATCGCGATTGCTTGGGGCGTGATCTCTGTGGTGGTGTTAATCGCACTTGGCGAAGGCTTTTATCGCCATCAGACCCAGTCGTTTTCATTTATGATCAACAATGTGCAAGTGGTGTTTCCGTCGAGTACCAGTAAACCGTGGCAAGGGTTACCTTCAAGACGACAAATTGATATTCCACAAGAAAAAGTCGACATGATCAAACAGTCGGGCTTCGTGCAACAGGCGTCGAGCGTTTACGCCAAATGGGATGCGAATATCACCAATCTCAAAGGACAGAACTTATCGAGTACGGTCAGCGGTATTGATACGTCTTACTTTCCTTTAATGCAACGCAAGCTGCAATCCGGTTCGAGAAACCTGTCACCAAGTGATATGAAAAACCACACTCGCGTGGCAGTGTTAGGCGATCAAATTGCGCAAATGGGCGGAATCCAAATCGGGGATAGGCTCAAAGTCAACGGCATTCCGTTTTTGGTGATTGGGATAACCGTTGGTGAGGACACTGGCATTTCATTCGGCGATAGCCGCACGGTTTTCATTCCTCAAACAACGTACCGCGATTTGTGGGATGCGAAACCTTGGATGGTATTGATGAAGCCGAGAGACGGGATGGATGCATCGTCATTTCGACAAAATATCGTGAACTTTTTCGCCAAGCAGCTTCATTTTGACCCAAGTGATAAAGATGCGGTCGAATTACCCGATTTTAGTGAAGGTGCGGCGGTCATCAGTGGAATTTTGCGTGGCATTCAGATTTTTCTCGGAGCGAGCGGTGCGATGACCATGGCGGTCGGTGCGCTTGGTGTTGCCAACATCATGTTTTTATCCGTCACTGAGCGCACGCGTGAAATCGGTGTGCGTTTGGCGATCGGGGCGACTCAAAAATCCATACTCAGTCAGTTTATTCTTGAGGGGCTTATTTTGGTAGCTGTGGGCACGGCATTAGGTCTGATGTTTTCGTATGCCGTGGTATCTGTCCTAAGCAGCATGGGATTACCGGAATGGATTGGTTTGCCTGTGATCACGCCAGATTCCATTGCTTGGTCTTTACTTGTGACGCTTATCTTGGCATTGATGGCATCGTATTTCCCAGCAAGGCGAGCATCACGTCTCACGCCAGTCATTGCTTTGAGTGCGAGGGCTTAGCCATGTTGTTACCGATGAGACAAATTTTCCAAGAAATGGCCGCAGAAAAGCTGAGACTGGGTTTGACCATTCTAGCAGTAGCGTGGGCGACCCTTTGTATCGCTGCTATGTTGGCGGTAGGTGAGGGTATTCGTCAGGGCGTATTGAAAACCGCACAAAATGGTAACGGCAACTTGATTTATTTGACCGGAGGGATGGCCACCGTCGACCACGGTGCTTTTCACCAAGGTAAGTTTCTGACACTAAAAATGGACGATTCAGAGGTTGTTCGAGCGTTACCCGATGTAAAAAGCGTTGCGCCAACGGCGAAGTGGAAAGAGCGCATCACCGTTGGTGACAGAAGCTCGTGGCAAGAGCCGTTAGCAGTCACGAGCGAGTTTCAATCCATGACCAATTTGGTGCCGATGGCGGGGGGACGATGGTTAAATCCACTCGATCAAAAAGAGACGCGCAAAGTCGTTGTACTGGGTTATGAACTGGCAGCCGACTTATTCAACCCGAATGAGGACTTTAGTTGGTTTGCGACAGTCACATTGCAAGTCAACCCTGTGGGGCAAAAGGTAAAAATCGGCAATGAGCAGTTCACCGTTGTGGGCGTATTGGAGAAAAACAGCGCCCAAATAGAACTGGGGGATCTTATCAACTATTCCAGCTTTGTGCCGTTAGCGACGTGGAAGCGATTTCATGTCAACGGTGAAATTGGTGGCATCAATGTGCAACCACAAGCAGATGTAGACCGAGAAGCCTTAGCAAAGACGATCAGGCAAGTGATTGCCCGTAAGCACGGGGCAAGTGTCAGTGATGAACAGGTCGTCCAAGTCGATGATATGTTCCTTAAACAAAAGAGTATGCAGCAGTTTCTGATAGGTTTGCAGAGTTTTCTTGGCATTATCGGCTTCGTGACGTTAGCTGTTGCTGGCGTTGGCATCGCCAATGTGATGTATGCCACCGTAAAGCGATCTACGCGTGATATCGGCGTGCGCATGGCGGTCGGTGCAACCCCAACGGCCATTCGCATGCACTATTTAGTGCAGTCTTTATTGACAATGATGATGGGGGGCGCGCTTGGCTTAGGCGTGACGTACGCGCTGGTGTCTGCCATCAGTTCCATTCCTTTAGAGGGCAATGCCTTTTATGAGCAACTGGGTAAACCTGTCCCTGAGTTGTCGTGGGTCGTTGTCGCGATTGTCATCCTCACCTTAGTGATAATTGGTGTGGCATCTGCATGGTTACCTGCAAACCGAGCCGCAAAAGTCAGCCCATTGGAGGCGCTACAAAGTGAATAACAACAATAACTCTGGAGAGAACATGTCGAACCAGCCGCTTGTTGAGCTAACCAACATCTGCAAATACTACTCAAGCGGAGAGGCGGAAGTACGTGCGCTCGACGGCGTAGACTTAACCATCAATCAAGGTGAGTTTCTTTCGATTCTTGGCCCGTCTGGCTCGGGTAAATCAACGCTAATGAACATGCTCGGCTGTTTAGATAAGCCCACCTATGGCGAGTACCAACTTGGCGGCCAAAACGTAGCAAGTTTAAGTGCGAATGAGTTGGCTGGCATTCGTAACCAAAAGATCGGGTTTGTCTTCCAAAGCTTTAACTTATTGGAATACGCGACGGCGCTTGATAACGTGGCACTGCCGTTGGTTTACTCTGGCATCAAAGCCAAAGAACGTCGCCAGCGCGCAGCTAAATTGCTAGAGCAAGTCGGGCTAGGGGATCGTTTAGACCATAAACCAAACCAGCTTTCTGGTGGTCAAAAGCAGAGAGTTGCTATCGCCAGAGCCTTGGTCAACGATCCGCAAATCATCTTAGCGGATGAACCAACGGGTGCATTGGACTCAAAATCCGGCGCAGAGATTGAAGCCTTGTTCAATCAACTTCACGCTGAAGGCAGAACATTGATCATCGTGACGCACGATAACGCCCTCGCAGAACGCACCAAACGCATCATCACGATCAAAGATGGCAAGGTGATTTCGGATAGAGCGCCGGTAAGTAGGGAGAGATGAGCTTTTCTTAATTGAGAACTGAGTTTTAAGGGAAATAGCGATACAGAGGCTATCTCCCTTTACTTTTATTCGCGATGTTCGTTTTGTCTCTCTTTTATCAAGTCATGCTTTTGTTCTTTAAGTAGAGTGATTGCGAGCTTAGTGTCCTCAATCAATTTACTGTTATCGTTGAGATCTTTGCTCTTCAAAGGCAAAACTAGATAATGAATGCTGCCATCTGCATTCTGTACTCCGGTAGCGATGATGACATCACCTTCAGACGCCGTACCAAAATACTCTGATACGACTTTGGTTTCGCTGACACCGTAGCTATCCAAATAGGATGACTCCGTATTGTCAAACAAGATAGGAACCCCTTGCCTAGCTAATGTTCGCAATTGTTTTTGCTTTTGCTCGTCGAATGGATAGTCGGTCGTACTGATGTAACTTACCTGTTCAGCTTCAATAAAATCGTACAGTTCATTGCTCAGTTCATTTAATGGGGCAGATATCCAAGGTGTAGCTGGAATGACGTCGGAAGTATCATCATTGCCACTTTGTGGTGTTGGAGTGGTAACCACCTTTTGAGCAGCATTGCTCTCAGGAGGCGTTACACTTATTGTCGCAGCGTCTTCTGTCTTGATTTGCTCGTCAAGGCTTGCAACAGGTTCGGTCTGGGCATTCTTGTTATTTGAATTAATCAGAAATATGGCGAGTACTGCACCAAGTGCTAGCGCCGATCCAGTCAAGAGTTTTTTGTTACTTGTCATGTGTCATGTCTTACCGTTTATTTCATTAGTAAATACGGCGGCCACTTATTTATTCCGTGGCCGCAGGCTAATAAGTTAGTGGTAGAGATCGTCATTCCAAGAGATAGTTACGGCTCGGCTAGTCTCTGTCCATTGACTGCTATCACGATTTTTCTTCCAGGTATTTTCTGGTGTGGTATACCAGCTACACCAGTCGCGACCAAAGTAGTAATTGGTTTTTCGCCAACCAGCAACCAGCTTGACCTCTGATGTATCTAGGCCATCTTGAATGTCATTTTTTCTATATACGACGCCGACTTGTGGTTTAAAATCTGAACGCATAACGACAGGTAACTCATTGTAATCAATCAAATTACCCATGTCACAACTGGTCCAACGATACAATAACCAGTCTTTAGCTGGCGTATTATGGCGGATAGTCTTGTTTTCAATTAACCAATTAATGCTTTCGTTAGCTTGGTTAAAATCGGCAACCGTTTGAAACTCTGGCTGGTCGTACGTTACACGGTTGCTCCAGGAGATTCCCCCACTAATATTTGGAGAAGTAGAAGCACTAAATCCAAGGTTAAAATCTAGAGACTCACTGACAGATGCCGTTGCAATGGTGTTTTCGGGAGCATGGCTCATGTGGCGTAAAGGGGCGCCATTTAAATAGCTCAGTGCCAGCTTAAAAGCCGTTGGAACGGTGTAACGGTAATCTCCCCCAGTGGCAAAACCATAGATTTGTTCTTTGTTTGGAACATTAGTCATGTCGAAGCCAGAACCGCCATTTAGGATCAACTTGGCTTCTTTAGCGCCATTTGGTAGCAAAGATTGGTTCCAGACATTTTCTAAAGAATAAATTAAGCGGATTTTTTTCGAGCGTGCATCACCATCATCAAGCTGAAGCAACGTCGAAGTGTAAGATTTCAATGTATCTTCAGCATGTGCTGGTGCTAAAGAACCAAGTAAAGCGAGTGCGATAATACTCGCGGAAAGATGCTGTTTTTCCATTATTGTTTCCTATTAGTCAGCCCATAAAGACTTTTGTTTTAAACTATCTTGATGGGCACTTTATAATTATGGACAGGTTATAAATTCAAGCTCAATAAATGAGCGGTGAAATAGTGCATCTTGTTTTTTATTAAAAAAAGAAAAAGGATAGATTCGTGGGATTAATGTCTCATAGTTTTTAAATTTACCTCTCAACTATAATAAATAAGAATTTGGTTATTAAGTCTTGCCTTTTTAAGTTATTGCTTAATTTTAACTTTCTAATGTTATATTGAGCTTTTTTATTGATAAAAGTGAATTTTATAAATGTTAGCCATGTTATTTTTAGGGTTTTTGTTATACCAAACTAAGTAAAGTATCGTTATGTGGTTATCTCGGGTTTATGAGTTCAATTCAAATTAAAACAGTGGTTTATGTTTTTTGTTATTATTTTTTTAGAGCTTAATGTAATAGTTGAGTGATAAAGTCCGTCAATGAAGTTGTCATGTTCGTGTATGAAGTTATATGTGCTTTTACAGCAGGAAATTAAACTTTACGTTTAAGATGATAAAGATAGAAAAAGAAATAAATAAGATAATTAAATAATCATGTTTCGAGAATATAAAATGTAACGTACTTCTAATTAAACGAATGCTTGAATAAACGATGGGATGTGAAACGTGCTATTTAAGTTACGCTGTCCTATATTCTAGTTGGCGTCTTGTTTATACAATGCGTTTTCTCGGCTTAAACTGGTTTACGTACTGCTAATCTCTTATCCGTTTCTTAATTACACATATTGGCAATATGCTCGCCAAGTTACGTGTATTGGTGTCAATGAAAAACAGTATCTACGATAGCTCTCTCAGGGTTGGAACTGCCACTATGAATTTCCTTCATGTTCAATGTGAAACAATACCAATATTACTCAACTCGTGAAGCAAGTATAAAAAAAGGACTGCTCTGGTGTTAGGCACTGCGACGGTCGTTTTTTGTACGAACCGTTCGTCGTAAGTGCTGTGCAACCTAACGATTGGGAAAACCAAAAAACAAAAAATGTCCCCATGCACAGAGTTAGGAAAAGTCTGCTTTATCTAAGGAAATAGGATACCAACTCACGATGAATAACGATTTCACATTTGCTATCAAAAGCATTCGCTTTGATGAGAATTACCAACCATCAGACAACACGCGAATCACTACCAACTTTGCTAATCTGGCTCGCGGAAACTACCGCCGAGAGAATCTGCGCAATGCGCTCCGAATGATCGATAATCGTTTTAATGCGTTGGCATATTGGGATAACGCGCAAGGTGACCGCTACTCAGTTGAACTTGAAATCATCTCTGTTGATATGGATATCCAAGGTAGTGGAGAAGCATTCCCATCGATTGAAGTGCTCAAAACTAACATTGTTGACCACAACACTAACGAGCGTATCGAAGGCATTGTGGGCAACAACTTCTCTTCATACGTGCGTGATTACGACTTTAGCGTTTTGCTGTTGGACCACAACAAAAACCAGCCACAGTTCAGTATCCCAGCGAACTTCGGTGATTTGCATGGCAAACTGTTCAAAGCTTTCGTTAATTCTGAGTCTTACAAACAGCATTTCAAAAAGCTGCCAGTGATTTGTCTGAGCGTATCGGACAACAAGGTATATCGACGCACCGAAAACCAACATCCTGTTTTGGGCTTTGAATATCAGCCGAACGAATCTTCGTTGACGGAGCAGTACTTCAAAAAGATGGGCTTACAGGTGCGCTACTTTATGCCGCCAAACAGTGTTGCACCATTGGCATTCTACTTCTTCGGTGACTTGTTGAACGATTATTCAAACCTAGAGCTTATCAGTACGATTAGCACGATGGAGACATTCCAGAAGATTTACCGACCTGAGATTTACAATGCCAACGCGGTTGCCGGTAATTGCTACCAGCCAAACTTAAAAAACCTAGACCACTCGCTAACTCAAATCGTTTACGACCGAGAAGAGCGCAGCCAACTGGCGATTGAACAAGGGAAATTTGCCGAGGAGCATTTCATCAAACCTTATCAATCTGTGCTTGAACAATGGTCTGCAAGCTGCGCGTAATCGATAACGAGAATCTAGAAAGGAATGACGATGAAAACACTATTACCGACTTCAACGGCTGGCAGCTTACCGAAACCTTCTTGGTTGGCCGAACCAGAAAAACTTTGGTCACCGTGGAAACTGCAAGGTGAAGAACTGATTGATGGCAAACGCGATGCGCTACGTGTCGCTTTGCAAGAACAAGAACTGGCAGGCGTTGATATCGTCAGTGATGGCGAGCAAACTCGGCAACATTTTGTGACGACCTTTATTGAGCATTTAAGCGGCGTAGATTTTGAAAACCGCAAAACGGTGACCATTCGCAACCGTTATGAAGCAAGTGTTCCGACTGTGGTTGGCCCAGTAAGCCGCACAAAGCCCGTGTTTGTTGAAGATGCCAAGTTCTTGCGTCAGCAAACTAAGCAACCTATCAAGTGGGCGCTGCCAGGCCCTATGACGATGATCGACACACTTTATGATGATCATTACGGTAGCCGTGAAAAGCTGGCTTGGGAATTTGCAAAGATCCTCAACCAAGAAGCGAAAGAGCTTGAAGCGGCAGGTGTCGATATCATTCAATTCGATGAACCTGCGTTCAATGTGTTCTTCGATGATGTGAACGAGTGGGGCATTGCATGTTTAGAGCGTGCGATTGAAGGGCTGAAATGTGAAACTGCAGTGCACATCTGCTATGGCTACGGCATCAAAGCGAACACGGATTGGAAGCAAACGCTAGGCACTGAATGGCGACAATACGAAGAAGTATTCCCGAAGCTGCAGAAGTCTAATATTGATATTATCTCGCTTGAGTGTCATAACTCGCGAGTGCCTATTGAGTTGCTTGAGTTGATTCGCGGTAAGAAGGTGATGGTTGGTGCGATTGACGTTGCTACCAACGAAATTGAAACGCCAGAAGAAGTAGCGAACACATTGCGAGAGGCGTTGAAGTACGTTGATGCCGACAAGCTTTACCCATGTACCAACTGCGGTATGGCACCTTTGTCTCGTGAAGTATCGACCGCTAAGCTCAATGCGTTAAGTGCGGGTGCGGAGATCATTCGTAAAGAGTTGGTGGGTTGATGTTAATACTTAGGCTCCGCACCATGAACTAAAATTAGGGTCATTCTAGCGAGTTTAAATGAGACTAGGAATCTGATTACAGCTCGCTAGGAAATGACGATAACTTTCGCACTTCAAAGCACTCGGTGGGTAGCTCCTGAATCACCTCGTCCCTCGTTGTTCAGGGTGACGGATGTTGGAAGATACATTGCTCGCCACAACCCTAGGTATTGGTTCTGCTCCAAGAGAGGGTCATTCCAGCGAGTCTAGACGAGACTAGGAATCTGATTACAACTCGCTGGGAAATAGCGATAGTCTACGAACCTCAAAGCACTCGGTGGGTAGCTCCTGAATCACCTCGTCCCTCGCTGTTCAGGATGATGGATGTTGGAAGATACATCGCTCGCCACAAAACCGATATTTGAGCAGCTCCAAGATAGGGTCATTCCAGCGAGTCTAGACGAGACTAGGAATCTGATTACAGCTCGCTAGGAAATGACGATAACTTTCGCACTTCAAAGCACTCGGTGGGTAGCTCCTGAATCACCTCGTCCCTCGTTGTTCAGGATGACGGATGTTGGAAGATATATTGCTCGCCACAACCCTAGTTATTAGAGCAGTTTCAAGATAGCGTCATTCCAGCGAGTTTAAACGAGACTAGGAATCTGATAACAGCTCGCTGGTAAATGACGATAACTTTCGCACTTCAAAGCACGTGATTAGTAGATTCTGAATCACTTCGTCCCTCGCTGTTCAGGATGACGGATGTTGGAAGATATATTGCTCGCCACAACCCTAGGTATTAGAGCAGTTTCAAGATAGGGTCATTCCAGCGAGTTTAGACGAGACTAGGAATCTACTAACAACTCACTGGAAAATGGCGATAACCTTAGAACTTCAAAGCACTCGGTGGGTAGCTCCTGAATCACGCTCGTCCCTCGCTGTTCAGGATGATGGATGTTGGAAGATACATCGCTCGCCACAAAACCGATATGTGAGCAGCTCCAAGATAGGGTCATTCCAGCGAGTTTAAGTGAGACTAGGAATCGGGTTACAGCTCGCTAGGAAATGACGATAACCTTAGAACTTCACAGCACTCGGTGAGTCGATCCTGAACCACGCTCGTTCCTCGATGTTTAGGGTGACCGTTTTAAATAAAAATGCCGCTCACAGTAAAGTGAGCGACATACATTTCCCGTTTCCAGCCTCTGCCAAGGCTTAATTCAACTCCACGTTCTTCATCTCAGGATGCTTTAGCAATATCACACGAATCCAGTGATGCACCACCCACATCACCATCGCGGTGAGCAGAACAGCAACGAAAATCGAGCTGAAACGGTACAAGATCGAAAAGAACGCGTCTTTTTGTTCTGGCACCAATGAGGTCGTCAGCGGAACCGATAGGGCAGACATGGCAGAAAACGCGATAGCCGCTTTAATTTGCCCCTTGGTGAGCCACAAGCAGAATGGCCCCATCGCAATGGTAAAGGCGAGCCAAAAGAGTAGCCCATGCCCATACCAACTGCCCAATATGAGCTGAACAGCCATCCCTGCGATGCAGCCTAGTGCGGTGCCGATGATGCGAATTTTTGCCATGGCGAGCGAGCCCGCTAAAGTCATTGGGGTTAGGATGATCAAAATGGAAGCTTGTGCGGACAGCGAGTCATATAAGTCCGCTACTTGGAATACGATAAATGCCGCCATCGCCACTACCCAACCCATAGCAACTTGGCTGATGTAGTCAATATCGCTTTTTACTGGGGTCGACATCTCAATGTGCTCGGCGGGGGATTTTGGCTCCGGGAACAACCAATACGCGAATGCGCAAACAAAAATATTGCTGAACGCCATCACCCACATGTTGACGTTGAACTCTTCAATATCCATGAAGTTATAGCTGGCAAAATTCAACACAATTGAACCCACCAACAGCCCCATGTAACCAAACAAATAGGTTTTCTGGTTCATCATTGCAATGCACTTGAACAGCATCATGATTCCGACGGCAAAGGTCATTAATGTTGGATGAAACTGCAAGTATTCCAGCAAAAATGTGGCTTGTATGGTTGTCCACACCGCAGAGAAAAACACGATCAATAAAGCCGAAAGATTAAAGTTGTCCATTCTGCCCAATATAAACAGCGGCATCATGATGGCAAAAAATCCGTAAGACCAACCGAAGATCATGCTTAGCGCGAGCCCTAAAGAGCAGCCGAACCAAATTCGTAAGGTTTTCATTGTCGCCGCCTAGTAAATGAAGTGGAACCAGCTTGCGAGGTGAATCTGTGCTTGCGCCATCAACTGCCAGAAAATGCTGTTGTCTGGGTACAAAACAATGGTAGCGCGAGAGCCGACAAACAGTGCTGGTGGTAACTCTTCGCTGCTGGTTAGGTTCACTCGTGTACGCTGCGCATCACGTACCCAGCGGTTGTTCACTTCCACTTTGGTTAGTGCGCCATTAGGCGTTTGTTGTGCGGCTGCTACACCGTAATCGCGGCTAGCTAAATCAAAGTCGTACACCGAACCTGGGTTGGCATCAAATGTGACCAAGGCGTGGAAAGTCTTGTCTACGTTCGCGACGGACTTTTCACGAAAATCAGCGGCTACCCAGAGTGATCCTGTTGGTACAAATGTCAGCAATGGCATGTTGGTGTTTGCCATCGTGCCAACTTCTAGTTGCAGGTTGGTCACGACACCATCACTGGGAGCGAGTACTGCGGTATTTGCCAAATCAAGTTGCGCCTTTTCGATCCCGTTTTTGGCAATTCGAACGGCGGTGCTTTGACCTTTTTGATCGCCTAATTGCGCCTCAATGACTTTTAAGTTTTGTCGTTCCGCTTTAAGCGCTGCGCGTGATACCTGATTTTGGGCAAAGGCATTATCAAGTGTCGATTGAGAGATGACTTTCTGCTTCGATAACGTCAGTAAGCGGTTGTATTCGCGGTGTGCATTATCAAATGTTGCTTGTGCGCGGGCAATATTGGCAAGAGCGGCTTCGCGTTGAGAATACAGCGTTGCTTCTTTTTCATAAGCGGATTGCAGAGACAGCTCCGCCTGGTCAAGCGCTATCTTGTATTTACGATCATCAATCGTAAACAACACATCGCCTTTTTGAACGGACTGGTTATTTTCGATGAGAACGTCGTTCACTTTGCCAGATACCTCGGGTGCGACTTGGACAACGTATCCTTGCACTCGTCCTTCGGTCGTTAAGGGGGCGTGGCGGTCAGCAATGATAATGTACAAAAATAGTACGATGAACAGGACAATCAAAGTTCGCATCCAGTGTTTGAATTTTTGGTCAGCCGTCATTACAAGTTCCGTTAAACATATTGGATAGCGGATTATAGAGAAGTCACTCACAATTCAGTAGAATGATAATACGAACATAAATGACCTAAAAATAGGACAATGAACGTTAGTTTTGATGATATTTACCTATTCACTCAGACGGTGGTTCACGGCGGTATAAGTGCAGCGGCAGAGGCGAATCAACTACAACGCTCAAAAGTGAGCCGTCGCCTGCAAGAATTAGAGAAATCGCTCGGGGTACAGCTTTTGATCCGCACAACACGCAGCATTGAGTTGACGGAGCACGGGAAACGCTTGTTTGAGTTGGTGGGGCAGCCTATTGACTATATTCAGCAAGGTTTAAATGCCATGCATGAATATCAACAAGAACTGACGGGCAAGGTGCGTTTAGCCATTCCTTCCGCATTGATGAGCTCTGCCGCGTTTAACGCGATCATCACCGAGTACACAACGCGGTATCCGGAGATTTCGGTCGAGATTGAAAACCATCAAGAGAGTGTCGATCTCAAGCGTCAATCGTTTGATTTACAGCTTCTTCCGAGCGTGGTCAGAGTCACCGATGACAGCTATGTGCAGTTCAGTCTTTTGCCTTATCGTAGTCACTTTGTTGCGTCAAAAGCCTATCTAGAATCGCATCCGCCAGTAAAAACGGTGGAAGATCTTAAGCAGCATCGCCTTTTAACTAATCGTTACAATGCCGATTTGCTCGATTCAGATCTGCATGTGGCGTTGCGCTCGGACGACCTCAACTTGCTGCGCTCGATGGCGATAGCAGGAAACGGCATCGCGTTTATTCCTCAAATTCATTCCAAGCCTGCACTGAGAGACGGTTTGTTGGTCGAGGTGCAGCCTCAATTTGCGCATCCGAAGCAGCATCTTACTCTGATTTATCCCTCGGCCTTATTTCTGCCCAATAAAGTCAAAGCCTTGATTGAGCTAATTCGAGAGAAATTTAAATAGTCAGTTCAAACCACTCTTAACTAAGAGCAAATGTGTGAGCGAAGGTCATCTTTCTAGGTTTTATTGCTCTAACATGAAAGGATTCTGATACATTAACTATTGCTCAACTTGTTGAGTATGGTTTGTGGTCGCACAAGATAGGAGATGGAAATGTTATCGAAAGGAAACACGGGCCTGATTGTGGTGGATGTTCAGGGCAAACTCGCTACATTAATGCATGAAAGTGACGCTCTGATTGAAAATATCACGAAACTGGTAAAGGGCGCCAAAGCACTAGATTTGCCTATTCTGTGGCTAGAACAGAATCCAGAAAAATTGGGCCCAACCGCGGAGCCGATTCGTGAAGTGCTTGAAAGCACGCATTTACCTATTACCAAGTACACGTTTGATGGTTGCAAAGAGGCGACGTTTAACGTCGCGGTGGAGAACGCGAAAGTTGATACCTGGTTGGTTTGCGGTATTGAATCCCACATTTGCGTCTATCAAACCGCGGTTTCTCTGCGCCAGTCCGGTTATCGCGTTGAATTAGTCACGGATTGTGTATCTTCCCGAACCGCTGCCAATAAGGCGCTCGCTCTTGCGAAGTTAACCGCTAACGGTGTGGTGCTCACTGGGCTAGAAATGTGTTTGTATGAAATGGTCGAAGATTGCCGAGCACCTGAATTCAAAGAAATTCTGGCGCTCATCAAATAGTGGAATCACTGTAATCACTGTAATCAGCAACAACTTTATTTGAACACGCTATTCAAATTCTCGTTGATATCTTGGCAACATCGACTCGTTGCCAAGTAACCCGCCTTGGTGAATATAAATCACCGTTTTATCTGTGTTCTCTTCCAACCAAGGGGTGAGGCATTGCCACATATACGGGTCGTATAACAGGTCAAATTCGAGGTCGGTTTGCTCAAAGAGTGCTTTCCATGTGATGTAATCTTCTTCGTACAAGCGACCAAAATGGTGTTTGTTGCGCACGGTTAAAATGGTTGGGTGGCTGTTTTCACCGAGCTGGTTGAACTGTTCAGTTAAGTAATCTGCATCGCCTACGCAAGGGCAAGTTAGCACTTCTATGCCGTGTGGGCTTAAATGTTTATGAAGATATAAAGCGGTCGTGCCAGTGCCTGATGGCAGGGCGACCGTAAACTGCTCTTTACCTCTCAATCGCGTCCAATCAAGAATTTCTCGTGCTAACTGTTTGATGCCCGCTTCAGCGAGGTGGGAACGTCCACCCTCTGGAATAAGCAATGTCGACTCATCTACTCTTCGTACCTGGTGGATGTATTCACTAGGGTGGAGTTCGCTACCGATGTCTTGCATGGCGGTGATTTTCATACCTAAATCGAGAGCGCCGCGATAGTTTCCGATGGGGGAGCTTTTTAGCCAAGATGGAATGTGATGAACATAAAACTCAAATGCCCAACCTTTAATCTGGGCGAGAGCCGCTAGCGAGTACATGGCATTAGATTGAGCGGAGCCAAAGCTTATTAACGTGGTGATGTCGGGATTTTGCTCTTCCATTAACGTCATAAACTTACGTGCTTTGTTCCCAGAAAAGTGGGAGTGGAGCATGTCGTCACGTTTAAGGAAAAATTTGCGCCCATTAAAGCTATGTTGGGTGATAGGACTTTCTGAGAGTTTCATGTCGATGCTGACGGAATAAACCGTGTCACCTTTGCCATTTATAAAGGGCGCGTAGTGTAACGCCATTAAACCCAGATAAAAAGTCTGGGTTTCAGGACTTCCATTTCGGTTATTCCTGATGTTTTGACTCGCACTCACCGGTGCTGTAATACCATTGCAATGGTTTCACTTCTATCCTTTGGTTGCTTTGATTCCATGCTATTCCACCCCATGTCTCGCCTTTCTCCCTCAAGCCACGTACACTACTCCGCTTATTTCCATTCAATCAGAAGGCTTGGTTTTGCAAACTCTAGAACAATTAAAAACAGGACAATTAGTAGGAACGAAACAACTGAAGTTGGCGGAAGGGCTAACTGAGTTTCCTATGGAAATTTTAGAGCTTGCAGAAACGCTTGAAGTGTTAGATTTATCTGGCAACGCACTGTCAGATTTACCACCAGAACTGGAACAGCTGACCAAGCTAAAAATCATCTTTGCTTCCAACAACCTGTTCACCCATCTGCCAGAGGTGTTGGGCAAGCTGCCAAACCTTGAGATGGTTGGGTTTAAAACCAACAAGATCAAAGTAGTCAGTGAAGCCTCACTACCAACTCAGTTACGTTGGTTGATTCTGACCAACAACGAGATTGAAGTTCTGCCAAACAGCCTGGGTGAAAGACCGCGCCTAAGAAAGCTTGCTTTGGCGGGCAATCGCATCAAACAACTGCCAAACAGCATGGAAAACTTGGTCAATTTAGAATTGATTCGTTTATCTGCAAACCAGTTAGAGCATTTCCCGGATGTGTTGATGAAGCTGCCTAAATTGGCATGGTTTGCATTCGCAGGTAACCCATTCTGTAAACATCCATCTTCGCTAGACAGCGTACCTAAAGTGACCACAAACAGTTACTCACTTAACCATGTTCTTGGCCAAGGTGCGAGTGGCGTGATTTCTCATGCTAACTGGACTGACGCTCAATACGACTTTCCGAGTGAAGTTGCGGTGAAAGTGTTCAAGGGCGAAGTGACCAGTGACGGCTACCCACATGATGAACTGGAAGCATGTTTGCAAGCCGGGCATCACAACAACTTGGTGAAATCCATCGCGCAGGTGGATGACGGTAATGAGCTTGCCTTGGTGATGGAGCTGATCCCAAACAGTTACTACAACTTAGGCTTGCCGCCAACGCTGGAAACTTGCACCCGAGATACATTCCCACAAGGGTTTACGCTGACGGTCGAGCAAGTGTATTACATTGTTGAGCAAATGGTGGACGTATTTAATCACCTGCACGATAACAAGGTGTGCCATGGCGATTTGTATGCGCACAATACTTTGGTGAATGACCAAGGTGAGATGATCTTCGGCGATTTTGGTGCGGCGAGCATTTACGGCTATTTATCGGACGAGCAGCAAGCGGCAATCCGAACCATTGAATCGAGAGCGTTGAAGTGCTTTATCGAAGATATGTTTTCAGTGTGTGAAGCGTCGGAATCGGCATCGCAAGCATTCAATCGACTAGCAGCGCTTGCCGCATAAGATTTCATACAATTGAAATTAGAAAGAGGTATCGAATTGCTCGTTTTAATACTGAGCAAAGTCGATACCTCTCAATTGAATTAGGCGCTGGGGAAGTTACTCTGAGCAAGCCTCTTGATGCTCTGACGTAAGATCAATCACCGCCTCACAACCACCTTCTGGATGTGTACCAATCTTAAATTGCCAGCCATAGCGTTGGCACAAATCGTCCACAATCATCAAACCTAATCCGTGCCCATCAGAATGTGGAATGGTCGAAAAGCCTTCACCTTCATCGCGCACCGAGATGGTGTTTTCATCCATATTGATATGAATTGATCCCGATGGTGTCGCGGCGATGCCGTTTCGAATCAGGTTGCCAAGAATGATGGTCAACACGGCATTGGTCGCGCGCGTTCTTGGGTTGCCGTCTATCTGTACATTAAAGCTGAGTGCTTTCTCATCCGCCTGAGCTTGGCTTTGGAAGATGATTTGGTTGAGTTCTTCTTCGGTGATGCTGCGTACTGGTGAATCATCTGCATTACGCTCGTAACGCACTAAGCCGAGTAGGGCATCCACCATGGTCGACATCTGCTGCGTTGCATCCTGAATTCGGTTCACTTGGCGGTTTTGGAAATCCGTGTTCGCACTTCTCGCCAGTAAGCTGCTTGAGCCTTTCATCACGGTTAACGGTGTACGCAGTTCATGGCTTGCGTATCGTGCAAAGGCTTGCTCGCGCTTGATGACTTGGTTGATTTTGTGGCGGTACTCATTCAACTCATCCGCAAGGGTTTGGAACTCTTTGGCCGAGCCCTCAGGCACACTAAAGGTCTGCGTGGCATCGCCTTGGTGATGATCGAGTTGGGTTTTAAGCGCATTGACGGGTTCAATTAAGCGCTGCGATAAGCGCAGCAGCAGGCTACCAAACAGGAACACCAATACGGCGACAATGGAGAGCACCATAGCGACGACGAGAATGAATTCCTCTGAGGTGATCTCGATTTCATCAATCAAGGAAACCAGAATCACGGGATGTTCAACGCCTTTGTAGGTGTAAGTACTCATGTAAACCATGCGCGAGTATTCACCGTCTTCTACTTCATCAAGAAAGTGCTTTTGACCTATTAGGTATTTTTGGTAGCGCTCGGCAACCAATGAGATGTCGTTGTATGCGGTAGTGAGCAGGTCAAGCTGAATACTGCCTTGCTCTGGATGAGACTGGAAATGTTCAATCGCTTCTTTTTTGTCGACCATAATACGACGCTCGCCCACGCGGTCTTCAGACCAAAGCAGGGAGCCAGTAATCAACAAAAAGCAGAAGATGCCAATCACGACCGACACAAAAGAGAAAAACAGAGCGAGTCGCCCTGTCATACTTTGTGTGCTTTGCGTGCTAGCAAGTAAGCGATTGATCATGCACTTGTCTCCAAGCGGAAGCCAACTTTCGGTACGGTGATCAGCACATGTTGTTCAAATGGCTTATCAAGTTGGTTACGCAGTTGGTAAATGTGGCTTCGCAGAACGTCGTTGTTCGGCTCGTTCTCTTGCCACAGTTGGAAGGCGATTTCTTCACGTGTCACCACGTCTGGCGCGCTTTTCACAAGCATTTCCAGAATGGTGTAAGTGGTAGGGTTTAGCGCCAACAGTTTATCTTGGCGGTAAGCTTTACGCGTTTTTTGGTCGATAGAGACTTCGCCATATTCCAACTTACTCGATGCGACAGTGCCACGGTAACGTCGGATCAGCGCCATCATACGCGCTTCTAGAATATCCAAGTCGAAAGGTTTGGTCAGATAGTCATCGGCGCCGTGTTGGAAGCCTTTGAGCATATCGTCACGGCTATCGAGCGCCGTCAGCATAAGTACCGGTGTGTTGTTGCCCTCGTCGCGAAGTTTATTACACATGGTCAGGCCATCCATGCGTGGCAGCATGAGGTCGAGCAAGATGATGTCGAAGGTGTTTTCCATCGCCAGTTTCAGGCCGAGCTCGCCGTTGTCTGCATAATCGAGTTCCATACCTGCACACTCAAAATAATCGAACAGCATGCCTGCGATTTCTCGATTATCTTCGACTAAAAGTACGCGTTTCATGTATTTCTCTCCAAGTGGGCAGGTGTTCGAAAATAACATTTCGTATTAACCGAACATTATTCACTAAGGACGTGAAAAAGATGTCAATAACATCTCTTTCACATTGATGTTTGTAGACTGGATTCATTCATCGGATTTAGTGGAAGAGTAGCATGTCAACCTTCAACATTCACGCTGTAACCTTTTCAAAGGTGAGCCAACACACTGAGCCTAAAACAGTTTTGTCTGTTGTGGTGCCATTCTTTAACGAGCAAGAAGTCTTGCCTGAATTTCATCGTCGTTTAGCCGCCGTTTTGGATGAAATGCCAGAACGCTGTGAAATCGTCTATGTCGACGACGGCAGCAAAGACGACAGCCTAATGATCGCGCAAAACTTTTCTCAATCTTCTAGCGACGTTCGTTGTATTGCACTAAGCCGTAACTTCGGCAAAGAGTCCGCCATGAGTGCGGGGCTGGAACACTGCCAAGGTGAAGCGGTGATCGTGATTGATGCTGACTTGCAAGACCCGCCGGAGTTAATCCCGCAAATGGTATCAAAATGGCGTGAAGGGTATGACGTGGTGAACATGCAGCGCAGTGAACGCCACGGCGAAACTTGGTTCAAACGCTTCTCGGCCGCTTGCTTTTACAAAGTGCTGAATAGCATGGCGAAATTGGATGTGCCTGAGAATGTGGGCGATTTCCGTCTACTGAGCGCAAAAGTGGTCAAACACATCAATGCGCTGCCAGAACGTAACCGATACATGAAAGGTATTTTTTCTTGGCCGGGTTTCAAGCAAGTGACGGTTCAGTTTGAGCGTGACGCTCGTTTCTGTGGTGAAACCAAATGGAACTACCTCAAGCTGATTGGCCTTGCAATGGACGGCATTACCTCGTTTTCCATTCGTCCTTTGCGTTTAGCGACACTTGCCGGTGCATTGGTGGCGTTCAGTGCCTTTATCTATGGCGCATTCATAGTGATGAAAACTGTTGTATTTGGTGAGCCTGTCACTGGCTACCCATCCATGATGGTCGTCCAACTTGCATTGGGCGGTGTGCAACTGCTGTCGATTGGCCTTTTGGGCGAATACATTGGCCGCATTTTTATCGAGACCAAGCAACGTCCTCTTTATCTTGTTCAGTCTGTTTACGAGCAGCCTGCAAAACATCAATCCATCCAAACCATGAAGTTTAAACTGGGAGAAACCGCGTAATCATGAGTATTAATAAAACCCATCTGTGGTTGTTGTTGGCGTTTGCTCTTTTACTCCGTCTTATTTCACTTGCCGCTTACCCTTTGATGGACACCACCGAAGCCCGCTACGGCGAAATGGCGCGCTTAATGGTGGAAACAGGCAATTGGCTTACCCCACAGTTTGATTATGGCGTGCCTTTTTGGGGGAAGCCACCCCTGTTCACGTGGATGAGTGCTTACGGCATTGAGTTGTTTGGATTGAATGAATTCGCAGTGCGCGCGCCTCATTGGTTGGCGGGTGTCGCGACTATTATTTTTGTTGCAGCCATGGCGCATCGCGCTGGCTTTAACGCAGTCATCGCAGCGTTGGTATTGGCGACGTGTGGCATCTTTTCAATTGCGGCGGGTGCAGTGATGACAGACATGGCACTGACATTGGCAATGACCATGGCGATGGTCGGCTTTTACTACTGCTGGCTTGGCAAAGACAAACACAGCCGATTGTGGGGTTATCTCGGTTTCTTTGGCTTGGCTTGCGGGCTGTTAGCAAAAGGTCCGGTGGCGATCGTGATCATGGGCATCGCAGTGTTTCCTTGGCTTGTGATTCAGCATGGTTTCTTCGGTGCCTTCAAAGCCTTGTGGCAGCGTTTTCCAATTGTGTTGGGGGTGGCGCTCATGCTGGCGATTGCTCTACCTTGGTACATCATGGCTGAAATGGCGACGCCTGGATTTATTGATTACTTTATTGTTGGCGAGCACTTTAAGCGTTTTGTTGTCAGCGGTTGGGAAGGGGACCTGTATGGCTCTGCTCATGATCAACCACGTGGGATGATCTGGGTATTCTGGCTGCAATCGGCTGCGCCTTGGTCAATTGTATTGCCTATCTTGGCATGGAAACGTCGTAAGGTACTCAAAGCCATTGAAACGGATCATCAAGGTCTATTTAGCTTCCTGATGTGTTGGCTGATTTCACCAATGATCTTGTTCACCATGGCTGGGAATATTTTGCCTGCTTACGTGCTACCGGGTGTGCCTGCATTGGGTATCTTGATTGCAATGCTGGTGGATAAACACGATTTCAAATGGCTGACCGGAACGGCAGCGGTGTTGCCAGCCCTGCTTATGATTGCGATGTTGGTTTTGAATATGGGCAAAGCAGATAGCCGCAGCGATCGCATCATCTTCGCGCAAATTAATGACAACGCTCCGGTCTTCTACATTGGTAAGCGCCCGTTCTCAGGTCAGTTCTATAGTCATGGTCAGGCGAAAAAGCTTGAAGATAAGAATGACTTAAACAATCTGAAGAAATTCCACCTGATTGGTAAATCGCAGCAAGTGGATAGCATGATTCATGAAAATGCGTTGAGTTGTACCAATGAGTTCACAGCAAAATCGAAACGCTCACTCTACACTTGTGTGGTTGGGTAACGGAATGCGCAAATTACCAAAATTTGCTTCGCTGGAAAGGTTTGCTTCGTTAACAAGGTTTGCTCTAGTAGGTGGTGTCGGCTTTATGGTCGACACCCTTATCTTTTCTGTGTTGTTCCATTGGTTTGGTCTGGATCTGATGCTGGCTCGTGGGATAGCATTTTTGTTTGCAGCAACCACGACTTGGCTTGGCAATCGCTGGCTGACTTTCTCTCAAGCAGAAAAAACCAACCCTTTCGCTCAATGGCAAAAATTTATGGCGAGTGCCTGTATCAGTGCTTTGCCGAACTTTATTGTGTTCAAAGGCGTAACGCTCGCCCTAGGAACGCAAGGGTTGATGGTCTATTTGGCTTTGAGCTTAGGCATATTGGCAGGCATGGTGAGCAATTATTTGCTCAGTGCAAAATGGGTGTTTAGTAGAGGATAGAAAGGTTCGGGCTTACTCTCCTATCCTCGAGTTAAAAATTCGTTATTTGAACCAATTTTTCTTTTTGTACATCAGAGTAAACCTAAAGCTTTTCATGGGGGATGTAAAAAGGTAAATAAGCCAAGGTTTATACCTTGGCTGCCGTTAGTTCAGATTTTGATTGTTCGATTTCAGATTCCGTTTGCCACTTGCCGTTGTAAAGGTATTCACGCTCAGGAAGTGGGGCATTTGACGCCCTTAAATCAAATACCTCTTCGGTTTGATATTCTCTACTACAAACTGGAATACTAAAGAGCCTTGATTCTGGCTTTGCTTCAAACAGCTTTTTATGATCATCGACCTCTTTACAATCCAGTTTGTAGACCTCTGACAGTTGTGTGACCATGGATTCTAAATCCGCTTCAGTTTTAAAGAAAACATAACAATCTGATCTATCTTGTGAGCGAAAGATAGTCTTATGAGCAGTATCTCGATATCTGCATATGTCATGCTTAAAATAGAACTGGATCACTTTCCTTTTTTTATTGTAGTCCGCAAACAGCCAATCCTCACGCTCTCCGATTCTCACTTCTGTTGGTTCATCTGGTTGGCGTTTAAGCATTTTAAAGGAGACTAATATAAAAGCACCTGCACCTACTAACGCCATCGGGCCAACCATCGCTACCATCACCACACATACCACTGCACCTATCCAGCCAACGGCTTGCGTGGCGGTATTCACCCACTTAGGCATGTTGCGACGTTTCTTCATCACAAAGCCTTTGTCAGAAAAAATATAGTCATAGCGATAGTCGAGGCCAATCGTAAGGTAAAAGGCACCAGACACCATCACCGATAAAATAAAAGAAAAAATAGTTACGCCAACCGTGTCACTCGTGTGTATAAACAAAGTTAATAGGAATGGGGCGATCACAAAGGGAAGCGCAAAAAGTTTAAAGTAATAGCGAAATGGTTCCTCTACATCATACTTGTGCCATGTTCTGACATTATCGCCTGCGAGTATTTCTTGCTCTTGCGCTTCTTGATAAACTGCTAATTCTTCTGGGGTGACGTAAAATGGTGAATATGCCAAGGGTTACTCCTTGGTTGTATTCAGTTCTGCTTTGCGCTGGTCGATTTCCGCTTCGCTTAGCCATAAGTCACCACGCAAGTATTTTAGTTCGGGTAATGTGGCATTCTTATTTCTCAGGCTATCTACTTCGCTTAGTAGATATTTAGTTCCTCTTACTGGAACATCTTGAAGTTTTTCGTACATTAGGTCTGTATTGAAAAGCTGTTTAATATTGTTTTCTTCAGAGCATTCGATGTTCCACTTGTTAACTAACAACTTCAACAAGTAATTCACTTCTGATTCAGTTTTGCAAAATATATAACTTCGACCACGAGTTTGGTTTCGACTGACTTCTTTATGCTCAATGTCAAAGAAATAGCAGTCGTCAAATTTGTGATAAATCACAATGAGTTTTCGCTGTTTGTTGTATTGAGCAAACAATGAATCTTTGCGAAGCCCCACTCGTACTTCAGTTTCTTCTTCAGGTTGGCGCTTCAGCATGCGAAATGAAACTAAAATAAATCCACCAGCACCGACTAGAGCCATTGGTCCTACTGCGATTACCATAAATACGCAGACTACTGCTCCAAACCAACCCATCACTTGCGCTGCTGAGTTCACCCAAGTAGGGAGATCACGTCTCTTTCTCAAGACCATGCCTTGCTCGGATATGGTGTAGTCATAACGATTGTCTAAACCAAATGTAAGATAAGAAACACCGGACATGATTATCGTTAAGCCTGATAATATGTAGGTCAAGAGCATCTGACTACTATCGTGGAGAAAGTAGGTCAGGAAAAATAACGGGCTGACTGCGGCTATAGCAATTGATAAGTATAAGTATCGAAAAGGCTCTTCAATATCGTGCTTGTGCCAGGTTGTGAGCTCTTTCCCTTTTAGAATTTGTTGCTCTTGTTCTTCTTGATAAGCCGAAAACTCGTCTGGCGTGATGTAAAAAGGTAAATAAGCCAAGGGTTACTCCTGTAAGCTAAGTTCACTAGTATCTGAAGTTAATGAACTTCTGATCGTTGCTTGTTTAGTATTGTCTGAAATCGCCGTATAAGTTGCACGCTGTTTTGCATTATTTTGGAACCAGTACTTACGGCTTAATTCGTTTTCATCATCGAGGATGTATTCTATCTCAAATGCTAGATAGTCAGCTGAGTCTTTCATAGGTAAACTCAATTTATACACGCTTTGAGAGTTTGCGGAGTTCATCGGGCTATTCAAGGTTTCTAGATCTACTCCGGTGTACCAAGTTCCTGATATCAATTCTCCCTTAGTTACAGAAGTATTTGTCCGAAGTTTAATTCCATCTCTTGCTATTTTGGTAGGAACTTGGATATGCAACTCAATACCAAACAGCTCCTGCATTGCTGATGGGTATTGCGTTGATGAATTGGGAACAACCCGCATCATTGGCACTTGGTAGATTGATGGTTTATCTATGATGGTTTGTAAATCAAATAGTGCCTTTTGTACTAATGAAGAGTTGTGTTTTTCTCGTTCTAACAGATCTGGAGACTGACTCCATTGTGCTCTGGCGGAATTATATCCCCACGGTAATTTATCTAACCATTTTTGAAAATCGTCTTGTTTGAACTTGCTCATTACATAGTTGCTCAAAAGGTAAATTGCAGTTAGCCCCATAATGACAAACATGATTGGCCCACCGAAAAGAACGTTTGCTGACCATACGCCAGTTATTCCTCCTACAGCTTGAAAGGTCCCTACTGCTGTAAGTCCAACTAAAGAAGAAAAGTTGAAGTATCCCGCAATTTTTGCAGTGCCATTCAAACTATCAAGTTGTTGTAACGACCGGTAAGCTTCTATCCCTGAAGCTAAAGCACCTATTATTCCTGTTACCGCAAGCCATTTGTTGAAAATTTTAAGATCACTCAAAGAAGAAATAGGTATTGTGGTATCACGTTTCGCCATTTCTTTTAGGGCAGATAAAGAACGTGCTCGTAGCGTTTTATCTACTCTTACGTTGTCCCAAAGTTTACCGGTGCGAATACCCGTCCAAGCGTTGACTGTATAAAAAAGCTTTTGTTGGATATCCAAAAATTCATCTGAGGACATTAATCCAGTGTCTTGGATACTGCTCATGGCATCACCAAGCGCGATGCAGTTAAATACTAATGCCAGAAAGCCTAGACCACCGGCATTCTCGAACAGTTTATTCAAATCATTGAGCTTATTCATCACGATCCGCGTTCTAAGCTCGATGGTTCTTTGAGGTAGATCATCAGGTAACTCAATGTACTGCGGGTACTCCAATGTAGCTACAGCGAGAGCCTTCTTAATAGTCTTTTTATTTTTTAAAGCTGTTGTGTATTTAGAGTCAGCTTTGCGGTTATTTTTCTGGAAGTCAGCAATGATTGCATCGTTTTTTTCGAGCTTAATCAGATAATCACTTACGCGTGTTTTCCATTTTTTAAAATCGTGAGCGTAACCTTCTTTTATTGTTACGGGCATATTGTGTGCCATATGTTCTGCAATAACGGCAAATAAATAATAGCTATGACGGTTCAGAGGTTTAGCGAAAACAGGCATCAGCGAAATTGATACTTGTGAGGTCATGCTAACACCAAACTCTACAACGCCTTTTGCAAGCGCACCTATTGCAGATTTAAAAATAATATCCAGCTCTTGGAAACCTTTGGCGATATCTTTGAGAAAGGCTGTTTCCGCAGTGTTTGGGTTGGAAACAAAGTCCATGATCTTAGAGTACATATTCACGCGGTTGCTGGTATCAGATATCTGGTCCATCAACTGATTATCAGGTTCAGGATTGTCTGAGACGATCGACTGTTCATTCTGCGCCTCAGTAATATTCTTCTCCATCACTTTAAATAAACTACGACTAAACCCAGAGGCATAGAGAGCTAGTAAACTGGTTGGTTTCTCCCATTGGCTTTCTGCCCATTGGCGGTCTTCTTCTTGCATCACCAAAGTAAATGACTCAACCGCTTGCTTGTGCAGTTGATACAAGCTGTACTGCGTGTCTTCGCTGTATAGGTCGAAGGTTCTCTCAAGATGATGAGGTGTTAAGGACTCCATTACTGCGATAAAGTCGCGTTTGACCGAAACCACTTGGGCTAGCATGGTTTCTTTTTGTTCTGACAGCTCTTGCATCTCGCTCAGCATTTGCTTCCAGTTGAGCTGCTGACGCCAGCGTTCAGTCGCTATCCATTGTTCGTATTTACCAAAACGGCTCGCAGAAATTCGATATTTGTCCTGTATCGCTTTAGCAATGTCACTTTGGGTATGTTGGTGTGATTCAATCGCTCCAGCGGAAAATTTAGCAGGATAGCCGGACTGAACTGAGCTTTTGTTCTGCTCTGCCAAATCAAGTTGGTGAGAAGAGTCATAATAGTCAGCCATGTCGGTATAAAACGACAGCTCTTCGCCGTTACGCTTAACGCTAGCTGGCATGTCTATCTCGTCACTTGCACCAAACATACACAGTTGCATGGCGGTCTGCATCAAGTTCCACTGGTTTGAAAACTGGTCAGTGAAAAGGCGGTAAGGGCTTGCGGCACCAACAAAATGCAGTGACATATCTTGAATGTCTGCGGCGTAATCTTTTATCGCGACGAAGTAGCCTGATTCTTCTTCTGGAATCGCAGAGGTTAAATCGCTTTTGACTGCGACAGGTTTAAAGACAGAACCATCTTCATCTGCTTTGGTGGCGATGCCAGAATCCGCAAAGCGACCATCATCGACGGCAGAAGATTCAATATCAGCGACTTGGGTTAACTTATCTATTGGTGCAATGTTGTGCTGATTCTCGTTTGAGGACAGAACAATGGTTTGCATGCGATCGATATGATTACTCGGATTGTTAAGTACGCGCATGAACGTGTGCCATGTCCACCGGTGCTCAGAGAAGCAAATCGATAGTACGCTTCCGTTGATGTAAGTAAGGAAGGGTTTTGCATCTTGTGGTGTCCCACGCTGCTCTGATTTTGGGCTTTCTGATTCTCCCAACTTATAGAGCGTGAATTGCGTTCCTTTGATTTCGTATTCGTCTAAGCTTTTGTTGATTGCATCATAGACATACAGCCAACCGTCGCGCAGTTGACGCAGGGTGTAACCAACGGTATTGAGTTTGGCTGGGCCTTGGCCTTTCCATTCTTCAGGCAAACCAAAAGGTTGTGTCTCTTCTGTTTCTAGCTGATCGATGGCATAGCGGACTGGGATAAAGTGCGCAGGTGATGCTTCCGTTGCTTCTTTCTCAGTTTTTAAATTGAGAGGTTCTGGTTCAGACGGCGGTGGCGGATCGATTTTTTTTGTTTCTCCCTCCCAAAACATACTGCGCTCTGGGGGGGAGCCAGCAAGATCATCGGATTCCGTGGTTGGAACGATATTCAGCGATTTCAGTGTACCATCGCTTTCAAATGCCTGAACGGCCTCCTCATAGGTATAGCTGTTGTCATACCAGAACATAGAAGTTTTTGGGGGAAGTGGATTATTCATCGTTAGCCCATGTTTAAGAGTTTTACTCTGTTACGCAAATATCGCACCAAAATAAAGTGATTAAAAATCAATGAGTTAGATTTTTATGGTTTTGCGTCAATCAAATAATTGTTTGTTTTTCCAATAAGTTGGTTGGTGTTTACCATTTTTTGTATTGATTGAATCAAAGTTTGAGTTGTGAGTGATGCCTCAATGAGCCGACAAAACAAAAGGGCTCCAGAGTTACCTCTGGAGCCCTTTCTAGTATTTAAGTGCTAAAGAGTTAGCGACGCTTTGGTTTACGTTGACCAGCTGGTTTGCCTTGTCCTTGTGGGCGACCTTGGCCTTGCGGCTTGCTACCTGCAGGGCGGTTTGCACCGTTGCCGCTAGGACGTTGGCCGTTGCTTGCAGGGCGTTGACCACCTGTAGCTTTACCCGAACCGTTACGGTTGCCAGATGGTTTACCATCTTTTGAACCGCCTTCAGAACGTTTGTTCAAATGACCACCGAAGCCTGGTTGGTTTTTGGTATGTTTGGTTGCAAAGCGGTTTGCCCCGTGACGACCAGATTTACGACGTTGCGCTGGTGTTTGTGCTTCAATGTCTTCTGCAGGAACGAGACAGCCTTGTTTGTCACCGATCAAATGTTTTTTACCCATACTGACTAGGGCTTCACGGATCATTGGCCAGTTTGCTGGATCGTGATAACGCAACAGCGCTTTATGCAGGCGACGTTGACGTTCACCTTTTGCTACAGGTACATCTTCACGTTTTTTGTACTTCACGCGTTTCAGAGGGTTTGTCTCTGAGTAGTACATCGACGTTGCGTTACACATTGGCGAAGGGTAGAAGTTTTGTACTTGGTCACATTCGAAGTTGTTCTTTTTCAGCCACAGAGCAAGGTTCAGCATGTCTTCGTCTTCTGTGCCTGGGTGCGCAGAGATAAAATAAGGGATTAAGTACTGCTTCTTGCCTGCTTCTGCACTGTATTTCTCGAACATCTCTTTAAAGCGATCGTACGTACCCATGCCTGGCTTCATCATCAGATCAAGAGGACCTTTCTCAGTATGTTCCGGTGCAATCTTTAAGTAACCGCCTACGTGGTGAGTCACGAGCTCTTTCACGTATTCTGGTGATTCAATCGCAAGGTCGTAACGTACGCCAGATGCAACCATCACTTTCTTCACGCCTTCAACTTTACGCGCTTCGCGGTATAAATCGATCGTGTGTTTGTGGTCTGTGTTTAGCTTGTTACAGATGCCCGGGAATACACAAGAAGGACGACGACAGTTCGCTTCCGCTTTTGGATCTTTACAGCCCAGGCGGTACATGTTTGCAGTCGGGCCACCAAGATCGGAAATTGTGCCGGTAAAGCCCGGAACTTTGTCGCGAATTTCTTCAATCTCGTTGATGATAGACTCTTTCGAACGGTTTTGAATGATTCGACCTTCATGCTCGGTAATCGAACAGAAAGAACAGCCACCAAAGCAACCACGCATGATGTTCACAGACGTCTTGATCATGTCGTACGCAGGAATTTTTGCTTTGCCGTACATAGGATGAGGAACACGCGCGTAAGGCAGGCCAAACACAAAGTCCATCTCTTCGGTCGTCAATGGAATTGGAGCTTGGTTTACCCAAAGTTCACGATCACCATGGCTTTGAAGTAACGCTCGACCAGAGTACGGGTTCGTTTCTAAATGCAGTACACGGCTTGCATGCGCATAAAGAATGCGATCGTTTCTTAGCTTTTCAAACGAAGGTAAACGGACCGCAGTCGTCGCAGCATCGTGGCGTGATGGGCGAATTGTGATTGGTTGTGCAACTGGCTCGTCTTTTTTAGTTTCACACTGAGTTTCTACTTCGTATGGGTTCTTTGGTACGAACGCTTCTTTACGAGGTTTTTCAATGCGAGAAGAATCAATAACCGTGTAGCCTTCTGGCGCCGCTGGCAAGTTCACGGCAGTACCACGAATATTGGTCATGGTGCTGATGTCTTCGCCGTTTGCGATGCGATGTGCTACTTCGACAAGTGCGCGCTCTGCGTTACCAAAAAGTAGGATGTCTGCTTTTGCATCAAACAGTACAGAACGGCGAACTTTATCTGACCAGTAATCGTAGTGTGCCACACGGCGTAGGCTAGCTTCGATACCACCTAAAACAATAGGTACTTCTTTGTATGCCTCACGACAACGTTGAGAGTAAACCAACGTTGCTCGGTCTGGGCGTTTACCACCTTCGTTATTCGGTGTGTACGCGTCATCGTGACGAAGCTTTTTATCCGCGGTGTAACGGTTGATCATGGAGTCCATGTTACCCGCAGTGATCCCGAAGAACAGATTTGGCTTACCAAGTTGCATGAACGCATCTTTATTTTGCCATTCTGGTTGAGCAATGATACCGACACGGAAACCTTGTGCTTCTAGCAGGCGGCCAATGATAGCCATACCAAAGCTTGGGTGATCCACATAAGCGTCACCGGTTACAATGATAATGTCACAGCTATCCCATCCTAGGGCATCCATTTCTTTGCGACTGGTCGGCAAGAAAGGTGCCGTACCAAAACACTCTGCCCAGTATTTTTTGTACTCATGAATAGGAGTGATGTTATTGGTCATATTTTGCTCTCTGTTCCAGGGAGCGCGAATTATAGCGATTTGATTATCAGGTATCTATAACAAACTCATCTATTCAAGCTTAGTTCATCGAGTTTTATTTGGTTTGTAAAAATATCAATGCTCTATCGGCGATTTTCTGTCTAATTTCACCTTGAAAGCCTCATGGTTATAGATCGGTTCATGAAAAATGTCGCAATCTTAATACAAAGCATAAGCAATGGTGTGCTTATATGGGGTAAAGCCTATAATCAAATTAGTGCATATTAAATGCAAAAGGCTGAGCTGCTCTGGAAATAGTTCTAAGTCGATAGGCTTATCGTTGACACAATCCATCTATAAAGAGGATCGGCAGGTCCCAACTGGAATGTCGCGAATTGACTGTGAATTTTGAGCCTTGGGCTAATTACAAAAAAAGGGGCTAGGGTATGAGTGAATCTACGACAACAGTGCATCCAAAAATGCAAACGACTTCCAGTCTAACTCCTGTTATAGAGTGGTCTTACGATATTGATACTCGCGAGTTCGAATGTGATCAGCAAGGAATGGCAAAGGCATTTGGGATAAGTACGCCAGTAACCAGCCTAAATAACTTGTTTGATCATATGCTGATGGGGCAACAAGAAACGCTAAAACAACGAATTCTAGAAGTGGAACTCTTTGGCGGACGGGGGCGGTTTTCTTGTTGCATGATGCTAAAAAACGTTAACTTAGTGCACGTTACTATTAGTTTTGAAAGGCTCAATAAGCGCATTATCCAAGGCACTATCATTCCGCAATTAACAATCACTGGTTGCGAGGAGTTAGCGAAAATTCTCGAAACGATTTTTGATTTGCCAAATGTAGGCGTTTTAGTTGCCGATGAAGATACGCGCATCTTAGGTTGTAACCGTGCCTTTGAGTTACAAATGGGCTATCAAAACCGAGATCTGGTTGGGCTTAAAACTCATATTTTCAGTACCTCTCACCATAGCCAAGCGTTTTATGATCAGCTGTGGCAGCAAATTAATGATGAAGGATGTTGGTGTGGTAACTTGCTGAGCAAAACAGCAAACGGTAGCAACCAAGCTCATCATCTTTGTATTTACCGACTTACGTTTCATTCTGGACGAATTCTCTATCTCGGATTTTCTACGGATATTTCTGCTTCGTTGTTGTGGATGAAAAATCGTTGTGAACAACAGCATGATTGGGCTGCCTTTTTACCAACGAGGAAAGAATTTGAACTCCAATTAGCGAACTTAGCGAATGAAAGCAGAAATAAAGAACTCAACATTGTTATGACACTCAGACCCAAGTTTTCGGAGAGATACTTGCTTGAACAGCAATTAGGTTTTGCAGATTTTATTATGCGAAGTCGCTACACCAGTATTGCGGGGCAGTTATCTCGGGATGTGTTTGTCGTATGCTTGCAGACCCCTCATTGTCAATGGTTGAGCCCGGTTCGTTTGATCCAAATTGCCATGAAAGGGTTCTTTAATGAGCTTAGAAATGAAATGGGCACAAAAATGCATGCCACTATCGTTAAAGGCCAAACTGGTGTGTCAATCCTTGGCTATGATACGAACCGACCAAGACAAGCGCTAGCACATGCAGCGCAAGCGATGTTGTCCTCTATTTCCGGTGAAGGCAGCTATTTCAACTTTTACGACAGTGAACTTCACTCTGAATTAGTGAAGCGCCAACATCTCGAGGCGTTTTTGGAGGCGCAAATAGAGAGTGGGCTAGTGGACGTTTACTTTCAACCGATTATCGACGTTCAAACCGGAAGAGTGGTTAAGTTCGAGGCTCTCGCACGCTTCTATGATGAAAATGATGCGTATTGTACGCAAAAGATGATCGCTATTATTGAAGATCTAGAACTCATAGCGGCACTTGATGATGTGGTCTGCCAAGCTGCGTTGAAGCACTTTCCGCGCTTACAAGAAATTTATGGCGAGGAAGTGGGCGTGACCATCAATCGCTCCCTCAATACGAAATTGGATTCTCTTCAGATCCTTCAGCGGTCGCATGATTTGATTAAAGCCAGTGGTGTAGACCCTAAGCGAGTAACTATCGAGCTAACAGAAACCGCGTATTTTGAACAAGATGAGGAGCATACTCGAGCTCTAGAGGAAGTGCGGAAAGAGGGCATTGAGATCGCGATTGATGACTTCGGTACTGGGTATTCTTCTTTTTCTTATCTAGAAAAAGGGCAGTTTGATTTACTGAAAATAGACCGAAAATTCATCAAGAACATTCATAAAGGGAGCACCAGCTATAACATTGTGAAAATGGTCACCGAGCTTGCACAGCAAATGAATGTAAAAGTGGTTGCTGAAGGCGTGGAATCTAAGCAAGAACTTCAAGTATTGGCAGAAATCGGTGTCGATTACATGCAGGGCTTTCTATTTTCTGCTGCCGTGCCTGTCGATTTGATGGATAAAGCGGACAGTTATGAGCATCTGTTCTCTGACATCGCGATTGAGCCTAAGCAAAGTGATGTGTTGCAATCTTTGAGCCATGAACAAGTCAGGTCTATGGACCCTGGAGAACCGCTCTCCTTGGCAGTGGAGTACATGAATTTGAATCCAAGCTCGCCTTTAGTTGTTCTCAATGAAAATCGTTGTGTTGGGTTAATTACGAAAGAGACGGTGAATTTACACCTAACACCTTCGATGGGCACAGAGCGAGAAACTGAACGAGAAAGCCGAATTTGGAAACGTCCTGTTAATCAGATAATGAGCACCGAATTTGTGTTGGTTGATGAGGATTTACCTGTCTCTGTTATTCGAGAGTTGGTTAAAACCGGCATTCGTTTCCCTTGGGTATTGTGTAATACCAAAGAAGAGTACCGTGGAGTTTTAACGCAGGAAGACGCGTTGAAGTATCTTGCTTCTCTGTGAATAAAATTGTCTTACCGTTTTAGCTCATTTGGGGGCCGACTTTCGGTGGTTTGGCGATAGTTGATTTGATATTATCGCCCCCCAAAATGACTTTTGAGCGTGCATTCAACATGATTCAACAATTGCTGGTTACTTTCCCTCCGATGCTATTTGGCGCACAAGCGCTACTGACTTTGCTTCTAATCAAGGGCGATATTTGTCCTGGTCAGCGAGGACGTCTTCATAAAATGTTGCCAGCAGTAGCTGTATTGTGGCTCGCTGTTGCGTCACTTCGCATTGAAGCATTTATGATCGTGTTTGCTAGTTTCTACTTCTATTCTCAGGTTCAAACCAAGAAAACGCGTGAAAAAGGGCCACTATGGGCGATGCATTTAGCGAATGGTTTGGCCTTTGCGTATGTAAGTATTCAGGTATTTGAGCAATCAAGCTGGCCAGCATCGATAGCGATGGCGCTAATGATATTTTTCCTTGGGGCGTCATTTTCTCAATTGCTACTTACGATAGCTCGCAGCAGATTACAGGCATTTCACCGCATTTTACCAGTTACTGGCATTGTGTCTGGAATGCTATTAGTCATCGCAACGTTGTTTGCTTCTTACCAGTTAAATGAAGCTGCACTGAACGCTGCAACACAGCCAATCTTGCTGTCTTTAGCTATGCTAATTTCTTCAATTATCGTGTGGTGTTGGCATATTTTTACGCATAAGAAACCAGAAAAGGTGCAACTGAGCGTAGCTTTGTTGCTAGCACTCGCGTCGATGACGAGCCTGCAAGGTTTATTCTCTCTCGCGGCTTGACCTCTACTCTAAAGACAAAGTTAGACGGCTTATATCCAAGTGCTTTCTTGATGCTTGGGTATAAGGTGATCACGTTTTAGATCTCACTCACTTTAAATTCGCGTGATTACTACTACGCTTGTTTATATACCTTGTCGAAGAGGAGAGTCGCGATGGATTTAAGCAATGTAGGTAATCTGGACAGCACTATTTTGCTAGGTATCGTCAACGAAAAGCTACGTTTAGAGTGCGACAGTTTTGACGAGTTAGTATCAGTGTATGAGATGGATGTAGAGTCTGTAGTCGGCAAGCTTGATATGCTCGGTTATCAGTACGATCCATTGACTAACCAATTTAAAGCATATCAACGCTAAGCCTTTCATAACCCAAATCTTTTAAGCCACCTTGATTCCGTCAAGGTGGCTTTTACATTGTAGCCTCGCGGTTGCGAAAAAAGCTTGTAAGTAACGCTTTTCTTTCTCTGAGTGACGCGTTGCAGCAAACAAGCGACGCCATAAGCCTTGGCCGAAAGGTTTACTGGTAATAAGACCTTGGCGAGAAAATTCAGAAATCGCCCAATTGGGTAGTGCCGCCACCCCTAATCCAGCAGAGACCATCTGAACTAACATGAGAGTGTTGTCGGCTTGCTTCCATTTCGCAGGTTCTATTCCTGCTGGCTGAAGAAAGTGTTTTACGACGTCTAGCCTTTGTTTTTGAACCGGATAAGAGAGCATGGTTTGATCTGCGAGATCTTGCGGATCAATAATGTCTTTTTCCGCCAATGGGTGGTTGGTTGCGGTAATTAAACGCATTTCAAAGTCGAATAGAGGCTCGTAGTGGACTTCAGATCGAGGTTGGATATCGGAAGTAATAACGAGATCGAGTTCGCCTGCCAATAGAGCTGGGAGTGGTTCAAAGCCAAAACCAGAGGAAAAGTCCAATGTTACGCTAGGCCAAGCAAGTTGGTACTCCCTAAGTGCAGGCATTAGCCATTGGAAGCAAGAGTGACATTCAATGGCCATATGTAATCGGCCATTGACGTCCTCTTTCAAGCTCGCTAAATCATTTTCTGCTCTTGCGAGTTTCGGAAGGATATCTTCTGCAAGACGCAATAGGATTTCTCCCTCTGAAGTGAACTTCACCGGACGAGTCTTTCTCAGGAACAGTTGCCCTCCAATTCGCGCCTCCAAATCTTTGATCTGATGAGACAGTGCCGACTGAGTGAGATGCAAAGCGGTCGCTGTCGCCGTTAGAGAGCCAGTGTCTCGAAGCGAAGTGAGTGTCCGCAAATGTTTTAGCTCTATCATGAATTCCTTTCATCCTTTGTTGCTCGCTATGAACAGAATAGCAATCGTGTAAATAACTTAACGACAAAAAATGGATATGTAAACGTCTAGACGTCTATTTGTTGTTTTTATTTGCGAATCATGTCGCTTCATGATGAATTTTTTTAATAAACAAGTTGAATAAATGGACGTTGTTCTAATATCAGATGAGAGCGATAGTTTAGCCATCCAGACATCTTATTCTTTACCGAGAGATGCTCTGATCCAAACAAATTGAACAAAATTGAGAAAGGAATAGGGACATGGCGACAACGACTCACATATTAGGTTATCCACGCATTGGTGAAAAAAGAGAATTAAAATTCGCTCAGGAGAAATACTGGCGAGGAGAAATTGATCAAGCTGAGCTTAAAAAGGTTGGGGCAGATCTACGCGCCAAAAACTGGCAAACACAAACGGATGCTGGTCTGAGTTTTGCCACCGCTGGCGACTTCGCTTGGTACGATCATGTACTGACGACCACGTTGCTATTAGGTCATGTGCCAAAGCGTCACGCTGATGGTTTCCCTAACCTGGATACGTTGTTTAAAGTGGGTCGCGGTCAATCTCAGGCGGGTTGCAGCTGTGCGGGCGATGCGGCATCGGATATGACCAAATGGTTCAACACAAACTACCATTACATTGTCCCTGAGTTCAGCAAGGACGATACGTTTGAAGTGAGCTGGCCGCAACTGTTTGAAGAAGTCAACGAAGCGCTTCAAGCTGGCCACCAAGTGAAGCCTGTTTTGCTTGGTCCAGTCAGTTACCTTTACTTGGGCAAAGAGGTCGAAGAAGGGTTTGACCGCTTAACCCTGCTACCACGCTTACTTACTGCTTACCAAGCTATTTTGGCAAAGCTAGCAAGTCAAGGTGTTGAGTGGGTTCAGATTGATGAGCCAATTTTGTCTCTGGAGCTAGAAAGCAAATGGGCTGATGCGTTCAAGCTAGCGTACCAAGTGATTCGAAGCGATGTAAAAGTGCTGCTAACGACGTACTTTGACTCTATAAGCGATACGCTAGACAAAATTGTAAAGCTACCAGTGGATGGTTTACATATCGATTTATCTGCCGCGCCTCAGCAGCTTGACGACGTGGTTGCCAAACTACCGGAGGGGTGGGTGCTGTCTGCTGGCGTGGTCAACGGTCGTAACGTGTGGCGTTCGGATTTAAGTGCCCAACTTGAACGTCTACAGCCAGTAAAAGAAAAACTGGGCGACAACCTTTGGGTTGCGAGCTCATGCTCTTTGCTACATAGCCCGGTTGATCTGGAACAGGAAACAGAACTCAGTGAGGAAGTGAAAAGCTGGTTTGCGTTCGCAAAACAAAAAGTAACAGAAGTCGCCTTGCTTGGCCGCGCACTCGATGGTGATCAAGATGCGATTCTCGCTTGTGATACCTACAGCCAGCCAATCAAAGCACGTAAAACGGCAACGCATGTGAATAAGCCACAAGTTCAAGCACGTTTAAACAGTATTACTGCGTCACTTGCCGAGCGCAGCGCACCTTACGCGGAGCGTGCTGCGCATCAAGCTGAAGTATTGGGCTTGCCTCTGTTGCCAACCACGACAATCGGTTCTTTCCCTCAAACGGGTGAAATTCGTGTTCAGCGCAGTGCTTATCGTACAGGTCAATTATCTGAGTCTGAATATATCCAAGCACTTAAAGGACATATTGCTGACGCAGTAAAACGTCAAGAGGCGCTCGACCTAGATGTGCTTGTTCATGGTGAAGCAGAGCGTAACGACATGGTGGAATACTTCGCTGAGAACTTGGCGGGTTTTCAAACGACCAAATTTGGTTGGGTACAGAGTTATGGCTCTCGCTGTGTGAAACCTGCCATTGTAGTTGCTGACATTGAACGTGAAAAACCGATCACGGTTGAATGGTCGACGTACGCCCAGTCGCTAACCAGCAAACAGATGAAAGGCATGTTGACTGGACCAGTTACGATTTTGTGTTGGACGTTCCCACGTGAAGACATCACACGTCAAGAAATTGCGCAGCAACTTGCTTTGGCACTGCGTGATGAGGTGTCTGACCTGCAAGATGCAGGCATCAATATCATTCAAATTGATGAGCCAGCCATTCGAGAAGGTTTACCACTCAAAAAACGCGATCACAAAGCGTACTTAGAATGGGCCGTAAATGCCTTTAAGGTCTCTGCGGCAAGTGCAAAACCAGAAACTCAGATTCACACTCATATGTGTTACAGCGAGTTCAATGAAATCATTGATTCGGTTGCGGCACTCGATGCGGACGTCATTACCATTGAAACATCTCGCTCAAATATGGAGCTGCTGAAAGCATTTGAAGAGTTCAATTACCCGAACGAAATTGGCCCTGGTGTTTATGACATTCACTCACCAAACATTCCTACGGAAGAATGGATTGAAGGTTTAATCAAGAAAGCGGCAGAAAAAATTCCGGCTCAACGTTTGTGGGTAAACCCAGATTGTGGTCTGAAAACACGAAACTGGAAGGAGACAGAAGCCGCATTGGCAAATCTGGTTTCAGCGGCGAAGAAGCTCCGTGCTGAGCTGGCGTAACACATCGTTACAGCAAATAAAAACGGAGACTGTGGTCTCCGTTTTTCTATTCTTAATTGTTAACTTTCGTTTTCAGATTATCCAATAATAGCGAATCATCGTCTCATGCCGAAAGCAACAAAAATTACTGTAGCTACTTCACCTGAGTACAAGTCTGTGCGGAAACCAACTCATCTGCCATCAACTGACCGCGAGAATTACGTACCTTAATACGATACATCAAGCCCATATCAATTTGCTTGCGAACTTCTGGGTTGCTGCAGTAGGTATAGATACTGGTATTCAGTACTTGATTTAACGGCTTTGCACCGAGTGCGCTATCGTTATAAATCATCATCATCTCTACAACATTTTTGTTGGATGAGACACGCATTATTTGCAGTGGACCGTACTCTAAAGGGAGGCCCGCAGACAAGACTCCTGCTCGGTTTGATGCCATAAGCTCAAGTTGGCGCTGATTATCATCGGTTGATGAACAGCCAGCCAGAGCACCAACTACCAAGAAAAGACACAGTAATTTTTTCATAAATTAAAACACTTTTTTGAACGGTTTCACGATTACATGATCGTAAACACCAGCCGCTACATAAGGATCGGCTTCTGCCCACGCTTTAGCATCCTCTAGAGAGGCGAATTCAGCGATGACAGTTGAGCCCGTAAATCCAGCTTCACCAGGATTGTCAGAATCTATCGCAGGCATCGGACCAGCTGTAAGAAGGCGACCTTCGTCTTGTAGCTTTTGTAAGCGACCCAAGTGTTGTGGGCGAACGCTCATGCGTTTTTCCAACGAGTTCTCAACGTCCTGTGAAAAGATGACATACCACATAGCATAGTTCCTTAATTGGTAGGGTAAAGTGTTAATTTAACGCCTTTTTTGTGTCTCTCACAAGTGAACAACAGAAAATGTGAGGTCCTTTCTAACTGTTAGCGTTGTAGGTTGACTAATTCTGAACCGGACGTGGTTTACCTTCACTGTCAATGGCTACGTAGTTGAAGGTCGCATCACAAACCATGAAGCGTTCGCCAACACCGTGAGCTTTGACGGGTTTGACCCATACTTCCAAATCGACACTCATGGATGTGCGGCCGATCTTAGTGCATTCGCCGTAGCAGCATACGACATCGCCCACACCAACAGGTTTTTTGAACGTAATGCTTGATACCGAAACGGTGACAACGCGACCACAAGAGATCTCTTTTGCCAGAATCGCGCCCGCTAAGTCGAGCTGAGACATTATCCAACCGCCAAAAATATCGCCATTGGCGTTTGTATCTGCAGGCATTGCAAGGGTACGAAGCAGCATTTGACCTTTCGGAGAGCTAATTTCTTGACTCATTGTGACATCCTAAATCTTAAAGACGCTCAAACTAAGCGCCAACATAGTAAATACCTAGAACCAAAGGTCCTTAAAAAAACCGCAGATACCGGACCAGAGAAAGTTGGTTTACAGCAGCAAGAATGGTCTGAAAACGGTACATTGTTTGAGCGGTTTACTGATACATGGAGCAAAACAGCGACCCTAAGGTCGCTGTGAAGTCGCGGATTATAGCAAAACTGAGTTTTTAATCATCAGTGGACACATCGGATGAGTTATTTTTTTGTTCTTTTGGCATGTGTTTATAAATGTAAAAGCCAGTCACAATCATGTAGGCAAATGTCGCGATCAACATTCCAAATACTTTGAAGTTAACCCAAACATCCAACGGCAATTCGTAAGCAATATAAATATTTAGGCCAGCGAAGAATGAGAAGAAGCCAACCCAAGCCCAGTTAATCTTTGCCCAAACAGCGTCAGGTAACGTAATTTCCTTGCCTAGCATACCTTTGATGGCTGATTTTCCCAATGCGTGGCTCACTGCTAAGCCAATCGCCAGAATCGCGTAAATGATGGTGACTTTCCACTTTATAAAATTGTCGTCGTGGAAGAAAAGGGTCATGCCACCGAAGATAGTGACGATAACAAATGTTATTAGTTGCATCTTTTCGACTTTCTTATACAGCGCGTAGGTGACGACAAGCTGAATGGCTGTTGCTACGATCAGTGCACCTGTCGCCACGTAGATGTCGTACAGCTTGTATAAAGCGAAGAAAATGATGAGTGGTATAAAGTCTAGGATCTGCTTCATGATGGCAAAATCTACCTAATTATTGAATTGAAGACAGTCTAACGGAATCTGACAAGATGTGAATACTGAGGAAGTTAAGGTAAGAATAGTAACGCTTAGTATATCGTATAGACCGCAAGCTTCTTCCACGTCGAAACAGCAAATGGAAGGAATAAAAATTGCCGCGTGAAGCGGCAATAGAGTTGAGAGTTTTAAACCTTAAGCCACACGTTGATATTGGGAAATAAGCGTTTTTACATCTTCTAAATAGCCTTCCCGCAGTAAGTTATCGACCGTTGCTTCTAGCTCTTCGAGAGACATCGTGAAGCAAGTGGATTTACCAGTCATCAGGGTCAGATATTGATGATACTCTTCTTCTGTATAGTGGCCTAAGCGATCAATTAACAGTGTTTTGATTCCATGATGAATCAAGCCGTAGTATGTATGTCGATGAAGTAACATGGCGATCTCCTTATCAAGCTCATACGCTACTCATTTGCAGCCTGCTTGACCTTCTGGATAATTCGATTTACTCCAATAATGCACATCTAGTGCCAATTCTATATTTGCAAATTAAAAAGTGTTGGAAGGTGCAAAATTCTCGTTCTGTAACCATCTTTGGATGACGACTTGAAGTGCATTTAACGTGGTGGGCTTTTCGAGCCTGTCATCCATGAGTGTCGAAATTAGCTCCAACTCTCTAGCTCCAGACTCACCAGATAAGGCAATGATTGGAACGGAGGATGTGATTTGCTTAATCCGTTGGCTTGCGTCAAATCCATTCATTACCGGCATTTGGACATCCATAAGAACGAGATCAATCTTGTGAGAGTGGAATAGTTCTACCGCAGAGGCTCCATTATTTGCTTGTAAGCTGTTGACTCCCAATCTTTTTAAATACATCTGTACCAAGGTGCGTTGCACCTCTTTGTCATCTACAATGAGCACTGTTGGTGCATCTTTACATACTTGTACGTGTTGAGCTGAATGATTTTCAGAATGTGATGCAGTTGCTTTCCAGCTATCAAAGTCCGGTGCTCTTAATGTCTCTGGTTTTGGTGCGTTTGGTACGACTGGGAAATACAAGTAGAATTCTGTGAACTCGTTCAATTCAGACTGGCACTCTATTCGTCCTCCGAAGGAGCGCATAACACGTTGGCAATAGCCCAAACCTAAGCCACTGCCTCCGCTTTTTTGATACGAGAAAAAGTCATCAAATATCTTGTGTAAGATACTGCTATCTATACCTGGCCCACTATCTCGGAAGATCAGAATGTTTTCGTAAGCCCCCGTCTGGGTACGAATCTCAATTTGACTGTCGGGATAAGAATCAAAATAGTAGATAGCGTTACGAATCAAATTGAAAATGACAAAGTTAAACAGGGTCTCATTTAACTTCGCGACAAAATCGTGTGCCTGTGGCGGGTTAATTCTCTCTATTATTTGATCGTTTTCAAAACCATAACGGCTTACTGCTTGGTCGATGGCTTTATGTATGGAAGTGAGAGCTAAAGGCTCATGCTCTGGTGAACTGTCGCTAACTTCTCGTAAAATAATATCGATAAGTTGTCGACCGCGTTGTATAGCGGCTTCACCTTTATCAATTTCTCTTTTTAGCGTATCCAGTGAGGCGTTTGACTCTATATGCTGTTTTAAAGCTTCAAATTGTAATTGTACTTGAGCGAGAGGGTTACGCATTTCATGTGCAATGGAGTTAGCCAGCGCACGGCTTTGGCGTACCTTTCTATCGGCTTCAATGGTGCTCTGGATGCGAACTAATAACGTTTGCAGAGCTGAGATTTCTTCATTAGAAAACAGCTTATTATCTATTTTATGTGAAGAAATCAGCAAGTGAGTAACAGATTTTCCACGACCGAAGAGAGGCATAACGAGCGCAGTATTGCTTGAGCGCATACGCTCGTAGAGCTTTCTCATCGACCCTTTAGAAGAGGAGGCATAATCAATTTCTTCAGACAACTCATCAAGCACGAGAACTGACTTGCTTGACGGCAGGTACTCTTCGTAAAACGTTTCTGTGTAATTGCTAGTGACTAGCTGTAGCTTGTTGTTTGGTATGTTAAGTAACGATGCCAACTGACGCATAGCATCATCTATTGAGCGTTTAAACTCTTCCTCTAACCCAAGGATTTGCTGAACGGGAGTGTGTCGTTTCCCATAAATAAAATACGAAGCGTAACGACTGACTCGCTTAAAAAGCAAGTGCCAAGTGATACCGATAAGCGCACATAAAGGTACCGCAACAAGCCATTGGTTATCTTCAGAGATAGGAATAAATATCGCCCCTAGCGGTAGAACAAAAATGGCGCAGACTAAGAGCGCGCTTACCGTTAAGTACGTGAGATATTTAGCGCTGTAGAAGCGAGAGGTAAGTAGGGCATAGCCCACAAACAACATTTCGCTGATTGAAAGTGCTGGTGGTAACCAAGTTAGGGAGAAGTCGCCAAGGAAATACGTCATTCCAAGGTGTATCACTGCCGTAGATAACATGAATACCAAAATGCCAGCGATCATATAGTTGCTTTTTGCTAGCGTGAGCTTGCTGCTGTTAGCGCGCATGGCAATCAAGTTAAGCAGCGTTAGTACCACGAAAGCTAGCAAACTAATGAAAAAATATGAGGTATGTGGGCCAAATTCAATGACGAACTGGCTTGGACCACTAATGGTGACATTTTCGACAGTAAGATTCGGCACTAAGTTGATGTACAGTGAATACGTTGCTAGTGCGACAAAGACGACTTTTTGCCAGACTTTGACCGCTGTTTTTTTAACATCTGCGGTTAACTGGCAAGAAAAATAGAATGCAAACGCAAAGGCGAAAAAAGACGCTAAGTTCGCTAACTTAGCCATAAAAATGCCACCAACAGAGCCTAATTCTGGCAATAAATCGGTATGGAAATAGGCGTTGCTGCTTATCCAAACAATGATACAGCTGGAATAAGCGATGTAAGGCGCGTGATGCGAGCCTAAGATTGATTCACTCTTCTGTTTTAGGCGATAGCAGTAATACAGTAGCCAAGCGAATACTATTAGTACAGTCGCGTACAATGCCATTGCTTTTGGGTAAAAGAGACCGTGCAAATGAACATCAAGCATGCTCATTCACCTTTTTATCCATTCTTTTTGTTCGTACGCAATGTTTGTAGTCGCGAAATTGTATGTCTTGAAATGCTTCAACCATCATACCTAAATTCCAGAAACCGCGGTATGTCTTGGTACCGTCACCGTTAATGTCGCGGTATCCTGAGTGAAAGTAGGCACTTAAATCAATAGATTGATAGAAATTTAACATAAATACTTGCTCAATAATGGTAAAGCCGAGCTTATAGCCTGCTTTATAGAGCTCGCTCATCATAGTTTTTTGCGCCAGATACAAAAAATACAGCTTTTGTTGAATGTTGCCTCCCACCGTAAGACGCAGTACTTCGCAAACCGCTTCACTGTTCTTTACACGAGATTGAAACTGAGCATCAAACTCAATAAGAGTGTGCTCATGAGTTAGAGCACGACACTTCAAAATACCCAGTTGATTGAGAACACTGTACCCATGATTAGGAAAGCAAAACTGCCATTGTTCGTTACTAAACTGTGGTGAGTAACTGAGCCAGTTATTTCGTTGATGCCAGCTTTGCACTAAAGCGGAGGAGACCATGATTGGTGAAGATGACGATTTGAGCAAGAGGGCAAAGTGCTGCCCTTTTTGCGAGAGTGATAAAAGAGGCAAGATTTCAAACCATTGTTCAGTTTGGACGAAAAGCTCAAGATTACTCAGTGTGATCGCTTCGGAAATCGGCATTAACGCTGCATGATTTGGCAGCATTACCTCAAGATCGCAATCTGCGATATCTTCAATTAACACGCTAGTATAGCTGTGGTCGTCAAACGGAAGCGGAGTAGGAATCGCAGCTTCGTTTGAAGGATATTTTTGCTTGATTGCTTCGATCTCGCATTGACACCAGAAAACCATCCAATGCGGGTAACAATCTGCGGCAAGTTGTTCAAGTAAACGAATCTCTTTGGAGAAACCTGTCGGATACTGTTGCACTAAATCTCGATAATCCATTAACTCAAATAGTGCAGAAAGACTTTTTGATGCGTGTTTAGGAAAGAGAGATTTAAGCAGTTTTATTCGATACAGAGCAACCTGTTGAAAAAGAGCATCTCGTTTTTGTTTCGTTAGGGTAAGAATAACTGAGTCAACCAGGGCCTGCTGCTTTGATTCGATCGGCAAATTTATTTTGGTGAGATATTCCAAAGATTGCTCAAGACTCATGATATAACCTAGCTCTAACGTTTTGTTATATTTTGTAATGGTTTATATCATTTTGAAAAATTTATGCCATCGGTTTCTATTTGTATAGTTACGTAATGCAAGAAAAGACAAAAAAACCGCTCATTATGAGCGGTTTTTGGTCTATTCAAGAAAGGGTTAGGCTTCTTGCTTTTTTAGCTCAGCTTCTGCCGTTTCTTCTTCAATTAGCGCATCAACGATAACTGCACATGCAGCATCACCTGTGATGTTCAGTGCTGTACGAATCATATCGAAAATACGGTCAAGAGCGAATAGCAGCGGTAGACCTTCAATTGGAATGCCAGCGGCAAGAAGCACGGCAACCACTAGGAAAGAAGGGCCAGGAACACCCGCTTGACCAACCGCACCCAATGTAGACGTTACGATAATTGCAATGTAAGCGCCCATGCCTAGATCGATATTGAACAGTTGAGCAAAGAAGATAGCAACCAAGCCATAGTAAATCGCATTACCTGACATGTTGATCGTTGCGCCTAGAGGCAGAACAAATGATGCAGTTGAATTTTTTACGCCCAGCTCTTTTTCACAGGTGTCCATTGTAACAGGCAGTGTTGCCATAGAAGACGCTGTTGAAAGCGCAACTGCTTGCGGTTTCTTCATTGAAGACAGGAATTTCTTCGCAGATGTCTTCGTGAAAACATGCACCATTGCTGGGTAAACAACGAAACCGAAGATTAGGATGGCGGCAACGTAAACAACGAACAGTTTAAACACCACCATTAGCGCACCAAAACCGAACGTACCGACGGCTTCTGCCATCAGACCAAATACACCGATAGGTGCAATGATCATTACTTTGTTGATCATCCAAACCATTGCGTCAACGATGCAGTTAACACCATTGATGATTGGTTCACGACGCTCTTTTGCTTGCTTAGAAATCGCAATACCAAAGAACATACAGAAAACGAGGATCTGTAGGATGTTTGCTTCATTTAGTGATTGGAAAACGTTGGTTGGGATCATACCAGTGATGGTTGCCCAGAAAGTCGGTAGTTCACCTTTTGAAGCGTATTCTGCTGAGAACATGCCTTCAACGCCAGAGACGTCGATACCCATGCCTGGTTGGAATACTTCACCCATAAATAGTGCAAGCGCAACGGCTAGGGCGGATGTTAAACCAAAATAACCTAGAGTGACGATACCAACTTTACCTGCTGACTGGCTGTTCCCAAGACCAGCGGCGCCAGAAATCAAGGCTACAGCAACCAAAGGAATAACCAACATTTTGATTAAGTTGATAAAGATAGCACCTAAAGGAGCGAACACTGTCGCATCATGACCCATCATGGCACCAACGGCTGTGCCCACGATCATGGCGATTACGACTTGTACGCCAATGTTGTTTAGCAAACTCTTTTCTTTTAACACTTCCATAACCTCTGTGCTAATAAAATGTAAAATCCTAAAATTACCCACTAACCATAAATGGATTTACGGATAATTATCTCGCCTTGCTTTTTACACTTATCGTTTACAATTGGCAATATGCAGCAAGGTATTATTGATGGATTAATCGATATTTTATTGACGAACGATAAAGTTTTGTTCAATAGCAAACGTTTGCTATTGATTTTTCTTATAAGGGTTACGCTTGGGATTGTTCAAGTTTATTTTTCTTTATTTGTTTTCTTTTTGTTAATTTTAACCGCTTTTGTATTTGCTATTGCAGTCAGAGTTTTTAGTGACTTGGGGTGATATTTATAACAATTCATCTCTTTCAAGCTCACACTTTTATTAATTTGCCTTCTGAAATGTTAATTGCTTTACATTCTTAGTCCTGATTGCGTTGTAAACATAATGTTAAATGGTAATGACTGGTGAGAATCAAATGCTGACGATCCAGTGTTAAGGATAACTTGCTTAGTTAATGCTCCTGAGCTGATTAGACGAGAAAGACAAGTAAGAGGTGAAGAGACTATGATGAATCTTGCTGCTGCGTTACAAAGAAATGCTGCGAGTAAACCAGATAAAACGGCGTTGATATGTGGCACTGAAAAGATAAATTATGCGCAGTTTGATGCGATCGCCGGCAAGATCGCAGCGTCTTTAATCAATAAAGGCGTAAAGCCAGGTGACCGCGTTGCGATTTCATGCCCAAACATTCCTTTTTTCGCGTTTGTTTATTATGCAATACAAAAAGCTGGCGCGGTTGCAGTCCCATTAAATGTGCTTTTGAAAGCGCGAGAAATTAAGTATCACTTAGAAGATTCAAAAGCGAAGTTTTATTTCTGCTTTGAAGGGACGAAAGAACTGCCAATGGCAAAAGAGGGTGTCAAAGCCTTTGAACAAGTCGATACATGCGAAGGCATAGTCGTATTGACTCAATCTCAAGATGAAAGCTATTGGAATGGTGTAATAACTCTCAATGCGTTTATAGCCGATGTCCAACCGTTGCCGGATTATATACCGCGTAATGCGGATGATACATGTGTGATTTTGTATACATCAGGGACGACAGGCTTACCAAAAGGCGCTGAACTGACTCAGCAGAACATCATAATGAACGCTCTGGTGGCACAAAACATTATGGGCAGCCAGGCCGATGATATTCACTTAGTAACTTTGCCTTTATTTCATACATTTGGTCAAACCGTCCACTTAAATGCTAGTGTTTTGGGCGGTGCAGCATTGGTGTTAGTGCCTAGGTTTGAGCCTAAACATGTTCTTGAGCTGGTGGAAAAACATAGGGTGACGATATTTGCTGGTGTGCCAACGATGTACATCGGTCTGCTTCATGTGCAGCATCAATTTGATACCTCGTCATTGCGTGTTGCAGTAAGCGGTGGTGCGCCATTACCAACCGAAATCTTTCGAACCTTTGAAGAAACATTTAATGTGCCGATCTTAGAAGGATACGGGTTGTCGGAGACAAGTCCTATTGCATGTTTTAATCATTTAGATCAGGAGCGAATACCAGGCTCGGTAGGTCAACCGGTTCAAGGCGTCGAAGTAAGAGTTATCGACATTGAAGGCAATGCACTACCGATAGGCGAAGAAGGTGAGATTGTTGTGCGTGGTCATAATGTTATGAAGGGATATCTTGACCGCCCAGAAGTTACTGAATCTGCGCTACAAAATGGTTGGTTCCATACTGGTGATGTGGGCCGCTTTGACAGTTCAGGTAATTTATTTATTGTCGATAGAATGAAAGATCTGATCATTCGAGGTGGATTTAATGTTTATCCCAGAGAAATTGAAGAAGTTTTCATGACTCATCCTGCCGTTTCAATGGTCGCGGTGATAGGGATTCCAAATGAAGAGTATGGCGAAGAGATAAAAGCCTACGTTGTACTTAAACCAAAAGAATACATTGACGCCGATTCATTACAAAAGTGGGGTAAAGAGCAATTAGCCTCGTTTAAATATCCTCGTTATGTCGAAATTCGTGAACACCTCCCGATGAGTGCGACAGGAAAGATTTTGAAACGTGAGTTGAAATCTGAATTGAATATAGCTTAGTCAATTCAATGGTTTTTGTGTCGCAGCGCCACTTGCCTAAGTGCAAATGGTGTTGTGCTCTTGACCAATTAGATGCATAAGGTTTTTAGCTATCGTTAGACAATACTTACCGTTTGTTGAATGGATCTATTGCTCGAGTTCTTTAAAGTATTCTTCTAAGCGTTTCGGATTGGTAATGGTTACTGAGCCATAGTTTAGCTCTAGCATCCCAATACTTTCTAATCGTTTTAGTATCTTGTGTACGCTCTGACGAGTTAGCCCCATCATGTTAGCGATATGTTCTCTTGTTACCCTGACAACGCATGGTCGAGTATCGATCGCTTGATTAAGTTGGTATTCAGCAAGTAGCAGCAACCTTTTGGCGACTCGTTCTTCAATTCCTCTAATCGCGTCATCTTCGATAACAGAAATAGCAGACCACAAGCGGCGGCTAAGTAAGTCGAGTATAGTGGGGTAACTTTGAGGGTATTTGGCGAGTAATTGGCGAAATTTATCTCCAGGAAGCTCCATTACAGTCACGTCCGAATGCGCGGTCGCACCAAAAATACGAGGCATGCCGGGAGAAAAAACATTGTCTCCAAACCAGCCACCAGCTTCGAAAATCATCAGTGTGACTTCTTTGCCTTTTGAACTAATTGAGTTCACTCTCACTGCACCTTGAGCTATGACCATAAGAGAAGATTGAAGCGCACCTTTATTGCAAATCAGTGCTTTTTCGTCGAAGCTGCGAACCTTAGTCATTTGCGCTGCTTCACTAAGCCCTTTATCTGGCAGCCCTGATAGTACAGGACATTTGGCTAGCAGTGTTTTGACTTCTTCCATGTAGCAACCTTACTGCACATTGCTTTATTGAGTTAGTTAAGTTACCCAAGCTTAACACTCTTTGAGTGCTCTGCTTGAGATAGATTTGGAAAGTGCGGGCGTTGAACAAAAAATGACGTGGTATAAACGCGATAGTAAGAAAACGCCCACTAAACATAATGTTAAGCGGGCGTTGTTGTGTCATATCAAACTGAAATTATTTTTGAGTGGCAGCTTTCATTGCAGAAACGAATTCACCTAGCTTGTCGAGCATAATTTGTGGCTGCTCAACGTTCGCTTCAATGATTTTGACCACGGCTGAACCAGAAATTGCACCAGCGGCGCCAGATTCTAGTGCTTGTTTCACCTGTGCTGGCTCAGAGATGCCAAAACCAAGTAGCGCTGGTGGTGCATCAAATTGGTTCAGTCTATCCAGCATATGACCTACAGGCATGTTTGCTTTGGTTTCTGCGCCAGTAACACCTGCACGAGAGAGTAGGTAAGTGTAGCCGCCACCTAACTCTGATACTTGCTTCAGTGTTTCATCACTTGCGGTTGGTGGTGCGATGAAGATTGGGTGAATACCAAACTTTTCTGCAGCAGCAACAAATTCGGCACTTTCATTAGTTGGCACATCTGCAATCAAAACAGAATCGATGCCTGCTTTTGCACAACGCTCATAGAAGTTCTCGATACCACGAGAGTAAACAAGGTTCGCGTACATCAGAAGGCCAATAGGTAGCTCTGGGTACTTAGCTCGGATCTTACCAATTTGTTCGAAGCAGATATCCGGTGTTGCGCCTGAATCTAGAGCACGAATGTTCGCACCTTGGATAGTCGGGCCATCCGCAAGAGGATCTGAAAATGGAATACCGAGTTCAAGGGCATCTGCGCCAGACTCGACCAGTGTTTCCATGATTTTGTAAGACTGCTCGGCGTTTGGATCGCAAACCGTTACGAACGGTACAAATGCGCCTTGGTTCTTTTCGTTTAGGCGCGTAAACATCTTCTCATAACGGCTCATTAGATTGCTCCTTTTTCTTCTAAGATGGTGTGTACGGTGAAGATGTCTTTGTCACCACGACCTGATAGGTTAACGACTAATAATTGTTCTTTCTCTGGGTTCTCTCGAGCCATACGTAGTGCGTGTGCCACGGCGTGAGAAGATTCAAGAGCAGGGATGATGCCTTCGTGACGCGCAATCTCTTGGAATGCTTCTAGCGCCTCATCATCTGTTACGTTGTCGTATTCAGCACGGCCGATTGCGTTTAGGTGGGCGTGTTGTGGACCAACTGAAGGGAAATCAAGACCAGCAGATACTGAGTAAGACTCTTCAACTTGGCCGTTTGGATCTTGCATCAATGGCGCTTTCATACCGAAGAAGATGCCTGTTTTACCATGCTTAAGTGGTGCACCGTGCTGGTCAGTATCGATACCTTTACCTGCTGGCTCAACACCAATTAGGCGAACGCTTTCTTCTTCGATGAAGTCAGCAAACATGCCGATAGCGTTTGAACCACCGCCCACACATGCGATAACCGCATCAGGAAGACGGCCTTCACGTGCCAAAATCTGATTCTTCGTTTCTTCACCAATCATGCGTTGGAAGTCACGCACGATGGTTGGGAATGGGTGAGGACCTGCCGCTGTACCTAGTAGGTAGTGCGCGTCTTCATAAGTTGCAGACCAGTCGCGTAGCGCTTCGTTACATGCGTCTTTAAGCGTTGCTGAACCCGAGTGGACAGGAATAACTTCTGCGCCCATTAGCTTCATACGGAATACGTTCGGGCTTTGACGCTCAACGTCTTTTGCACCCATGTAAACGCGACACTTAAGGCCAAGCAGCGCACACGCTAGTGCAGTTGCTACACCGTGTTGGCCTGCGCCTGTTTCTGCGATGATTTCGTTTTTACCCATGCGTTTTGCAAGCAGAGCTTGACCTAACACTTGGTTGGTCTTGTGCGCGCCCCCGTGAAGTAGGTCTTCACGTTTTAGGTACAGTTTGGTTTTCGTACCTTTGGTTAGGTTACGAGTTAGAGTCAAAGCCGTTGGACGGCCCGCATACTCTTGGAGAAGCGTCATGAATTCGCTGCGGAATTCTGGATCTTCTTGCGCGTCGATAAACGCTTGCTCTAGTTGCTCCAGTGCTGGAACTAGAATTTGCGGAACGTACTGACCGCCGTATTCGCCAAAGTAGGCATTCAGTTTTGCCATCGTTATATTCCTTCTCGTATTTTTCGCTACGAATAGCTTTAAATTTTTTAGCTGATATCCAGCTTTAGTAGCTGCGAATGGCGGTGAAGGCCGCGAGCAACTTCTGTGAATCTTTTTTGCCTGGTGCGCTTTCTACACCAGAGTTTAAATCTAATCCCAAGCAACCTAGTGTCGCTGCTTGTTGAGCATTTTCTGGCGACAGTCCGCCCGCTAGCATAATTTGACTTGGGTCGCCGATCAGTGACCAGTCGAACACTTGACCAGTTCCGCCAGTTTGAGTGCCAACTTGCGCATCTAATAAATGGCGATCAATGTTGTCTGCTAGCAGTTCTGGCTTGGCATCAGTCACGCCGTAAGCTTTCCAAATTTCTACCGCTGCTGGCAGTTCGGCTTTGAGTTGGTTTACGTAAGCTTGGTCTTCTTGACCGTGCAGTTGCACCGCTTTTAAACCCAAAGAGGTCACGACAGAAGCAACAAAATCGATATCGTGATTTTGGAACACGCCTACATAGTTCAGTGGAGCACCGCTCATGGTTAAGCGCGCACCTTCAAGGTCGACCGCACGCTTCGACTTCTCGACAAAAATCAGGCCACCAAATACTGCGCCTGCTTGATATGCTTTTGCTGCGTCATCTGGATGCGTTAAGCCACACACTTTATTTTCGCCTAACGTCACTTTACGTACAGCAAGTTCTAGGTTGTCTTCCGCCATCAGTGAACTACCAATCAAGAAGCCGTCTGCGTATTCCGCTAAATCACGAACTTGTTGATGCGTATAAATGCCAGATTCTGAGATTACTGTTGCGTTAGGAGCCAGTTCGCGAATGGTCGGTGCCAGTTCTTTAGTACGATTCAAATCAGTACTTAGGTCGCGAAGGTTACGGTTATTAATGCCGATAACGCGTGCGCCAAGCTTAACGGCACGATGAAGCTCTTCTTCGTTGCTGACTTCGGTCAAGATACCCATGTTCAGGCTGTGCGCTGCTTCCTCTAGCGCTTTGTACTCTTCGTCATTCAGGACAGAAAGCATCAGTAGCACGGCATCAGCACTGTAATGACGCGCTAGGTAAACTTGGTAGGTATCTACCATGAAGTCTTTGCACAGAACCGGTTGTTTGACTTGGCCACGCACTTGAGGAAGAAAGTCAAAGTTACCTTGGAAGTACTTCTCGTCTGTTAGGACTGAAATCGCATCAGCATGGTTGTTGTAAACCGATGCAATGTAATCCAAGTCGAAGTGATCACGAATCAAACCTTTAGAAGGAGATGCCTTCTTACATTCGGTGATGAAGGCCGTCTTTTCGCCACTCAGAGCATCGTAGAAGCTGCGGTCCGATGGCAGTAAATCAGACTGAAATGTGCTTAGCGGCTGAGACACCTTACGGTCTGCTACCCACTGATATTTGTCGCGGACAATTTTCGCCAGTACTTCTGCCATTTCTGCTTCTTTCTTAGAAACGTGTTCAGACAGGTTGTCAGCTTGCTGAGTGTTGAAGTCAGTCATCTTCTTCAATTCCTTAAGCGTGTGCGGCAAGTTGTTGTACCAAATGGTACGCCTTGCCTGAGTTCATTGCCTCAATCGCTTGTTGCGTGTTGGCTTTTAAATCTTCGTGGCCGAATAGACGCATTAGCAGAGCAACGTTCACTGCCACTGCGCCCAATTGTGCGTCTGTACCTTTACCCGTCAGAATGTTGGTAATGATCGCTTTGTTTTCTTCAGGATCGCCACCTTTGATTGCTTCTAGTGGGTGCGCGTCTAGACCGAAGTCTGCAGGCGTTAATTTGTATTCTGTGATCTCACCGTCTTTGATTTCGGCAACGGTTGTTTCACCGTGAATTGCTACTTCGTCCAAGCCACTGCCGTGTACTACAGCAGCGCGCTTCATACCCATTTGTAGCATGGTTTCTGCGATAGGACGAACCAGTTCTTTACTGTAAACGCCCATCAATTCGATGTTAGGACGAGCAGGGTTAATCAGTGGGCCAAGAATGTTAAAGATGGTGCGTGTTTTCATGGTTTGACGCACTGGCATCGCATGGCGTACACCACCGTGGTACTGAGGTGCAAATAGGAAAGCAACACCAATATCGTCTACCGCTTTGCGCGTATCTTCTGCGCTCATAGCTAGGTTGATACCAAATGAATCAAGAAGGTCAGAAGAACCAGATTTGCTTGAAACGCTGCGGTTACCGTGTTTCGCTACTTTTAGACCACATGCTGCAGCAACAAACGCCGCAGTGGTTGAAATGTTGATGGTGTTGTGACCGTCGCCGCCAGTACCTACGATATCTGCGAAATCGTAATCTGGGCGAGGGAATGGGTTTGCATTTGCCAGCAGCGCTTTTGCCGCACCTGCTATTTCATCCGGCGTTTCGCCTTTGATTTTTAGTGCAGTTAGTGCTGACGCCATCAAAATTGGGTCTAGTTCCCCACGGATAATGATGTCGAATAGCTGTTGGCTCTCTTCCTGAGTAAGCGATTCTTGCTCGTACAGTTTGGTAATAATAGGGTTGATGATTGCTTCCATATTTCCTCTCCTAAATTTCTTATGTGCCAAGTGCTTTTTAAGCAGTGAGTGGGTTCGCTGAAGTTTGTTCTTCAAGTGCCCATTCGATGGCATTGGCCAACAGTGTTGCTCCGTAGGTCGTCATAATAGATTCCGGGTGGAACTGGAACCCGCAAACTTTATCTTCTTCATGTACAACAGACATTACCAAGTTATCCACTTCTGCTGTGATGGTTAGGCTCTCAGGAACCTTGGTCGCAACCAGCGAGTGGTAACGTGCAATTGCAAGTGGTGATGGTAGGTTTTGGTAAATCGCATGGTTTTGGTGCTCCATCATAGAGACCTTACCGTGAATGATTTCGCCCGCGCCAGCAACGGTGCCGCCGTATGCTTCAACAATCGCTTGGTGACCAAGACAAATACCAATCATTGGCACTTTGCCTTTCATACGTTGGATAAGCTCTGGCATTGAGCCTGCCTCTGACGGTGCGCCAGGACCTGGTGATAGCAGAACCACTGGGTTTTCAAGCTCGTTTACCGCTTGTTCGATGGTTTCTGCTGGGATGTTGTTTCGGTAAATCTTGACTGAGTAACCTAGCGAGCGGAACTGATCCACAAGGTTGTAGGTGAACGAGTCAAAGTTATCGATAAAAATGATATTAGCCATCTCTGAACCCTATTCCTTATTGTGACTTATGCGCTGCTTGGATAGCAGAGATTACCGCTTGTGCTTTGCCGCGCGTTTCGTCTGCTTCCGCTTGTGGATCAGAGTCGAACACCACGCCAGCACCAGCTTGAACTTGAGCAATGCCGTTCTCAACGTACGCTGAGCGGATCACGATACAGGTGTCGAGTGTGCCTTCACCAGTGAGGTAGCCAACAGCGCCGCCGTAGCTACCGCGTCGTGCGCCTTCTACATCGCGAATCAACTGCATGGCACGAATCTTAGGTGCGCCGGTGAGCGTACCCATGTTCATACATGCTTGGTATGCGTGCAGGGCGTCTAGGTCTTCACGCAGTTGACCAACCACACGAGACACCAAGTGCATTACGTGGCTGTAGCGGTCGACTTTTAGAAGGTCTGCTACGTGGCGAGTACCAGCTTGAGCAATACGAGCGACGTCGTTACGTGCCAAGTCAACCAACATCATGTGTTCTGCGTTTTCTTTCATGTCTGTGCGCAGTTCAAGTTCGATGCGGCTATCTAGGTCGAAATCAATCTCTCCATTCGGGCGTTTACCACGGCGACGTGTGCCTGCGATTGGGTAGATTTCAATTTGGTTGGTATCGGTTTCATACTTAAGCGCGCTTTCTGGTGATGCGCCAAACAGAGTGAACAGCTCATCTTGCATGTAGAACATGTAAGGGCTTGGGTTACTTTGTTTCAGTTCTTTATAAGCCGCCAGTGGAGAAGGACAAGGTAGAGTGAATCTACGAGACGGTACAACTTGGAATACATCGCCTTTCACTACGAACTCTTTTAAGTCTCGAACGGTTTGGCAGAAGTCTGCATCAGACACGCTAGGTTCTACCGTTACATCTGTTATTTGCTCTGCACTCGGCAACAGTTTTGGCGCTGCACACTGGGCGCTAATTTCTGCAATACGAGTCTCCAACGTTGTTTTCTCTGAACCATCAACAAACAACGTCGCTTGAAGCTGGCAAGATTCCGTTTGATGGTCGACAACAAGTAGTGTTTCCGCGACGTAGAAAACGTAATCTGGACACTGATTTGTTGCTTCGGCATTACCAAGCGGCTCAAAGTTTGCGACTAAGTCGTAGGCAAACAGACCACCAAGGAAAATTGCGTGTTTGTCTTGCTGTGAAATATCAAAACTATGCTGAACCAAACGCAGCGCATCGAAAGAAGAGGCTTCACGTAGGCGAGAGTCTTCATCTAACGTGTCGCATGGCTGGTTAAACTGCAAAGTTAGCGTTTCGCCATCGAACTTGCTCTCAACGTCACCACGGATGTTCTGGTTTAGGTGAGACAGTAGGTTTTTACCGTTATTGGTCAAGGCGTGCATGCTAACGGTATGGCCGAAGCAAACAATGCGAACCGCTGAATCTACGATCAGCAGGGATTTTAAATTTTGCTTTGAATCGATCTCAGCAGATTCCAGCAATAGGCTGTCAGTTTTGTTCTCACATAGTGTGTGGAACAAGCGAGTCGGGTCTTGAGTATAAGGGACGGAAGCCGTTAGCGCTTCAAGCTGTCCAAGTTTCTTAATTTCAATGGCCTTGTTCACAAGACCTCCTTGTAGCTGTTTAAATCTTCCTGCCGTACATAGTCGCATAAAGCAAACGTTCTCCCAATCTAGAGTTGGCTATATTCGATTAATGTTTAGGCAGTTGAATGTGAAATGAGCAACAAAACAAAAAAGCCCGCTTAAGTAGCGGGCTTTACAACGTTTGGTTCTATAAACTAGAAGTATACGTTTGCCCACCAAGAACTAGTCCAAGTGCGCCACCAAGCAAGATCTGATGAGTTTGCCTTATTAAGACAAACCGCAACTTTCGCTTTTTGGTTTTGGTTAAATTCTTGTAACATGGTGAACCTTAAATTACGTACTTTGTATTTGTGTACTAGTTAACTAGTGCGAGAGTAAAAAGTCAACCCCAAAACGGCATTAAAACGATAAAAATATGAGAATTGATTTACATAGTCACACCACTGCATCGGACGGTCGGTTAGAGCCTAAAGATTTAGTGGAAAGGGCGCTGAGTTTTGATATCGAGGTTTTGGCGATCACTGATCACGATACGGTTGACGGTTTGGCGTTAGCTAAGCAATACGTTCAAGATAATAATTTGCCGATAAAAATCATCAATGGCATTGAGATATCGACCGTCTGGCAAAACAAAGACATTCATATTGTCGGCCTGAATATCGATCCGGAAAATGAACAATTATCTGCCCTCATAGAACAGCAGAAGCAGCATCGCATAACACGATCTGAGTTAATTGCAGAGCGACTACAAAAAGCAACTCGAGTAGGTGTGCTTGAAGAGGTAAGGCAAATCGCCGGTGATGCTCCAGTGACAAGAGCGCATTTCGCGAAATGGTTGGTAGATAATGGTTACGCAAAAACCATGCAAATGGTGTTTAAAAAATACCTAACGCGTAATAACCCAGGTTATGTACCACCGAATTGGTGTTCGATGAAGGATGCGGTTGATGCTATCCATGCGGCTGGTGGAATGGCGGTATTAGCGCATCCTGGTAGATATAAGTTGACAGCGAAGTGGATTAAGCGTCTTCTAGCAGCGTTTGTCGAAGCGGGTGGTGATGCGATGGAAGTTGCACAGCCACAGCAAGCGCAACAAGAAAGGCGCAACTTGGCTGATTATGCTATACAATACAAACTATTAGCCTCTCAAGGCAGTGATTTTCACTACCCATCACCGTGGATGGAGCTAGGAAGGAACCTATGGTTGCCTGCTGGCGTCGAACCAGTTTGGAAAGATTGGGGAATAGATCCTTCGTTGAATAATACTCAGTAATACGAAGTCGAGAACCCATAAAAATATAGAGCCGAGAGGCTCGATAATGAGGAATTACAATGAGCCAGTTTTTTTACGTTCACCCAGAAAACCCACAGGCTCGCTTGATTAATCAAGCAGTAGCAATCATTCGTAACGGCGGCGTTGTGGTTTACCCTACTGATTCAGGGTACGCACTTGGCTGTCAGTTGGAGAACAAACAGGCATTGGAACGAATCTGTCAGATTCGTCGTCTGGATGATAAGCATAACTTTACTTTACTGTGTCGTGATTTGTCGGAGCTTTCTCTCTATGCGCGAGTGGATAACTCTGCATTCCGACTGCTGAAAAATAACACACCAGGTCCTTACACCTTCATCTTCAAAGGCACAAAAGAGGTGCCGCGTCGTTTGATGAATGCAAAACGTAAGACCATCGGTATCCGTGTTCCAGACAATCAAATTGCCTTGGACTTGTTGGAAGCATTAGGTGAGCCGATGATGTCTACGTCGTTGATTCTACCTGGCAGTGACGTAACAGAATCTGATCCAGAGGATATTCGCGATAAACTAGAACATGCGGTTGATGTGATTCTTAATGGCGGTTACCTAGGTGAACAACCTACGACTGTAATTGACTTTAGCGAAGGTGAACCTGTTGTGGTTCGTTTGGGATCTGGTGACCCTGCACCATTCGAATAGTAGACGCACACCACCGTCAAACAAAATAGGAGGTATCGCGCCTCCTATTTTTGTTATCATATCGAATATCTCATTGAACTTAACTGATTGAGGTTAAGCGAAATCGAAAATGTCGATACCATTTTGTTCTGCATAGTTGATGTATGCAGAGCTCACACCGTTTAGTGTCACTTCAACATTGTATTCATCACTTGAGAATACTGCCCAGCCACATTCATTGTAAGATAAAGTCAGATCATCCGCTGAATCCAAGAACGTATCTCGAATGCCATCGTTATCAGTGTCTCGGCCCATATCAAAGACAAGTTTGTCATGGAAAATATTAAAATCGACAATGTCGGCTTTAACATCAATATCGTTGGAAGACACTGGCTGATCAGGTACACCAATAGCCAGGCGGTTTGTAAGCACGAAGGTGTCGTCTCCACAGCCACCGCTCAGTACTGATTCACCATCACCAACAACGAGCGTGTCGTTACCCCAGCCACCACTCAAGTAGTTGTTGCCTGAATAATCAAAAATTGTGTCGTCGCCGCAGCCACCAAAGAGTTTGTCGTTTCCTAATCCGCCGGATAGGAAATCGTTTCCAAAGCCGCCAGAAACAAAGTCGTTACCTCGGCCACCAAGCAAGGTATCATCTCCCCAGCCACCGAAGACAATATCATTACCTCCGTATCCTACAAACTTATCATCACCACAGAAGCCGAAGAAAATATCGGTTGTTTCAGAGCCTTTTGTGCCTGTCATATCGTCATCTTGAGATGTCCCAAAAATCCAATTTAGGTCGAGATTTAGCATAGACATTGTTCTATTCCTTTTTGTCTGATTTATGCCAATCGCCGAGAGTGCAGAGCGAACCTAGTGAGTCAGAGTACACGATAGCATTAGTGTTATTTTTGATGTGAACTAATGACTTAAAGACAATTTTTGTCTTGTTACCCACGACCTTGCTTTGCTATGAGCGCTCATTGTCTGCGGTGATTGGTATTACTTAGCAGCAAACAGGGACGGCTTATTCTTCGTTGCTTTCTAGCAATACGAACAGTAAACACACCCCAAGTGGTTATTGTTGTAACCCTGACAATTTTATCAGGTACCGCGTGGTTAAAGTGGTTCAGGAAGACCGATATTAGTGGGATTCTCGTTGAGCAATGCCTGCTTTAAGTAGTAAAAAAGTTGCAGAATAGGACAAATATTTCGGTCATTTTTGAAGTGAATTTTGGTGTGGAGAATGGCGCCGATTTAGCTTACATTAACTAAGAAAGTTACGTATAATGTCCGACCGAAAAATCCCACTGAAATGGGTAAATAGCAAAATACAGACCAATCCTGGTCTAGACGTCTGTGAAGACGACACATAGGTAGATAAATGAGCGAAAAGTTACAAAAAGTATTAGCACGTGCTGGTCACGGTTCTCGTCGTGAGATTGAATCGTTAATTAAATCTGGTCGCGTTAGCGTGAACGGTGTAGTCGCTAAGCTTGGTGAAAGACTTGAAGACGAGAGCAGCGTAGTTCGTATCGATGGTCACATTGTCTCTGCAAAGATTCAAGAAGAAGTGATTTGTCGTGTACTTGCGTACTACAAACCTGAGGGTGAACTGTGTACTCGTCACGATCCAGAAGGTCGTCGTACTGTTTTTGATCGTCTGCCAAAAATTCGTGGCTCTCGTTGGATTTCAGTTGGTCGTCTGGATGCGAACACTTCTGGTCTTCTACTTTTCACAACGGATGGTGAACTGGCGAACCGCTTAATGCACCCAAGCCGCCAAGTTGAACGTGAATACCTAGTACGTGTGTTCGGTGAAGTAACTGAACAGAAAGTTCGTAATCTAGTAAAAGGTGTTGAACTGGAAGACGGTTTAGCTCGCTTTGAAGATGTTGTTTACGCGGGTGGTGAAGGCATGAACCACACGTTTTACGTTGTTATCAACGAAGGTCGTAACCGCGAAGTTCGTCGACTATGGGAATCGCAAGAGTGTACCGTTAGCCGTCTGAAACGTGTTCGTTACGGCGACATCTTCTTAGACAAGAAACTGCCTCGTGGCGGTTGGATGGAGCTTGACCTGAAAGAAGTAAACTACTTGCGTGAGCTTGTAGAGCTTCGTCCAGAGAAAGAAACCATGCTTGATCTGAACAAAGACAACACGTCACGCAAACGTGAGCGTGCACGCAGCCAAAAAATTCGTCGCGCAGTTAAGCGCCATGAAGAGCGTGTTAACACACCAAAAGGTCGCAGCAACAACCCTTCTCGTCGTAAGCCGAAGAAGACTGCTGGTGACCAAGGCGCACGCAACAAGCATCGTTAATCGATAGCAAAACATCAGAAAGGCTTGCCAATTCGGCAAGCCTTTTTCTTATCTGTTACATAACAAAAGGATCTAAAGCCGATATAGAGCAGGGTGTTTTGGATAAACAAATATCTCAGCTAAACAAAAACAGCAGATAAAAAAATACCAGCACTAGGCTGGTATCTTTGTTCATGATGAAGAAACGTTAATCGCGTTTCCAAAGCATATGGCAGAACTTATGTTCAGGGTCTCGGCTGATTAGCATACGAGCAAATACGTCATCAAGAACGTCATTTTCCTCATTTACTAGGCCGATACGAACCTCTGCATATACTTCTTTGTCGATCTCGAAGCCAACATGTTCAACCCAGTCATCACCGGTTTCAACAAGTTCTGCGGCACCACGATCTTCAAATTGCGCAGTAAACAGAATCACGTCAGCAGGCTCTAGGTTATCTGGAGCCATCTCAAGGAAAATGTCGTACGCTGCGTCGATGACGTCGTCGTAAGAAATCAAATCAGACATGCTTATGCTCGGCTCATGTATTTACGTTCAGCTGTGTTAATGATAACACGGTCACCAGTTGCAATGTACTCAGGAACCTGGATGACAAGACCTGAAGCGAAGCGTGCTGGTTTAGTACGAGCAGATGCAGAAGCACCTTTGATTGAAGGGTCAGTTTCTTCAATCACTAGCTCAACAGAAGATGGTAGTTCAATACCCACTGCAGCACCGTTAACAAGGATAATGTGGATACCTTGTGTATCTTCGTTGATGAACAGCATGTCGTCTTCAACTTCATTGTGCTTGAATGTGTATTGTGAGTAGTCTTCGTTATCCATGAAGATGTGCTCATCGCCGTCAGCGTATGAGTACACAACTGCACGTTTGTTCATTTCTACCGTTTCAACAACGTCATCAGACTTGTAACGCTCATCTACACGTGCGCCCGTGTTTAGATCTGTACAACGCATTTTGTAGATTTTAGCGCCGCCACGACCGCCTGGAGTCGTTACTTCGATGTCTTTAACTAGAAGAGTTTTACCATTAGACTCGATTGCGAAGCCTTTTTTGATTTCACTTGCCTTTGGCATTGTATATTCCTATTCATACTTATTAAGCAAAACTCGGTGATTATAGCGCTAAGTTAGCCGCCTAGCATTAAAATTCATTGCAGAAATTTGTTGTTACTCCCATGACTAAACACCTGAATGGACTTGATTCAGTGAGTCGGCTAAGAGAACATATAGTCCAACTTCTTGAACCATCTGAGAACACGTTTTAAGTCATGTCTCTGCCTGTTATCGATCCTAAACAACCATTTCAACCAGAGTTTGCGCCTTTAATTAGGGAAGTCATCGCTTGTCTCAAAGGTGGATTGGGGCAAAACTTACACAGCGTTTATGTATACGGTAGTGTTGCTCGTAAAACAGCGATCGTTGGGAAGTCGAACTTAGACCTGGTTGTCGTTACTCAATCATCCTTTGAGCACAATCGCGCGACTTTGCTCAACACAATTAAGTGGCGTGCGCAGCAGAGTTACCCTCACGTTAATGGTGTATCGGTCCGTACAGCCTTAGTGAGTGAAGTAGCTCATTTAGACAGTATTTTCACTTGGGGCTTTATGCTTAAGCATTGCTGTGTCTGTGTTTATGGTGATGATCTAGCAGACTGTTTTGGTGATTACGTCCCAAGTTGGGAAATTGCTAAGCACTGGAATATGGATGTGGAAGATTGGATTGCGGTGTATCGCAAAAAAATCGTACAAGCGAAGACGATAGAAGAGCAGGTAGTCGCCCAGCGCGTGATTGCTAAAAAGTTACTAAGAGCGTCATACTCTTTGGTGATGTATCGAGATAAACGTTGGTTTGATGACCCCGTAGAGTGTGGCAAGGTATTCTTAACTTATCATCCTGAAAAGCAGCTTGAGATCGAGCGGCTAGAAATTTTACTTTCTGGCCGGGGTATTCCCAAGCGTTCTGTTATCGGGCTAATTGATGCGTTTGGTGATTGGTTAGTCAAACAGTACCAGAAAACAGAGTTTCGTATCGGCTAAAACAGCCCCATTTGTGGCGCTGAAAGCCTGTCAAAATCCGTCCCTATGAAAGGGAGAATCGCATCTGCAACGGGTTTGAGTTGTTTATCAATGTAATGTTGATAATCAATCGGACTATTGAGGTACTCATAAGGTTCAGGACCGTTCACGGTAATAATGTATTCAATTCGTCCTTTGTTTTGATACTGTAATGGGCGGCCAAGCTTGGCATTTATCTCATCGGCTAAACGAGCTGCACGCACTTGTGGCGGGACGTTCTTCTGATACTCATGCAGTTTTCTGCGCAGTCGCTTTTGATACACTAACTGTTCATCAAATTCACCGTTGTTAGTTTTCTCAACCATCTCTCGGACATAGTCGCTTGGATCTTCACCATGGAAAATCATGCTATAGAGTGTATTTTGAAATTTCTGTGCTAACGAGGTCCAGTCAGTACGGGCACTTTCTAACCCTTTAAATACAATCCGTTCTTGCTTTCCTTCACCGATTAAACCCGCATAGCGCTTTTTCGATCCAGTTTCTGCGCCACGAATCGTTGGCATAAGGAATCTGCGATAATGGGTTTCATACTCGATTTCCAACATAGATGTTAGGTTGTACTCAGAACGCAGGTGTTCTTGCCACCAAGAGTTGATGTAATCAACTAATTGATTTCCAACAGTGTCAGCTTCTACTTGACTGTATGGTCGATTCAAAGACACGAATGTGGAATCCGTATCGCCGTAAATCACTTGATATCCTTGCTCCTCAATCAGCACCTTAGTTTGCTTCATGATTTCATGTCCGCGCATGGTAATACTAGAAGCTAACCGAGTATCAAAGAAACGACATCCCGATGAGCCCAGTACGCCATAAAAGGAGTTCATGATGATTTTGATTGCCTGAGAAAAAGCTTTTTCATTGTTCTTCTTTGCAACATCACGTGCTGCCCAAAGCTTTTCAATCATTTCTGGTAAAAAGTGTTTCGTACGATGGAACTGCCCACCGCGAAAGCCAGGTACAGCCTGATTTTCTTCTTTTCCAATATCGAGCAATAACCCCTCAACTAAACCCATAGGATCAATCAAGAAAGAGCGAATAATCGATGGATATAGACTCTTAAAATCCAATACTAAAACAGAATCATATAGGTTAGGGATGGAGTCCATCACGTAACCGCCGGGGCTCGCAATCCAATTTTCAGGGTGTAGGTTTGGGGCAACGTAGCCTGCTCGGTGTATCTGAGGCATGTATAGGTTTGTGAATGCTGCAACCGAACCGCCGACACGATCCAGTTCGACACCAGTGAGACGAGAGCGCTCTATTGCAAAGTCAAGCAGGTGAGTGTGATTGAAAATCTTGTTCACCAACACGCAGTCTTGTAAGTTATATTTAGCCAGCGATGGTTTGTCGGAGCGGTACATACGATTGATTTCATCCATACGGTCATGAACGTTGTGGATTTCTTTCCCTTCCCCCAAGAGTTCTTGAGATACAGACTCTAATGACCAAGACCGAAAGTGATAAGTCGCCGTTTTTAACGTATCGATACCGTCCATTACAACTCGCCCGGGAATGGAAATAAACCCTTGTTGGCTTTGAGATGAACTTCTGAAAAAGCTGACTTGGTCTGCTCTGCCAAGCATTAGCTTCATGTTGTGCCATTCTGCTCGTTTGTGTAGCAGGCGAAAGTCAAAATCAATGACGTTCCAACCGACAATGACATCGGGGTCGAATTGTTTAAACCAATCGATGAGTGCTTCTAGAAGCGCCTTTTCATCCTGGACCCATTGTATCGGTGTATCCGAAGGTTCTGGTTCTCCGATCATGATAACGCGGGAATCCATGACGCTGTCTAATCCGATGGAGTAAAGAATGCCTTTCTCAGAGCATTCTAGATCTAACGAGACAACGTTTAACTTCGGCTCATATTGCCCCGTACGGCATTTTGCGTTCTGGACGCGTTGGTAGCCATTGGTGCGAGTCACATTGCCTGTAAACTCGATACTGCCTTTGATAAAACGCTCCATTAGGTAGCGATCGGCGAGGCGAATATCACTTTCATACGTAGTGATATCTTTTTGAGCGAATGTGTCTTTGAGTGCGAGAGCGTCTCTGGTTACATTGGTATAGCAGGCAGCAAGAGGCGTATGTTCAAACGTTTTGAGATCCAAAAGGCGGATGTCGACGAATATGTTTTTTTCTCGTGCGAGTGTCTTTGCTTGTTCTGAGTGTTTCTGAGCGATGAAAAATACTGGCTTCTCACCATTAATAAGTAACTGAGTAGGACCTGCTTCTGTCGAAAGCCACAGCTCGATTTGAGTTTGACCTTTGATGTCTCGTGCCTGTCGAGTTAGCAGGAAGCCTTGTTGAATATTCAAATGTGAGAAACCTTAGAAAACTTGAAGAACGTTAGTTTAACACTAAGAACTGTAAAAATAACCAGTAAAGAAAGCGTCTCAAATTTTTGCTGGAATTAGTGATTACAAGTTAGTCTTTGGTGCAAGAGGGACAGTGTCATTTTAAGTTATAGCGTGTTTCTCTGGGCAATATGAAACCTAGTTACTTGATTTATTGTACTTAATGTTGTTAATTGTCTTTTCTTAGATTTCGGTTCTGCTCATCACGCTCTAAAATAATAGAGTGGTTTATGAATAAGTTCTTGCTAAAGTTTGCGTTTCAGCACATATTCATAGAAAGCAATTTTTTGTCGATTACGTTAGTATATAGGCAGTCATACTGATATCCACATTTAACAAATAATGGTTATGTGGGTGCAGAACCAATACAAAGTGTGGAGATACAAGTTTGATAAATGTTTTCCTTGTAGATGATCACGAGCTGGTTCGCACAGGGATACGACGTATTATTGAAGACGTCCGTGGAATGAACGTAGCAGGAGAAGCTGACAGCGGTGAAGATGCAGTAAAATGGTGTCGCAGTAATCATGCTGACGTCGTTTTAATGGACATGAACATGCCAGGAATTGGTGGCTTGGAAGCCACTAAAAAAATTCTTCGCGTGAATCCTGATGTGAAAATCATCGTACTTACCGTTCATACAGAAAACCCGTTTCCAACCAAGGTGATGCAGGCAGGTGCGTCTGGTTATTTAACCAAAGGTGCTGGCCCTGACGAAATGGTGAATGCGATTCGTGTAGTTAATAGTGGTCAGCGTTACATCTCACCAGAGATTGCGCAGCAGATGGCATTGAGTCAATTTTCTCCAGCCTCTGAGAACCCTTTTAAAGACTTATCCGAACGTGAATTGCAGATCATGCTTATGATCACCAAAGGCCAAAAGGTAACGGATATTTCTGAGCAACTTAATTTAAGTCCAAAGACAGTCAACAGCTATCGCTACCGACTCTTTAGTAAATTGGACATTAATGGTGACGTTGAGTTAACTCACTTAGCGATTCGCCACGGAATGCTGGACACCGAGACCCTTTAGCGTGAATCCTCCTTTCGATTCGGCTTCCTTTCTCAAGACAGTAACTCATCAGCCCGGCGTTTACAGAATGTACAACGCCGAAGCTGTTGTAATCTACGTAGGTAAAGCCAAAGACCTTAAAAAGCGCCTTTCAAGCTACTTTCGAAAAAAAGTAGACAGTGAGAAAACTCGCGCGCTTGTCAGTAATATCGCCAAAATAGACGTCACGGTGACTCACACTGAGACAGAAGCGTTGATCTTAGAGCATAACTACATCAAGCAGTATTTGCCGAAATACAATGTGTTGCTGCGAGATGATAAGTCTTACCCTTATATCTTTATTAGCGGTCATAAGCACCCACGGCTTTCTATCCACCGTGGCGCCAAGAAGCGCAAAGGTGAATATTTTGGCCCCTACCCAGATTCTGGTGCAGTAAGAGAAACATTGCATTTGCTGCAAAAGATATTTCCTGTGCGCCAGTGTGAAGACACTGTCTATTCCAACCGAACGCGCCCATGTTTGATGTACCAAATTGGTCGCTGTGCAGGACCATGCGTTAATACCATCATTTCTGATGAAGAATATGCAGAGTTGGTTGGCTTTGTGCGCATGTTTTTGCAAGGCAAAGATCAGCAAGTACTCAAACAACTGATCGAGAAAATGGAAGTTGCCAGTCAGCAATTGCGCTTTGAAGATGCCGCTAAATTTCGCGATCAAATCCAAGCGATTAGGCGTGTTCAAGAGCAGCAGTACGTCTCAGAAGACAGCATGGATGATATGGATGTACTCGGGTTTGCTCAGGAGAATGGTATCGCGTGTATCCATATCCTGATGATACGTCAAGGCAAAGTGCTTGGTAGCCGTAGTCATTTTCCGAAAATCCCACAAAATACAAGCCAGCAGGAAGTGTTCGATAGTTTTCTGACTCAATACTATTTGAGCCATAACGAAGCACGTACAATTCCTTCTCGTATTATTTTGAATCAAGAGTTGGCAGAAGATATTGCGCCAATACAGAAAGCGTTAAGTGAAGTGGCAGGCCGTAAGGTTCATTTTCATACGTCGCCAACTGGCTCTCGAGCAAGGTATCTCAAGCTTTCGAACACGAATGCACTAACGGCGATTACCACCAAAATCAATCACAAAATGACGATTAATCAGCGTTTTCATGCGCTTCGCGAAACATTGAATTTGGAGTCTATAGCTCGAATGGAATGTTTTGATATCTCCCATACGATGGGGGAAAGCACGATTGCGTCATGTGTGGTGTTCAACAATGAAGGCCCCGTTAAGCAAGAGTATCGTCGCTACAACATTACTGGGATTACCGGTGGTGATGACTACGCAGCAATGGGACAAGCGTTGGAGCGCCGTTATTCGAAGCAATTGGACGTAGAGAAAATTCCCGACATCATCTTTATCGATGGCGGTAAAGGTCAGTTAAATCGTGCGCATGACATCATTTCGCAGTACTGGGGGGATTGGCCAAAGCGTCCTATCATGATTGGTATTGCAAAAGGCGTTACTCGCAAACCAGGTTTAGAAACGCTGATTACAGTCGATGGGGACGAGTTTCATTTACCAAGCGATGCTCCTGCGCTGCATCTTATCCAACATATTCGTGATGAAAGCCATAACCATGCTATAGCGGGGCACCGTGCTAAGCGAGGTAAAACCAGACGTACGAGTGCACTCGAAGGGATTGAGGGAATCGGCCCTAAACGACGTCAGGCGTTACTCAAGTACATGGGTGGGTTACAAGAACTTAAACGTGCAAGTGTCGAAGAAATCGCCAAAGTACCGGGAATAAGTCACTCTTTAGCAGAAATTATTTTCCAAGCATTGAAACAATAAGGAAAATCGCGCAACATTAAGCCGCAATGTGTAAGAGAATAATAAAATGCGTTTGAATATCCCGAACATTCTGTCTCTTCTTAGACTGTTCCTAATCCCTGTTTTTGTGGTTGTCTTTTATCTACCTTATTCATGGGCACCGTTTGCAGCAGCAATGGTGTTTTGGGTAGCGGGTTTTACTGACTGGCTTGACGGCATGTTGGCCCGTAAACTTGGCCAAACTTCTCGTTTTGGCGCGTTTATTGATCCTGTCGCTGATAAAGTGCTAGTGGCAACGGCATTGATTCTAATCACGGAACATTATCATTCAATTTGGGTGACCATTCCTGCGGTAACGATGATTGCGCGAGAAATCATTATCTCAGCATTGCGAGAATGGATGGCTGAAATCGGTAAGCGAGCGAGTGTTGCGGTATCTTGGGTTGGCAAAGTAAAAACTGTTTCGCAAATGTTCGCCTTATGGGTGTTGATATGGCGTTACGATGAATGGATGGTTTGGCTAGGCTTTGCGGCCTTGTATGTGGCAACTTTCTTGACATATTGGTCAATGATTCAATATTTGGCTGCTGCGAAAGACGATCTGTTGAATGAAGAGCACCATTAAATTCTGATGTTAGAAAGCAGGCTTAATAGCCTGCTTTTTTGTTTTCAGCCCTAAACCACCTACTTCAGTAGGTGGTTATCATCCGTTTCGGCTTTGCCTGTAAAACTACTC
>NZ_JAWOUJ010000004.1:101626-330885 GCF_033339315.1 Vibrio sp. 661 | reverse complement strand
TCAGAAGTGAAACGAAATAGCGCCGATGGTAGTGTGGGGCTTCCCCATGTGAGAGTAGGACATCGCCAGGCTTTAAATTTAAGAAGCCCGCTCGAAAGAGCGGGCTTTTTTGCATCTATAGAGTTTTAAAATTAGCTCACTTTATACCTAAAAAGTGTTCATCTAAGGTGCGATATACTTGCTCTCTGCAACCTTCCAAAAGGCTTTAACAAGCGGATTCTCCAGCTGAGTTTTGTTGCAGCAAACACCAAGTTTAAAAGGTTTAATTGGTAAGACTTTTAAACGATTTATCTTTTCTCTTACCGGACTGTTGTTGATTACAACATCAGGTGCGATACCTACTCCACACCCCAATGCAACCATACTTACGATGGCTTCATGTCCGGAGGTTTGTGCGTAGATCTTTGGCTTTATTTTCATTTGTTTGAGCCAAGTATTGGCCCTGTCCCTAGCCGTTCCTGCTTCTGGGAGTATGAATGGAATGACCGACCAGTCTGGTTTTTCTTTTTGTAGCTCTTCAGCAAACGCACTAACCCCAACAGGTACGATGACAGAAAGTGGGATTTCACTGATCGTTTCAAATGCGATTTTATTTGGCATCTGTTCTGACTTGGCTGATATGGCAATATCGGCTTCATCTGCTAGTATTTTGTCGATCGCTTGAGCTGGATCGCCGGTTGATAGTTTGAATTCAATGAAAGGGTTCTGAATACGAAAGTCAGATATTAGCTCCGGAAGATGGCTGTAGCTTGCAGTAACAGAACAAAAGAGACGGATTTCTCCTTTCAATTCATCCTCGGTTCCCTTCAGATGACTCTGATACTGCTGCCATTCGCCAAGAATCTTTAAGGCGACTGGGACTAGCTTTTTACCTTGGATAGTTAAATCAACGCTACGGTTGTCGCGTAAAAACAATTGTTGGCTGGTTTCCTCCTCTAATTTTTGTATCTGTCGGCTTAAGGCTGAAGGGCTAATATGCATTGCCGCTGCGGTCTTGGCGAAACTTTTACTCTCACAGAGATGAATGAAAAGTTGCAGGCTTTTGATATTCATTAAATTTTCATTTCCACGTTGCATAAATTGCAATAACTAATTGTGAATATATCACTTTAAGCAATCTCATGTCTGTTTTAGTATAAAGTTATTCGGTAAGGCAATTACTGACCTCAATGGAAGAATCTCAAAGGAGCACCCAGATGGCTAATTATTTCAATACCCTAAACTTGCGCGAGCAGTTGGACCAATTAGGTCGTTGTCGTTTTATGGACCGCAGTGAGTTCGCTTCAGAAGCGGATTATCTGAAAGGTAAGAAAGTAGTCATTGTAGGTTGTGGTGCTCAAGGTCTTAACCAAGGTCTGAACATGCGCGACTCTGGTCTAGACGTTGCTTATGCGCTTCGCCAAGCCGCGATTGATGAGCAACGCCAGTCATTCAAAAACGCAAAAGACAACGGTTTTGAGGTAGGTAGCTACGAAACGCTAATTCCACAAGCTGATCTAGTAGTAAACCTTACTCCAGATAAGCAGCACACAAACGTTGTTGAGACGGTAATGCCGTTAATGAAAGAAGGCGCAGCACTAGGTTACTCTCACGGTTTCAACGTTGTTGAAGAAGGCATGCAAATCCGTAAAGACCTAACGGTAGTAATGGTTGCACCTAAATGTCCAGGTACGGAAGTTCGTGAAGAATATAAGCGCGGTTTCGGTGTACCGACTCTTATCGCTGTTCACCCAGAGAACGACCCAAAAGGTGAAGGTTGGGATATCGCGAAAGCTTGGGCTGCAGCAACAGGTGGTCACCGTGCAGGCTGTCTAGAGTCTTCTTTTGTTGCTGAGGTGAAATCTGACCTAATGGGTGAGCAAACTATCCTTTGTGGCATGCTACAGGCTGGCTCTATCGTATGTTACGAGAAGATGATTGCTGATGGTATCGATCCTGGCTACGCTGGTAAGCTTCTTCAATACGGTTGGGAAACCATCACTGAAGCACTGAAGTTTGGTGGTATCACTCACATGATGGATCGCCTAACTAACCCTGCAAAAGTGAAAGCATTTGAGCTTTCTGAAGAGCTAAAAGAACTGATGCGTCCGCTATACAACAAGCACATGGATGACATCATCACCGGTCACTTCTCTAGCACTATGATGGCTGACTGGGCAAACGACGATGCAAATCTACTAGGCTGGCGTGCAGAAACAGGTGAAACTGCTTTCGAAAACTACCCAGAAACTGACGTAGAAATCTCTGAGCAAGAGTACTTCGATAACGGTATCTTGATGGTTGCTATGGTTCGTGCGGGTGTTGAGCTAGCATTCGAAGCGATGACGGCATCTGGCATCATCGATGAGTCTGCTTACTATGAGTCTCTACACGAGCTGCCACTTATCGCAAACACTATCGCACGTAAGCGTTTATACGAGATGAACGTGGTTATCTCAGACACTGCGGAATACGGTAACTACCTGTTCGCTAACGTAGCAACGCCGCTTCTACGTGAGAAGTTTATGCCAGCCGTAAATACTGACGTAATTGGTAAAGGTTTAGGTGAAACGTCTAACCAAGTGGATAACGCGACTCTTATCGCTGTGAATGAAACAATCCGTAACCACCCTGTAGAGTACATCGGTGAAGAGCTACGTGGTTACATGACTGATATGAAGCGTATCGCGGTGGGCGGCTAAATGACTGGCCTTAAGGCTCCATTTCGGTGTCGAAGGTGCTCGTTTACTATCGTAAAGTTCGCGCCTTCTCCTAGAAATGAAACCTTAATACAGCGTAATTTACTTAGTCTCAAGTAACGCAGTAGATAAACTCCAGGCAGACTGGAGTGATAAATACAAAATAAAACACAACATCTAATCAAAAGGCTTGGTCGCCGTTGACCAAGCCTTTTTGTTTTTAGCCGATTTATCTGCGCGCCGATAAGAAAAACGCTCCTTTGTGAGGAGCGCTTTGATACTTATTTTTCAGCAAGCTTTTCTTCAAGTTGCGCCAACTTCTGTTCCATTTCTGTTAGCTTTTGACGTGTACGTAGTAAAACTTGAGTTTGAACATCAAACTCTTCGCGACTTACAACATCTAGCTTGTTTAGCTGGCCTTGGATTACTTGACGAACTTTCTGATCGACATCAGAGCCCAATTCTTTTACAGGTTGAGGCATTGAGTCGTGAATCTGTTTAGCAATTTGCTCTAATTTCTTTGGGTCAAACATAGTGGCTAAAACTCCTTTTGATTTGTCCTCATTTTAAGTAAATGATACGTGAAAGTCGCCACTTAGATGGCAAAAAAGAGAGCGGCAATAAAAAAGGCCACCGAAGTGACCTTTTTGAATGCCTTAATAGCTTATCTGTTATCCGCTAATTCACGATGAGCTGCTTTCGCTTCGTCAACTCGCGCTAACTTCTCCAAGTCTTTGTCTTCAACAAATACTGGCAGAGGTTTGTGTTTTTCAGCTAGGTAGCTGTAAATCACAGGTAGTACGAATAGTGTGAAGAGTGTACCGATTGCAAGGCCAGCAACTATGACGATACCGATACTGAAACGTTGCGCGGCACCTGCACCTGTTGCGTACATCAGCGGGATCAGACCTGCGATCATCGCTGCAGTGGTCATTAGGATAGGGCGAAGACGCACTTTCGCAGCTTCCATCACCGCATCAATACGAGACCGTTTATTATGTAACTGCTCTTCTTTGGCGACTTCACAGATCAAGATACCGTGCTTGGTTATTAGGCCGACCAGCGTTATCAAACCAACCTGCGAGTAGATGTTCATCGAGGCCGTACCCCAGGCCAATGCGATCAAGGCACCACATATTGCCAGAGGTACAGATACCATGATGACAATAGGATCGCGGAGTGATTCAAATTGAATCGCCAGAACGAGGAAGATGATCGCAAGTGCAAGACCGAAGGTTGCATACAAGGCACTACCTTCCGTTACAAACTGACGAGATTCGCCCATGTAATCATGGTTATACCCTGCAGGCAGTTTGGTTTGTGCAATATTTTCAAACCAATTAACTGCATCCCCCATCGAAACACCAGGGCCTGTAACAGCCCCCACAGTTGCTGAGTTTAGCTGGTTGAAGTGTGGCAAAGAGCGAGGCTCAGCCACCACATCAATGGTAATCAGACTACCTAATGGAACCGCTTTACCATCCACAGAGCGTACATAGTAGTTCTTCATCGATTCTGGGTTTAGACGCCATTTACGCTCAACCTGAGGAATTACCTCATAAGAGCGGCCATTTAGGTCGATACGGTTTACATAACCATCTGCCATCATGGTGCTGAGGGTGATACCAATGTCTTGCATAGTCACACCGTAGGCACCCGCTTTGTCTTTATCGATCTTGATCTTCATCGTTGCAGAATCATATTTCAGATCCAGATCGGAATAGACAAACATTGGACTGCTTGCTACTTCCGACAGAATGTCATTTGCAACGGTAAACAAACTTTCAAAGTTGTTTGGCGTTGTAATTACGAACTGTACAGGAAGGCCTGAACCAGCACCTGGTAGCTCCGGCATTTCGTAGGCAGCAATAGACATTCCCGGAATGCTCGAAACAAGCCCGCCAACACGCTGTTTGATTTCTGCTTGGCTCGCTTCTCGTTCGCCCCATGGTTTGAGTGTAGCTAAACCAAACGCTTGGTTAGAATCCGGTACACCGTTAAATACCTGAGCGTATTCCACTTCTGGTTGATCAGAGAGAATCTTATTCACATCATCCATGGTGTTTTGGATGTAGTCCAAATTCGAATTTGATGGTGCGGTCCCTATGAGTACTACAACACCTTTATCTTCAGATGGAGCTAGCTCGCTAGGAATAAACTTGAATAGGACTGGTAAACTTGCGAATACAATTATCGCAAACACGATCACCACTGGTCGGCTAGCCATTATTGCTTTTAACATGCTTGCGTAGCGATTAGTCATGCCATCAAGTACATGGTGAACTTTTTGCTCAAACTTGCTTGGCTTCTCGTTCGCCTTCAGCATCTTCGAACACATCATTGGTGATAGTGTCAAAGCGATGATGCCGGATACGAATACTGAACCTGCCAGTGTCAAAGCGAACTCTTTGAACAATGAACCGGTGATACCACCCATCAATGCGATCGGCGCGTACACTGCACCTAGCGTCAATGTCATCGCGATAACTGGAACCGCAATTTCACGCGTACCAATAATTGCAGCTCGGAATGGCGATTCCCCTTCTTTGATGTGACGGTCAACGTTTTCTAGTACAACGATCGCGTCATCCACCACCAGACCGATGGCAAGCACCATCGCCAGTAGCGTCATCAAGTTCCAAGAGAAACCCATTGCCTGCATCACCATTGCCACACCAATCAATGAAAGTGGAATGGTCACGATAGGAATGATTACCGCGCGGAATGAACCTAGGAACAGTGTGATAACCACAAGTACGATGACCGCTGCTTCAAGAATCGTTTTCACTACTTCGTGAATCGATTCGTTGATGGCGATAGTTGAGTCGTACATCACGTTCATTTTGATGTTACTTGGTAGGTTGCGCTCAAGCTGAGGCAACAGTTCAAGTACGTCTGCTGCAATGTTGATTGGGTTAGCGCTTGGTGCTGCGTTGATCGCCGCAACCACGGCTTCTTGACCGTTTGCACTTGCGCGATAAACGTCGTGACTCTTCTCCAGCGTTACTTTAGCGATATCACCTAGGCGGATGACATCCCCTTCACCAGTTTTCACGACCAATGCTTCAAGTTCAGCAACGTTTGATACCTGAGTATCTGCGCTACCGTTATAAAGTACGAACTCACCCGTCGCTTGACCGGTTGCAGATTGGTAGTTGTTGGCGTTAAGAACGCTCATCACATCCGTAGCGGTCAACTTCAAAGCGCCCATTTTGGCAGGATCTAACCATACGCGCAGTGCGTACTTCATACCACCATACAGGTCAACTTTGGATACACCGTTTACAGTGAACAACTGCGGGTTGATTACACGCTCAAGGTAGTCAGTGATCTGGCTTGAAGATAACTCGTCACTCGTAAAGCCGATGTACAGTACCGCCGTTGTCGAACCTGTCGACATGGTTACGGTTGGATCTTCGGCTTCTTTTGGAAGCTGAGAACGTACTGAGTTCGTTTTCGCTAAGATATCAGCCAATGCTGCATTCGGGTCAGTATTCAACTTCATGTTGACAGTAATGGTTGATTTACCTAGTACCGATTGCGAAGTCATGTAATCAATATTATCGGCTTGCGCTACCGCTTGCTCCAATGGCTGAGTAATAAAGCCTTGGATCAAGTTGGCACTTGCACCGTAGTAACTGGTGGTCACGGTGACCACCGTATTCGTCATTTCAGGGTACTCACGAACTTGCATTTTGAACACCGCTTGCAAACCAAGCAATGCAATCAAAAAGCTGATCGATACCGCTAAAACTGGACGTTTTATAAAAACATCTGTAAAGCGCATGATGCCTCCAACTTAAAGCATTGGTGTTTCAGCAGGTGGGGTAGTTGCATCGCTTTCGACAATGCTTACTTTCGCATGGTTACTCAAACGGACTTGACCCGATGTCACTACCACATCACCTGGCTTCACGCCTTCTAGAATGTGTGCGATATCTTTAGAGCGTTCGCCAACTTTTACCACATGCTGCTTAACGCGTTTTTCGCCATCTTCTTCTGTTACGATGTAAACATTGTCGCCATATAGCGTAAATGTGATCGCGGTTTGAGGTAGAGTGACCTGATTTTCTAACTTAGGCAGAATGATGTTTGCACGCGCGAACATACCACTACGCAGTTTGCCGTCACTGTTAGGGATATCCGCTTGAACTTGAATCAAACCACTTTGTACGTTTACAGCTGGTTCAATCGCAGAAATAGACCCTTTGAAAGGTTGGTCTGGATAAGCGTCAACAAAGATATCCACTTCTTGGTCGATATTGATACGTGAAATATCGGTTTGCGGCACGGTAAAGCGTAAACGCATCACGCTGGTGTCTTCCAGGCGAACAATATCGGTACCCGCTTGTAGGTACTGACCTAGGTACACGTTACGAATACCTACTACACCATCAAATGGCGCTTTGATTTCGCGTCGGTCGATGGTCGCTTTCAAGCTTTCAATGTCCGCTTTTAAGGAGAAGTAGTTCGCTTCTGCTTCGTCATACGCTTCTTTAGAAATAGAGCCTTTTTTAAATAGCCCTTGGTAGCGTTTGTATTTCGCTTCTGCTGCTGGCAACTTGGCTTGCGAGCTCTTTAAATTCGCTTTCTCAACGTCAGAGTCAAGCAGTACTAGTGGCTGACCTGCTTTGACTTGAGTACCGGAATCAAATGCGATTTTATCGATAACACCGCTCGTTTCGTTCGCTACCGTCACGCCTTGATTTGGCTCGATAAAACCAATTGCCTCGATGACTGGTACCCAATCCACCGCTTGCACTTCAGTTACGGTTACTGGGAATGCTGGTTCAGGGCGATTGGCAAACTGCTCCATTTTGTCTTTGATATCAATTAGTCTGTATGTAACAACGCTACCAAAAAGTAATAAAACAATTGATAGCATCAAAATCCACTTTTTCATTCTATTAAGAACTCCAAGTTAGTGTTTAATAATTGCATCCCAACTGGCTTCAATAGCCGCCTCTAATGCCGTCTTATCCAGTTGATAAAATCCCAAAGCGTGTTTCCGAGCAAGTGCAACACTTGCCTCAAAACTTAATCCAGAAAGTACTTCGTTATCGAGAAGCTTGAATACTCCCTCGTCTTTACCCTGATTAAAAAGAAGATCTACTTGGGCAAACATTTGTCTCTCAAGTTCCCGAGCTTTGCTACTATTTGAACAGGGTAAAGATTCATATTGGACTCGGTTGCTGATCGCACTTAAGTTCGAGCTCGCTAGATTCCAAATATTGAGCCACATGGTTCGATAACGCTGTTTTAAAGGCATCTCTTCACTAACACCTAGTTGCACCGCAGTAGCAACACGCTTAGCAACGTTAAGGCGTAGTTCCTCTAAAAGATGTTCTTTATCTGAGAAATAACGGTAAATCGTCCCTGCTGCGACACCTGCCTCATTGGCGAGCTTTTGCATGGAAAGCCCTTGAAAGCCAGATTCAGCAATGAGTTGTTCAGCAGCGACTAAGATTTGTTCTCGTTTATCTACAGCAGGGTTATCCTTCATAATGTCACCCTTTAGTGAATGAACGTTCATTCATTATAGCTTAAATACCCGCCATTTATGCAACAGAATATTGCACTTAATTGGTGTGAAAATTACAAGAAATCAGCATAGCTTTCACGAGGCCACCCCTTTATCATAGGCGCCACATTCATCACCCGCAGAGAATTTCTATGAAGCTGAACCCTAGTCAAGATGAAGCCGTGAAATACGTGTCTGGTCCATGCCTAGTGCTAGCTGGTGCTGGCTCGGGCAAAACTCGTGTTATTACCAATAAAATCGCTTATCTGGTTCAGCAATGTGGTTACAAAGCGCGTAACATTGCTGCGGTGACGTTTACCAACAAAGCAGCACGTGAAATGAAGGAGCGTGTAGGTCAAACGTTAGGGAAAGGTGAGTCTAAAGGTTTGATGGTATCAACATTCCACACTTTAGGATTGAACATCATCAAGCGTGAGTACAAGCATTTAGGGTTGAAAGCGGGCTTCTCACTGTTTGATGACCAAGACCAGCTAGCGCTGCTCAAAGAACTTACCGAAAAGCAGCTTGATGGTGATAAAGATCTGCTACGTCAGCTTCTGAGTTGTATTTCCAACTGGAAAAACGACATGTTGACGCCAGAGCAAGCCAAAGCGCGTGCGCAAGGTGAACAGCAACAATTGTTTGCGTTCTGTTTTGATATGTACCAAAAGCAAATGAAAGCCTATAACGCGCTCGATTTTGATGACCTAATTTTGATGCCCGTTTTACTCTTACGTAATCATGAAGATGTTCGTCAGCGTTGGCAGAATCGTATCCGTTACCTACTGGTTGACGAGTATCAAGATACCAACACGAGTCAGTATGAGCTGGTCAAATTAATTGTCGGAGAACGTGGGCGATTGACGGTTGTAGGGGATGACGATCAGTCTATTTATTCATGGCGTGGTGCGAAACCTCAGAACCTCGTGTTGCTGGGTGAAGATTATCCGAATTTGCGTTTGATTAAGCTAGAGCAAAACTACCGTTCAACGAGTCGAATCCTGCGTGCGGCCAACATTTTGATAGCTAACAACCCTCACGTCTATGAGAAGTCCTTGTTCTCTGAAATTCCTGACGGTGAAAAACTCAAAGTGTTGTTGGCTAAAAATGAAGAGCATGAAGCAGAGCGCGTAACGGGTGAACTAATTGCGCATAAGTTCCTAAACCGTACCGAATATAAAGATTATGCGATTCTATACCGTGGTAACCACCAATCACGTTTGATTGAAAAGTCTCTGATGCAAAACCGTGTACCGTATAAAATTTCTGGCGGCACCTCGTTTTTTGCGCGCGCAGAGATTAAAGACATCATGGCGTATTTGCGCGTTTTGGTTAATCCGGATGACGACAATGCATTTTTGCGCATTGTGAATACTCCACGACGTGAAATTGGCCCAGTAACGTTAGAGAAGTTAGGCAGTTATGCCAATATGCGAGGGAAGAGCCTGTTTGAGTCGAGCTTTGAAATGGGGCTCGAACAGCACCTAACGGGACGTGGCCTAGAAAACCTGCGTCGTTTCACCCAATGGCTAGTGGCGATTGCTGATCAAGCTGAGCGTGGTGATACCGTCGAAGCGGTTCGTTCGCTAGTTCGTGATATCCATTATGAAGATTGGCTATACGAAACTTCAGCAAGTCCGAAAGCCGCTGAAATGCGAATGAAGAACGTTTCTGATCTTTATTCATGGATAGTGGCGGACCTAGAGGGTGACAACTACGATCAAGAAGAGAAAACGTTAAAAGAAGTCGTTCAACGTTTGACCTTGCGTGACATGATGGAGCGCGGTGAAGAAGATGAAGACAGTGATGCAGTACAACTGATGACCTTGCACGCATCAAAAGGCCTTGAGTTCCCATATGTATACTTAATTGGGTCCGAAGAAGGTATTTTACCGCACCAAACCAGTATTGATGAAGATAACGTGGAAGAAGAGCGTCGCCTGATGTACGTTGGTATTACTCGCGCGCAACGTGAACTGACTTTCACTATGTGCAAAGAGCGTCGGCAGTTCGGCGAGTTGATCAAACCGACTCAAAGCCGCTTTTTGGATGAGTTGCCATTTGATGACGTTGAATGGGAAGTAAACAAAAAGCCAGTATCAGCAGAAGAGCGTATGGCGAAAGGTCAAGCACACATTGCCAATATTCGAGCAATGTTTAAGAAGTAAAGTAACCCTGTTCTCACTGACTAAAAACAAAAAGGCTTGCCAACTGGCAAGCCTTTTTCGTTGATGTCTTTACTTATAGACCTTCAATCATGTGGTCAATTGCTGCGATGATTTCATCGTCAGAACAGTCCATACAGGTTCCTTTGGCTGGCATCGCATTGAAGCCTTCTAATGCGTGCTTCACTAACGTATCTTTGCCTTGTGCAATACGTGGTGCCCAATCATCGGCATTACCTGTTTTAGGTGCGCCGTTTACACCAGATGCGTGACAAGCAATACAAAAAGTACCATAAACTGTGGCGCCATCACGTGGACCGGTTGGCTCTTCTTTCACTGGCTCAGAACCCGCTAGATAAACATCACCGACAGGTTGGATGCGTTCTGCGATCGCATCGTATTCAGTTTGGCTGATGTCAGAAGCTAAAGCTGCCGTAGAAAACGTTAAGGCAGCGAACAAAACGCTAATCATTTGTCGAGACATATCCATTAAACCCACTTCACATTCCCGAGGTAAGTGACTTACCTATTTATATAGTTAGAGTATTAATGCCGAGCAGAGAAATCATTAAATTCCACTGAATGGCATAGAATGATTAGACAACTTGGTTGCAGCTGTTAAATCAATGTAAATAATGGGTGATTATATCCCGATAACTTGTTGCAATAAACAACAAGTTATCCATGACAGGGCGTGAATCACATCAAAAATCCACTTTAACGGAAGATAACTGTCGAAAAAGAGACCAAACGATAAAAAAAGTAAAAAAAGTACTAGACGGCATAGTGTGATATCCGTATTATTCCACTCCGCCGATAGGGCATGCGCCCGTAGCTCAGTTGGATAGAGCGTTGGCCTCCGGAGCCAAAGGTCGAAGGTTCGAATCCTTTCGGGCGTACCATTGCCTCGGAGGATACATCGGTAAAAATCAGTGGTGGCTATAGCTCAGTTGGTAGAGCCCCGGATTGTGATTCCGGTTGTCGCGAGTTCAAGTCTCGTTAGCCACCCCATTCTTTCTTTTTTAGATTGAATGCGGTAGCATTGCTCCCAATCTTGATTCAATCAAGATAAAACATCGTCGGTGAATAGCGCAGCTTGGTAGCGCATCTGGTTTGGGACCAGAGGGTCGGGGGTTCGAATCCCTCTTCACCGACCACTATTTAGTTTATGGCTCTAATAGAGCGGTAAACAGCAAAAATTGATGGTGGCTATAGCTCAGTTGGTAGAGCCCTGGATTGTGATTCCGGTGGTCGCGAGTTCGAATCTCGTTAGCCACCCCATTAATTAAGGTGACTTCTTAGTTGAAGTGTCCTGTCTGATTTGAGAAAATCAGCAAATACAGTTCGGTGAATAGCGCAGCTTGGTAGCGCATCTGGTTTGGGACCAGAGGGTCGGGGGTTCGAATCCCTCTTCACCGACCACTATTAGAAAGCCTGCTTTTTAGCAGGCTTTCGTCGTTTTAGAGTTTATGATCTCGCTTGGACTGTATTAGTCGGTAATGTATCAATGGATTTGAACCCAAGTGGGGTTCGCCTGAAGTTAGAATTCGGCTCTTCACCGACCGCTATTTAGAGCCTCAGTCGAAAGACTGGGGCTTTTTTGCATCTCTCCTGAAAAGAATCGGCATTCCATTTCAATTTTTCCCAAAAGTGTACAGCTCTAGGGGCTTTTGACCACCTATGATCCAAATGCTTTTCGAGCTGACAAAATAAACCCCAGAGCAGTGTCTGGGGTTTTGTAGTTTTCTAATCCGCTGCTTTTATTGGGCGAGTGTTTTAAGGATTTCTTTCAGTTCTACCGTTTCTTGGATTTCAAAACTTGGCGTTATATCCGTTGAGTTACTTGCGCCTGTCGCATTCACCCACACACTCAAAATACCCATATTGTTAGCGCCAGCAATGTCAGCAGGTAAAGAGTCGCCCACGTGTAGAGCCTCTTCTGGTTTTACTTCGACCAAGTCGAGCGCTTTTTGGAAAATACTTGTAGCAGGTTTCTCTTCTGGCTCTTCTCCTCCCACAATAATATGGTCCACCCAGTTGCTCATTTGTGTCGCGTTTAATTTAGGGTGTTGAGAAAAAATCGGACCGTTAGTGATCACGACGAGTTTGTAATGTTGACGAAGGTCGCTGAGCATTTCTTTTACACCAGGGAAGAAAGTGAACGCGCCCATACGTGCAGAGTCAAAGTAGTCTTGAGCTTGTTGAGCCTCTTTTGCAGTGATGCTGACGCCTTGCTCCGCCAAGATGTTTTGGATCAGGCCACAACGGAAGGCATTTTCATCGGGTAGCAGAGCCACAAGGTGAGGGAACTCAGCATTCAGCTTTTTGTATACACCCTGTAAGTAGCGCTGCAAAAACGCTTTTGGCTCGGTAACTTGTGGGTAGGTCTTATGAATCCAAGTTGTAAACGCTTGTCCTGCAACTTTATCGGCTTGTGACGTTGCACATAAAGTCTCGTCCATATCAAAAAAAATCGCTTTAAGCACAGGGGCTCCTTTTATTTACGGCTTGGCTTTGACACTGTTCATCTATTATCCCACTCTCAATTGTGTCGTAAAGGGTTAAAACCGGCGAGTTTTCTTATGACGTACGAATGAGGATAGCGGTACTTTCCTTTGCTTAGTCAATAAACCGCTTAAGTGGCGCATAATCTGCGTTGGAGCAGGATTTGTGTGGTTTTGCTGTTTTGTTCACGTTTTGACCTATCCTTTCTCTTCCTAAGTTTGGCTTTTTGTATTTGCCGACTATTTTATTAATAGTTTTTTATGTTGAAAAAACACTTTTTGCATATGATATTGTTTGTTAAATGTTAATAAATGCACATGAATAATATGGTTAATAATCTTGTTTAGCTCATGTTTACTTTTAGAGCATTTTTCTAGTTTTATTGGTGCATGACGCACAAAAATAGTGTGATATGAAAATGGTTAAATACTTGTTAATGCATTTTTATTCGCTAATTGTGCGTTTATTTAATGTTTTTTCGGCGGAATATACTTTAATTGTTGCTTTTTTGTGTGATTTTTGCCAAATTATTTCCGCATTAAGATTTCAGAGTATTATTCTGAATTTGAACGGATTCATTCAGGTGATGAATGGTGCCTTTGGCATGATTCGATACCACAGACAAGGCAGTAGAGGTCTGAAATGTCACTATTAGAAGTGAAAAACCTTCGTATTGAATACCCATCCCGACACGGCGTTCACGCTGCCGTGAAGTCACTTTCTTTTCATATTGAACGTGGTGAAATCGTGGGTGTTGTTGGCGAATCAGGTGCGGGTAAATCCACCGTTGGTAACGCTGTTATCGATTTGCTTAGCCCTCCAGGTCGCGTTGCTAGCGGTGATGTATTCCTGGATGGAGAAAAAATTTCTGGCCTATCACCAGAAGCGATGCGCAAGGTTCGCGGCTCGAAAATAGGTTTTATTTTCCAAGATCCGATGACCTCGCTCAATCCACTTTTTACTGTTGAGCAACAGCTGAAAGAGACGATCCACGCCAACATGAAGGTCTCTGATGAAGAGGCGTATCAGCGCGCGCTTTCTCTTATGCAGCAGGTTGGTATTCCTCAACCAGAAAACCGCTTAAAGCAGTACCCGCATCAATTCTCTGGTGGTATGCGTCAGCGTGTTGTCATTGCCATTGCTTTGGCTGGTGAGCCTGATCTCATCATTGCGGACGAACCAACTACGGCGTTAGACGTTTCTATCCAAGACCAAATCCTCAACTTGATCCGCGAGCTGTGTATCAAGAACAATGTCGGCTGTATGTTGGTTACTCACGATATGGGGGTAGTCTCCAACGTCACCGATCGCGTGGCGGTAATGTATCGTGGTGACTTGGTGGAGTTTGGACCAACAGCCAAAGTATTGGGCGATCCTGATCACTCTTACACTCGCAGTCTAATTTCAGCGGTACCACGTTCAGACAGAAAGTTAGATCGTTTCCCGTTAGTAAGCTATATCGAAGAAGCGGCGGAAATGGAGCCACTCGATATCAAGAACCACTGGTTAGGACAAAGCCAAGATGAGCGTGAGTACACTGGCCCGCTTTTGGACGTGAAGAACGTCAATCTTCGCTTTGTGACCAAAGACTCTTTGTTCGAGAGCCGCCGAGAATACGTGCAAGCATCTAATAATGTGAGCTTTGAAGTGCACGAAGGCGAAACCTTTGGTTTGGTGGGCGAGTCTGGTTCAGGTAAATCGACCATTGCACGTGTGATTGCTGGTTTATACCAACCTAACTCTGGTCAGGTGAAATTCGAGGGCATTGACCTGACCGCTTTAACCTCTGAGAAAGAGCGCCGCCCGATGCGTCGTCAAATGCAGATGGTGTTCCAAAACCCATATACTTCAATGAACCCTCGTATGAAGGTATTCGATATTATTGCTGAGCCAATCCGTTTCCATAAATTGACGAAAAACGAGTCGGAAACTCGCCAAATCGTGAATGACCTATTGGATCATGTTGGTTTGGGTCGAATGGCTGGGCTTAAGTACCCTCATGAATTCTCCGGTGGTCAGCGTCAGCGTATTTCTATTGCGCGTGCGTTGGCGACTCGTCCTCGACTTTTGATTTGTGATGAACCGACCTCAGCACTGGACGTATCGGTACAGGCACAAATTCTAAACTTGCTGAAAGATCTGCAAAGTGAGCTGAACTTGACTATGTTGTTTATCAGCCACGATTTACCTGTTATTCGTCAGATGTGTGACCGAGTAGGTGTGATGCAAATGGGTACACTTTTAGAAGTGGCACCAACAGAACAGTTATTCACGGCACCTCAACACGAATACAGCAAAAAATTGATTTCTCTGATGCCGGAGTTTACAGGCTTGCGAGAAGAGATCGAAACGGCATAAACCAAGCAATTCGCTTGGCTAACCTTTAGTCATAACAAAGACGCAAACACAACAACAAGGGATCCGTATCCCCGCATGAAGGAGTTATGCAAATGAAAACCATGAAAAGCAAATTAGCAGTGGCGCTAATGGCTGCGGGCCTAAGCTTTAACGCAATGGCAGCAGATATCAAAGTTGGCTATGCAGCTGACCCAGTATCGCTTGACCCACATGAGCAGCTATCAGGTGGCACACTGCAAATGTCACACATGGTATTTGATCCGTTGGTTCGCTTTACTCAAAAAATGGATTTCGAGCCTCGCCTAGCAGAAAGCTGGGAACGTATTAACGATACGACTGTTCGTTTCAAACTGCGTGAAGGTGTGAAATTCCATTCTGGCAATACTCTAACGGCTGACGACGTCGTGTGGACGTTCCAGCGTTTACAAAGCTCTCCTGACTTTAAAAACATCTTCGACCCGTACGAAAAAATCGTCAAAGTTGACGACAACACGTTCGATCTTGTAACTAAAGGTCCTTACCCACTAGTGCTGCAAACCGCAACGTACATTTTCCCAATGGACAGCAAGTTCTACACGGGCAAAACTGCGGACGGCAAAGACAAGTCTGAGCTAGTGAAGCACGGTAACTCATTTGCATCGACTAACGTATCTGGCACGGGTCCATTCATTGTGACTTCACGTGAGCAGGGCGTAAAAGTGGAATTTGAACGCTTTAAAGATTACTGGGACAAAGAGTCGAAAGGTAACGTTGATAAGCTAACGCTTGTGCCAATTAAAGAAGACGCAACTCGTGTAGCAGCGCTGCTTTCTGGCGGTGTTGACATGATTCACCCTGTAGCGCCAAACGACCACAAACGCGTTGAAGATGCTGACGGCATCGACCTAGTTACGCTACCTGGTACTCGTATCATCACGTTCCAACTAAACCAAAACAGCAACGAAGCATTGAAAGACGTTCGCGTTCGCCAAGCGATTGTTCACGCAATCAATAACGAAGGTATCGTGAAGAAAATCATGAAAGGCTTCGCAACGGCCGCTGGTCAGCAAAGCCCGGCAGGTTACGTGGGTCACGATGACAAACTGGTTCCTCGCTACGATCTGAAGAAAGCGAAAGAGCTGATGAAAGAAGCGGGTTACGAAAATGGCCTGACGCTAACGATGATCGCACCAAACAACCGTTACGTGAATGATGCGAAAGTAGCACAAGCGGCGGCGGCAATGTTGTCTAAGATCGGTATCAAGGTTGATCTGAAGACCATGCCAAAAGCGCAGTACTGGCCTGAGTTCGACAAGTGTGCGGCAGACATGCTAATGATCGGTTGGCACTCAGATACAGAAGACTCAGCGAACTTCAACGAGTTCCTAACGATGACTCGTAACGAAGAAACCGGTCGTGGTCAGTACAACTGTGGTTACTACTCAAACCCAGAAATGGACAAAGTGGTTGAAGCTGCGAACGTAGAGACGGATCCTGCGAAACGTGCAGAAATGCTGAAGGGCGTAGAAGCGACACTATACAACGACGCAGCATTCGTACCGCTACACTGGCAAAGTGAAGCATGGGGCGCGAAGTCTAACGTGAAAGCGGCAGATATCGTTAACCCAATGGTAATGCCTTACTTCGGTGACCTAGTGGTTGAATAATCACGGTTAGTCTACTTTGAGGAGGGATGGATTTCCCTCCTCAACTTAAAGCACTCGACTCAATTTTGTTTCAGTCGGATTGAGTTGGTTATTTAGACTGAATTTTCTCTCTAATTTAGAGATCTATGGATAGTTAAGGGGCAAGGAATGTTTTCGTTTCTGGTCAAGCGCCTGTTTCAGGCACTGATAGTGATGTTTGTGATCAGTTTGGTGGCGTTTGCCATTCAGGACAACCTGGGTGATCCGCTGCGTGAGCTTGTAGGTCAGTCGGTTTCGGAATCGGAGCGTCAAGCGCTACGCGACGACTTGGGCCTGAACGATCCCTTTATCACAAAGTACACGCGCTTTGTGGGTAATGCACTGCAAGGTGATTTGGGTACCTCATATTTTTTCAAGCGACCTGCGGTTGAGGTGATTCTCGACAAGCTGGTGGCTACATTAGAGCTCGTGTTTGGCGCGACGCTTATCATCATTGTTTTCTCTATTCCGCTTGGGGTGTACTCTGCGATTCATCCTAAGAGTGTTTTTACCAAATTTGTGATGGCGATGAGCAGTGTCGGTATCTCGATTCCGGTGTTCTTAACCGCAATCATGCTGATGTATGTCTTTTCAATAGAACTCGGTTGGTTGCCTTCCTATGGGCGAGGTGAAACCGCTAACGTACTCGGTTGGGAATCTGGCTTCTTTACCATTGATGGTATCAAGCACCTCATCCTACCTTGTATTGCGCTAGCGTCTATCATGCTGCCGTTGTTCATCCGTTTGGTACGTTCAGAAATGCTGGAAGTTCTGAGTTCGGAATACATTAAGTTCGCCAAAGCAAAAGGTTTGAACTTACAAAAGATTTATTACCAACATGCACTTAAGAACACCATGCTACCAGTATTGACGGTAGGTGGCGTGCAGATTGGTACCATGGTGGCCTACACCATTCTTACTGAAACCGTCTTCCAATGGCCGGGCACTGGCTTCCTTTTCCTAGAGGCAATCAACCGTGTAGATACACCGCTGATCACTGCCTACGTTATCTTTGTTGGTCTGATCTTCGTGGTAACCAATACCATCGTTGACTTGCTGTACGGCATCATCAACCCAACTGTGAACCTAACTGGAAAAGGAGCTTAATCATGAGCCAATCAAATTTAACACCAGCTCCTGCTCCATCAGCGTGGCAGCGTTTCAAAGAGTCAGATTTTCTGTATTACTTCAAACGCGACAAAGTGGCGATGGCGAGTTTTACCGTCTTTATGATGTTCTTAGTATTGGCATTGGCTGCACCGATTCTTGCGCCAACAGACCCGTACGATCTGACGTCTATCGACATCATGGATTCAGAGCTACCACCGTCTTGGATGGAAGAGGGCGATGAGCGTTTTGTTCTTGGTACTGATGAGCAAGGCCGCGATATTTTATCGACCATTCTTTACGGTTCTCGTTTGTCTTTGACGATCGGCTTTTTAGCCGTCGGTCTTCAGTTGATTCTGGGTATCATCATTGGTTTGTCGGCGGGTTACTTCGGTGGTCGTATCGATAGCTTCTTGATGCGCTTTGCGGATGTTCAACTATCGTTCTCGACCATGATGGTGGCGATCATCGTCTCTGCAATCTTTAAAGCCAGCTTTGGCAGTGATTTTTACAGCCAATATGCGGTGGTCATGCTGGTGGTGATCATCGGTGTGGCAGAATGGCCGCAATACGCACGGACCATTCGCGCCTCGGTATTGGCAGAGAAGAAGAAAGAATACGTAGAAGCGGCACGAGTGATGGGCTTTAAAGCGCCACGCATCATGTTCCGTCACATCCTGCCGAACTGTCTATCACCAATCTTGGTTATCTCGACGGTACAGGTAGCGAATGCGATCATGTCGGAAGCGGCACTGTCATTCCTAGGTTTGGGTCTTCCTGTTGATCAGCCGTCACTAGGTGCGCTGATCAGCATCGGCTTTAACTACATCTTCTCAGGTGCGTGGTGGATTACTGCCTTCCCAGGCATCGTGTTGGTTACACTGGTTCTGGTTATCAACTTATTGGGTGACTGGTTACGAGATGTATTCAACCCGAAACTGTACAAAGGTTAAGAATTTTCCCGCCAAGCGTTGTAAATTCGCTTAATTCCTTCCTAAACTGAGAGCCGGATGCAAATTCCGGCTCTTTTTTTGCTAGTTATTCTTTGTTCACATTTTTTTGGCGCTTTGCCGCCATAATGACCTTACCCACTAATTTAGAGTGAAGTGTATGGAAATGAAGAAGGCACAACACCCATCTCGTATCTTCCAAGCAAGCCTAGCTTTCGGCTTGTTGCTGGTATGCGCCCAGTTTTCTAGCCCAGTATCGGCGGAGGAGTTCCTTTGCCAAGCCACTCAAGCCAGCGAGAAAGAATTACCGATGCTTGAGAAAACGTGCCCAATTGGTAACGGAGTATGGGGAAAGAAAGTGCCGCAGGGGGGCAACTACCTTTACTGGATTCAATGCGGATTGCTACCCAAGCCTATGTCTCTCGCGAAAGCTAAGCCTCTCTATAGTAAAATCACGACTGACGTATGGATGAAGCCTGAATCCAAAGGCTATCGCTGTTTGATTGGACCTTACAAGGCATTGTCTGATGCGAGGGATGACTTACGAGGAGTCAAAACCTTGTCGAACTACAAAGAGGCGTTCATCCGAGTGGTTGGGAAAGGGACGAAACAACCAGTAACACCACCTACACCTAAATCTACTGTATCGTCGAAATCAGCCGCATCTTCGGTTAAGCCAACACCGACGGTGACCCCGAAACCCGCGCCAGTTCCTGCTGTGCGAGCTGATACCGACGCCTTTAAAGCGCGGGCAGAGAAGCCAGATACCAAGGCAAAAAGTTCACGTGATAGCTCTTCGTCTACGCCTGTTGCTAAGACCAAAGCGAAGCCAATTGTCACTGGAAATGATGACATTGAAGTTCGGTTGAGAACTTCAGTACAGGGCAAAACGTACGTGGTCCCATATTTACTCGATCACCATAATCAGTTTTACATGGAACATGGTAAGCCGTGGAACCGCCTCAACTACGAAAACTCGCACAAAGTATGTCAGCAACTGGGTATGAACTTAGCTAACCCTGCAGAGTTTAAAGCGCTGAGGGCGTCTGGGGTGATGGAAAAAAATCAATGGCCACTGCAACTGCCGTATTGGGGCAAAGATAAGAAAGGTTTGTTCGCCGATCGTGAGCCCAATCAGCTCACCGGAACCTCATTATTGAACGTGGTGTGCGTGAAATAACGACTCAGATATTGCGGTCAAAATATAGAAGAAAGCCCCGAGTTCGGGGCTTTTTTGCGGTCTCAAATATTATCGCTATTTGAGTGGCGTTTCTTTGTGACAGTTAGAGCAGATATACACTTCTTTGATGCCGACCAATCGTTCCCAAAATGTTCTGCGTCTTCTACGCAAATGCACGCTATCACAGCAAGGGTTAACGATGGTTGCTTTAGTCATCATCACCAGGCTCCAAAATCGGTAGTGAACTCGCGATGCTTGTCATGGCTTCTTTGCTGTTAGAGTACAGACCATATTCCGGTGCGGATTCATGACCGTTTTGTTCTTTACTCCAACGAATACCAATATAAAAGTCACCAAAATCGCGGTTGATGTAACGATGACGAGTTTTGTAATCTGACTCTGAGCCTGTTTCTTCTAGAATCAGCAGTTCACGGTCTTCATCATTCTGGATTTCCCAATTACCTGGAGTTTGGAATCCTGTTGGCATGAACGAAGTGTAGTTGTAAGTATCAGTGTCGTATTCGTACGCACCTGACGAGTATTTCAGGACTGTGTCGTCGCCTGTGCCATTACTTTCTACCATCAAGTCATGCTCTACCGTGCCTTGTTTGATGTGTTCTGCAACCGAAAGTGATTCTGCGAATGGGGTATTGCTTGAGTCCATCCAGAACAGCTCATCATCTGAGATTTTAACGATCATTTGAGTGCCGTTATGCTCGGTTTTGTGCTGGTACAACATTTCATACTCGTCGCCGTAGCTGTTGTATAGCTTGCCGTCTTTCAACTCAACGTCGTTACAGTCTTTATTGTTGTATTCTGTGTAACCAGTTTGTTGGTCCAGATCGGCAAGAATGGCGTAAGCATCGTGTTCCCATGTGTCTTTTAGGAAGTCACTGATGTTCGCTTTGTACTCTTGACTCATCTCATCGTGGTTTGAACCCCAGCAGAATAGTAGGCCTTCAGAATCTTGCATCAACATGGCGTAGCCGATTTCACCATCTTTCTGTGCAAAGCTACCCATTTTCCATTCTTGACCGTTGAAGTGCTCGTGAGTGAAGCCCAAAGTCGGTACTACTGGTGGTGGCGTGACGCCTTCGATAACCGTTGGCATGCTGAGCGCAATTTGTACCGCGGTATGGCCATCTGTTGCGCTAATCGCAAGTACTGCTCCAGCTTCACCTGCTTTTGTTGGTGTGCCTTTAATGGTGATAATTGCATTACCATCCTCAGATACTGTTAGACCTTCAATGTCTACATAGTCCGCTGAGTAGTCGGTAATTTGACCGTCTTTATCTTGGAACAAACCAGAAATATCGAGTGTTTGTTCAAACACTTCACCTTGTTGTAGGTACCAACCATCAACGATGGACTGCAGACGCGCTTGTTCTGTTTCTACAACCATTGGTGGTAAGTTTGCCGATTCGATTTCGAACTGAAATACGGTGCTTACCGTACCCAAAACCTTACCTGACGAATCAATGTCTTGCGCCGTTAGAACAATCTCAAAATCACCAGCTTTCTCTACGATTGCAGTTGGATGTAGAACAATCAGGTTGCCAGTTTGCACAACTTCAATGCCTGTGCCTGCAAAGCTGTGCGTCAGTTTGGTTGTCACAAGGTTTTGGTCTTTGTCTGCAAATAGACCTTCAATGTCTAGCTCTAAGCCATCAAAGTCCACGCCTTGTACGATTTTTGGTAGTTTTTCTAGCTTATCTTTAGCTGCCTTTTCGACGATTTTGTTTATGGTTAGCTTGTTATTAACTGCCGTTTCAGGTGCTAAGGTGTCGCTGTCTGGGGTCGCGTCAGTGATGATTGGACGTAGATTTGGGTCATTGATGTTTTCGCCAGATGCAACAAGACGTTCCACTTCTTGGTTTGCCGCTTGAGCAAACTCCGTGGCTTTTTTCTCGTAGTTCGTTGGGTTTTGTGCTTTCGAGTCGGTCAGAATCTGAGCGGTTTTATGTAGTTCGGCGTTTTTTGTCGCACCTTCAACAAAATCACTGTACAGATCAATTGGTGCTTCTTCTGAGCCTCCTAGCGCTTGGTTTACTTTCGCTTTCGCATCTTCTTCACTAATGGCTGGATCTTTTGCCATTTCAATCGCCACAAGATCCGTGATAGGTGAAATCACGTTTGACGATGTTGGTGCACGGAATACGATTTCGTGCGCCATAGCTTGGCCTGGATGATCCATATCAACCGTGTATTTGCCAGCGTACTCTTTCGCATCCAAGGCGATGAGCTGTTTCTGCTTTGAACCGTTTGGTGTGATGGTCTGTAGCGCTAGAGTGCTTTCTGGTTTTGCATCCAATTTCAGTTGACCTTTCTCATCGGTCAGACCAAGGAATGTTTCTTGAGTGTCCCATTGGCCGTTGTTGTTCGTATCTTCAAAAACAACGGCATGCTTGAAGTAGCCGTCAAAACCTGTGATCACAACGCCGTCGTTAGCACTGTTTGAACCACCATCTGAACCGCCACAGCCTGTAAGAGCGATAGCCACTGACGCTGCTAGTAAACTCACCTTATTCATTATTTATTTGTCCTTGTTTCGTTTCCGAATGAGAAAGTCGCTTTTTTTATTATTTTTTTCTTTATATCTCACTAGTGAGATATAAGAGAGTGGTGTCTTTTTAATGACTATTGAGCTTAGGTTCAAGACACGAAAATCCGCACAAAACCCGTAAAATTTATTTCTATTTTTTGTCTATGATGGAAAATTTATAATTTGATCACGGTTCCAGTTTTATTTTGGGAATGATTGTTTTGTTAAAATAACCACCGGTAAAAAAGGTTTATTGGGTGTCGCTAAGGACAGGGGCGTGATAAATCATGTTGATCTTAAATTCCTCAACGCGATCAGCGAGCTCAGGTTTTGGACGTAAAATGTAGCTATACACCTCGCCATCAAGTAGCTCGTCGTAAGGGGAATAGTTAAGATCAAACGATAACGATTGTTGTCCAGTAGCAGGGGTGCTGATGAACTCGTGGCAATCAATTTGGTAAGTCGGATCGTCTGGGTTAGGGTCTGATATGATGTCGATTTGATAGTCTCCTTGACCAGCAATGACATGGCTGTGATACCAAATGGCGACATCGCTACAATACAGGTTAGGACCATAAGTGTGTAAATTGAAATCGGATTCGATGCTTTCACCATGAGGACCAATGACTTGAGTACCATAGTGATAAATATAATTGCCAACTTCAGCAACCAGATACCCCCCACTTGGGAGAGGTAGCAAATAATCAAAAAAGGAGATTTGATGCAGATATCGTCCTGTCGGTGCATTGATGCGCTTCTCCATGGACTGCTTGTTCTTTTGCATGGTATAGCTTTCGAATTGTTTACCATCAAACACGGTGGTGAAGTAGTTCCGAGTATCTTCATGAACCTGAGATGGGTATTCTTTTTTGATGGTCCAAATTTGGCGTACACCTTGGACATAAACGATCAACGAGTCATCACTGATTTTGTACTTGCCCACTTTTTTCAAGTCTCCCTTTTCAGGACACTGGCGTTTGTTGTGTGAGGCGGCATAACTTACTTCGCCCCCCTCAAACTGAAAGGCCTCGCAATACACCACTTCATACGCGTACGCGATACCTGCAAGATTTTGTGTCGTCTCTAGGCGATAAACTACATCGCCAACTAACGGGTGTTCTGTGTCATTTTGATCGGGTGTGATAACGGGTAACTCAAAGCGCGTTGTGACCCATGCATGATCGCTATTACCGTGATAATCATCGCGCGCTGCTACCGCCAAATATGTGGTGGTTTTTATTTCCTCAGGCGCTCCTTGCACCATCATTTGTCCTTGGTTGAGGACTCTTAACCCATTGGCGTTTTCAAGCCAAATCTGAGTGGTGAGGAGATCGCCATCTGGGTCTTCAAAAAGCTGGTTAAGGTTGAGCGAATAACTCACCGGAGAGTTTTGTTTCAGCTCCCAAGCATAAATAATGGTTTGTAGCTGCTGTTCCACAGTGAGGTTGATGATGGGTTTATTATTCTCTGATGGGTCCTCTTGTGGTCGGCTGTTCTTATCACCCAATGCTGACTCGTAAAACGTGTTGTCTTCTGTGGTATGAAATGGATTCGTAACAGGGCCTGGTTGTCCTAAAAGGGCGGAGTTAAATGCGTCATCTCCCGTTTTTTTAGGAGTGCGATCCAACGCAGAACCTGTCAACGCTTGCTTTACTTCAACTAAAGATGTGCGCTCATATTGACGATGTGCTTGCTGGGTTGACTTGTCGGCGTTGTCTGACGAGTATTTCACAGATGCCAAATTGTGTTTGTTTGAAATGAAGTAAATACCGAACAAACCGACGCATACTGCGCCGATTATCCAAAGCTTTTTGTTCATGATTACGTGTGCGCCATTCGTGATTGTAGCCAACTGCGAGAGAATTTGAGGTCTTTCTCTATCAGGCTTGCGCTGCACTCGAGTAGCTCACTGATTTCTTGGTTTTTCATGCCCATTAAATACTTGAGTTTGAGTGCGCTCGATTGGCGTGGATAGCGGCTACTGAAACTATCCAGAGCTTTATCCATGATAATCAATTGCTCGAAACGATCTTCTTCATCTCTCATCAATGTAATGTGTTGACGCTTTTGTGCTTGGTGCGAGCGTGCGTTGTCGATCAAGATTTGACGCATCACTTTGGCGGCCATCAAAAAGAAATCGCGCTTTGTTTCAATTTCACTCATGTCGCAGTTGGACATTTTCAGGTAAGCATCATGAATTAATGCCGTGGTGCTGTTGACGCTGTCTGCCAGTACTTTGTTGTCGGTGCCGTACTTTTCTGCATTTCGTTCACGCTCGTGTTGGGCGATCTTACGCAACTGTAAATAAGCAAACTGATAGAGCTCGCTCTCAGCTTGTTTATCACCAGATTGCCATTGTTGAATGATTTGTGTCAGTGCTACTGCTGTTGCCATGGTTATACATCCTCGCTCACTTTGACAAATTCAGAAATGGTGTGGGTTTCAATGCGATCGGAACCGTCTTGGTTGCGCAGAACATTTTGTTGATAGCGATATAAAATGCCTTGCTCCCAAGTTGCACCAGCTGGCAAGTATTCCCAGGTGGTGTAATTGATTTCGGATGGGGTTGTTGACCAACGTACCATGACGTTCATTTGCGCGAGTTCGGCTTTGGGGGCGCTATTGTTGACCCACCACATGTCGGCAAATTCGCGGGTAACATCTTGGGTGTACAGGCTTGTATCGGTTGGGCAGGTGTCCGTATTTTTCGGCAGTCGCATGACTTGTTGATGGCGCATCAATAGGCACGATTGTGTCATGGACTGTTGGTGGTATTCGGTTTGCTGCCACACGCCGAGGTAGTCAATGTCGTGTTCGCTAGTATTGGGATACGTAAACCAGAGCATTTCTGTGCGGTTATTGTGTTGGATGTTTTTTTTACGCCCGAGACCTTGTACTTTTTCCATCAATAACTCGGTGCTCGGATCAAAATTGAGGGCAACGGAGCGGTACTTCCAGTCGCCTTCATCATCGAAGTCTTCGAGAGAAAAGCCATTCAAGTCGTTGCGGGTGCACCCTGTGATTGAACAACCAACGATATTAAACCAATCCGCAAACTTGCTTATCGGTTCGACGACATCTTCCGTGATAGGGCGCTTCATCGAGAGGAAGCAGCCTTGAAAATGGTCGCCAATGCTTGGGTGTTCAATCAATGAGTCTTTGGTGATGGTGAATCGAGTTTCACCAATAGGAGGACGATATTTGGGATGATGCTGATAGCGTAGATCGTAAGCACAAGCGCGGCCTTGCCAATCCTTCTTTTTGATGACGATGTTTTTGAACGTTATGTCGCGAGGTTCAAAAATGATCTCATCAGAGGTAAAGTTTTTTTCAATGTACTGCTGGCTTTCGTTTAGGTGCTCAATCGCCTCATTGACAGATACCCAATCGAGATTGAGGTAGCGTTTAGCGTCATCCAGGTAATTGAGATCAAGGCCTTTGAGCTGGCTTTGAAAGTGAGGATCAGACAGCACACGGTTTGCTAGGACAATTTCCTCACGATTCTCAGGCGTGCTGTCGAGAGAAAGCAGCAGACGCGTCATATTGATGCTGCGGCTAGGTTTGGTTGTCGCCATCGTCGGCGTCAGCACTTCTTGGCTTGATAAGGTCGTCAGCAGATAACCTTTATCATCGTTACCAAGGAAGAAGCTAATTACATCACCGGGTTGGTAATGAAATGCTCCTTGCTGAGTGACGCCAGTGATATTGGAACTGGTTTTGTAATACAGGCCAGTCACTGGGGCGTCGATAAAGTAGCCTTGCTTCAAGGTTGAAGCTGGTGGGTGTGAAGTGGCAACTGAAACGTCTGCTGCCAACGTGGACGTAGCCGTCAATGCAGACAGCCAAAATACCACTGAACGTGTATACATCTTGTTTTAAGCCTTATTGGTTGGTGCTGTCCTTAGACGCACAATTTGGCTGACAACTCATTGGTGTAGTTAGGTGCTTCTCTGGCACCGGTGTCATCATCGCCAACAACATTTTTTGTTTTATATGTTTGGGGATATCTGGGTTAGAGAGTATCCGCCTTCGTGTTAACTCCATCATGGAGTTCACTGAGAGATGTTCGACATTTTGCCCCTTCGCGTGGAAGATGAGGCGAGTCATTTCGTACATCATATCTTCTGCAATCTTCTTCTCTTGTTGCAGCTGGATATTCTTTTGCATCATGGCGCTGCCAAATAACACACCAGAGAGCACAATGATGCCTGACAATACCGAAGCAAGGGGACGTCGTTGTACCAAGCGAAAGGCGCTATACAATGGCCAGTTTTTTTTCTGCTCGATTGGACGGCGTTCGATAATTCGTTCGATATCAATGCGCAATGCTCGAACATTGATATATCGCATTTGAGTGGCAGGACGCGTTGCGCGTCTTATCACCCAGTAAACATCAGACCAAATTGTTGGTGATGGAAACATCAAAGCGAGAATTTTGCCTAAGGAGTACACGTCGCTTTGCTCTGTTAGAACCTGTCCTGCTTGCTGCTCTGGGCTGGCAAAATTTTGGCTAAACGCAATCAGCGCTGAGGGTGAATCTTCTCGGTTGGAGTGCGCTTTTTGAGTCAAGTTGAAGTCAAGCAGCTTGGGACGCTTGCTACGATCAATCAGTATATTTTCTGGTTTTAGATCGGCATGCAAAACCTGGTGCTGATGGGCGTGCTCCATCGCCTGACAGATCTGCTTAAACAGCAGCAGCTTCTCCGTTTTTTCTAGCTTATTTTCAGATAGGTACTCATCCAAAGTTTGACCAAACACCCGCTCCATCACGATGTAAACCGAATCTTGATGGAGACCGCCGTCAAACACTTTCGCGATGTAAGGATGGTTTAGACGCGCGAGAAGTTGAGCTTCATCGAAGAGTGCGCGTTGCCCTAACACATTGCTCAAATTGCTTTGAATAAACTTGATAGCCAGATCTTGCTCGAACGTTTCATCTGCACGTAGAGCTGCGTATACGACACCCATGCCACCACGCCCCAACTCATGAGTTAGGCGGTACTTACTGATAATTTCTCCGCTTAGATCGACGTCTTGGTTCGTTGCCTGATGAGCACCAAAATAAAGTAACTGCGTTAGTTGTTCTTCCGGTGTCTCGTTGGCTAAAAGAGGAACGAGTTGTCGATACAGCTCAGGTTGACTTCGTTGCAATGCTTGGAGGTATTGCTGCTTTTGGGAGTCGTCCAGATCAAGCAGGTGGTAGTAAATCTGGGTTTCGCTAGAGCCTAACTGCACTGTGACTAATGTCTTATTCTTTTAGGTACGGCATTTTATAAGAACTTTGATATAAATGTCATTTATTTATTCGGTTTTGATTCACAATCCATGAAACGCAATTTGATGGCTAATGGAGTAATAACGTCATGATTTTGCGAATTATTTTCACTGAACTTGTCGGCAGAGAGTCTATTCGTCATAATGTTACTTGTAACATTACTGATAAATCACATATTTATGGCTCAACAGAATAAGAAAACTCGTACGACATTGCAGGATGTCGCAGACCAGGTTGGCGTCACGAAGATGACCGTTTCACGCTATATGCGTAACCCTGAATCGGTGGCAGAAAAGACTCGGGCCAAGATTGCGACTGCGATTGAAGAGATGGGTTACATCGAAAACCGTGCACCGGCGATGTTGTCAAAGTCCTCCAGTAAAGCCATTGGTATTTTACTGCCGTCTTTGTCCAACCAAATTTTTGCTTCCTTTGTTCAGGGCATAGAGATGGTGACCAAAGCCAATGGCTATGAGACGCTTTTAGCGCATTTTAGCTACGATGAGCTTGAAGAAGAGCGCAAGATCGCGTCATTACTCTCTTATCAAGTCGATGGGCTTATTCTAACTGAAAGCCATCACACGCCGCGTACATTACAGATGATCAAAAATGCGGGCATTCCGGTGGTCGAAACCATGGAACTGCCATCGGAGCCGATTGATATGGCGGTTGGACTCGATCATGAAGATGCGTCGTACACCGTGGTTAAGCAGATGCTAGATACGGGGAAGCGTACAATCGTCTATTTTGGCGCGCGTCTGGATACGCGAACCAAATTGCGGATGCAAGGTTACGATCGCGCGATGACAGAAGCAGGGCTAGAACCCAAACATGTATTAACTGGTGATCATTCTAGTTTTTCTTTAGCGCATGATTTGCTCGAACGCGCACTGGAAACGCACCCAACGCTCGATGGGGTGTTCTGTACCAACGATGACATCGCAATTGGCACCATGCTGAGTGCGCAGCAACGTGGCATTCAAGTTCCACAGCAATTGGCAGTGGCGGGCTATAACGCGCTGGATATCGGTCAAACCATCAGCCCGAAACTGATCAGCGTTGATACGCCGCGTTTCCAAATTGGTGTAAAGAGCGCAGAGCTATTAATTGCGCGCCTGAAAGGCGAAACGCAAGAAGAAAAAGTCTTCGATATGGGGTATCAGATCACGTCGGGAGAGAGTGTTTAACTAATTGTTAACTGCTCTTTGTATTCGCTCATCAATGGTATTGGTAGGTTAGGGTATGGCACATCAGCTGGATGCATTGGATCTCAACTTAATGCGTTTATTAAAAGCCGTGGTGGAAAACCGCAGCATCAAGCTGGCCGCAATGCAGCTTGGCATTTCTCAACCGAGCGCCAGCCGCGGCGTGATGAAGTTGAAGCAAGTGTTTGATGACCCGCTTTTTGTGCGTAAAGCACATGGGGTAGAGCCATCACCCATGGCGATTCGTCTCGCCGCCGAGTTCGACAATATGGTTGCACCACTGGAAAAAGTGGTGCAAGAATTTGAAGTGTTCGACCCGCTGCAATACCAAGGGCAGATTGCTATTGTAACTGACCCTTATTTGATGGATGAACAAGGGCAGCGACTGCTCACTGGTTGTCATCGAGCCTTTCCCAAAGCGCACTTTGCTTTTTCCAGCTGGAATACTTACTCGCACGATGAAATGTTAGAAGGCGAGCACGATTACTGCATTCTTGACCAAGAGACCGAGCTGTCGAAAGACATTTACATGCGCCCGTTATTCGTTGAAAAACGAGTGATTTTGGCGCGCAAAAACCACCCAACGTTGTCGAAAGTCAGCAATGATTGGGACACGGTGTCCAAACTACCACTTGTCTCTTTGCCTGCGCCCGCGTCATATAAACCGCTTTGTACCGTGGAGTCCGAGTATCGACGCATGGGTTATGAGCCAGTAGTGTTACTGAAGTCCTATAATTTGCGTTTGGCTTGCCAAATGTTGCAAGAAACCGACGCGATTATGTATGCCAGTCAAAGCTCGGCATTGTTGATGCCAGAACTCGCCTCTTACGCAATGCCACCCGTTAATCGTGAGTTTAGCCAGTTTGTTGTCTCTGGCGGTTTCCTTCAAACCAACCGCAACCATCCTTTGCACAGACACCTACATAAAGTGGTGCGACAAACCCTCAATACGCCGCTGATTTTTACGCAATGACGTCACCTTATGGCATCGGCTGAATGAGAGAGTAGATGCTTTAACCTTATCAATGTTGTGTGATTACATAGACAACTTATTTCTTAAGATATTCAAAAATGAATATCTCAATTACCTGTCTCTTTTTCCTACCCAGCGCTAACCTTATCTCAAATAGTCAGGAGAAGTGGCTCATTTTTATCTTTTTAACTTTTTGAATGTCGATACAGGTACGTGGCATTCACCATTCTCCGTTATGCATTTTTTTAATTTCTGATGGAGGATTAATCATGCTAGTTGCACGTCTATTTTTATTGCTCGCCATCGTTGCCGAAGTGGCTGGCACCAGCACTATGTCTCTTATCGGACAAGGGCACGGGTGGTGGGGCTACATCGTAATGTATGTGCTGATCGCAATCTCTTACTACTTTCTCGCGTTTGCCGCGAAGAAAATATCTATCGGTGTGGCATACGCTGTCTGGGAAGGGTTAGGTATCTCGTTGATCACCGTGGTGTCGATCATCGCCTTTGATGCCAACTTAAACCATCAAGAGTTGTTTGGTTTGATGTTAGCCGTTGTTGGCATTGTGTGTGTGACCTTAGGGGAATCACATGGTCAACCTAACGCCAAGAAAAATGCCGATAAACCGGCAAAAGAACGTTCATTTTCTACTAGTACAAGGTGCGAATCATGAGTCAATTTTTTACGATGTCATTTGGATTTGTCGTGATGGCTGCCTTGGTCGATATCATGGCCAATATGGCGCTGACACGCTCAAAAGGTTTTAAATATAAAGGCTGGGGCATTGCGGCGATTGTGTTGGTACTGACAGCATTCACGCTGTTGGCACAAGCGGTGAAAGAGATCGACTTAGCCATTGCTTATGCCTCTTGGGGTGCGATCGGTATCTTGGGTACCGCAGTGGGTGGAGCCTTGCTGTTTAAGCAGAAACTCAAGCCAATCGGCTGGTTTGGTATCTTTGTGGTGATTGCTGCCGTCGTGGTGATGAAGACCGCTTGATGTAATTTAATGAATGCTAGATATCGTCATTCTGAGTAGCAAGAGACGAGTGTGATTCAGAATCTACCAACAAAAAGTGCTGTGGAAGAGGGGTTTTCTCTGGCTTCACAGCACCTTGATATTAGATTCCTGATCTCGCCTAGGCTCGTCGGAATGACGGACTCATTCATTTTTAAAAAGAACAGAGGCCAATCCTAAAGTTCGTCATTTTGAACAGCAAGAGACGAGCGTGATTCAGAATCTACCAACAAAAAGTGCTGTGGAAGAGGGATTTTCTCTGGCTTCACAGCATTTTGCTATTAGATTCCTGATCTCGCCTAGGCTCGTCGGAATGACGGATTCATTCGTTTTTTGGAAAGAACTGAGGCTAATCCCAAAGCTCGTCATTCTGAACAGCGAGGGACGAGCGTGATTCAGAATCTACCAACAAAAAGTGCTGTGGAAGAGGGGTTTTCTCTAGCTTCACAACACGTTGATAGTAGATTCCTGATCTCGCCTAGGCTCGTCGGAATGACGGATTCATTCGTTTAAAAAGAACCGAGGCCAATCCTAAAGCTTGCCATTCTGAACTGCGAGGGACGGTCGTGATTCAGAATCTACCAACAAAAAGTGCTGTGGCAGAAGTGTTTTTTCTGGCTTCACAGCACGTTGATATTAGATTCCTGATCTTGCTGAGGCTCGTCGGAATGACGGATTCATTCGTTTTTTAGAAAGAACCGAGGCCAATCCTAAAGTTCGTCATTTAGAACAGCGAGGGACGAGCGTGATTCAGAATCTACTAACAAAAAAGTACAGTGGCAGAGGAGTTTTCTCTGGCTTCACAGCACGTTGATATTAAATTCCGATCCTGCTGAGGCTCGTCGGAATGACGGATTCATTCGCTTTTTAGAAAGAACAGAGGCCAATCCTAAAGCTCGTCATTCTGAACTGCGAGGGACGAGTGTGATTTAGAATCTACCAACAAAAAGTGCTGTGGTAGAGGGGTTTTCTCTGGCTTCACAGCACGTTGATATTAAATTCCTGATCTTGCTTGGGCTCTTCGGAGCGACGGATTCATTCGTTTTTAGAAAGAACTGAGGCCAATTCCAACGCTCGTCATTCTGAACAGCGAGGGACGGGCGTGATTTAGAATCTACCAACAAAAAGTGCTGTGGCAGAGGTGTTTTCTCTGGCTTCACAGCTCGTTGATATTAGATTCCCGATCTCGCTTAGGCTCGTCGGAATGACGGATTCATTCGTTTTTAGAAAGAGCGGTGGCCAATCCCAAAGCTCGTCATTCTGAACTGCGAGGGACGAGCGTGATTCAGAATCTACTAACAAAAAAGTGCTGTGGCAGAGGAGTTTTCTCTGACGTCATAGCATGTCGATATTAGATTCCTGATCTCGCCTAGGCTCGTCGGAATGACGGATTCATTCGTTTTTAGAAATAGCGGTGGCCAATCTCAAAGCTCGTCATTCTGAATAGTGAGGGACGAGTGTGATTCAGAATCTACCAACAAAAAGTGCTGTAACAGAGGGGGATTTTCTCTTGCTTCACAGCACGTTGATAGTAGATTCCTAATCTTGCTTAGGCTCGTCGGAATGACGGACTCATTCATTTTTAAAAAGAACCGAGGCCAATCCCAACGCTCGTCATTCTGAACAGCGAGGGACGAGCGTGATTCAGAATCTACCAACAAAAAGTGCTGTGGCAGAGGAGTTTTCTCTGGCTTCACAGCACGTTGATATTAAATTCCTGATCTTGCTTGGGCTCGTCGGAACGACGAGGTCTTTCTTCTCGCCTTAAACAATAAAGCTTGCGCCTTCTTCTGCACTCGATACGTTTTGGCGGATCACGCTAAACAGACCTCGTCCCCAAGTTTGTTGGGTCGATTCGGTATCGAAATGAATCAACTCGCGACCAGTGGTGTCGCTTAAGTTGTTCAGTTCACCCGTTTGGCAATCCAGACGAATCAAATCACCGTTGCGCACCAAACCAATCGCGCCACCACGAATGGCTTCTGGAGAAACGTGAATCGCAGACGGAATTTTACCGGATGCACCAGATAAACGACCGTCCGTCACTAGCGCGACTTTAAAGCCCGCTTTTTGCACGTTCCCTAAAATTGGCATCAGCTTGTGCAGTTCAGGCATGCCGTTTGCCGCTGGGCCGTTGTGTGTGACCACAACGATGCAGTCTTTGTTCAGGTCGCCACGTTTGTACGCGGCCTCCACTTCGTGTTGGCATTGGAATACGATCGCTGGTGCCACAATCACGCGTTGCTCTTCTTTCACCGCAGACACTTTCACCACGGCTTTGCCTAAGTTGCCAGTCAATACGCGAGTGCCGCCAGTATTTTGGAATGTGGCGTCTGGTTTGGCGATCACGTCACCGTCTTGGCTGCCTTGGCACGATGTCCAGGTCAGTTGACCATCGACAAGGCTCGGTAGCGTCATTTGGTCTTCAAATTCACCAAACACGGGTTTCACATCGCGATGCAAAAGCTCGGATTCGTTCAAGCGGTGCAATAACGCAGGCACGCCACCCGCGTCTTGGAACGCGTTCATATCGGCTGGGCCGTTCGGGTAAACGCGAGCTAACAAAGGAACCACATCCGACAGATCGCTGATGTCTTGCCACGTGAGCAAGATGCCAGCAGCACGCGCCACGGCGATCATATGAATGGTGTGATTGGTACTGCCGCCAGATGCGAGTAGAGCGATGATGCCGTTGACCAAGCTCTTTTCTGTGACCACTTCTGCCAACGGACGGAAGTGTGCAGAACCCGCCGTCATTGAGGCGATTTTCAGAGCCGCGTGATCGGTTAACGCTTTACGCAGTTGGGTATGGGGATGAATGAATGCCGAACCTGGCAGCATCAAGCCCATGGCTTCGAACACCAACTGGTTGGTGTTGGCTGTGCCGTAAAACGTACACGTCCCCGCAGAGTGGTAAGCGCGACACTCCATATCCAGCAGAGCGTCTTTGCCGACTTCACCCGCTGCGTATTTTTGGCGCACGTCGACTTTCTCTTCGTTGCTGATGCCCGTAGCCATCAGACCCGCTGGTACAAACGCAGTCGGCAGGTGCGCGTAAGACAGTGCGCCCATCAGTTGCCCCGGTGCGATTTTGTCACAGATGCCAAGCAGTAATGTGGCATCAAAGACATTGTGACTCAAAGACAATGCCGTTGATTGCGCAATTAAGTCACGCGAAAACAGCGACATATCCATGCCTGCTTGACCTTGAGTCACCCCATCGCACATCGCTGGCACACAACCTGCGACTTGCGCCGTATGGCCGTAGTCCGCCAGCACTTTTTTGATTTGTGCTGGGTAGTCTTGGTACGGCTGGTGGGCGCTCAACATGTCGTTGTAGGCGCTGATCAGCGCGACATTGGCATGAGTAAAATCGAGAATATTTTTCTTTTCAGAAGAGCAAGAAGCGGCGACTGCATGGGCTAAGTTACCACAAGATAAACCAACACGGCCTTTGCCAGCTTCGGCTTGCACTTCGGTGCGAGCAAGAAAGGCAGCGCGCGCTTCACGGCTGCGCTCGGTCAAACGCTGTGTGACCTCAAGAACAACAGAGTGAGTCATTACGCCACCTCGATCGCTTGCATTTTGATTAGCTCAGCGGCAGAGCGTTCCACCACGTCGCTGATGTCTCCGTCGATACTGACGATCAGAGTTTGAGGCTCGTTGTCTGGGCGCTCTAGCGTCTCGAATTGGCTCTTCACCATGTTTTCTTTCATGAAGTGGCCTTTGCGCATACGCATGCGATTAAGGATCAACTCCCTATCGCCATCAAGGAACAGGAAGGTCACGTTGTTGTTGCCTTCGCGGATCTGATCGCGGTAAATCTTTTTCAGTGCTGAACAGACAATGATGCCGTGTTCGTTTTTGCTTTCTAGGCTGTACGCCGCATCACGAATGCGTTCTAGCCATGGCTTGCGATCATCATCGTTCAGAGGCTGGCCCGATGCCATTTTCTGAATGTTCGCTCGTGGATGAAGATCATCACCATCAATGAATTTACGCCCTAGCTTTTTCGCTAGATGCTCACCAATTGTGCTTTTACCACTAGCACAAACGCCCATAACGATGACACTACTACCAGCCATAACTTATCCTCATAACCAAATTTGCGCGTGATCTCAATTTTTGAATTCACTTTAAAATATGGGTTTATCTTATTCATGTTATCGGTAACATGTTACCGGTAACATGTTACCGGTAACTGAAATAAATGTGAACCATAACACAAACAATAATTCTTAAAGGTGAACCTATGGAGCAATTAACCCAAGCCCCAGATCCTACGTTCCTACTGACGATTGCAGGCCTTGCCATTGCAGCGTTACTCGTTCTGATCATTAAACTGAAAGTCCATGCTTTTGCTTCCCTTACTATGGTGAGTTTAGGTACGGCAATCGCCACTGGCGTTCCTTCTGAGAAAGTCGTATCGACCATGATGGGCGGCTTCGGCGGCACACTGGCTTCCGTGGCATTGCTGGTTGGTCTTGGTGCGATGATCGGTAAAATTCTTGAAGTGACTGGCGGTGCGAAAGTGCTGGCAGACACTTTGATTGGTCGCTTTGGTAAAGAGCGCGCACCATTTGCTTTGGGCGTCGCTTCATTACTGTTTGGCTTCCCAATCTTCTTCGATGCTGGCCTTGTAGTGATGATGCCAATCATCCTAAGTGTGGCGGCTCGTTTTGGTGGCTCACCAATTAAATACGCGTTGCCAGCAGCCGGTGCTTTTGCGGTTATGCACGCGTTTGTTCCACCACATCCAGGTCCGGTTGCAGCGGCAGAATTCCTTGGCGCAAACATCGGTCTGTTATTGGTGGTGGGTATTCTGGTGGCTATTCCAACTTGGTACCTTGGCGCTTACCTATTTGGTTTGTACGCGGGCAAAAAATTCGATATCCCACTATCTAAAGCCTTCTTTAATGGCGAAGCGATGGTGGATGAGCGCAACGCACCAAAATTTGGCACGGTTATGACCATCCTTGTGCTGCCAGTACTGCTAATCTGTTTGGATACGGTATTGAACACACTGGCGGTTGCGGGTGTGATTGATGGTAAAACGGCACTGGTTGAGTTCCTACGTATGCTAGGTAAAACCCCAGTTGCGTTGCTGATCACTTTGATTGTCTGTCTGGCTGTGTTTGCCAAAGACTACGGCATGGCAAAACTAGAAAAATTATGTGGTGAGTCATTGGCTCCTATCTGTGGTGTTATCCTAGTAACGGGTGCAGGTGGCATGTTTGGCGGCGTACTGCGCTCAAGCGGTATTGGTGATGCACTGGCTGACGTTCTTACAGACACAGGTATGCCTGTGATTGTGGCGGCGTTTGTGATTTCAACTTGTCTGCGTGTTGCTCAAGGCTCGGCAACCGTAGCGCTAACCACTACGGCGGCTCTTATCGCTCCAGTTGTGGCAGCATCAACAGGTTTGAGTGAACTCGACCTTTGCTTTATCGTAATCGCGATTGCGGGTGGTGCAACGGTACTGTCTCACTTCAATGACTCTGGTTTCTGGTTGGTATCTCGTCTGCTTGAGATGGATGAGAAAACCACATTAAAAACTTGGACGGTAATGGAAACGTTACTTGGCAGTATCGCGTTTATTATCGTCGCAACATTAAGCTTTATTCTTTAGAGGTTCCCCATGACAACACTTGAACAACGATTAAGAGAAATCAAAATCGTCCCAGTTATCGCAATCAACGACGTAGCACACGCTCTGCCACTGGCAAAAGTGTTGGTAGAAAACGGTTTACCATGTGCGGAAGTGACATTCCGCACCGAAGCTGCGGCGGAGTCGATTCGCATCATGCGTGAAGCGTACCCAGAATTGTTGATTGGCGCGGGCACCGTTCTGACCACAGAACAAGTGGACATCGCGATCGAAGCGGGCGTGGACTTTATCGTTAGCCCAGGCTTCAACCCAACCACAGTGAAATACTGTCAGCAACGTGGCGTGACTATCGTACCGGGTGTAAACAACCCAAGCTTGGTTGAGCAAGCGATGGAAATGGGTCTGCGTACGTTGAAGTTCTTCCCTGCTGAGCCATCAGGCGGCGTAAGCATGCTGAAAGCACTCACGGCGGTTTACCCAGTTGAATTCATGCCAACAGGTGGCGTAAGCCCATCCAACGTGGAAGATTACCTAGCGCTGAAATCGGTTGTAGCTTGTGGCGGTACGTGGATGGTGCCAACCGCAATGATGGACAACGGCGATTGGGAAGGCATTGCTGAATTGGTTCGCGCAGTTAAGTAAAACGCACAAACGGCTCCGAAATGCCCCCGAACGTTGGGAAACGTGATACGAAAAAGGGTCATCAAGTAACTTGATGACCCTTTTTCTTTTTGGGATGAAACGGCTTTAGAAGTGATGCTTCATAAAGCGCTTAATAAAGCGAATGAAATCGGCTTCGGCTAGCTTCGCGCACTTCAATGTTTGGGCGTGAGACAATTCTACATCTCCCAAGCCTTCTGCCATGTTGGTGATCGCACATACTGCCAATACGGGTAAGCCGCAATGCGCCGCAGAAATCACTTCTGGCACGACCGACATGCCCACGACATCACCACCGATGATTTGCATCATGCGGATTTCGGCTGCGGTCTCAAAATTGGGGCCTGTGTAAGAGACAAACACACCTTCATTCAGGTGAATACCATTGGCTTTGCCGACTTCAAACGCTTCTGTGCGTAGGTCTTTGTCGTACGCATTGGCGAGGCTGAAAAACCTCGGGCCGTACTCTTCATCATTCGGACCGATCATTGGCGATTCAGGCATGGTATTAATGTGATCATGAAATACCACCAGAGAACCGACATCAATGCGTTCAGGGCGAAGTGAGCCTGCCGCGTTGGTGACGAGCAAAAATTCACAGCCCAGCTTTTTAAAGGTGCGTACGGGCGTGGTCATGACCTTCATTGAGCCGTGTTCGTAGTAGTGACCGCGACCTTTCATGCACACTACGTCTACGCCGCCCATGGTACCAAGCACCAACTCACCAGAGTGGCCTTGCACGGTGCTAACCGGAAAGCCTTCGAGCTCTTCGTATGGAATGACCACTTTGTCTTGTAGTTCGTCTGCCAATACGCCTAAGCCTGAGCCTAAAATAAACGCCGCTTTAGGTTGGAAGTTTGGTTTGCGTTCGCGAATGGTTTGTAGCCCGCCGATTACTGGATCGTGATTCATGTTAGTCACCTTCTGGTTGTGTGTTGATTCCATTGTGTGACTTTCTGCGCTGGTTATCTTTGCTTTATTCGCTACTATCATCCTTAAAAAGAGGATGATGAAATTCGCTAGGACTCAATGCATGAAGTCAGAACCATTTGAGCGCGTGACGCTGAAGATGCTGCGTTACTTTTACGAGGTCGCACAAACCAAGCATTTCACTAAGGCGGCCGAGAACCTCAATATCACCAATTCGCCGTTGAGCAATCGCATCAAAGAGTTGGAAGAGGTGCTTAACGTCAAACTGTTTGAGCGCGATTCAAGAAATGTCATGCTGACGGAGGCCGGGCGATTGTTGGAGTCCAAATGCCAACTGATTTTTCAGACCTTGGATGTCTCGCTCAATCAAGTGCAGCAAGTGGGGTTGAACCAGAGAAATATCCTGCGAGTTGGTGTGGTAAGTAGCGCATTTTGGGGCGGATTTGATCGTCTGTTACAGCGCTTCCATGCTGAGCATGACACTTATCACGCCGACATTTTTGACCTTAACCCAGAGACGCAAAAGAAGCATCTGAGCGAGAAGAAAATCGATGTGGGCATTGTGCGTTTTGCTGATGCACTCAACATTTATCCGTATCAGTCGGTATCTTTGGGCAAAGATGTGTTTGTGGTGGCGGTGTCGGAGCAACATGAGTTAGCCAGCAAATCTTTGCTGCGGCTCCAAGATTTAAAGACGTGTGAGTTTGCGTTTATGAGTTTGGCGAATTCTGCCTCGGCAAACTTCATCATCAATGCCTGTCTGCAAGAAGGCTTTTCACCCCATATTGGCAAACAAGTGGTGGAGCCAAGCACCTTGATGGCATATGTAGCAAACAGCAATACCGTGACGTTGGTTCCGTCGACGTTTTCTCAGCATCATTGGCATGGGATTCGTTTTATCAAGCTGAAAGAGTCACTGCGTGCAGACTTGTGTCTGATTCATGATGGTAAGCAAGAGAGTGCTATTAAAGCCGAGTTTATTCGCACATTATTAGAGAATGCGAGTTAAGCATGGGATAACAAAAAAAGGTCATCCTAAGATGACCTTTTCAAATGATTCGCTGAAATCAGCAATGCGATTAGCGCGCAATTAACGCATCGTTACGAACTCTTCAGAGCCCGTTGGGTGGATAGCCACAACAGAGTCGAAGTCTGCTTTGGTTGCGCCCATCTTCATTGCTACGCCGAAGCCTTGGATCATTTCATCTACCGTGAAACCGATGCCGTGTAGGCCAACAACCGTTTCTTCTTCGCCCGCACATACAAGCTTCATCTTACATGGTTGACGGTGCTTAGTAACAGCGGTGTACATCGCAGTAAAGCCAGATGTGTAGACTTTGATGTTGTCTTTGCCGTACTTCTCTTCTGCTTCTTGCGTTGTAAGACCGATAGTGCCGATTGGTGGGTGGCTAAATACCACAGTTGGTACCAAATCGTAGTCCATCTTCGCGTTTGGTTTGTTGTTGAAAAGACGCTCAGAAAGTTGACGACCCGCTTTCACTGCTACTGGTGTTAGTTCGATACCGCCTTCCATGATGTCACCCACACAGTAGATGCCTTTCACGTTAGTTTCTTGGTATTCGTCTACCTTGATGTAGCCTTTTTCGTTCGTTGCCACGCCGGTTGACGCTAGGTTGATTGCGTCTGTCGCAGGGTGACGACCGATTGCCCAAATCAGTTGGTCAACGTTTTGGCTTTCACCGTTTTCTAGGTGCAGAGTTAGGCTGCCATCGGCTTCTTTTACCACTTCTTTTGGTACAGAGTGGGTGTGCAGTTTTGGACCTTCTGCGTCCATCACTTCAACCAACGTATCGATGATCATTGGATCGAAGCTACGCAGTGGTGACTCTTTACGTACGAACAGGTGCGTTTCTGTACCTAGCGCGTGCAGTACGCCAGCAATTTCAACTGCGATGTAGCCAGCACCCACAACCGCAACGCGTTTTGGTTGCTCTGCTAGGTCGAAGAAGCCGTTTGAATCGATGCCGTATTCAGCGCCTGGAATGTTTGGAATAGTAGGACGACCACCAACCGCGATCAGGATGTGATCCGCAGTATAATGTTCACCGTTTACTTCTACGGTTTTCTCGTCAACAAACTTAGCAAAGCCTTTAATCACGTTTACTTTGTTGTTGCCAAGAACGCGATCGTAAGATTGGTGAATACGACCAATGTACGCCTGACGGCTCTCAACCAGTTTGCTCCAGTCGAAACCTTTCACGTCGACATCAAAACCGTAATCTTCTGCGTACAGGTTCATTGCTTCTGCGATTTGTGCGCCGTGCCACATCACTTTTTTCGGTACACAACCTACGTTTACACAGGTACCGCCAAGGTCTTGAGCTTCGATTAGCGCAACTTTCGCGCCGTACATCGCCGCACGGTTTGCAGATGCGATGCCGCCACTGCCGCCACCGATACAGATATAGTCAAAATGAGTCGCCATTACTTTCTCCAAGAGCTTATAAATTTTATCTGGTACATAGATAGATTGGGATGACCTTGTCCGAACTCAATGCCACCGTTATCCCACTATCATAAATCGAATTCGGCTAATTCCTAAATGGGAAAAAGCGACAATACTTATGACAAATAGCGATGAGAGGCACAAAAAGAAGAATAAGCACGATTGGAGGAAGAAGGTGAGAGCATAAAAAAGCGCAACGAGAATGTCGTTGCGCTTGAAGATATCAGTACTGAAGTGCTTACTCTGGCACAATCCAGTCCACTTTCCAGTGGCCAGTTGCTGGTGCGATCGCGTCTTGCAGGAATGGCAGAATCTCTTTCATCTGGCTTTCCAGTTTCCATGGCGGGTTAATCACAATCATGCCGGATGCCGTCATGCCGCGCTCGTTGGTATCTGGTGCAACACCTAACTCGATTTGCAGAATTTTACGAATGCCCAGTGCTTCCAAGCCTTCGATCATATCTTCGATGTCGTGACGGTTTACCACTGGGTACCAAATCGCGTAGATACCGGTTGCCCAACGTTTATGGCTCTGATGAATCGCTCGCACCACATCGCGGTACTCTTTCGCGAGTTCGTATGGTGGGTCAATCAGCACCAAACCACGACGTTCTTGTGGCGGTAAGCTTGCTTTGAGGCGTTGGAATCCGTCCTCTTTGAAGATGCTCACTTGGCGATCACGATGGAATTCTTGCTCTAACAATGGGTGATCGGCTGGGTGCAACTCGGTCAGCACCATGCGATCTTGTGGGCGGATTTGCGCGCGCGCTACACGTGGTGAGCCTGGGTAGTAACGCAGCTTCTCGCCGTTGTTGAGCACTTTAATGGCATCGATGTAGCTTTTGATGTCTTTGGGAATGCTTGGGTTATCCCAGATACGTGCGATGCCTTGTTTGTATTCACCCGTTTTTTCAGACCATTCGTGAGTCAGATCGTAACGGCCCACACCCGAGTGGGTATCGTGATAAACGAATGGCTTATCTTTTTGTTTCAGCGCATCAAGAATGAGGCTTTGAACGATGTGTTTGACCACGTCGGCATGGTTGCCAGCGTGGAAGCTGTGGCGGTAACTTAACAAATTAAACTCTCGAAACACTCTTTGGCTGAGTGTGGTCTGTGATTTTCACTCTATGGCGGTATTATACTCAAGTAACTTAAAGATGTAGAACTTCCAATCAAATCTGTTCCTCTGATAAGGGGACGCTATTGAAATTTCTTTAAGTCACCCACACTTACTATTGGTAATCGAATTGAACTAGGTGAGTTTCTCGCACTCAAAAGGGTGTGAAATTTCATTTAGGTATAACAAGACTCAAGGACAGAGTAGCGCTGGTTGACTATATGATGGTCATCGCGGCATAGAGAAAGGGAACGGAGCTCCCCCAATCCATGTTGCTGGCTCGTCTGTACATTGAGTTGGCCTATCTACACAAAATAGACAGGCAATCACAGAGTCAAAACACAAAAGGAATTATTCATGTCTAATCCTCTTCTGACGTTTACGGACCTACCTCCGTTTTCTCAAATTAAACCAGAACACATCAAGCCTGCCGTTGAGCAAGCGATTGCTGACTGCCGAGCAAAAATCGATGAAGTTCTACAAGACAACGCTCACCCAACTTGGGACAGTGTGATTGCGCCAATTGAAGAAGCGGATGATCGCTTAAGCCGCATCTGGTCGCCAGTGGGTCACATGAACTCGGTAGTGAACAGCGAAGAGCTACGTGAAGCTTACGAAAGTTGCCTACCAATTTTGTCAGAGTACGGCACTTGGGTTGGTCAGCACAAAGGGTTGTACGAAGCGTACAAAACCATCAAAGCGAGCGAAGAATTTGCAACGTTAACTCGTGCCCAGCAGAAAACCATCACTGATGCACTGCGTGATTTCGAGTTATCAGGCATTGGTTTGCCATCCGATGAGCAGCACCGTTACGGCGAGATCAGCAAACGTATGTCTGAGCTGAGCTCTAAATTCTCTAACAATGTGCTGGATGCCACCATGGGTTGGACCAAGCACATCACAGACGAGAAAGACCTAGCAGGTATGCCAGAATCGGCGCTGGCAGCAGCGAAAGCTGCCGCAGAAGCAAAAGAGTTAGATGGTTACCTCATTACGCTAGATATCCCATCTTACCTACCTGTCATGACGTACTGCGATAACCAAGAGTTGCGTAAAGAAGTGTACGAAGCGTACGTGACGCGCGCTTCTGATCGAGGTCCAAACGCAGGCAAATGGGATAACTCAGAAATCATTACTGAGCAGCTAAAACTGCGCCATGAAATTTCACGTATGCTAGGTTTCAATACTTACAGTGAAAAGTCGTTAGCAACAAAGATGGCTGAAACGCCGGATCAAGTGCTGGGCTTCCTGAATGACCTAGCGACACGAGCGAAACCGCAAGGTGAACGTGAAGTCGAAGAGTTACGTCAGTTTGCGAAAAGTGAGTTTGGTGTTGAAGAGCTGAACGTTTGGGATATCGCTTACTACAGCGAGAAACAAAAGCAGCACCTGTTCCAAATTTCGGATGAAGAACTGCGCCCATACTTCCCAGAGTCAAAAGTCGTGAGCGGTCTGTTTGAAGTGCTAAACCGCGTGTTTGGCATGACCGTTACTGAGCGCGAAGGCGTAGACACTTGGCATGAGTCCGTGCGCTTTTTCGATCTCTTTGATGCTGAAGGCACACTCCGTGGCAGCTTCTACCTAGATCTCTACGCTCGTGAACACAAACGTGGCGGCGCGTGGATGGATGATTGTCGTGGTCGTCGCGTTACGCTATCTGGCGAGCTGCAAACGCCGGTTGCGTATCTAACGTGTAACTTCAACCGTCCAGTGGGCGACAAACCAGCACTGTTCACGCACGATGAAGTCGTGACGCTATTCCATGAGTTTGGTCATGGAATCCACCACATGTTGACGCAAGTTGATACAGGTGCTGTTTCAGGTATTAATGGCGTGCCTTGGGATGCGGTTGAGCTCCCAAGTCAGTTCCTAGAAAACTGGTGTTGGGAAGAGGATGCGCTGGCGTTCATTTCTGGTCACTATGAGACAGGTGAGCCGCTACCGAAAGCGATGCTAGACAAAATGCTCGCAGCGAAAAACTTCCAATCTGCGATGGGTATTTTGCGTCAGCTAGAATTCGGCTTGTTCGATTTCACGCTTCACACTGAATATGACCCAGAAGTGGGTGCGCGTGTACTGGAAACTCTGGCGAAAGTGAAAGAGAAAGTCGCGGTAGTTCCTGCGGTTGAGTGGGCGCGTTTCTCACACAGCTTCGGCCATATTTTTGCTGGTGGCTACAGTGCGGGTTACTACAGCTACCTATGGGCTGAAGTGCTGTCGTCAGACGCGTATTCTCGCTTTGAAGAAGAAGGCATCTTCAACAAAGAGACGGGTCTAAGCTTCCTGAACAACATCCTAGAAATGGGGGGCAGTGAAGAGCCAATGGAGCTGTTCAAGCGCTTCCGTGGCCGCGAGCCACAAATCGACGCACTGTTGCGCCATTCGGGTATTGCGGCGTAAATTGAGCAAAAAACATCAAGGCCAACCGAACGGTTGGCCTTTTTTGTACATTTTTTATAAAAAATTTTACGGATTTACGTTGCGGTTGATCGGGTTCTGCAACGATATCAATGTCTCCGTGGACTGAACCTCATCAATGGCTTGCAGCTTGTCGATCAGTACAAATTGCAGCTCTTCAATCGATTTGCACATCAATTTGACGAATATGTTATACGCGCCCGTGGTGTAGTAAGCTTCAACGACTTCGTCGAGCGCGTTGAGTTTTTCTAACGCGGAGTGGTAATCACGAGCTGCATTGAGGTTAATACCAATAAAGCAGCACACATCGTAGCCAAGCTTTTTGGTATTGATGATCACCTCCGTTCCTTCGATGATGTCCGCCGACTTCATCTTCTCGATACGCACATGGATAGTGGCAGGGCTGACATCGAACTGCTTTGCCATTTCTGCGTAGGGCGTTCTGGCGTCAGCCATCAGTGTTTTTAATATTGCGCGGTCAAGGTCGTCGAGTTTCGGCAGGCTCGCATTCATACTATGATTTCCGTTAGGGATAGAGTTTTACCTCCCTTTTATACTCATAGCGGATAGGATTCACAAGGTTTGGCAGGAGTAACTGCGGGTTAACTCCGAGCTATGGAGATAATGTGCAGCGTTTTCTGGTTATTGCCGCGCTATGTTGGAGCGCGTTTGCTACGGCCTCAGATCCGAAGGTGTTGGTCGTGCACTCCTATCATCAGGGGTTTTTCTGGACGGACTCCATACAGCGAGGCATCGAGCAACAGCTGGGCGATCGAGCGCTGGACATGCGTGTGCTCTATCTAGACTCGAAACGTAACCAGAGTGAGCAGTTTTTTGCGCAACTAAAATCCTTGTATCTTACGAAATTACGCAAAGAGCGATTCGATGCCATTTTAGTGAGCGATAACAATGCACTTGAACTCATGCAGCGTTTAGCCCCAATCATCAAAGACACCCCAGTTATATTTAACGGCATTAATAACTACCATCCTTCTTTACATCGTTCTCTGAATGCAACCGGAGTCATGGAAGATGTCGATTTGGAAGCGAATCTCGCTCTTATTGAGCGCTTACATCCGAACTACACACAAGTTCTCATCGTCAGTGACCACTCGGTGACCGGTGAGGTGTTGCGTTATCAAATCGACAATTTTGTCCTCAAGTTCCCGCAATATCGAGACAAAATCGTACAAGTTGTCCCAGACAGTATCATCGATCTAAAACAACAAGTCGCAAAACTGAGTTCCGATAAAGTCGTCTTGTTCTGGACCTATTACCGAGATAAACAAGGTATGGTTGGCAGCGAGCGTGACTGGGTTGGTGTCAACAAAGTCTCAAACGCGCCGCTGTTTATGGTGCATGACATTGGTTTGGGTCATGGCGCAGTTGGAGGGGTTATTCAAAGTGGTTATCGGCATGGTATTGAGAGTGCAGAGATGCTTGAATTCGTTTTGGATAACCCTGATCAGCCTCTGCCAGCCGTGAAAAAAAGTGATTCTGAAATAAAGCTCGATTACCAAGCGGTAGCGCGTTGGGGATTGGGGGCTGAACAAGAGGTTTCTGCGGTATTTTTTAATAAGCCAATGAAGCTTTCTGAACGTTTTGCCAAGGAAATTCGCCTGTTTGGTAGCCTGTTTGTGGTGATGTCGGTGGTCATTTTGCTGATGGGTTATTATTTACAGCGGATGCGTCGAAGTGAGAGCGCTGTGCGAGAAAGCCAGGCTATTCTAGAATCGATTTTCGATCAGAGTATGCAGTATATGGGCATTTTGGATGCCAACGGTGTGCTTAAATCGGGCAACGATCACCTTCAATCCTTACTTTATCACCAAGGACTGCGTTTAGACCGACCACTTTGGTTTCATCCCAACTGGAGTGAGAAAGCCCAAGTGCTGCTAGAGGAGTATTTCCATGCGCCTCACCATCAAGTGTCGACGTTTGAAGCTGAAATTTGGAGTAAAGAACACGGCGCCTTGGTATTAGAAGTTTCGCTCAAGCCTTTTTCTCAGCAAGTAGGGAATCATAAGCAATACTTGTTTGAAGCGCGCGATATTACCAGTCGTAAATTGATGGAGGACAAGCTCTACCAACGTGAGTCAACCCTACGCAACTATTACGAGCAGCAGCCCGTGATGATGGTGACGCTTGATAGTAATAACCGAATTCAAGAAGTGAATCGATTTGCTCAACTACTTCTTGGCTACAAACCGATGGACATGCTCGGACATCGCCTGAGGGAGTTCTATTTTGATGACAAAGTGCTGTTCCCTCGCCAAGTGTTATTGCAACCCAACCAGCAAGTGCATGGTGTTTGGCGACGTGAAGTCGAGTATCGTCATGCAAATGGTCATCGTGTTTGGGTGCGCGAGAATATTCGTCCGCTGAGTGAATCTGAGCAACTGCTGATTGTGGGCGAAGATATTACCGAAACCAAACTGCTCTCCGAGAAATTGGAATACCAAGCTCGCTATGACTTACTGACGGGGACTTACAACAGAAACCATTTTGAACTAGAGCTTAAGACCGCACTGTGCGAAGTGGACAGCCATCGTCGAGTCCACGCCATGCTGTACCTCGACTTAGATCAGCTAAAAGTCCTCAATGATACGGTTGGGCATGATGCAGGTGATGCGGCGATTCAATTCTGCGCCAGTATGCTGGAAGGCGTTCTGCCGTACAATTCCATCTTGGCTCGAATGGGAGGCGATGAGTTTGCGGTGTTACTCAAAGACTGTGACGAATATGGCGCCATCAATATTGCCAAACTGATCATCTCGACACTAAGCGAACACCTCTTTATTTGGGAAGACACACGCCTGTTCATCAGTTGCTCAATTGGTATCCGTATCATCGATCATACCGCTGATACGCCACAAATGGTGCACGCTCAAGCAGACTCTGCTTGTCACGCCGCTAAAGAGCAAGGCCGTAACCGCTATAATCTATTCAGCTTAGATAACGAAGAGTTGCAGCGTCGTCAGATGGAAATGCAGAGCGTCAATTTGGTGCATGAGGCATTGTCGAATCAACGTTTAGAACTGTTTGCTCAACCGATAAAAAGCTTACAAAAGCACGAGACTCAAATGTATTTTGAGATTTTGGTGCGTATTCGCAATGGGTACGGTGATTATGTTTCTCCTGCACTGTTTATCCCTGCTTCCGAGCGCTACAACATTGCCCATTGGATTGATAAGCAGGTTATTACTCAAACGCTAGAGTGGTTTGAACAGCGTCCTGAGGTGATTGAACAGCTTGGTCGCTGTTCGATAAACCTTTCAGGTCAATCTATGGGGAATCAAGAGTTTATTGACTTCTTATTGGAGCGATTGGAAAGTTCGACTCTGCCGTGTGAAAAAATCTGCTTAGAAATCACCGAGACAGCGGCGATGAGCAATCTGGATCAAGCCATTGAGCTGTTTACCAAGCTAAAGTCTTTGGGTTGCATGATTGCATTGGATGATTTCGGATCTGGATTGTCTTCATTTGGTTACTTAAAGAAACTTCCTGTCGATATCGTGAAAATTGATGGTCTTTTCGTGCAAGATATCAACATAAATGAAATGGACCGCGTGATGGTTCGTTCAATCAATGACTTGGCGAAACAGCTCGGCAAAGTGACGGTGGCGGAGTTTGTCGAAAATGACCAGGTTATGCAGCATTTGATAGACCTCGGTGTGGACTACGGCCAAGGCTACGGTATTGGCCATCCTAAGCCGCTTTCTGAGCTAGTGGAGCAACTGACGGCTGTATAACCTCTGCGTAGCAAGCTCAACCTAGCATTAATAGGTAACTTAGGTATACACTCAGCGCCAGTTACCTCGATTTTTATTGGAGCCTCCTTTTGCAACTGCAATTGATCTGTGAAAACCCGTCTCAACAATCTCATCTTGATGAACTCGCTGCGCGTTGGCAGCTTTCACACACTGACGATAGCGATTTTGCTTTGGTGCTAACCACCGAGCGTTTGGAGCTACGTAAAGTGGATGAGCCAAAGCTGGGTGCAATCTTTGTGGATTTGATTGGTGGTGCGGTCGGTCATCGTCGCAAGTTCGGTGGTGGTAAAGGCCAGGCAATTGCGAAAGCTGCGGGGTTGAACAAAGGGGCAACGCCAACCGTGTTAGACGGCACGGCAGGTCTTGGTCGTGATGCGTTTGTGCTCGCCTCGCTAGGTTGTAAAGTGCAGATGGTCGAGCGTCATCCAGTCGTAGCGGCTTTGTTAGATGATGGCTTGGATCGAGCGAAACAAGACCCAGAAATCGGCACCTGGGTATCTGAGCGCATGTCGCTAATCCATGCTTCTAGCCATGATGCGCTGGAACAATTGGCGCAAGATAAAGACTTTGTCCAGCCAGATGTGGTGTATCTTGACCCGATGTATCCGCACCCAGAAAATAAAAAGAAGTCGGCGCTCGTGAAAAAAGAAATGCGCGTTTTCCAATCGTTGGTTGGCGCTGATTTGGACGCCGATGGCCTACTAGAACCAGCCATGGCGTTAGCCACAAAGCGTGTAGTAGTTAAACGCCCAGACTATGCTAACTGGCTGAACGAGAAAAAACCGACCATGGCGATTGAAACGAAAAAAAATCGCTTCGATGTCTACGTTAAAGCATCGATGGCATAACTTCCTGACGGCTCAACTTTTCTTGTCACAGTATGGTGTATCGTGCTGTGACTCAGCCTCTCTTTCCTCGTCTCTATTGATAGTTTTCTCTTGCTAATTCCCTTCCCTGACTGTATATCTAACTAAGAATTATTATTATTTCACTTGTTGTGATGCGGTCGATAACTGGGAAGCTGGAGTAGTAGAATGGCTAAACGTTTATGTAAAATGAGTCGCAAACAGATCGCGGCAGAACTTGGTGATATCCATCGTTTAGTTGTCGCACCAAAATTCGTTTGTCGTTCTTGCGCACGCTCTTCATCGGCCAAAGATACCCTTTGTAAGCCAGCCGCAATTCCTCCACAAAAATGCCAAGACAAGCCATTGAGTGAGCAACAAGCATGTGGCTTATTGGTTGAAGCTCTGCCATCACAAGCGATTCCAGTGACAACTAAACAAAGCAACGAAAAAGCCGCGATTGTGAAGCGTGTTGTTGAGCGTGTGAAAGAGAAAAAACAAGCCGAAAAATCTCTGGAGCCAGTAAGAGCCGACGCACCAGTATGGTTTGATTTAGCGGATAAAAAATCGCTCAAGAAAGCGAAAAAAGCACTGAAAAAGCACTATAAGCAGCAAAAGAAGTTGCTAAAAGTGGCGAAAAAACAACAAAAGTTACTTAAGCGTCAGCGTAAACTGGAAGCGCGTAATGCGAAACTAGAAGTGTTGCTGCCAACGCCACCTAATGCTTTGATGAACGCAATCTCACAAGCCAAAGTGCATTAATCAAATAAAAAAACGCTCTCCAGTCGGAGAGCGTTTTTTATTGTCGAAATGTTTATAGGATTAGCTGCGTTACTTATTGGCGTAGCTCATCTCTACGCGCTTTTTCACCCAGGTTTCGTTAATCCATAGGGATAGCATGATGATCGCACCGCCAATGGCGAGTCGCATGACATCAACATCGCGGTTCCAAATCACAATGTTTACAATCAAGCCCGCCGGAACCAATGCATTGTTCATTACTGCCAGTGCACCTGCGTTCACCATAGTCGCGCCTTTGTTCCAAGCAAAGTAACCAAAACCAGAAGCAATCAACCCAAGGTATGTCAGAATGCCCCATTGCGTTGTAGTGGTTGGTAGTTTTTCGAGGTTACCCATGAGCGCGAAAGCCACGGTTGCTACACAAAGTGCACCTAAGTAGAAGTAGCCAAACACGGTGTGTTGTGGCAAATCGACGGGTTCACTCTCCATGATATATTTGTAGCCCACCTGACCGATGGCAAAGCAGAGGTTTGCTCCTTGTACGACCAAAAAGCCCAGTAGGAAATCTTCATTAATGCCTGCAAATTTAATCCAGGCGGCACCAAATACGGCTATTGCAGCGGTAACTAAGTACCAAGGTGAAAAGCGACCTTTCAAGAAGTCATAGATTAGCGTGACGTAAATGGGTGTGAATACGGTGAACAGCAATACTTCTGGCACGGAAAGGAGCAAAAAAGATTGGTAGTAGAAGCAATACATCAAGCCGAGCTGGAAGCCACCGACGGTCATCAGTTTCGCGATCAGGGGTTTGCTAACGCCACGGAATTTCAAAAAGGGAATGAAAACCAGGCTCGCCAGTGCCACGCGCATGAACACCGAGAACCAAGAATCAACCTGACCGGCGAGGTAAACGCCGATCAGGCTAAATGAGAATGCCCAAAGTAGGGTAACTGCGGATAGATAAGCCATGGATGAGAATCTTTATCAACAACAAATGTGCCCGCAGTCTAACCAAGTTTTATCGCTGCGCCAATCAGTCTTTTAGCGGTACGACCAGCATATCGACTGGTGAGCAGTTAATCAGCTGTCGAGTCGAAGATAGAATCTTGCTCCAGAAATCTTGGTGATGACCACAAACCACCAAATCAATACTGTAATCTTGAATGGTATCGCACAGCTCATTACTCAAATCGCCACTACCGACTAAAGTATGGGCAATTGGGTATTGCGCATATTCAGCGAAGTTTGCCAATTGTGTGCGCGATGCTTCCATTGCTTGATGTTGCGCTTCTGCCATATTGATATCGATAAGCCCGGTGTAGAGTTCTGCGTAGTTCACGTCGATGTGAATAAAAGAGACTTTCGCATCCAGAGGTTTAGCCAGTGATACGGCTTTCTTAATCAACACTTTACTGTCGTCTGAAAGGTCGACTGCCACAAGTATGTGTTTGTAACTCATATTGCTATCTCCTTGTAAGGTCATAGTTTTAGATTAGCACCAACCCCAAAAAAAATTTGCTGAAGTGATCTCATATCGGTGCCGTAGGTACAAAGTCTTGTCTCAGTAATCATGTTATAGTGGCGTTATACCCAAGTGACTTTGATATGCTGAAATAAGCGTAGTGTTACTGACTAGAGTTGAAGTGAAACTTCGCCGTGTCTGCCAGACCAAGCTATTCTCGCAGCGTCATTTATTTCGAGGTTACTTGGGTATATTGCATGCACAATAATAGGAGTTAACATGCTGTCTCAAACTATGGTCGAACAATTGAATGAGCAAATTAACCTAGAATTTTTCTCATCCAATCTATACTTACAAATGAGTGCTTGGTGTGAAGACAAAGGTTTTGAAGGTGCGGCTGAATTTTTACGCGCTCACGCCGTAGAAGAAATGGAGCACATGCAACGCCTATTCACTTACGTGAGTGAAACTGGCTCAATGCCAATCTTAGGCGCTATTGATGCGCCAAAGCATGACTTTGCGAGCCTAGGTGACGTTTTCCGCGAGACATTTGAACATGAGCAAATGATCACGGAAAAAATCAACAAACTGGCGCACGTTGCATTTACTAGCCAAGACTACTCAACGTTTAACTTCCTACAGTGGTACGTGTCAGAACAGCACGAAGAAGAGAAGTTGTTTAAAGGGATTTTAGATAAGATCGAACTGGTAGGTGAAGACGGTAAAGCGTTGTTCTTCATTGACAAAGATCTAGCACAAATGGCGAAAGAAGGTTCATCTTCAATCATGGATGCTCCAGCTGCGTAAACGCGTTTTGGGACGTTGTAAGTAGCGGGTAAAGACGAAGTGTTGATCGTCTTTTTCTCTTGAGCATTGTTGAAGATGTAGGGAGGAAAAGATGATCAGTGGAGACACAATCTTATTTGCGCTAATGGTGGTAACTGGAGTTAATATGGTCCGGTATCTCACCGCTCTTCGTTCTCTAATTTATATCATGCGTGAAGCGCATCCGCTGTTATATCAGCAAGTTGATGGTAATGGTTTTTTTACCACTCATGGAAATGTCACCAAGCAGGTGAGGTTGTATCACTACATTAAAAGTAAAGAATATCATCATCACCACGATGAAATTTTTACTGGTAAGTGTGAAAGAGTGCGTGAATTGTTTGTTCTATCGACCGCGTTGCTCGGCGTGACGCTACTTGCAGCCTTCATTCTCTAAGAGTCAATAATCTAGATAGTTGTTCTGTCTGAGATTTTGCGGACATACAGAGCGCTTAGAGTTTAAGCGCTTTTCCCTTTCGGTATTTGTCGGTAGAATGTCGCGCCTAGAAAGCAAGGATGTGCAATGTGCACATCCTTTTTTATTTTGATTCGATACCAATCAGTCTAAGAGCTACCGATGAGTAAGAAATTTGATGTTGTTGTAATTGGCGCAGGCGCAGCAGGTTTAATGTGTGCTGCAGAAGCAGGCAAGCGAGGCCGCCGTGTTTTGGTGCTCGATCATGCTAAAAAGCCAGGACGTAAAATCCTTATCTCGGGCGGTGGTCGTTGTAACTTCACTAACTACGACGTTTCAGCTAATCACTATTTGTGTCAAAACCCGCACTTTGTTAAGTCGGCGCTCTCCCAATACACTAACTGGGATTTCATCTCGATGGTGTGTAAACATGGCATTGAGTTCGAAGAGCGTGATCACGGCCAGTTGTTTTGTGTCGATGCATTTACGGCCAAAGATATCGTGAAGATGTTGTTAGCTGAGTGTGACATGCCGAACATCGAGCAGCGTTACCAATGCGATGTTCATTCGATTGAAAAAATTGATGAAGGCTTTCGTTTGCATGCTGGTACTGAGATTGTCGAATGTGAGTCTTTAGTTATCGCAACAGGTGGCTTGTCGATGCCAAAACTGGGAGCGACACCATTTGGTTATAAAGTCGCGGAACAATTTGGTCTTCGAGTTATCCCAACCACGGCAGGTCTTGTACCATTTACTCTGCATAAAGAAGACAAAGAAGACTTTGCTGAGTTATCCGGTATCGCGGTACCTGCGGAAATTACGGCTGAAGATGGCACCATGTTCAAAGAAGCCCTGTTGTTCACACATCGTGGGTTATCTGGTCCAGCAGTGTTACAGATTTCTTCATTCTGGCGGGCCGGACAAAAGGTGTTGATCAATCTTGTGCCAAACGATGATGTTGCTGAGTTATTAGAACGCAGTCGTGAGAAGCATCCAAATCAGTCACTCAAGAATACGCTTGCCAAAGTGCTGCCTAAGCGTCTGGTTGAAGTCTTAATTGAACGTAAAGAGCTAGTCGATAAACCGCTAAAACAGTTCAATCAAAAGGAGCTTGCGGCGATTGTGGAGCGCCTAGAGCATTGGGATATCGCCCCGAATGGCACTGAAGGCTACCGAACTGCGGAAGTGACACTCGGCGGTGTCGATACTGATCACTTATCCTCGAAAACCATGGAATGCAAAGACATTAAAGGGCTTTATTTTATTGGTGAGGTGATGGATGTGACTGGTTGGCTAGGGGGCTACAATTTTCAGTGGTGCTGGTCGAGCGGCTTTGTTGCGGGGCAGTGGGTTTAATCAAACACCAAACGCAGCCTAACTGCATAAAAGATAAGATACAAAAAGAGCACTGAATAAAAGTCAGTGCTCTTTTTGTATTCCCATAGCGAGTTACTCGTCTTGATACTTTTCGAGTTTGTTATAGAGCGTTTTCACGCTAATGCCTAACTCCTGCGCTGATTCCGTTTTATTGCCTTGATTCTCTTCAAGGGTATTGAGAATGGCGGCTTTTTCTAGCTCTTCTAGCGAAACGCCCGCCGGAACAAGGTCTTCGATGCTGGTGCCTGTTTCCAATGGTGGTGTGTCGAAGATAAGGTGTTCATCTCGGATGGTGTCATCAGCCAAAATAAATGCACGCTCGATCGTGTGTTTGAGCTCACGGACATTACCTGGCCAGTCGTGTGCAGCGATTTTTTGGATCGCAGAGTCAAGAATCGTTTTGGTTTTTGCCTCATTGGCGTTGCGGTGCGCGATAAAGTGCTTGGCCAGACCGACGATATCACCGCCTCGTTCTCGCAGTGGCGGTATCGTTAATGGGAAATGCGATAAGCGGAAAAACAGATCTTCACGCAGGAACTGCTCCTCAATGGCGATTTTAGGATCACGGTTTGTAGCAGCAATGATGCGAGTATTAGCGATATGAACCGTATTACTGCCAACTGGGCGATACTCTCCGGTTTCTAGCACCCGTAATAGCTTCACTTGATGCTCGATAGGCATCTCGGTGATTTCATCTAAAAATAGGGTGCCGCCCTCTGCCTGCTTAAATACACCTTGGTGAGTTTTATTTGCTCCGGTAAAAGCGCCTTTCTCATGGCCAAACAGTTCACTATCAACCAATTCAGGGCTAATGGCACCACAGTTAATCGCTATAAAGGGCTGTTGTTTACGCTCACTCGCTAAGTGGATGGTCTGCGCCACCAGTTCTTTGCCTGATCCACTTTCACCGACAATAAGGACGTTGGCTTCTGTTTTAGCAACGCGCCTGATCATACGATAGAGCTGATGCATCGGAGAGGAAGAGCCGACCAAAAGACCAAATTGGTCAAGATCGCTGGTGGACACTTTACGCCCTTGATCTTGTTTGTGTTGATAGTACTGGCTGACTTCGCTCAGGGTGTCCGTCAGAATGGCAATATCAACGGGCTTTCTGTAGTGAAAAATAGCACCCAAGTTCATCAGCTTATCCAAGTTCTCGTTTGGAGCGCCTGAGCTAATGATGATCAAGTCCATATCGTAGATGTCTTCGATATTAGAAAGACGTTGATAATCTGCACTAGTAAAGTGGGCGACTTCAACAATCGCAACTTCCGGTTTGAGTTGTAGGAAATCTTCAATCCATTGGTCTGCGGCATCGATGTCATGCAGACGAAATTTGTTCAGTTCCTGGCAAGAAGCGATGGCATTTTTAAGTGATGGATCTTGTATTCTTAGAAACAGGCTTGGCATCGACATAGAAATGTCCTCTTTACTATGACAGAAACAATGTACGTGGATTATTCTCACTTCACAAGACAAAATATTGTCAGCATAGATTTAAGGATTTGTTCGGTATTTTTATGTTGTTAGCCCCTTTTTGATATATATCGGTGAGAGCCATCAGTAGATATTTCCTTTTGTTCAGATTTTTATTTTTTAAATAATAATTTTGCTATTAATTGATTCTGGAGAAATAGCCTTTCTGTTTTATCAGGTTATTTCGGCACAAGTGACGGAGGCTTATCACCGATTAAAAATTACATTTTTTACGTGTAAATAATTCATGCTTATACTTTATTGCTCATCTCATTTTTACCTCTTTTCTTTATTAGTTAATTAAAAACAATAAGTTATAAAGTTGGCACATGGTTTGCTCCTAGGGAAGTGCAACGTCAATAAAGGAGAATTACCATGAATAACATCGCAGCTAAAATTGTACTTACGTCAGTTCTTGCTACTTCATCTACAGCAGTCTTAGCGAGTGATAAATGGAAAAAAGAATCCATGGACGCTTGGCTAGATGGTAAAGCTGAAACCACACTACTGCTAAACAGCAATCTCAACTCTTTTGATATCAATACCGATGTTGAGAATCAGGTCGTTACCCTTTCTGGTTCGGTAAACAATGATCTTGAAAAATCACTTGCCGAAGAGCTTGTTACTGGTCTTGATGGTGTGAAAAAAGTAAACAACGAATTGTCAGTAGTGAATGAAGGCAAGAAAGAAACTGATTCAGAAGCTTTAGCTACACTGACCGATTCTAAAATCACGACTATAGTTAAAACGCGCCTACTAATGGATACCAATGTGAGTGGTACGGATATTGATGTAACGACAGAACGCAAAACGGTAACGTTGGCAGGTAAAGTTAATTCAGATGCGGAGCATGATCTTGCAATTTCAATTGCAAATAACACCAATGACGTAAATAAGGTGATTGATAAGCTAGAAGTGGTTCAATAATAGCGAGCCGAGTGATTTAACCCACTTTTATTAGGAGGTAACACTATGGTTCGTTGGATGTTTATTTTTCTGGCACTGGCACTAATTTCTGCACTATTAGGCTTCACCGGTATTGCAGGAGCTGCTGCCTCTATCGCGCAAGTGATATTTTACCTATTCCTATTGTCATTAATTGTATCAATAGTGATTGTTCTGCTGGGAAGAAAAAACGTAAATAGATAGGAGATTCCATGCGACTTACGTCATTTGTTTACCGTATCGCCGCAGTATTCGGTTTGGTGTTTGCGTTGGCAGCTTGTAGTGAAGAAGGGCCAATGGAACAGGCCGGCAAAAAGATAGATGAAGCCGCCGAAGAAACCCAAAATGCGATTGAAGATGAATGTGAAAACATTAAAGAAAATCTAAACGCTGAAGACCAAGACTGTTAGCCGAATCAGGTTAGGTTTTTTACGCATAGCTATGTAAGAGAGGGGCGGTCAATAACCGCCCTTCCTTTTGTCCCAATTGTTTACAATCAGATAAGGAGTCAAAGATGAAAAACATATTTGATGTACTGAAAGAGAGTCATGAAAAGCAACGCCTTTTACTCGATGCTCTGATGGAAACGTCTGGAGATTCCCCCGCTCGTGAAGAGTTTTATCACAACCTTAAAGAGGAACTCGAACAGCACGCAGCGGCAGAAGAGCGGTTTTTCTACGCGCCTTTAATAGATAGTGATAAGACCATTGATCTCACTCGCCATGGCATCGCAGAGCATCATGAAATTGATAAAGTGATTGCACAGCTTGATGCAACCGATATGAGCTCGCCAGCGTGGCTCAACCTAATGAAAACCTTGCGTCACAAAGTGTTGCACCATCTTGAGGAAGAAGAGCAGCGTTTCTTCCAGTTAGCCGGTAAGGTAATGACCGATAAGCAGAAAATGAAACTAGCGGATGGTTATGTTGAAGAGATGGTAAGCTAGGTAGAGTGTTGGACCTTTTCGTGCCATTTCGGCACGGGAAGGCACTCAATCAAGGCGTTTACTAAAGTTCATGTATCCAAGCTCAATCCCCCGCGTATTCTAACTTCCACTAAAAAGTGCACTCGCTGAAGGCAAGGAGAGCGAATGTTTATCATCAAATATTATATTCTTGGCGCTCTGATCAGTTTATTGGCCGCTATCTATACGCCTCAAATTATCGTTAGTTTGCTGTTCTTATGGATATCGCTTTCTTTAGCGTTGGTCAGCGTAGCCTACGTATTCGACATTCCCTCTATTTTTAGAAAAAACCAAGATGGCAAGATTGTCAGGTGGATTCGCTGGGCATTCATCCCATTTCTATTGGGGGCTAGAGCGTATAACGCCTGGGAAAGACGGCGTGATACAGTGCCTCCAATCCAAAAAGTCAGCGACAATTTATACCTATCTCGCCGTTTGTTTCAGAGTGACTTAGATTTTCTCGAATCCAATGAAATCTCTTGTATTGTCGATGTCACCGCAGAATTTGCAGGCCTTGAAAGTGCGATGACCGACAAGCAGTTTCATTACCTTTCGATTCCGGTACTCGACCACAAAGCCCCAACGCTAGAGCGCCTTCGCCATGCGATTAACTGGATTGATACTCAAATCTCGTGCTCGCGGGCAGTGGTTGTGCATTGTGCGTTAGGGCGTGGTCGTTCAGTGTTTGTTGTGGCGGCGTATTTACTGAGCAAAGACCCGTCACTGACGGTTGAATCCGTGATGAAAAAAATCAATGACGTACGCAGTACCGCGAGATTGAATAAATTACAGATTAGAACGTTACGAGCGATCAGTGAAAAAGGCGTACTAGGGCTGGATCAATCCACTTGGATGGTGGTTAACCCTGTTGCAGGTGGCGGAAAATGGGAGGAAAACGAACAGCACCTGATTCGTGAACTAACCAAAAAATATCGCTTGAGTATTCATCAAACCACCACAAACCTCAGCGCCGAGCAGCTAACACAACAGGCAAAAGAAAGTGGAGCTAAGCAAATCATCGTAGCTGGTGGCGATGGCACAGTAACAGAGGTGGCGAGCCAATTGGTGGATACCGACCTAAAACTCGGTATTGTTCCGCTCGGAACTGCCAATGCGTTATGTCATGTGCTCTATGGCGTTGGCGCAAAATTCTCACCGGTCGAAAAAGCGTGTGAAGCGTTGCTTGGCGGACACTGCCAACGTATTGATACTGCGGAATGTAATCAGCGGCTTATTTTATTGGTCTTAGGCATTGGGCTAGAACAGAAAATGATCGAGCACGCTCAGCGAGAAGAGAAAAATGTTTTTGGACAACTCGCTTACCTCACCGGCTTTTTTAATGCTGTAGTGGCGGAAGAAACGCAAGCTTTAACCGTATCGTTAGACGCTCCAACTGAAGATGGAAACCACGACAAGAATACACAAACGCTTGACGTCCATAGTTTTGTCGTTGCGAATATCGCTCCATTTAGTACGTTGCTTGCCCAAGGTGGTGATGCGCCGCAGCCTGATGATGGCAAGCTGCATATCACATATTTAGATAACACCGAGTCTTTAGGCGGACGTCTTATCGCCTTGTCGGATCTGACATTAACGAGCGTAGGCGCACAGGAAGAATCGACACATTTTCAATACGCGACGGCTCAGAGCGTCACTATTTCTGCGAATAAACCGATTGAATATGTGATTGATGGTGAACTGTATTCTGATGAGCAACTGGCAATCAAGCTGCGTCCAAAGTCATTGAACGTATTTGTTCCAAGCCAGAGACGTAAATCAGCTTCGCTTTAACACAGATAATCCGCGGATAACGCGCCATTTGCTTCGTATTCTACATGGCGCTTTTTCTGTGCTGTTTGATGATTTGGTGTGCGTCGTAAAAAGGCTATCAAGGTCGCTGCGTAGATGCAGCGGCTTTTGTCTATCTGCACTTTTTTATTAGGTTGATTGGGGATGAGGGTTAAACAAAGTGAAGAAAGAAGGGCGAGTATAATTACTCACCCTGAGGTAAGTGCTTTTCAATTTCATCGTTTTCAACTTGTAAAGCAGCTAACCAATAAGAAACAAGTGCGGTTAAGTTGGTGTCGTCAATGGCTCTAAGCAGGGCTTTTAAATCATCTAACAGTAATTTATTCATAAAATGCATTTCTTTGTAATTGCCTAACTCGGCAACGCCGTATTCGGTGGCATTTTCTGCAATGAATTGTTCACCATCTTGATCGAAGAACAGCTTCGCCATCTTTTTGATCATCACTTTTTCTATTTTCACGAATCGATATGCCGCTCTTGCGAGTGTCATATGTGATTGCGGGTTAACGAGAGGCAAACACGTTTGGCGATGGTGTGTCATTTTTACGAGTAGCTCCCTTACTCGATTGTTATCCAATGTCATAGTGACCTCTTTATTTGTGATTATTGTCGTGGGACATTTCTCGTGACGGTTATGTTAATGCGCCTGTGGGCTTGTCAGAAATGGCCAAAGCAAGTTGGCCATTTCTTTGCTCAATACCGAGCTTTATTGCAAGGGCGACCACCAGGTTTTAGCTAATAAGGCTGATGCTGCTGAGTTTTTCTTTGCAACTTTTTATATCGCTACGAACTTTCAGCAGAACCGAGTTATCCGCCTGCTCTGGGTGGGAAGTAATCAAATTCTCAATCTCTTTGAGTACCTTGCTTTCGACACCTTCAAGCTGTTCTAAATACATTGACTCTTTGTCAGAGGACACTTCCTTCATCACGTCGCTGTAGACCTCACGCGCCTTGATGGTGTAGGAAACCGGAGTGTCGTCGGCAGATTCTTCATTGTTACTTGCTAGAGAGTAGGGAGTGAGCTCAATGACTGCACGCTCACGTACTCTGAGCAGTTCTACCAACACATTATTCAAGGAAGTGTTGTCGATGTTCTCGATGGCCTTGTTGTAAATTTCATTTCCGCTTTCGATAAGCTCAATGATTGAGGCGATGTTTTCATTTTTCATATGCCACTCCTTATTTACTGGTGATAGGGGTGTTTGAGTGTATGGAATACAAACACGATGTTTCGTCTTCAGTTGCAGGTTGTATGCCAATGAACTTTAAGTCTTATTAATCAGTGACTTAATATCTTGTTTTGCAATAACTTGCTAACAGTCGGTAAGGCGCTAAGAAAAAATTACAAGAATGGCGGGGAAAGCCTGGAAAGAATTACACGTACAGATACGGCTTTTTATCGAAATAAAAATAAAATCAATAAAAAACAATAGCTTAAAATTCTGGCATGGATATGGCTTTGTAGGGAGTAAGTGAGGTCAAACATTGTTTCACTTGATTCACTATTCAACTCATTAATGGAGGCTAGTTATGGCTACTACAAAAGAAAGCACAGTAAAACCTCAAGAGCAGTTAGAAGAAGCATATCACTTAGCGGAACAAGCCACGACGGAAGCCGTTGGCGCGATGAAAGACCAAGCCAAAGAGAAGCTGGATGTCGGTGCACAGCAAGTTCAGCAGGCGACTAAGTCGGCAGAAAATGTAATCAAGGAGCGCCCATTGCTGAGCATAGGCTGTGCCTTCCTTGCTGGTTGGGCGGTTTCGAAGCTGATCAAATAATAGTGGTCACCAAGGATTAAGCCACACAACAGAAAGGCGAGGCTTCACATGAATAACTCAGGGCAAGTTACCAATCAGCAATCAGGCTCGGCGGCTTCAGACAGCGGCCGAGCCCCTGATGGGGCAGAAGAACAGGATATCCAACAAACCATTAATGGTTTGAGCAGCATTCTTGCGCAATTGGACCAACTGACGAAATCGCTAAAAGCATGGTCAGGTTCAACGTTGGATTTGTTCCTCTTGGAGATGAAAGTTAACGTGTCCGCAGTGCGTCAGATTTTGCTGTGTACCGTTGTTTTTACCCTATTGTCGGTATTGTTCGTATTCAGTTTGTGCCTTGCCTCTGGGGTGGTGGCTTATCAGTTAACTGCCAACGTATATGTTGCCGTGGGTGTATTTATCACATCATTAGGCTTGGCATTATTTGCTTTAGCCTGGTGGCAGAAGCGTTTAGTTGGATTTCTTGGATTCAAAAATACGACAGAACAATTACAGGAGGGGTGGGATGCGCTCGCTACAAAAGCTCAATCGAGCCATGCGGATCAAGCGGATGGAAGGTAAAGCGTCTCTAGAGCAATGCTGTTTGTCGATGGAAATGTTCACGTTTACCACCAAGAAGTTTGTGAGAGAAAACCCTTGGACGACATTAGGCATTAGTGCTGTCGTTGCCGTTACCGCAGCAAAAGCAGGTCGATTGTCTCGACTGACTTCTTCTATTTCGTCAATGGGGCTATTGGTTAGCAGCGTGTCTGATATTACCGATTCGCTCACAAAGCCGGTCGCGGCAGCTTCTCTGGATGAGTCAGATGCGGAGCAAAATGGAAATGCAGCAACACAAGTAAGCAACGCTGCGACGACAGAGGGCGAACCACTCTAATAGCGGATTTCACCGCAAAATTTTCTTACCGATTCTGAGCTTATTATGACAGCGAAATTGAACATTCCTGCCAACACTGCGATTGGTGCAACGCTTCTCGTCCTGTTACTCGTCCCAGGGCTGTATTTTGCCAAGCCAATATTGTTACCTATTGTGCTTAGCACCTTTATTTCTCTGCTGTGCAGCCCTTTCATTAATTATCTTGAAGACAAAGGTTTACCACGTGCTATTACCGTCGTGTTGACGCTGTCATTCCTCGTTGGCGCCTCAATTATTGGTCTTGCCGCCATGTCGGAGCCCGCCAAGCAATGGTGGTCTGAGCTGCCCAGTATCGTGAAAAATGTGTCGCAAGAAGTAAGCGAAGTTACTAAAGCTTCGGCTGATCACCTTAATACTCCATTGAATATCGCCAACGATATGAGTATGGATGAGGTCGGGAACAACACCGTATTTTCTTTGGTAAAAACGCTCGCGACCACTACGCCGACGATTTTGACACAAGCGATGATCGTGCTGTTTATGGTTTACTTTATGCTCAATCATGGACGAAGCTTATTTCGAAAGTCAGTGTCTTACTTACATGGGTTCGCCAAACAGCGCCAAGCGATTGAGTTGGTCAAAGCGCTACAGAAAGACCTATCTCGATACATTGGCACCATCACGTTGGTGAATGCGGGACTTGGGTTGAGTGTTGGGGCCGTGTTTTTTGTTCTAGGCCTTGAAGATCCATTTCTATGGGGCGCATTTGCAGGCGTGATGAATTTTGCGCCGTACCTCGGCCCTGTCATATCCATGGTGAGCTTTGGCTTTGTTGCTTATCTTCAGTTGGAGTCGGTCAGTTTTATGCTGACGGTGGTGTCTATCTATTTACTGCTCAATTTGATTGAAAGTCAGTTTGTTACACCAACACTATTGGGGAAAAGGTTTAACTTAAACCCGTTAGTGATTTTTGTTTGGCTTGTTTTTTGGGGCTGGCTTTGGGGCGGAATGGGGCTATTGATCGGTGTGCCGTTGCTGGTTTGTATCAATATTTTGGTTGATCGTCTAGAGCTATGCCAATCAACCCAAAATCAAGCAAAACAAATCACCTCCGCGGACGTGGCACCGCGAGAGTGACTTGAGGAGCAAGCTGGTTCAACGAAACAGTTTTTCAGCGCTCACTGGCTGACTAAATAAATATCCCTGACCATAAATACAGCCTTTTTCGAATAAATAATCGGCTTGTTCCCGAGTTTCTATCCCTTCCGCGACGACTTTCAACGACAGCGTTTTTCCCATGGCAATAATGGCATTCACAATCGCGTTGCTGTCGCTATTACTTGGGACATCACTGACAAATGAGCGGTCAATTTTCAGTTTGTTGATTGGCAAACCTTTCAAGTAAGACAAAGACGAATAGCCAGTTCCAAAGTCATCCAGAGAAATCTCAATACCCAGCTCTCGTAATTGATTTAACGATGCAATGGCTTGTTGAGGGTCGATCAGTAAAAAGCTCTCTGTGATCTCCAAATCTAACCGTTGGGCAGGGTATCCGGTGTTATCGAGGATAGTACTTAATCGCTGAATGAAATTTGACTGCTGAAGCTGCAACGCAGAAACATTGACGGCGATTTTGCCAAACTCGATGCCTTGGTCCAGCCAAGCATTACCTTGCAAACAAGCTTGTTGTAACACCCACTCACCAATGCTTTGAATCAGCCCTGTTTTTTCTGCAATTGGAATAAAGTCTGCTGGTGGTACAGGGCCAAACTCTGGATGCTGCCAGCGTAATAAAGCTTCCACGCCGACAATCGAATTTTGTTCCAAGTTGTATTGCGGTTGGAATTCTAACCGGAGTTGTTGTTTTTCTATTGCTTGATGCAAAGCGGATTGAATGCGTACATGGGATACGGATTTATCGGTCAAATCCGGTGAGTAAAACGCGTAGCCGTTGCGTCCATTTTTCTTCGCTAAGTACATCGCGGTGTCTGCGTTTTTCAGTAAGGTTTCACTGTCTTGACCGTCTCTTGGGTACAAGGCAATACCAATACTTGTCGAGACACGAAGTGAGTCGTGGTTTGCCAAGTCGAATGGTTGCTGGAATACGCTTAGAATATCGCCGACGGTTTCCAATAAGGAAACATCACTATGGATGTCTGGCAAAATAATCACAAATTCATCGCCGCCAATGCGAGCCACATGCGCATTGAGGTGAAGCACATCTTGCAGACGAATCGCTAACTTAGACAGCAATTGGTCACCACAGAAGTGGCCCATGCTATCGTTGATGTGTTTGAAATGGTCGATATCTAAGAATAGGGTGGCAAACGTCTGCTGGCTTTTGTGTCCGGTTTCGATGTGTTGCTCGAGTAAGCTAAGTAAATGAGTGCGATTAGGTAGATTGGTTAATGGATCGTAAAAAGCCATGCGCTGCAGCTTTTCTTCGTGTGCCTTACGCACAGAGATATCTTCAAACACACAAATGTAGTTAATAAGGTGGTTTTTATCGTCCATTACGGCGCTAATGGTCGCTAATTGCGGATAAATGCTGCCATCTTTCTTTCTGTTGATGAATTCGCCTTTCCATTGGCCTTTGTTTTCGAGTTGATGCCACAACTGTTGATAGAAACCTTGATCATGATGACCTGAGCGCAGAATTCGTGGGTTTTTTCCTATCACCTCTTCAGAGCGGTAACCTGTAATTTGGGTAAAAGCCGTGTTTACATCAATGATGTTGGCATTGCGGTCTGTAATGACCATGCCTTCTTGCGAATTGTTGAAAATTTGGGACGCTAAGGAGAGCTGCGTTTCTACCATTTTTCGGCGGGTGATGTTACGTGTCATCCCCAGAATGCCGATTAAGTTTCCCGCATGATCACGGACAGGAGACTTAATGGTTTCTAGCCAAGTGGGGTTATTGTTGTCATCAATTTGACGGCATTCTTCAACAATATTTTGCGTGCCAGTGGCTACCACCAATTTATCGGCATCAATGAATTTTTCCGCACGTTCATGGCTAAACAGGGCAAAATCGTCTTTTCCAATGATTTCACTGTTGGTTTTTTGCCACGCGTTTTCTACGCTTCGATTGGTCATCGAATAAAGACCATCCATGCCTTTTATCCATACGTGGTCTTCAAGGCAGTCGATAAACTCTTGTAGTGTTGGTGTTGGCTTTATTTCCGCGCTTTGATGTCGCGTTTGTTCTTGCTGACAGTGCAAGTTGATATCAAAGCTGATCCGCCCCGCGATTGCGCTTAGCCATGCCGAAACAACCGTTGATTGATCATTAGGGTGAGTCAGTGTCAGTACGGCAAGCAATTCGCCATTAGGTAGCCAAATCGGTCCAATGCTCAAGGTTTGCTCTTCAAAGGGGGTATGGCTAACTGTAAAATCTGTCGGCGTAAAGTGATCGACAACTTGCGTTATCACATCGATGATAGCACGATGATTTTGGGTTGAGGTGGACACCTCAGTCGATAGCCACTGCTGAGTATCGCTCAGAGTATAAAGCTGTCCCTGAGCTTGAGTTACATCACAGCATTGTCGCAGAACGTGTTGCCAGTCTGCCATCAAAGGCGAAGGAATAGCGAAGCGAAACATAATTAATAACGAGTCCTAAATCGCCCAAAGGTAATTATATTAGAATCTAGCGTAAGCTATTGGGCTTTGTGAGTATCGTATCCAACGCGTAGCTAAATCCTAGCAGCGTAAAGTGCTTTCTATCATTAAAATGTTATCTATATCTCTTTTTTATCCAACTTATTGCATCGTTTTTTAGGGCTTTTGATAGGTGATTAAGAAGCGTTTACCGCTTTGGTTTTCTTGCCCCATGAGACTTGCTGAATGACTAAGCCACTGATGATCAATACCAGGCCAATCAAGGTTGAAGGATGAATTTCTTCGCCGATGATGGTAGCTAACAACATGAGTGAGATAAATGGAGAAGCAAAGATCAGATTACTGATACGCGCGGTGTTTTGCGTTGATTTGAGTGCGCTCAGCCACAAAACGAAAGTGATCCCCATTTCAAACAGTCCGACATACGTCACCGCTGCCCAGCCTTTAATTGAGATTGCCTGCCAGCTCGCACCTTCATAAAGACTTAAACCAATGGCGAATGGAATAGCGACCAAAAAGCCGAGCAGAACGCCAACCACAGGGTCGGCCTTATTTTTGGTATTTAAAATCCAGTAACCGGCCCACAGCAGCGTTGATAGCAGCGCAAGACCAACACCCAACGGGCTCTCAAATTCCATGCCTAAAAGATTTCCTTGTGTGGCAATCACTATCACGCCGACATAACTAAAACCGCAAGCCAGCCAGTCCTTACCACGGATCTTTTGTCCTAAGAAAACAGCGGCCATTAGCGTTAAGGTGATGGCCCAGCTGTAGTTGATCGCTTGAGCCTGAGATGCGGGCAGCAAGTCATATGCTTTGAACAGAATAACGTAATACGCCAAAGGGTTAATCAACCCAAGCAGTAGGTAATACCAAGGGTTTGAGAAAAATGTAGCGCTTAACTGGCCCAGTTTACCTTGCACACCACAGATTACTGTTAGCGCAATCGCAGAGACGATGCTGGCAATGCATAGCATTTGAATCGGCGTAAATTCTGCCAACGTGAGTTTAAATGCGGTTGCAACGGTAGACCAAAGTAATACTGCTGAGAGCCCAAATCCTAGGGCGCGACGCTCGTTCATGATGCCTCTGCGTGATGATGTGCCGCTCGGTTTGGATAATTTGAGCGGAAGAAAGAATATTATAGGAAGGCCTAGTGTATGCGAGGATTTTTCATCCAACAAACTGGACATTTATCCAGTGTCTAAATACCATTGTTATAGATACAAAACACAGGCTAACTCGCTATTATGCAATGGATTCTTGAGTACCAATCTCTCATTCTCTCTTCTCTTTGTGCTGCCACGCTTAGTGGTGTCGCTGCCGGTTGGTGGGTGAAACAGCGTTTTATCACCCAAACTCAGCTTCTCGAGCAACAACTTGTTTCAGAAAAACAGCTTCATCAACAGCAACTTGAACAGGTCAAGCAAAGCCTTGCCGATGCCCAGCAAGAGTTGGATGAATTAGATGATGAGCGCGATAAAGCCGCGTTTGAAGTGCGTCAAACGCACGGAAAGCTGATGGCAGCTATGGAAAAACTGCGTTACTTCGAGGCCGTAAAGCAAGAGCGCCAGCAATACTTTGATGAGCTTGGTCAAATGCGTGAACACAAATCACGTCTAGAAACGCAACTGCGTGAACAGCAAGCTCGCCATGAGCAAATTAACCAAGCTAATGCCGAAAAACTGCAAATTTTAGAACAAGCGGAAGCACGCTTGAAACAACAATTTGAGCACTTGGCAAATCAACTGTTTGAAGAAAAAACCGCGAAGGTCGATTTGCAAAACCGTCAGAGTTTAGAAGGCTTGTTGTCACCGCTTAGAGAACAGTTAGAAGGGTTCAAAAAGCACGTTAATGACAGCTTTAGCCAAGAAGCTAAAGAGCGCCATACCCTAGTGCATGAGCTGAAAAACCTGCAACGTTTGAACGAGCAAATGACGCGCGAAGCGGTTAATTTGACCCAAGCGTTGAAAGGGGACAACAAACAACAAGGTAACTGGGGCGAAGTGGTGCTCGCTAGGGTACTTGCCGAATCTGGCTTGCGTGAAGGGCACGAATATCAGACTCAGGTGAACTTACAAAATGAAGCAGGCAAGCGTTACCAACCTGATGTCATTGTTCATCTCCCACAAAACAAACAAGTGGTTGTGGATTCTAAAATGGCGCTGGTTGCCTATGAGCGCTACTTCAACGCCGAAACTGATGCTGAGCGCGATCAGGCTTTGAATGCGCATTTAGCCGCTCTACGTGCACATATCAAAGGGTTAAGCATGAAGGACTACCACAAACTCAAAGGTATTCAGAGTTTGGACTATGTTCTGATGTTTATCCCGGTTGAGCCGGCGTTCCAAGTCGCGATTCAAGCCGATCCAAGTTTGATCAAAGACGCGATGGAGCAAAACATCATTTTGGTGAGCCCAACAACGTTGCTGGTGGCACTGCGCACCATTGATAATCTATGGCGCAATGAACGCCAAAATGAAAACGCCAAAATGATTGCGCAGCGTGCGACAAAACTCTACGACAAATTACGATTGTTTGTAGACGACATGGAGGGGCTCGGTGGTGCGCTGGATAAGGCGAATCAAAGCTATCAAGGTGCGATGAACAAGCTTGCCACAGGGCGCGGAAATGTGATTCGCCAAGCCGAAAGCTTTAAACACTTGGGAGTTGAAATTAAACGACCGATTTCTTCCGACCTCGCGCAGTTAGCGCAGAGTGATGCATTTTCAGAAAATGACCCGTTAGTAGAAAGACATCCGGCTGAGGATAAAGTAAACTAATCGCCCGCAGTGCAGTGGGCGATTTTATTTGTCAACAAACGCCCCGTAGAGGAAAGCGCTGCCTAAGAGGAATTAGAATGACGGACACAAGTTTGCAATCCAATACAGCGTTAGAGAATGAAACCACTCACTTTGGTTTCTCTACAGTGGCAAAAGACGAAAAAGTGACTAAGGTTGCCGAAGTATTCCACTCCGTGGCAACAAAATACGACATCATGAATGACCTGATGTCTGGTGGTATTCACCGCCTTTGGAAGCGCTTCACTATCGATTGTAGTGGTGCTCGCCCTGGCCAACGTATTCTTGACCTAGGTGGTGGTACGGGTGATTTGACGGCGAAATTCTCGCGCATTGTTGGCGATGAAGGCCATGTCATCCTTGCCGATATCAATAACTCAATGCTTAACGTTGGTCGCGATAAACTGCGTGACAACGGTATTGTGGGTAACGTGCATTACGTTCAAGCCAACGCAGAAGAACTGCCGTTCCCTGATGATTATTTTGATGTCATCACCATCAGTTTTTGTTTGCGTAATGTGACAGACAAAGACAAAGCGCTTCGTTCAATGTTCCGCGTACTGAAGCCAGGCGGCCGTCTATTGGTGTTGGAATTTTCAAAACCAGTGCTAGAGCCGTTATCGAAAGTATACGACGCATATTCATTCCACTTGTTGCCGAGAATCGGTGAGCTAGTTGCGAATGACTCAGAGAGTTACCGCTACCTAGCGGAGTCAATCCGTATGCATCCAGACCAAGAAACGCTGGAAGGCATGATGCAAGACGCAGGTTTTGAAAACACCAAATACTACAACTTAACTGGTGGTATTGTGGCTTTGCATCGCGGTTATAAATTCTAAGGGTTAACGGCATGCCATTTGAACCACTTATCACCGCTGTGATTGAAACGTCACTGAATACACTGATCAAAGACGACCCTGCATTGGGCCGTCGTTTAGCGCGTCTAAAAGGTCAAGTTATTCAAGTTCACCTGAAAGAGATCAATAAAACACTGACATTTGTTTTTAGTCAGCAAATTGATGTGCTTGGTCATTACGAAGGGCAGCCTAACTGCTATCTATCGCTCAACTTGAGTGTGTTACCAGAGCTGCGCGATCAGGCCAACATCACTCGTCTTATTAAACAAGATAAACTTGAACTCGAAGGCGATATTCAATTGGCGCAGAAATTCTCTCAGTTGATGGTGGATTGCAAACCAGATGTTGAAGAGTGGTTGTCTCGCGTGACTGGCGATGTCGCCGCACATACCTTTGTGCAAGGCTCAAAAAACATCGGCAACTTTCTTGCGTCTCAAGCAGAAAAACACCAACGTCATCTTGCGCAAGTAGTGACTGAAGAATGGAAACTGGCTCCCGCTCCGTTAGAAGTGGCCTATTTCTGCGACCAAGTTGATGAGGTTCGCAGCCAGGCTTCTCGCATTGAAGCTCGTTTAACGGCTTTGCTGAATAAGCTGGATGCAGATAAGCCTGCATTGGAGAAACCATGACGCCAGCAGAACTAAAGCGCTTATACCACATCGCCAAAGTACAACTGGAATACGGCTTAGATGAGCTGCTTCCCGATCACCAACTGACCAAAGCTCCGCTTTTACTGCGCAAAAGCTTGTTTTGGATTAAGAACAAGCACCCAGAAAAACCACTCGGTGAACGTCTGCGTTTAGCACTGCAAGAGCTGGGGCCGGTTTGGATTAAGTTCGGTCAGATGATGTCGACGCGCCGTGACTTATTTCCTCCGCATATCGCTGATCCCCTAGCTTTACTTCAAGACCAAGTCGCGCCTTTTGATGGCGAGTTGGCAAAAAAGCAGATGGAGCAAGCATTAGGTGGTCCGTTAGAAAAATGGTTTACCGAGTTTGATATCAAACCACTGGCGTCTGCGTCGATTGCTCAGGTACATACTGCGCGCATAAAAGACACTAACCAAGAAGTGGTATTAAAGGTTATCCGCCCAGATATTCGCCCAGTCATTGATTCAGATCTAAAACTGATGCACCGAATGGCGCGTATAGTCGCCGGAGCGATGCCTGAAGCACGTCGTTTAAAACCAGTTGAAGTCGTGCGTGAGTACGAGAAAACCCTGCTTGATGAACTCGACTTGCGACGTGAGGCGGCGAATGCCATTCAGTTGCGCCGCAACTTTGAGGGCAGCGAAGAATTGTATGTTCCTGAAGTTTTTCCCGACTTCAGTAATGAAACTGTCATGGTTTCTGAGCGAATATATGGCATTCAAGTCTCTGATATTGAAGGCTTGAAAGCAAATGGCACCAATATGAAATTGCTCGCGGAACGCGGTGTGAGTGTGTTCTTCACTCAGGTGTTCCGAGACAGCTTTTTCCATGCCGATATGCATCCGGGTAATGTGTTCGTCAAACCCGAACATCCAGAGAACCCAATGTGGATAGGGCTAGATTGCGGAATCGTTGGTACACTTAATAGCGAAGACAAGCGTTATCTGGCGGAAAACTTCCTGGCGTTTTTCAATCGTGACTACCGCCGAGTGGCGGAGTTACATGTGGATTCAGGGTGGGTGCCTGCGGATACCAATGTCGATGAGTTTGAGTTCGCGATTCGCATTGTGTGTGAGCCTATTTTTGCTAAGCCATTGTGCGAAATCTCCTTTGGTCATGTGTTGTTGAATTTGTTCAACACGGCACGTCGATTCAATATGGAGGTTCAGCCACAGCTTGTACTGTTGCAAAAAACGCTGTTGTACGTGGAAGGGCTTGGTAGGCAGCTATATCCTCAACTTGATTTGTGGGAGACCGCAAAACCATTCCTGGAGGAATGGATGATGAATCAAGTTGGGCCGCAAGCTCTAGTGAATGCGATTAAAGACCGCGCACCATTTTGGGCAGAGAAATTACCTGAACTGCCAGAGCTACTTTACGATAGCCTGAAACAAGGTAAAGCGATGAATCAACGTATGGATCAGCTTTATCAAGGGTATCGCCAGAGCAAGCGCCAGCAGGCGACAGGAAAGTTTTTGTTTGGCGTTGGCGCGACTTTAGTCGTATGCTCGGCAATATTGGTGAACGATGCTTTTGAGCAGCTTTCGTTGGCCTGCGGTATCGCAGGTGTCACATTTTGGCTGCTTAGTTGGCGAGCTTATCGTCAATAGACGTTAAACTCTTGAAATATTTTTGTTTGTTTAAAGACCCGAGGTAAAGAGAATGGGTGGTATCAGTGTTTGGCAACTTCTAATCATTGCTGTAATTGTTGTATTGCTATTCGGAACAAAGAAACTACGCGGTATCGGTGGCGATCTGGGTGGTGCCGTTAAGGGCTTCAAAAAAGCGATGAGCGAAGATGAACCTGCGAAAAATGACAAAGACGCAGACTTCGAACCAAAAAGTCTAGAAGAGCAGCAGAAAAAAGAAGCTGCTCCTGAAACGAAAAAAGACAAAGAGCAGGCGTAAAACGTGTTTGATATCGGTTTTTGGGAACTGGTATTAATATCTGTTGTTGGTCTGGTCGTTCTTGGGCCGGAGCGTTTGCCTCATGCTATTCGCAGCGTGTCTCGCTTTATCGGTGCCGCTAAGAGTATGGCAAATAGCGTCAAAGACGAATTGTCACACGAGCTGAAAGTCCAAGAGCTGCAAGAAAACTTGCGCAAAGCAGAACAAATGGGGATGGATGATTTGTCCCCTGAGTTGAAATCTTCAGTTGAAGAGTTGAAGAAGGCAGCGCAATCTGTAAATCGTCCTTACGCAAAGAACACCGATTCAGAGGCTGAGCCTGTAAAAACAGAGCCAGCAGTCGAAGAGGCCGTGAAAGCGCAAGAGAGCAAGGTTACAGCGGCAGATAAGAAAGCCGAATAGTCTCATTCGGAGGAGCTACTAGTGATTGGTAGCTCCTTTTTGATCTGGTTTTTAATAAGAGGTTTGCCATGTCTACCGTCGAGCAGACACAACCTTTAATTAGTCATTTGTTGGAGCTTCGCAACCGACTACTGCGTTCAATCCTCGCAGTGTTGGTCGTGTTTGTTGGACTAATTTATTTCTCTAACCACATTTACGAGTTTGTTTCCGCACCTTTAGTAGAGCGTCTACCTGAAGGCGCGACCATGATTGCTACGGATGTAGCGTCACCTTTTTTTACGCCACTTAAGCTGACGTTAATTGCTTCGGTATTTATTGCGGTGCCTTTTATCTTGTATCAAGTGTGGGCATTTGTAGCGCCAGGTTTGTACAAGCATGAACGTCGATTGATCATGCCACTGCTGTTTTCGAGTTCGCTATTGTTCTACTGTGGAGTGGCATTTGCCTACTTCGTGGTATTTCCATTGGTGTTTGGCTTCTTTACCGCTATCTCTCTTGGTGGAGTAGAGTTTGCAACTGATATCTCGAGTTATCTCGACTTTGTGCTGGCGCTATTTATGGCGTTTGGTATCGCATTCGAGGTGCCTGTTGCGATTATTTTGTTGTGTTGGACTGGGGCCACTACACCAGAAGATTTAAGACAGAAACGTCCTTATATTATAGTGGCTGCGTTTGTCGTAGGTATGGTGTTAACGCCACCAGACATGATCTCGCAAACCTTACTCGCTATTCCGATGTGTTTACTGTTTGAAGTCGGTTTGTTCTTCGCGCGTTTTTATACTCGTCGAAGCGAAGAAGTAGAAGCGGAAACCGAAGAATAAGGCTAATCTAGATGTGAAAAGCGGCTCAATTGAGCCGCTTTTTTTGCGGTTGGTTTTTTCTTGGGCTAATTACTTAACTTTCATGACGTAACCACATTTTGTGCATACGTATACTTCCTTGATGCCCAGCAGCTTTTGAAAAAAACTGCGCGGTACGCGTTGTAAGTAAGCACCATGTGTACACACTTCAACTTCCATATTCATGCTGTTTTACATTTGTGCTAATTAATGGGCGTAAATCAGTATAGAAAAATAATGTGTCGAGTTGTCGACAGTTTTGCAAAGCGGACGAAGTAAAGTGACGATATGAGAAGTAAGTAGAGTTGCTAGTTAATTATTATGTTTATCAATAATTTTGTATGGATTGTTCTACTATTTCAACGGGTTGAATCGTTCATTCAATAGTTTAGGTGATAAAAAAGCGACGTTGATTTCGTCGCTTTTTTCAATTCTCGTGAATTAAATATTAAACAGCTTTTTGGCATTCTCAGTCGTTATGGCATCGATGGTTGCGATGTCGACATCACGCAAGTCGGCAACACGTTGTGCAACGAGAGAAGTGTAGGCTGGTTCATTACGTTTACCACGGTGTGGCACAGGCGCTAAATATGGACAGTCGGTTTCTAAAATGACCCACTGCATATCCAAATGTGGAATGACTTTATCCATCCCGCCATTCTTAAAGGTCGATACGCCACCCAAGCCTAAGTGGAAGCCTAGCTCATTGATTGATTGCGCTTCTTCTAAGCTGCCTCCAAAACAGTGGAATACACCACGCAGACGACCATCTTGCTCTTGTCTTAGCAAAGTGAGTGTTTCTTCAATCGAATCACGAGTGTGGATAACGACTGGTAAGTCCATCTCTTTTGCCCAGTTAAGTTGAGCTACGAACGCCATTTCTTGCTCAGCACGATAGGTTTTATCCCAATACAGGTCGATACCGATTTCGCCCACCGCAATAAACTTGTGTTTCTCAAACCAACCGCGGATGATCTCCAACGTTTGTTCAACATTGCTGTCCACATAACAAGGGTGGAGTCCCATCATTGAGTGGCACACGTCAGGATATGCCGCTTCGGTTTGTAGCATGGGCTCAATAGAGTCCAGATCGATGTTTGGCAACAGGATTTTATTAATGCCTTGCGTTAAGGCGCGTTGTACTACTTCATCGCGGTCGTTATCAAATTCGCTGGCATAGATGTGCGCGTGGGTATCGATCATCGTTACTCTCTGTGCTTCATAGTTGGTTTCGTATTCGAAGTATACTTGAGTGTGAGTGCTGGGTCATTTTCAGTTTTTTTCATTACCTTTTTCCAGATTGTCACTCGCAACATGCATCAAGAGTGATATGATTTTGTTCACCAGATGATTTGATCATCATAACCGTCCAGACAAGGAGAAAATGGTGTCTGTATCAATTCAAGGTCCATTCCCTGCACGCCGTATGCGTCGTTTACGTAAGCACGATTTTAGTCGTCGTTTGATGGCTGAGAACCAACTTTCTGTTAATGATCTGATTTACCCAATGTTCATTCTTATGGGTAAAGATCGTCGTGAGAGCGTGGAGTCCATGCCGGGTGTAGAGCGTTTGTCGATTGATTTAATGCTAGAAGAAGCACAATACCTTGCAAATCTAGGCGTTCCAGCAATCGCGCTTTTCCCTGTCGTAAACCAAGACGCTAAAAGCTTATGTGCTACTGAAGCCTACAACCCAGAAGGTTTGGTTCAGCGAGCAGTACGAGCGCTTAAAGAACACATTCCTCAAATTGGTGTAATCACAGACGTGGCACTCGACCCATTCACGACACATGGCCAAGACGGCATCATCGATGAAGATGGCTACGTAATGAATGATGAAACCACAGAAGTATTGGTTAAGCAGGCTTTGTCTCATGCAGAAGCGGGTGCTGACGTAGTCGCGCCTTCAGACATGATGGATGGCCGAATTGGTAAGATCCGCGAAGCATTAGAAAACGCGGGCTACATTCATACTCAAATCATGGCTTACTCGGCTAAGTACGCATCGAACTACTACGGACCATTCCGTGATGCGGTTGGCTCTTCTTCAAATCTAAAAGGCGGCAACAAGAAAAACTACCAAATGGACCCAGCAAACATTGATGAAGCGATTCACGAAGTGGCGCTAGACATCAACGAAGGTGCGGACATGGTGATGGTTAAACCTGGTATGCCATACTTAGATGTAGTTCGCCGAGTAAAAACTGAACTTCAAGTACCGACATTTGCTTATCAAGTCTCTGGCGAGTACGCGATGCATAAAGCGGCGATCATGAATGGCTGGCTCAAAGAGCGTGAAATTGTGATGGAATCACTATTGTGCTTCAAACGTGCAGGTGCAGATGGCATCTTAACGTACTTTGCGAAAGACGTTGCTGAGTGGTTGGCAGAAGAGAATGCACAAACTGCTCAACACCTAAATCGTACTCCGGAAGCGACAGAAGAGTAATTATCGCTCAGTGAGAAATACCAGACCAACAAGAGTTGTTCGTCTGTATATACCCAAGTAACCTCAGGCGGATTACAACAGTAACAATCCAAGGTGCTTGGGTATTTTTATTTTGGAGAAGAGAACAATGACAATGCTGATTCGTGAAGGCACATTGGAAGAAGCACTTCAAGTTGTGGCGCGTGTTACCGAGTTTTCGAAAGGAGAAACGGTAGACTCCATGACTCAACGTTTAGAAGAGAAAAACAGTTTAATCCTCGTTGCAGAAAAAAATGGCACGATTGTCGGCTTCAAAATAGGTTACGAATTAGAGGATGGTGTTTTCTATAGCTGGTTAGGTGGTGTTGTCCCTGAAGCTCGAAATGAAGGCGTGGCACAACTGCTTTTGGAAGCTCAAGAGGATTGGGTGGCAGAACAAGGCTACAACACATTAAAAGTGAAATCTCGAAACCAGTTTCCGGCTATGCTTCGCTTGTTATTGAGAAATGGCTATATAATTGAAAAGTTTGAAGAAAAAGTAAATCTTCGAGAATCTCGAGTGCATTTCATTAAAGCAATGTGAAAATAAATGAGATTTTTTCTCATTTAACTGTTGACTACGAAATGAGAATCATTATTATTAAACCTGTCTTAGGGAATGAGGAAAGTTCACAAGGACGTTGAGTGACTTATTAACAGAAGTTAATTAACTGAAAGTTGAGAAGTGATGAAACATTTTTCCGAGAACTTGCACGAATTCTTTTTGACACGACATTGCTCACATTGCTTCCAGTGTAATTTATAGCTTCTTGGTTAAGCTGCTCTATTTACAGAATTTGCTTTACCACTTCTGCTAGGCGACCCCATTCGGGTCGCTTTTTTCTTTTCTACGATTTCTATTTGACGTCACTATTAATATCTTTTCCACATGCGATGATCATTTTAGGAACGTTGATCTTCTCGCTGTTATGAGAATTTGTTGTTATTAATCAATGGTTTGGGTTGGTGTTTTCTTGTTTTTTTTGTTATTGGATAACCAGTGGATAATTTCTATAAACAGAGTTATCCACAGGAGGTGGTGTTTTCGTGAATAAAGTCGGAAAAATTTACGCGACCTAGATCGAGCGAACAAGATAGATTCAGATCAGCAGTCATGGCATCCTAGGCAGATCTCTCAAGTACTGAATTGGATACAGACAATTATGGCAAGTATTCCTGAAAATCCGTTGATCCTTATCGACGGCTCTTCTTACCTATATCGCGCTTTTCACGCCTACCCGGGCACCATGAGCAATGGTGAAATTCCAACTAATGCCGTTTACGGCGTCGTGAACATGTTACGCAGCATGATGCGTCAGTTTGCGTCTGAGCGCATCGCGGTGGTTTTCGATGCAAAGGGAAAAACCTTTCGTGATGATATGTATGCAGAATACAAAGCGAATCGTCCGCCAATGCCGGATGACCTGCGTTGTCAAATTGAACCATTACACAATGTTATTCGTGCAATGGGTTTGCCGCTGATCTGTGTTCCTGGCGTCGAGGCGGATGACGTCATCGGTACGTTAGCATACCAAGCATCACAAAAGGGCATGCCTGTATTGATCAGTACTGGTGATAAAGACATGGCGCAGCTAGTGGATGATAACATTACCTTGATCAACACCATGACGAACGTCGTAATGGATCGTGAAGGTGTGGTTGAAAAGTTTGGCATTCCACCTGAGTTGATCATCGACTACTTAGCACTGATGGGCGATAAAGTAGATAACATTCCTGGTGTACCGGGTGTCGGTGATAAAACAGCGACCGCACTACTGCAAGGTATTGGTGGTCTGACGAAGTTGTATGAAAACCTCGATGATATTGCAGGGCTTGGTTTCCGTGGTTCTAAAACCATGGCGAAAAAGCTCATCGACAACAAAGAAAATGCCATGCTTTCGTATGAGCTCGCGACCATCAAATTGGATGTTGAGCTTGAGGAAACGCCAGAATCATTGCTGAAAGCGGAACCAAATAAAGACGAATTAGTGAAGCTGTATGGCCAACTGACGTTTAAATCTTGGTTGAATGAACTACTTGAAGGCGGTTCTGGATCTGTGGAGGCCGTAGAGCTTGCAGGATCTTCACAAGCTTCTTCTTCTCAAGCCGAGATGGAAACTTCTGCGGTAACAATCGATCGCAGCCAATATGAAACAATTCTGGATAAAGAAACCTTCAATGCTTGGCTAGATAAACTTCAAACGGCTGAGCTGTTTGCATTTGATACGGAGACCGATAACCTAGATTACATGCTAGCGAATCTAGTTGGTTTGTCATTCGCTGTCGATGAAGGTATTGCGGCTTATGTGCCAGTTGCACATGACTATTTAGATGCGCCTGAACAGCTTGATCGTGATTGGGTACTAGAACAGCTGAAGCCAATTCTTGAAGATGCAGCGAAAGCAAAAGTCGGTCAAAACTTAAAGTATGATGCGTCTGTACTCGCTCGTTACGACATTGAGCTAAAAGGTATTAAGCACGACACGATGTTGGAATCGTATATCTACAACAGTGTCGGCGGTAAACACGATATGGACAGCTTGGCGCTTCGCTTCCTACAGCACAGCTGCATTTCTTTTGAGCAAATTGCAGGTAAAGGCAAAAATCAGCTTACGTTTAACCAAATCGAACTGGAACAAGCATCGCCATACGCGGCAGAAGATGCGGATGTGACCCTTCGTCTGCACAATCGCTTGTTTGCTAATATCGAGCAGGATGAAAGCCTAAAGACAGTTTACGAAGAGATTGAAATGCCGTTGGTGCCAGTTCTTTCGCGCATTGAACGCACTGGGGTCTTTATCGATGAAATGAAGCTGAGTGCGCAGTCGGTCGAGATTACCGCTCGCCTTGATGAGCTTGAAAAGAAAGCGTACGAAATTGCTGAGCAAGAGTTTAATATGAACTCTCCAAAGCAATTACAAGCCATCCTATTTGAAAAAATGGGTTTACCGGTTGTGAAGAAAACGCCATCAGGCACACCATCGACGAATGAAGAAGTTCTGCAAGAACTCGCGCTAGACTACCCACTACCAAAACTGATTTTGGAATACCGTGGTCTGGCGAAGCTAAAATCAACTTACACCGACAAACTGCCGAAGATGATCAACCCATCAACGGGTCGCGTGCATACTTCTTACCACCAAGCAGTGACCGCAACGGGTCGTCTATCTTCTACTGATCCGAACTTACAGAATATTCCAATTCGTAACGAAGCCGGCCGTCGTATTCGTCAAGCGTTTGTCGCGCCATCAGGGCATAAAATCTTAGCGGTCGACTACTCGCAAATCGAACTTCGCATCATGGCGCACCTTTCTGGTGACCAAGCGTTATTGGATGCATTCCGTGATGGCAAAGATATCCACGCGGCAACCGCAGCAGAAATCATGGGTGTTTCTATTGAAGACGTTTCAAGTGAGCAACGTCGTCGTGCGAAAGCGGTTAATTTCGGTCTTATTTACGGCATGAGTGCGTTTGGTTTGGCGAAGCAATTAGGCATTCCTCGTGGTGAAGCTCAAGCGTACATGGATACATACTTTGAACGTTACCCAGGCGTGATGCAGTACATGGAAGACACACGCAGCACGGCAGCAGATAAAGGGTATGTTGAAACGATTTTTGGTCGACGTTTGCATTTACCAGAAATCAAATCGCGCAACGGGATGCGTCGTAAAGCTGCTGAACGTGCGGCAATCAACGCACCAATGCAAGGTACGGCTGCGGACATCATTAAGAAAGCGATGCTGTTGGTTGATCAGTGGATTCAGGAAGAAGGCAATGGTCGTGTGAAGTTATTAATGCAAGTACACGATGAATTGGTCTTTGAAGTTGAAGAGTCATCATTGTCCGAAATTGAAAGTAAAGTACAGAAATTGATGGAATCTGCAGCAGAGCTAAAAGTACCGTTGGTTGCAGAAGCAGGTCATGGTGATAACTGGGATCAAGCTCATTAGTCACTTTTAGACCAAAATAACCAATTAATTATGAGCCAGCGCACAAACGCTGGCTTTTTTTTGAGATTAAAAAAGCTAGCGCAAAGTTAACTTTGATGTTGCTTAATAAAAATTTCATGAAAAAAAACTACAAAAATTCTTTGCAATTCTGACCAATTGTTGTACATTAATACTCGTAGGGTACAGAGGTAAGATGTTCTATCTTTCAGACCTTTTGTTTCACGTTATTGGATTAGGCTGATTCAGCCGCCCCAGTCAGTTTTTGACTGGGGCGTTTTTTATTGGGCGAAAGAAAATTATTCTTTTGGATCAGCAGCTTAAAGTTAGCCTTCAAAAACCTTCTTTTTTGACCTTTCTAAGTCACTGCAAAATCTCGATTTTTCCTTCAAATTTATTGCGTTATTCATCCTGTAAATTTACGCCAGTCACACTATTATTTTTTCTTGAAAGAAACTAAGTTACATCTTTTTGAAGATTTGCTTGGCTTAACTGTCTGAATTGTAACGCTATTGGGTGTTTTTGGAGTGAATGTTTGGTGATACACAGGAAACAAGAGCGCTTTTTAACCTATTGAAATCGAATCTCAGTTCAGCAATGCTTCGTCACATAACAATAATTACCAATTTTTCTCTCCCGTTATCCCTGCCAGGAAGGCGGGGATTTTTATTGCCTGTTATTTAGTTCAGATAAACAAAAGCCCCACCAAATGGCAGGGCCGTGTCGAAGAAATTTAACAAATATTGTTAATTATTCTTCATCGCTCGCTGGTATCTCTTGTTCGTCTTCTTCTATCAGGTGTGCTAGTGCTGGTGCAAACCAGGTATCCAGTTTTGCACGTAGCTGATCGACACCTAATCCTTTCAGTGAAGAGAACACATCAACAGAAACGTCACCACCGAAAGTTTCTACTTGCTTACGAACTTTCAGTAGAGTTTGTTTGCGTGCACCACTTTTTAGTTTATCTGCTTTGGTTAGCAAAACTTGCACAGGAATGTGGCTATCGATGGCCCAGAAAATCATTTGTTGGTCGAGATCTTTCATTGGATGACGAATGTCCATTAGAACCACTAAGCCTTTTAGGCACTCGCGTTTCTGTAGGTATTCACCCAAAGATTTCTGCCATTTGTTTTTCATCTCTACCGGTACTTGAGCAAAACCGTATCCAGGTAGATCGACAATGTGACAACCTTCTTCTACTTTGAAAAGGTTGATTAATTGCGTACGACCAGGTGTCTTTGATGTCTTGGCTAAGCTTTTTTGATTAGTTAGACGGTTAAGTGCACTCGATTTACCAGCGTTTGAGCGTCCTGCAAACGCAATTTCGACACCTTCGTCTTCCGGCAGGTGACGAATATCGGGTGCGCTGGTGATGAAATGCGTATTTTGGTAATGAATTTTTACGCTCACTGTTAACTCCATCTCGACTTTGTGTAGTCGATTGATTACTTTTTTGTGAAAATGTGTAAAATAACCGTGCTCGGCATAAGGTCGCCTATTGTACCATGAGTGTACGCGGTATGTTCACATTCCGTGGTACTGGAAGCTTGATAATTATAATGGAATGTCATGAAGAAATTAGCGCTAATTTTGAGTCTTTTAGCCAGTTGCTCAGTATGGGCCCAAGGTAATATTGAGGCTGGTAAAGCAAAATCACAAACCTGTGTCGCCTGTCACGGAGCAGATGGCAACAGTGCAATAACAACGTACCCGAAACTCGCAGGCCAACACGCTAAGTATCTTGAGAAGCAGTTAAAAGAACTTAAGCTAGGCATGACAAGTGGTGGTAAACAAGGTCGTTACGATCCTGTAATGAGTGGTATGGCAATGCCACTGAGCGATGAAGATATCGCAGACCTATCTGCTTACTACGCTTCGCTACCAGTTTCAGAAAACTCAACACCTGAAGATGTAGTAGCAAAAGGCAAAACGCTTTATACCGCTGGTGATGCCGAGCGTGGCCTAACCGCATGTATTGCATGTCATGGTCCTCGTGGCAATGGTACTGAGCTTTCAGGTTTCCCGAAAATTTCTGGTCAGCATGCTGACTACATCAAAGCTCAGCTAGAAAAATTCCGTGATGGCGACCGTGGCAATGATATGAATGCCATGATGCGCGACATCGCGAAGAAAATGACAGACGAAGATATCGAAGTGCTGTCTAAATACGTTGGCGGTCTGCACTAATATACCTAAATCGCTCAAGATCCTGCATCTTGAGCTGGTTGGGTAGATGTCCCTACATCGTTCGAGCAACTTGTACAAAAATGCCCTAGTGAATCCACTAGGGCATTTTTGTTCGTGACAGATATCACAGTCGAGTTTGGATGCGAAAGCGATAGTTGGCTCGGCAGTTTGTGAGACATTTGCCATACTTGATGTTGGCTTTTTCTTGTTAGTGTTTTTAAGTTTTTGATTAAATGATAATTTTGATTTTTTAGAAAAATAGGCGGATTATTTTTTCAACCCATTACTTGTGAGCATAACGGGATGGCGTAAAGTAGAAGTCGTTCACAGGGAGTGAATGTAAGGATTTAAGACCACGGTTTAGGTCTCCAAGGATGTAGCTCGGATGCTTGGTGATTTAGAAAGGGATTTAGATAGGTAGGGAGCCTATCAGATAAGGATGGTCATCTCGTCTGACGGTTAAGACAGTGAAACGGATCAGGCACAGGAAGTTGCTCAGTAGACAGGAAGTAAACGGATAGCCAAAATTCATCAGGAAGATGAAAAACAACTCTTTTTGGCAGGGAAAGCTCTAAAAACAAAGGGATCATTGGTGCACCAAATGTGTGCAACACAGTTTCGCCAATTGATGGCACTTAGAAAGCGACAGTCTGACTGTCGCTTTTTTTATATCCGTTGACTTGCTCAGTCGTAACTTGAATTGATATTACTGCACTTATTTAGCTTTATAGGTTGTAAACAAAGTTTTTTAACAAAAATTGCTGAAAAAATACTCAACAACACTCCAATCCGAGTTCACTTTCTGGTATGTTTCGCATCCCTGTTTGAGGAAGTCAGCATGCATACCTGTCCTTTATGCCAAAATCAGCGCACTCACCATTATTTTGAAGATAAGCGTCGTGAATATCTTCAATGTGAGCAGTGCAGCTTGGTATTCGTAAATCCAGACCAACGTTTGGATGCGGAAAGCGAAAAAGCTCACTATGATTTGCATGAGAACAACCCCGATGATTTGGGTTACCGACGCTTTTTGTCGCGTATTACTGACCCGATCACAGAGCGAATTTCTCCACAATCAAATGGTATCGACTTTGGTTGTGGTCCTGGCCCAACGCTCTCCTTGATGCTGGAAGAGGCGGGGCACAACATGGCGTTGTACGATCTCTACTACCACCCTGATACGTCGGTTTTAGAAAAAACGTACGACTTCATGACAGCAACAGAGGTGATAGAGCACCTCTACCACCCAGATTTGGTGTGGAAGCAATGGTTGAATTTAGTTAAGCCAGGGGGCTGGATAGGCCTGATGACGAAAATGGTCATCGACGTGGAGGCTTTCAAATCATGGCATTATAAGAACGATCTCACTCACGTAGTGTTCTTTAGTCGTGACACGTTCCAGTTCCTAGCAGAGCGGGATAAGCTCGAACTCGAATTTATTGGTAATGATGTAATTTTACTGAGGAAACCCCAGTAATGAGCCGTAGTAAAAAATCTAGAAAACCGGGTGCCGCTGGTGCACCTGAGTTTGTTGTAACTCGTAACCGTACAGAATCTGATGTGGAAGGCCGCTTACGCAAGCGTGCTAAAAAGCGTAAAGGTCTGAAAACGGGTAACCGTAACTCAGAAGTTAACGAGCAGAAAAAGCAAGCTGCTGCACAAAATCGCGACCCGCGCTTAGGCAGCAAAAAGAAAATACCTCTGATTGTTGAACCTGCGAAGAAAATGACGAAGCAAGAGCGTCGTTTGTCGGCAGAGCAAGAACTAGAGATGCTAGAAAATGACGCGCAATTGAACGTGTTGCTAGACCGTATTGAAGCGGGTGAAAACCTGGGCACAGGTCTACAGAAATTCGTCGATGAGAAACTCGATCGCATTGAGAAGCTAATGGACCAACTAGGTTTGTTGGAACCTGAAGAAGAGGAAGACTTCACTGCACCTGCTGAGAAAAGCACGCGCAACGATGATGACTTGCTGGCAGATTTCGACGACATTAATTTCGACGACTATAAAGGATAATTAAGCTATGAATGTAACCTTATTAGCTATTGCTGGTGTTGTGATTATCATCGCACTCGCTTCTTATGCAGGTTACCTTCTGCTTCAATTGAAAAAGCAAAAGGAATTGCAGCTGAAGCATCAAAAATTGGCGATAGACAAACGTAACGCCAACATTTTTGAGAATGTGCATACCTTGTGTCAGGCGGGCATTCAAGGGCAGTGCGATTTATCTGAAATCAGTATCCGTGTGTATAACATCATGGATTATGTACAAGGTGAAGACCGCGTTGATTTCGATAAAACGTACCCTGCGATTTCTGAGCTTTACCACATAGTGAAAGATATGGCGCGTGGCGAAGAACGCCAACAACTTGCCAAGAAAGAGCGTATGCAACAGAACTTGACGCGTCATAAAGCGGAAAGCCGCCTCACTGATGCGATTATTGAGGAGCTCAAAGTGTTGCAGAAAAACGTCCAGCCACTGAATAATCAAATCAATATTCAGATGATTTAAGCGCGACCCCCAATAGTCTCCTTATGGCTAATGGGGGTATCGTGATCACGCTAGCACTTCTTTAGTTTTATACTTAAAAAGCCAGTCGGCGTTGCCACGCTTGTCATCGTCGTATGGCAAAATAGCGGCTCTGAATATCGGGTGACGGCTTTCGTTGCCCTAGCATTTAACGGAAAGTACCACCATGTCGAATCAACACACTGAATCGAAACAGCAAATCGTCTGGGATCAAGCGGTATTGGATAAGTACAACTATTCCGGGCCTCGTTATACGTCATACCCAACGGCGCTGGAGTTTCATGAAGCGTTCACCATTTCTGATTATGATATGGCATGCACTCAATACCCAGAACGCCCATTATCGCTGTACGTACACATTCCGTTCTGTCACAAGCTTTGTTACTACTGTGGATGTAATAAAGTCATTACGCGCCACTCGCACAAAGCGGATGAATACCTTGACGTGCTTGAACACGAAATTCGTCAACGTGCTGCATTACTTGTTGGTCGCACCGTGACGCAATTGCATTTTGGTGGTGGTACACCGACGTTTCTCTCTGAAAAGCAAATCACGCGTGTAATGAGCCTGCTACGCCAAGAGTTTACTTTTAGTAGCGATGCTGAAATCAGTATCGAGGTTGACCCGCGTGAAATCGAGCTGACCATGCTGGATCATCTGCGTAGTGAAGGCTTCAATCGCTTGAGCATCGGTGTGCAGGACTTCAACAAAGAAGTGCAAAAACTGGTGAATCGTGAGCAAGATGAAGAGTTCATCGTTGCGATGGTTGCGCGCGCAAAAGAGTTAGGCTTTCGTTCGACGAACCTAGATTTGATTTACGGTTTACCGAAGCAGACCAAAGAATCTTTTGCCAAGACTCTAGAACAAGTGCTAGAGATGCAGCCGGGCCGTCTATCCGTGTTTAACTACGCGCACATGCCACAGCTATTTGCAGCGCAGCGTAAGATTAAAGACGAAGACCTGCCAAAAGCAGAGGAGAAGATGGCGATTCTGCAAGACACCATCGCGACACTGACTGGTGCTGGCTACCAATTTATCGGTATGGACCACTTTGCTTTGCCGGACGATGAACTTGCTGTTGCCCAGCGCGAAGGTATTTTGCATCGCAATTTCCAAGGCTACACCACACAAGGTGAATGTGACTTGGTTGGCTTTGGTGTTTCTGCAATCTCGATGATCGGCGATGCGTACGCGCAAAACCAGAAAGAGCTGAAGAAATACTACGCTCAAGTCAACGAACTTCGTCACGCTCTATGGAAAGGGGTCTCGCTGGACTCTGATGATTTGCTCCGTCGTGAAGTGATTAAGCAGCTGATTTGTAACTTCAAGTTAGACAAGAAAGCCATTGAGTCTGAGTTTAAAGTGAAGTTTGATCAGTACTTTAAAGAAGACTTACAGCTACTTCAGACCTTCATCAACGATGAGCTGGTGGAAGTGGATGACAATGAAATTCGTGTGACGCTGCGAGGTCGTTTGCTGATCCGTAATATTTGTATGAGCTTCGATAAGTACCTGCGAGCGAAGGCGCGTCAGCAACAATTCTCTCGTGTTATTTAATCCGAGATACAGATTCAAGATATAAAAAATGCCAGCAGATGCTGGCATTTTTTTATGTTTTCGCTGGATTTAAGCGCGATCTTTTACTTTTTCTTTCAGTTCCGCTTTTTCTGCTTCTGAAAGGAACGCAATCTCAAGGCCATTGATTTGCGCTTGGCGAATCTGGTCTTGGCTCAGACCAGCGGCTGGTGCCGCTACTTCGTATTCGTATGGCAGTTCGATACCTTCAACCGCTGGATCGTCAGTGTTAAGACACGCAAGAACGCCATGCTCTAGGAACTGCTTGAGAGGGTGGTTTTCTAGCGTTTCTACCGTACTTGTTTGGTAGTTTGACGTCAGGCAAGATTCAATACCAATGCGGTTTTCTGCTAGGTAATCCATCAGTTTTGGATCGTGAATCGCTTTTACGCCGTGACCGATACGAGTTGCGCCTAGCTCATTGATTGCTTGCCACATGCTCTCTGCACCTGCTGCTTCACCAGCATGGACCGTTACCCCAAGGCCAGCATCGCGTACTTGCTTGAAGTGAGACACAAAGCGATCACCCGGTTGGCCTAGCTCGTCACCCGCAAGGTCGACGGCAACGATGTGATCTTTCTGGCTCAGAATGCCGTCCAGTTCTTGTTGACATGCGTCAGTACCAAATGTACGACTCATGATACCGATCAGGTTGGCTTTCACGCCAAAATCGCGCATACCCGCTTGCACACCGTCCACGACGGCTTCAACAACCCCCGCTACTGGTAGTTTGTGTTTCATCGCCATGTAGTAAGGAGAGAAACGCAGCTCTGCGTAATCGATTTGTGCGTTTAGCGCGTCTTCTACGTTTTCGTACGCGACACGACGACACGCATCTAGATCGCCCAGTACAGCAACACCCCAGTCGAGCTTAGAAAGGAAAGCAACAAGAGAGGGTTCCGCTTCGACAATTTGAACGTGAGGAGTGAGAGACTCAATATCGTACGCTGGTAGGGTAATGCCAAACTTTTGGCCTAGCTCAAGAATCGTTTTAGTACGAATGTTACCGTCGAGGTGACGGTGCAAATCAGTAAGAGGAAGGTTCTTCGTTATCATTTTGTCGATCCGGATAGTTATGAACTGGAACAGGGCCCAAACATCATCTGTGACAATACATGGGTAAGATTTGCAGTTAAGTATAAATAACAGTTGGGTAGATTGTCAGTAGAGGATGACTAGGAAATCAACGATTCTCGCTCTTTTCTACTTCATGTTCACCAAATGTGTTGGCCATTCTTCTAGTGGCATAGGGCGGCTGTAGTAGAAGCCTTGCACCTGATTACAGCCTAAAGAGCGCAGTAATTGTGCTTGATTGCTATCCTCGACACCTTCCGCGACGACATTAGTTTTGAGACCTGCTGTGATATTGATGACGGCAGCGACGACTGAACTGTTTAAGTTTTCTTGTGTGAGTTGATTGATGAAGGTGCGATCAATCTTCAAGCAAGTAAACGGTAGAGAGTGGAGGTAACCCAGTGATGAGTAACCAGTGCCAAAGTCATCTATCGCGATACCAATACCCATTTCACGCAGTTTAGTCATGTTTTCTAGTGTGGTCGGTGCGCTATCAATGATGCGTGATTCTGTGATCTCTAGTGTGAGGTTACTTGCTGGTAATTTCGTGATATCCAATACGCTTGTCACCGTATCGACAAAACTTGGGCAAGATAGTTGATTAACGGAGATATTCACATGCAGTTGGAAGTCCGACGGCCACTGTTTGCTTTCGATCGCTTGGTAAGTGTCGCGACAAGCTTGTAACAGAATCTGTTGGCCAATGGCTTTGATCATGCCGCTTTCTTCCGCGATTGGAATAAAATCTAATGGTGACACCATACCTGAGTCGCTATGCCAACGCGCAAGTGCTTCGGCGCCACACACTGTGCCACTGACGAGATCCACAATCGGTTGGTAATGAGGAATAAACTCTCGGTTTTCAATGCCAGTTTGGATCTTGGTCAGCATTTGCGTACGAAACTTTGAAGCGCTCGCTAGTTCTGGGCTGTAGTGACAAACACCAGTCAGTGAGTCTTGTTTGGCGTAACTTAATGCGATGCTGGCGTTGCGTAACCATAAAGGCATGGTTTCGTTTGGCTGGGTTTGTACAATACCAAGTGAAATCTTCATCACTACATTCTCGCCTTCCACCATAAATGGGGTGGAAAAGAGTTGCTGTAATCGACGCTCGGTTTGTTTAATTTTGGTTTCTGTGTCGACATTTGAGAGAAATACCGCGAATTCGTCACCACCAATCCGAGCCAATAATGCGTTGTCACGAAACTGCTGTTTTAACCTTTCAGCGATGCTGACCAACAACTGGTCGCCGTTGTGATGACCCACACTGTCGTTGATATCTCTAAATTTGTTGATGCCAAGTAAAAATAAACTGCCGTGACAAAGATCAGACTGATTTTCACAGATTTCGACCAAACCCTGACGGCTATATAAGCGTGTTAGAGAGTCATAAACCAACTGTTCACGCAATGCTTTGAATGAAGCTCTTAGATTGTTCGCCATTTCATTAAAAGCATGGACCAGTACGGTTGTCTCATACACATAACCAGGCTTTGGCATGCCGCTATCCCAATCCCCATTTGCCAGGTGCTGAGCGGCGGCGGCCGTCGCGTTAATTGGTCTGGTAACTCGGTTGAAAATGATCCAACTGATGGCGATACCAAATAGGCTTACAATAATGCCAACGAGCCAGCTCTCTTGCTGGCTTTTTGGTAACAGGCCGAGAAGCTCAGACTCCGAAATGGAGGTGCCGATAAACCATGTTAAGCCGTCTTGGTCTCGATACGGGGTTAGCCGACTGAAAATACGTTGGCCATCATGTTCAAATGAAAAAGTATAAGGTTGCTTGGTGTTGTTGAGATCGAAAGACCGGACTCGGCTCGCACTGATTTTGATGATCGGGTCTGCGTTTTCAGCGGCAAGCAAACGCTGCCCTTTATCCGAAAATTTTGTGCCCCATGAGATGACGCTTCCCGGGCCTGAGTGAGCGATTAAACGATGATCTGGGTCCATGATGTAGACCGACGCTTTAGTGTTGTATTTTAACTCGCGCAGGAATTCGTTGAATGTATTGATACGAATGTCTGTCACCAAAACACCAGCAAATTGGTCGTGTTTGTACACCGGCGTCATGGCTGATAGCGTAATATCCTGGCGTTCATCAGCATTGGTATAAATTTCAGACCAAGTGGCGTTTTGGCTCTCTGCAACGGGCTTATACCATGGGCGAGTGCGAGGATCGTATTGGGAGATAACCGTTCGAATGTTGTTACTCACATGGTTGGTTCCATAAATAACCAGATCACCATCGGTGTGGCGATCTTGCACCATTAAGGTGTAATCGTCGGAAAGTTCGCGGCGAAAGCCTGCAAAGTCGCCGTTTTCTGAACCAAATGCGATTACATCCAACTGCGGTATCGATTGGTAAAGATTTTTGAATGCACTTAGCAGGTAGTTTTGAATGTCTGAGGTATCGTGAGGGCGATAAAGGTTGTGATAGCTGACGTTGTGCGCGAGAGCCATAACCGCAGTAAAAGGCTTACGTAGATAGCTATTGAGGTGGTCGTGGACACTTTCGGTTAACACGGAAAGTTGCTTGTCACTGATATCCGTGACCACTTCTTCGTAACTTTGTTTTTGGACGTAGACAATGACACCGATCGCCAGTAAGAAGATCATGACAAATGGAATCAGAACAGCAGTACGCAGTGTAATTTGAGTCGTAGCAGTAGACATCGCCTAATCACATAGATGGTGGTGCGCCACAATTGTACTGATGTTTTTATTAATATCGAGTGACAAACGACGCTCGTTGTTAACGCACCACGTAAGTGATTGTCAGTACAATTCTTTTAATTTTCTGGTGAGTGTATTTCGCCCCCAGCCTAATACTTTAGCGGCATCTTGCTTATGACCTTTAGTGTGCTCTAAGGCTGCTTCTAATAAAATGCGTTCAAATTCTGGTAAAGCGTAAGAAAGTAGTTCTTTATCTCCTGCTGCGAGTGAATGCCGTGCCCAATCCGCCAATTGTTCTTGCCAACTACCATGTGCAGAGTCTGAAATGGATTTTTTCTCTTCTAGTAGTTCGCTTGGCAAGTCATTTGGTAACACCTCGCTACCACTGGCCATAACGGTTAACCAACGGCAAATATTCTCTAATTGACGCACGTTGCCAGGCCAATCAAGGCGGTTAAGAATCTCTACAGTCGACGGGTGGAGAGTTTTTGTTTCCACACCAAGCTCATCAGCCGCACGGATAAGAAAATGCTGTGTAAGCTTTTCAATGTCTTGCTTACGCTCACGCAGTGCCGGGATCTGAACGCGAATCACGTTTAAGCGATGAAATAGGTCCTCACGAAAGTCACCTTCGTGCACCAGCTTTTCTAAGTTCTGGTGTGTTGCCGCGACAATTCGTACATCGACACTGATCGGAGAGTGACCGCCCACTCGATAAAACTGCCCGTCAGCTAGAACGCGTAGTAAACGAGTTTGAATGTCCAATGGCATGTCGCCGATTTCGTCTAAAAATAGAGTGCCGCCATTGGCTTGTTCGAATCGTCCTTGACGAACATTGTTTGCCCCCGTAAACGCGCCTTTTTCGTGGCCAAACAGTTCTGATTCAATCAAGTCTTTGGGAATCGCCGCCATATTGAGCGCAATGAAAGGTTTGTTAGCACGTGGACTGTGACGGTGCAGTGCATGAGCAACGAGTTCTTTACCCGTGCCCGATTCACCGTTAATCAAGACTGAAATAGAGGAGCGAGAAAGACGACCAATGGCGCGAAACACCTCTTGCATCGCTGGTGCTTCACCGATAATTTCAGGCGTTTCTGCTGGAATGTCTTCTGGAGAGAGCTGCTCGCGTTTGTTTTCGTGGCTGTGTGCAATGGCTCGTTCAACCAGAGTTAAAGTTTCATCAATATCAAAAGGTTTTGGTAAATATTCAAAAGCACCTTTTTGGTACGCATTCACTGCCGCATCTAAATCTGAATGCGCGGTCATGATAATCACGGGAAGGTCTGGGTAATCGCGCTGTACTTGCTTTAGTAGCTCCAACCCATCAATACCTGGCATGCGAATGTCTGATACTAGAACATCCGGCACTTCGCGTTCGAGCGCCATTAACACGCTTTCTCCATCGGCATAGGTTTCACATTTGATGTTGGCAGAGGAGAGCGTTTTCTCCATTACCCAGCGAATTGAACTGTCGTCATCAACGACCCAAACATATCCTTTACTCATGTAGTAATCCTTGCAGCAAACCGAAAAACTGACGCGACTTGAAGTCCATTAGCGCACTCAGATCGGCAGATAAATAGTAAATGTTGTGTGACCAGGCCAGCTTTCTACGTCTATTTTTCCATTGTGCTGGTCGATCAAATTTTGCGAAATAGATAGCCCTAATCCAGTTCCTCCCTCGCGGCCACTGACCATGGGATAGAACAGCGTGTCTTGTAGTTCCGGTGGAATACCTGGGCCGTTGTCTGTGATTTCGACACGAGCAGCGAGTTTACAGCGTTTGCCGTGAATATTGGCTTGATGCACCGTTCTGGTGCGAATGGTTATTTTCCCGTGTTCTTGATGGCTAAGAATTTGTGCGGCGTTGCTGACGATATTAAGCATTGCCTGCTCGATTTGGTCTGTATCCATCAAAATCTCTGGCAAGCTTGGGTCATAATCTCGTTCAATGATGATTGAGCGTTGTGACTCTAATTCAACCAGTTGGCGAACCTTTTCAAGGATTTGGTGCAGATTCTCTTGTGTCTTCTTACCTGGCTTTTGCGGTCCTAGTAATCGATCCACGAGCGCCCTTAAACGGTCTGCTTGCTCAATGATGATGTGTGTATATTCGGTGAGAGAGGGCTCTGGCAGCATTTTTTCTAGCAATTGCGCCGCACCGCGTAAGCCGCCAAGCGGATTTTTAATCTCATGTGCAAGCCCTCGGACTAACAGCTTCGCTGCTTGTTGTTGGGCGTGTTGGTTCAGTTCTTGAGAGAGTCGGCGCTGCTGATCAATTTTGCGCATCTCGACCAGAAGCATCAACTGCTTTTGCCAAGTGATAGGGCTAACCGTCACCTCTAGCATTAAAGGGCGGCCATCAACAACGAAAGTGACGTCACTGTCGGTGATGCTTTGGCCACTTTGCAACGGTTGAGTGAGCAGCGCGAGATCCAGCGACGCATGCTGAATCAATTGAGAAAGTGATTGTTCAATAATTCGTTTGGCGCTTTGAGAAAACAGCAATTCGGCAGCCGGATTGGCATAACGGATGGCCAATCCATCATCAAGAATCAGCGTTGCTGTCACCATATTGTTGAGAATGGCACTAGGAAGACTGGTATCCACATTACGTCCTTGTTTTGCTTTAAGATTGTGCGATGCACAATAATGGTGCAATTGAACGTTAAGTATGGCGAATAAATCTTAGAAGAAAAAGTGAAAAGCATCGCTGTGATGTGATTTTTTTCACCAGATATTCTATTTTGCCCCTTTTACGGTCGGCTTAACACTTGCTCTATGTAAATGCACCGTTATAGGGCTAGTAGATGCAATAAGCTTGCCGCTTCTTTTCGCGTGCACAGCAAGTGTGTGAGTGCCTCGGTCAATATTGTTTAACTGCCACACTATATGGTTTTGTGGTGCACCATAAGGTTTTCCATCGAGTAACAATTGCAATTGCTCACCGATACCAAGCTTGCGATTGGTTTCTAATTGAATATTGATGATGCCTCGATTGCTGCGGATGGTCTCGTTGTGCTTGGGAGCCAGCATCGAGAGTTGTAATGGGAGAGGCTTCTCGGTTGTTTTATCTGGCTTGTTTTGTGATGCAGTAGATGGCGTAGTCTGAGGTGCGAGCGATTCAGTACTTTCTACCTCAGGAGCTGGTGCGCTGGCTTCAAGGTTTGGCAGTGCGATCGCTTTTGCTCCTTTGTTTGGCGTATCGCTAAAGTGAACCACGCCATTTTCATCTACCCACGTATACGCGACCTGCGCGAAGGCGATAGAGGCGATTAACAATCCGCTGAGTGCACACAGTGATGGAATAAGCTGAACTTTCATTGCTCACCTTCTCTTGTTCGATGATTTCACGTTTCAATGGCTTAGCTCTTTGACCTGTAAGGAAAAATTCTAAGCGTATTTTTATTATCCCCTCATGTTAAACGTCGAAGCTTGAGTGGCGAATACAAAAAAGGCCCGCCTGCGAGGCGAGCCTAATATTTTATTGCTGTGTTTACATTTTACACAGTGTCGACCTTACACAGAGTAGTAAAGTTCGAACTCAACAGGGTGAGTTGTCATGTTCACACGCTCTACGTCCTGAGACTTAAGGTCGATGTATGAATCGATGAAGTCGTCAGAGAATACGCCGCCCGCTGTTAAGAACTCACGATCAGCATCTAGCTCTGCTAGCGCGTCTTTTAGTGAGTATGCAACAGTTGGGATTTCTGCTGCTTCTTCAGCTGGAAGATCGTAAAGGTCTTTATCCATCGCTTCGCCTGGGTGGATCTTATTCTTGATACCGTCAAGACCAGCCATAAGCATTGCTGCGAAACATAGGTATGGGTTCGCCGCTGGGTCACCGAAACGAACTTCGATACGACGTGCTTTCGGGCTTGGTACCACTGGGATACGGATTGAAGCAGAGCGGTTACGCGCTGAGTAAGCTAGCATTACTGGTGCTTCGAAGCCTGGTACAAGACGTTTGTACGAGTTGGTTGATGGGTTAGCGAATGCGTTGATTGCACGAGCGTGTTTGATGATACCACCGATGTAGTAAAGCGCCATTTCAGATAGACCGCCGTACTTGTCACCAGCAAATAGGTTTACGCCATCTTTAGCTAGAGACTGGTGAACGTGCATACCGCTGCCGTTGTCGCCAACAAGTGGTTTAGGCATAAACGTCGCTGTTTTACCAAACGCGTGAGCAACGTTGTGTACAACGTACTTATAGATTTGGATTTCGTCAGCTTTGGTTGTTAGCGTGTTGAAACGAGTTGCGATTTCGTTTTGACCCGCCGTTGCCACTTCGTGGTGGTGCGCTTCAACAACAAGACCCATTTCTTCCATTACTAGACACATAGCAGAACGGATGTCTTGAGATGAATCTACTGGAGCTACTGGGAAGTAACCACCTTTAACGCCTGGACGGTGACCTTTGTTACCTTCTTCGTAGTCAGAACCTGTGTTCCATGCCGCTTCTACGTCGTCGATTTTGAAGAAAGAGCCTGACATGTCTGTCGAGAACTTCACGTCATCAAATAGGAAGAATTCTGGCTCAGGACCGATAAGTACAGTATCTGCAACACCTGTAGAACGCATGAAGTCTTCAGCGCGTTTTGCGATAGAGCGTGGGTCACGGTCGTAGCCTTGCATTGTTGCAGGCTCTAAGATGTCACAACGGATATTTAGTGTTGCGTCTTCCGTGAATGGGTCAAGCACAGCAGAAGATGCGTCAGGCATCATTACCATGTCTGATTCGTTGATACCTTTCCAGCCAGCAACTGATGAACCATCGAACATTTTACCTTCTTCGAAGAAGTCTGCGTCGATTTGGTGAGCAGGGATCGAAATGTGCTGCTCTTTACCTTTTGTATCAGTGAAGCGTAGGTCAACAAACTTAACTTCGTTTTCTTGGATCAGCGATAGAACGTTTTCTACTGACATCTTGGATAACCTCCAGTGTTAATAAGCGGTAAAAGCTCGATTTATGAATTATTCATGAAACCTGGCATTGATTAATCAATTTGACTTTTCATTAATCGATGCTGTTTTAACTTAAGCCAAAACCGTGCCAAAAAAAATATTCCATTAATTTCAAGCAATTGTGTTTTTGAATGCTAGTTTGGTGCACTTGCTTGCACCAAAATGATCTTTGCTTGCACTATTATGGTGCCAAAAATCATTGTTGCACCATAATGTGACAGGTACATTGCGTATTCAGCCCAGTTTTTGAGCAAGAGTCAATTTGAATTATGCATCGATTAGAATAAAGTTGCGTTTAATCAATTCGTTCTGAGGAAGAAAATGGGCATTAAGCGTAAAAATCGCAGAAATGCTCGGGAGTAGATCACATATTTCTAGGCTTTTTGCTAAAATCTGGTACATTATGGCCGTTTTTTTAATCAGCAAATGTCGCCAGAGAGCACCCGTTCTCAGCGTGGGGGCATTTCATCTATCTAAGTGAATCAATATCCATGGCTACTCCACAGATTGATAAATTAAGAAATATCGCGATCATCGCGCACGTTGACCACGGTAAAACCACGTTGGTTGACAAGCTGCTACAACAATCAGGCACGCTTGAGTCTCGCGGTGAAGCTGAAGAGCGAGTCATGGACTCGAACGACATCGAGAAAGAGCGCGGTATTACCATTCTTGCTAAAAACACAGCAATCGACTGGAACGATTACCGTATCAACATCGTAGATACTCCGGGACACGCGGACTTCGGTGGTGAAGTTGAGCGTATCATGTCGATGGTAGACTCAGTACTACTTATCGTTGACGCAGTCGATGGTCCAATGCCTCAAACGCGTTTCGTAACACAAAAAGCGTTTGCTCACGGTCTAAAACCAATCGTTGTAATCAACAAGATTGACCGCCCTGGCGCACGTCCTGATTGGGTTATGGACCAAGTGTTCGACCTGTTCGACAACCTAGGTGCAACTGATGACCAGCTAGACTTTAAAGTAGTTTACGCATCAGCACTTAATGGTTGGGCTTCTCTAGAAGAAGGCGAAACTGGCGAGAATATGGAACCACTATTCCAAACTATCGTTGATGTTGTTGACGCGCCAAATGTTGACCTTGATGGTCCACTACAGATGCAAGTTTCTCAGCTAGACTACAGCTCTTACGTTGGTGTTATCGGCGTGGCTCGCGTAACTCGTGGTAGCGTTAAGCCAAACCAGCAGGTAACCATTATTGGTGCTGACGGTAAAACTCGCAACGGTAAAGTGGGTACAGTAATGGGCTACCTTGGCCTAGAGCGTCACGAAGTGGAACAAGCTAACGCGGGTGATATCATCGCAATCACTGGTCTTGGCGAGCTGAAAATTTCTGACACTATCTGTGCACAAAACGCAGTAGAAGCATTACCACCATTGTCTGTTGATGAACCAACAGTAACAATGACGTTCCAAGTAAACACGTCTCCATTCGCGGGTAAAGAAGGTAAGTTCGTAACGTCACGTAACATCCTTGAGCGTCTTGAGAAGGAATTGGTACACAACGTTGCACTACGCGTTGAGCAAACAGACGATCCAGATAAATTCCGCGTATCAGGTCGTGGTGAACTTCACCTTTCTATCCTGATCGAAAACATGCGTCGTGAAGGCTTTGAGCTTGCGGTATCTCGTCCAGAAGTAATCATCAAAGAAGAGGATGGTCAGTTGATGGAACCGTTCGAAACGGTAACTATCGACGTAATGGAAGAGCACCAAGGCGGCATCATGGAGAACATCGGCCTACGTAAAGGTGAGCTGAAAGACATGTCTCCAGACGGTAAAGGTCGTGTGCGTATGGACTTCGTTATGCCATCACGTGGTCTGATCGGTTTCCAAACGGAATTCATGACACTGACTTCAGGTTCAGGTCTTCTTTACCATACGTTTGATCACTACGGCCCTCACAAAGGCGGTAACATCGGTCAACGTGTAAACGGTGTACTAATCGCGAACGCGATGGGTAAAGCGCTAACTAACGCACTGTTCAACCTTCAAGAGCGTGGTCGTCTATTTATCGGTCACGGTGTTGAAGTTTACGAAGGTATGGTTATCGGTATTCACAGCCGTGACAACGACCTAACGGTAAACGCACTGAAAGGTAAGCAGCTAACCAACGTTCGTGCATCTGGTACAGATGACGCACAGGTTCTTACTCCGCCTATCAAGATGACTCTTGAGCAAGCACTAGAATTCATCGATGACGACGAGCTAGTAGAAGTAACGCCTGAAAGCATCCGTATCCGTAAGAAGTTCCTAACGGAAAGCGACCGTAAGCGTGCTTCTCGTGGCGCGAAATAATTTTCGTTAAGCGATTCAATTAAGAAGAAGCCTCGAGTTATGCTCGGGGCTTTTTGTTTTCTGGAGTTGAATATGAACCCGATTATTATCACCGGTGGGCCTGGTGCGGGAAAAACAACACTGCTGAATGCGCTAGACGCGTGTGGTTATGCCACGTTTCCTGAAGGGTCTCGCGACTTGATTGAGCAGCAAAGCCAGTTAGAAAATGGTATTTTGCCGTGGACGAATTTACCTGAGTTTGCCAAGTTATGCCTTGGGTTGATGGACAAACAAAAGAGTGATGCGCGTTGTCATGATGTTGCGTTTGTTGATCGCGCCATCCCCGACATCATTGCATACCTACAAGTGGGCGGCTGTAAGGTTGACCAAGCTTTCTTAACCGAAAGCGCTGGGTACCATAGTCAGGTGTTTACTTGTCGACCTGAAGCATCCATTTACGTACAAGATGAAGTGCGTCCGCACAGCTTTGAAGAAGCATTGGAGATTCATCAGTCGTTAGTGAGTGTCTATACTGAGTTGGGTTATGAAGTGGTAGAAGTGCCATGGGGAACTGTGCCAGAGAGGGTAGGCTTTGTTCGAAGAGTCATCGGTTTACTCGGTAAGGTCGCCGACTAAAACCTCCTCACTTGGAGGAGGTCTAAATCATTTACTTTTGATTGAGCTTTTGTAGGAATTTATCGGACTCTGCAATCGCTTCGTTCATTTGTTTGATCGCAAACTGAATGTCCTTCTCTAAGCTAGAGAACTCACCTTGCAAAGAACCAATCGCACTGGCGTTAAGGTTGTGTTTTAAGTACAACGTGTTGTCACGCAGCGTGTCCAGTACCGGTGTCATCTTTTTCTCTGCACGCTTCATAGCGCTAAGCATGGTTTTGTACGAGGCTTTGGTTTCACGTAGCTTTTGCTCGCTTGAACGACGCAGTTTCGCACTCGAGTACAGCTCTAGCTCATCTTGCCACTCATCAAACAGTGCGCCGGATACGTCTTCAATCGCAGCAATACGGTCACGTACGTCTTGAGCCGCTTTTTCGCTATCTTCGTATTTGTCATTGATGTTGTTGTAGACATTTTCTAGCTCACCACCATCAAAGTTGGTGATCGCAGACAAGGCTTCAAGTGCACTGGTGAATTCTTCTTGTGCATCTTGTTGAGATTCTTTGGCATCTTCGACGCGGTCGACCATAATATCTCGTTTATGATACCCAACCTGCTCCATTGCTGAGTAATAAGCAGATTGACACCCTGTTAAAGTGAAAATTGATAGTACAATTGCTAATAAATAAGGCATTCTTATGTCCTCGGCGCTAATTATGGGATGAACTATGAACCAGTTATCAGAGAGTTACAAGGCGAGATTAATCAATCTACTGCCAAGTTGCGTCGCGTTTTTTAAGTATCTTCTTAAGCGATTAACGCATGACCGTGTGAATGTGAACGCGGGCTATCTTGCCTACATTACCTTGTTATCCATCGTGCCAATGCTGACGGTATTGTTATCAATATTGTCGAAATTTCCCGTTTTTGCGAACGTTGGTGAGGTGCTGCAAGGCTACATTATTGAGAATTTTGTGCCAGCTTCTGGAGAAGCTGTACATACGGCATTACAGGAATTTGTGGCGAATACGGGCAAAATGAGCGCGGTTGGCGGTGGGTTTTTATTCATCGCAGCGGTCATGCTGATTTCCAACATTGATAAGAACTTAAACTACATTTGGCGAGTTAAAGACAAGCGCCGTTTAGTCTTTTCATTCTCTATGTATTGGATGGTACTCACGTTAGGGCCGATCATGGTCGGTGCGAGTATTGCGGCGACGTCGTACGTGACTTCGCTGCAAATTTTAGAGAACGAGACATTATCTGGTGCGTTTAATTTATTTCTGCGTTGGCTACCGTTGTTGCTGTCCTTTTTTGCTTTTCTTGGCTTGTATATTCTAGTGCCGAATAAAAAAGTACACCTCGCTCATGGTGCCATGGGGGCAGCAGTCGCCGCGATACTGTTCGAGTTGAGTAAAAAAGGCTTTGCGCTTTACATCACTCAGTTTCCGTCTTATCAGCTCATCTACGGCGCGTTAGCGGCGATTCCTATCTTATTTGTTTGGGTGTATTTATGCTGGATGATCGTGTTATTGGGGGCGGAAGTTACGGCTGCGCTTGGTGAGCGAGAGCACTGGAGTGAAGATTTAGACATGATACACTCGACCGCTGAATCTCAGTTAACAGATGAAGGAAGCGAGAGTAGTGATAGCGCTAATTCAACGAGTCAGTGAAGCAGCCGTCCGCGTGGATGGTGAAGTCGTAGGAGAAATTGATCGTGGTCTGCTGGTCTTATTGGGCGTAGAGAAGGACGACGATGAAGCTAAAGCAAAGCGTTTAATGGAGCGTGTTACAACCTACCGTGTGTTCGAAGATGACGAAGGCAAGATGAACCTGAACGTTAAACAGGTGGAAGGTAAAGTGCTGGTGGTTTCTCAATTTACGCTGCCTGCGGATACAAAAAAAGGCACGCGAGCTGGCTTTTCTCGCGGTGCGCATCCTGTTGATGCAGAGCGCTTGTATGATTACTTTTCTGACTTGTGTGAAGAAGTCTTACCCACACAGCGTGGCCGCTTCGCTGCCGATATGAAAGTGTCCTTGGTGAATGACGGTCCTGTGACGTTTTGGTTGCAGGTCTAATCTGGTAACACAGGCGCCATAGTCTAAGCTTTAACTCCAAGCTCATGGAATTGGCTTGGAGTAATTTTTCCGACACTGATTAGTGTTGTGCTTTCAAAGGATTGATATGTTCAAACTCATTACTCCCAAAACCGATAATCAGATAAACAAGTATTATCAGTTTCGCTGGCAACTGCTTCGTGAGCCATGGCGTATGCCGATCGGCTCAGAGCGCGATGAATACGACGAAATGAGTCATCACCGCATGATTGTTGATGGTCGAGGTCGTCCTATGGCGATTGGCCGTTTATACATTACGCCGGACAATGATGGCCAGATCCGCTATATGGCGGTTAAAAATAATCGCCGTAGCAAAGGGATGGGTTCGCTGGTTTTGGTTGCACTAGAGTCGTTAGCACGCCAGGAAGGAGCGAAACGCTTGGTGTGTAATGCCCGTGAAGATGCCATCGCCTTTTATGAAAAAAATGGCTTTGAGCGTCGAGGTGAGCTGACCGATGAGCGTGGCCCTGTGCGCCATCAGCAAATGGTGAAGCAACTGGATCCGATGGCCAATGTGTTACGTCGCCCTGAATGGTGTACTGAGCTTCAACAGCGCTGGGAGCAACAAATCCCAATTAGCGACAAAATGGGGATCAAGATTAACCAGTACACGGGTTACCAGTTTGAATGCTGTGCGCAGCTTAATCCTAACCTTAATCCGCATAACACCATGTTCGCTGGGTCAGCTTTTACCTTAGCAACCCTGACAGGGTGGGGGATGACGTGGCTGCTGCTTAAAGAGCGTGGGCTGCACGGTGATATTGTGTTGGCCGACAGCTCGATTCGCTATCGTCAACCAGTCGAACAAAACCCCGTGGCGAGTACTTCGTTGGATGGGATCAGTGGTGACCTAGACCGATTGGAGTCGGGACGCAAAGCACGCATCGTTATTCACGTAGTGATTTATAGTGGTGACACGCCAGCTGTTGATTTTGTCGGTACCTATATGTTGATACCGAACTACTCGCAGTTACTCAGTTGCTGATGGGGTAAGCGCCGACTGATCTGCTGGGCGCTTATCTGTTTCACCTTCTTGCTCTGTCGGTGAGAGGGTTTGTTCTGCTGCGGAATTCGTGTCGGGTACTTCATCTTCTTCGATAACTTCTTCGTAAAGCTCTTCCTCTTGAGTCTCCAAATTGATGTTATCAATCACGATTGGCTTCTCGATGGAAGGTTCATTTTTCTGTGGAGTCTCAATATCAGTAGGCTCGGCCAGTTTTGATGCGTTCACGCACTCATTACGGTGGGTTTCGCCACTTAGTAGATCGCCTTCAATGTTTCCGCACGACTCTTCCAATTGATAAGTAATGCCACTTAGCGGGTTGTTGGCCATATCAAATGTACCCCAAACCTTACCACTTATGGCTTTTCCTGAGATGGTGACCGGCTTTATGGCAACTTCCCCTCGTTGCGCGCTTAAACGCAGTGGACTTAAGGTAATGGCTTTGAGCGAATGATCCGCTTGGGACTTCAAGCGGGTATCTCGGAGATTGGCTTCCACTTCACCCGATAAGCTGTAGGCCAGCATGTTGCGATCACCTGATAACCCTTGTAGATCGAGGCTGAGATCGGAAAAACCATCAATAGCCAGTGTGTCGGGTAAAAAATAATCGTGGAAGAGCGATAAGGGAATACCATCAGCATTGACGTTGAGCGCCCAAGGTTGGCTCGGGGTACTCAAATCTATTTGTCCGATGCCTTCTACGTAGCCTTGCTCGAGTGGCGCAAAAAGGCGAGTCAATTGCCAAAAGCCATCTTTGCTTTGCATGGCAAGTGCTGCGTGAGACGTGAGTATTTGGTCATAGCTGGCGTTGACAACGCTGACTTCCAATTCGCCTTGCCAAAGGCCCCAACGTTGAGCCGACTGTTTAATATCAAGCTGTTGCCCTTCGATATTTAAACCGGAAAGTTGCCAATAAGGTTCGTGAGATAGCTGGATAATTTGGCTGCGCTCAATGTCGAGTCGTTCGATTGCAACATGCTCTAACTCGCTGGTGGCGGCGTGCCACCAATTTAGGTTGTCTTCTGGCTGTGTTGCCCACTTGAGGCCTTGAATAGAGGCTTCTTTGAGCTTCCATTGTGTTGGCGTGAACAATCCAGAAACTTGCACTCGACCTTGCTGCCAATCTAAGCTGAGCTCGTTGAGCTGGATTACTCCTGGCTCGATAGCGGCACTCAAACGTGGCTCTATTGCGGTTTGCTGCTGGAATCGAACGCTATCCGCCTGCAATGACACTTGAGCTTTTGTCTTCCAGAGAGACAGTGGCAGTGTGGCGTTTTCCACAGAAAGATCCAAGTTCTGCCAGTGCCAGTCGCCCCATTCAATATCGGCGTTAAGCAAATCTAAGCTATTAATATGATTAATGTTAAATGGTAGATCGTGCCAAGGTTTTGCAAGCAGTGATTGGCGCTGCGTATTACTCAGTTTCAGCTTGTTGATGGTCACATTTACTAAAGACCAGCCTTGAGGATACTGCTCCCCTTGCCCAGATATTTGACTGTTACGCCAGTTAAAAGAGGTGCCATAAAGCGTACTGTCTTGCGGTTTGTAGTCTATATCGACTAAGACTTGATTAAAGGCTTCGCCATTCCAATAGAGTTGGTCGGCCGCAAGTTGAACTTCGCCATATGGTATTAACTGACCATTCCATTGTGGTGATTGAATTTGAATATCAATGCCATTGGCAGAGAACTGCTCGTCGGCGTAATCAATATTTTTGAGCGCGATTTGATGGAATAAAACGTTATCTAAAGCTGGGAGCTTTGGTGCGCCATACTGCAAGCTCATACCATCAATCAATAAACTATCAACGATCCATTTACCATCGCGATAAACATCGGGATTCATCCATAAATCGACTTGCTCGATGTAAGACGCATCGTCTCCGCTGGTGTTCACGCGTTGTAAAGTTAGGTGATAGGGAAAGCCATAACGCACGCTTTCGGCCCGGAAAGGAAGAGAAAAGGTGTTTGACAGCAAGCGCCAGGTTGCGTCCGCGTAAGATGTTGTTAGCAGCGCAATCGTAGCGGCTGGAATGGCAACTAAGATAACCAGTAACAGAAGTAGAACTCGACGCGCTGTTTTCATCTTTGCTAGAACCTACGTGTGTTATGAAATAAAACTAGATAGGCTTTAGCTTGTATCAATATTCTGTGGTATTCAATAAAAAGCCCCTCAAAAGAGGGGCTTGAAGCAATTTTTGTAACTTGGCCTACGTAAAGGTGATAAGTTAATGCCAACTTTTCACTGCGTTTACGCGACGTCGCTGTTACTCGATTTAATCAATCTGAGGACCAGCCGCAACCAGGGATTTACCTTCAGCGTTGTCTGTGTATTTATCAAAGTTATTGATAAAGCGCTCTGCTAAATCTTTCGCTTTGCTTTCCCACTGAAGTGGGTCAACGTACGTGTCGCGAGGGTCTAGAATGCTAGGATCCACACCTGGTAGTGACGTTGGTACTTCAAGGTTGAAGATTGGAATGTGCTTAGTTGGTGCATCTTCAATCGAACCATCAAGAATGGCATCAATAATTCCGCGTGTATCTTGAATAGAGATACGTTTGCCAGTGCCGTTCCAACCAGTATTCACTAGGTAAGCCTCAGCGCCTGCTGCTTCCATGCGTTTAACCAGTACTTCTGCGTATTTAGTTGGGTGAAGCGTTAGGAACGCCGCGCCGAAACAAGCAGAGAAAGTTGGTGTTGGCTCAGTAATACCGCGCTCTGTTCCCGCTAGTTTGGCGGTAAAGCCAGACAGGAAGTGGTACTTAGTTTGCTCAGGTGTCAATTTAGATACTGGAGGCAGTACGCCAAATGCATCGGCTGATAGGAAGATCACTTTATTCGCGTGACCGCCTTTTGATACTGGCTTAACGATATTATCTATATGGTAGATAGGGTAAGAAACACGTGTGTTTTCTGTTTTCGAACCATCATCAAAGTCGATAGAGCCATCGCCACGTACTGTTACGTTTTCTAGCAGTGCATCACGACGAATTGCATTGTAGATGTCCGGCTCCGCTTCTTTCGAAAGTTTGATGGTTTTTGCGTAACAACCACCTTCGAAGTTGAAGACACCGTCATCATCCCAGCCGTGCTCATCATCACCAATTAGCGCACGTTTAGGATCAGTCGACAGGGTCGTTTTACCCGTACCAGATAGACCGAAGAATACCGCTACATCGCCATCTTTGCCCATGTTAGCGCTACAGTGCATTGATGCGATGTCTTTTAGTGGAAGGAAGTAGTTCATCATGGCGAACATACCTTTCTTCATTTCACCGCCGTACCAAGTACCACCGATAAGTTGCATGCGCTCGGTTAGGTTAAATACGGTGAAGTTTTCTGAGTTCAGGCCTTGCTCTTCCCATTTTGGATTAGTGCATTTTGCGCCATTCATTACTACGAAGTCTGGTTCAAATGTCGCTAACTCTTCTTCTGTCGGGCGAATAAACATGTTTTTAACGAAGTGCGCTTGCCATGCGACTTCTGTGATAACACGAATGCTCAAACGTGTATCTGGGTTTGCACCACAGTAACCGTCAACAACAAACAAGCGTTTGTTAGAAAGCTGGTTTGTGACCAGTTCTTTTAGCTCGTCCCACACTTCAGGAGTGATTGGCTTGTTATCATTTTTCACTTGATCAGACGTCCACCACATATGTTCTTCTGTCGTAGCGTCTTTGACGATGTATTTATCTTTTGGTGAGCGACCAGTAAAGATGCCAGTGTCAACGGCAACCGCACCTAGTTCAGTAACCACGCCGCGCTCATAACCGGTTAGGTCTTCACGCGTTTCTTCCTCAAACAACATTTCGTAGCTTGGGTTGCGAATAACCTCTTTTACGTTATGCAGTCCGTGCTTGGTTAGATCAAGTGTTGCAGCCTTAGTATGTTCCATAACGGTCATAGGTGCTCCTTATAAGGATTTTGTAGGGATTTTGTAAGAATGTTTTAATTTTAATCTGCTCACCATGCTAGCAACGGGGCGGGGAGAAAACAGGGAGATAGCTCAAAATTTACCCATGATTTCAATAAGGTTTTAGGTAACCCGTCACATATTGGTGGGAATAGTCTATCGTGCACGCAATCCTTTGCGCTAGGGCAAAATCATTATTAATTGTTTAAAATTAAGCAGTTGTTTTATTACGCTTGAGGCTAGTTATTACGAGGGGTTGATCACAAAAAGGCCAGCATTAAGCTGGCCTTTTGTAGGGTAAATTACGTGCTTGATAAGCTATGTAAATTAATGCAGGGTTTTCTTGTCTGTAGAAGCTTGTGCATACAGTTCAGTGACTTCAGATTCGTCGAACGTATAAGTTGTGCCACAGTAATCACAATGTAAAGAAACTGATCCAACTTCTGCCAAAATGTCATAAATTTCAGCTTTCTCAACGGTGATGATTGCGGCACCGCTACGCTCACGTGAACAGCCACAATGGAACTCGACAGGTTGCGGCTCGTACAGACGTACTTTGTCTTGGTTATATAGTCGATACAATAACTCGTTCGCTTCTAAACCAAACAATTCTTCATCTTTTACTGTGTCAGTGAGCTGCTCTAGATGTTCGAAATCATCTGGAGAGCCAGTGCCGTCAGGGATCACTTGAATCAACATACCTGCTGCGTGTGCTTTGCCCTCATGCTCACCAGTGCGGATCCATAGGCGCGTTTTTAACTGCTCTGAGTTTGCAAAGTAGCCTTCTAGCACTTCTGCTAAAGTGTCACCTTCTAATCCAACGACGCCTTGGTAACGCTCGCCGTTTTTCGGTTCGATGGTGATCACAAGGTAGCCCTTACCCATTAGATCGTGAATGTTTGCGTCATCGGCAACATCGCCTTCCCAGCGAGCTACGCCACGAACACGTTGGTTATGGTCACCGTTGATAACGGCAAGAGACACAGGACCGTCGCCTTGTAGCTGGATGGTGATCGAACCTTCGAACTTAAGAGTGGCAGTTAAAAGAGTAGTTGAAACGAGTAGCTCACCCAGCAGTTTCTCTATTGCTGCCGGATATTCCTTGCTGGAGATAACACGTTGGTACGCTTCATCCAATTGTACCAACTCGCCACGTACTGAAAGATCTTCGAATAGGTAGCGGTTTAAAACATTATTTGCCATGGAGTGCTTTCCTCGTTGGTAATTCCGGCTTTTATTGGTGTTTGAACTTAATGATGTCTCTGCGCTGCTTTTTATCTGGGCGGCGTTCCGGACTTGGGTTGTGGGCATTAAGCTTACGTTGAGTCGCGTGTTCCTCACGTTTCGCGATACTCTCATTGGTTTCGCGATATAAGGTTTGTGCGATGGGAGCGCCTCGGCGTTGATCTGAGATTTGTTCGATGATCACGATTTTTTCTTCGTTGCCTTGACGAAGTCTGACTTCAGCGCCCACTTCAACGATTTTACTCGGCTTGCTTCGTTGGCCATTATAGTGGACTTTACCGCCATCGACCATGTTACGTGCGATGGAGCGGGTTTTGTAAAATCTTGCGGCCCATAGCCATTTATCTAGCCTAACGGCTTCATTTAGGGAACTCATAGAACACTACGCTATCTAATCACTGCCCGAATACGGCAATGAGTGATGGATTATTCACCTACAGATGGAGTCAAGGCGTATTTTTTTCAAGGGAGTTGGCAAAAACTGCATAAGAAAAAGGTATGAAAGACAACTTGTGATATAGTTCACTGCTCTTTGTTGAGTAATAATTTTATTGCAAATTTAGCAATTTAAAGTCGATAGCTATCGTTATAGCTTAAATGACGGACGTTAGAATAAAGGAATCCATTCAGTGAAACGTTTAGAGCTAAGTGCAGGATTATCAAGCAGACCGCTACTGGCTCAGATCAAGTCCAATCATTATACCATTCAAGCCAAACTTAGCTTGTTGCTTACCTGTCTGTTTATTGCGATAACCGGATGGATACTTGGCAAAATTGTGTGGTTAGCCATACCTCAATCGTCGGAAGTGCCGCAATGGCGTCCATCGGCGAGTAGCGTTGCTGCGAGCAATAAAGGCGACGCGATAGATTTTAATGCCCTTCAGAATGCCAACCTATTCGGTAAATACACTGAGCAAAAAGCGGCGGTTGTAGAACAGCCTATTGTTAAAGACGCCCCTAAGACGCGCCTTAACCTTACGCTGGTCGGTGCGGTTGCAAGTAGTGATGCCAACACCAGCCTTGCTGTTATTGCTAACCGAGGTAAGCAAGCTACGTACGGTTTGGGTGAAGAAATCGAAGGGACACGTGCGACACTAAAAGCGGTATTGGTGGATCGCGTCATCATTGATAACCAAGGTCGAGACGAGACCTTAATGATGGAAGGTATAGAATATAAGAAGCTATCTGAATCGCCGCAGGTAGCCAGGGCGCAAGCTCAGCGAGCAGAAGCAGCGACGTCTGACGTTGGAGAGAAATTAGAGCAAATCCGCGAGGAAATTGCGAAAGATCCACAAAGCGTTTTTAAATACATCACCATTTCACCCGTCAAAAAAGACGGAGACATTGTTGGTTATCGAGTATCACCTGGTCGTGATGCCGCATTATTTAATGATGTAGGACTACAACCTGGCGATATTGCGGTTCAACTGAACGGGATCGATTTAAGTGACCCGTCTTCTTCAGTACAACTGATGCAAGTGATGAGCGATCCGCAAGAATTAAATTTAACTGTTGAGCGAGACGGCCAACAGTACGATATCTATATCCAATTGTAAGACTTAGGCAACCGGCGTAAGTTCAGGGAGACATACGTGAAACATTGGTTCAGCAAAAGTGCTTGGCTACTAGCAGGAAGTTTACTCTGCGTACCAGGTGCAATGGCAAACGAATTTAGTGCGAGCTTTAAAGGCACTGATATTCAAGAATTCATCAACATAGTGGGTCGTAACCTCGAAAAGACCATCATTGTTGATCCTTCAGTACGCGGTAAAATCGATGTCCGCAGCTATGACGTTCTTAACGAAGAGCAATACTACAGCTTTTTCCTTAATGTCCTTGAAGTATACGGTTACGCAGTCGTAGAGATGGACAATGGGGTACTTAAGGTTATCAAAGCAAAAGACTCAAAAACCTCAGCAATCCCTGTGTTAGGTGATGGCAGCGCGCAAGGCGATAGTGTTATCACTCGAGTTGTCGCGGTGCGTAATGTGTCGGTTCGAGAGTTGTCTCCTCTACTTCGTCAGCTGATTGATAACGCCGGTGCCGGTAACGTGGTTCATTATGATCCAGCGAATATTATCTTGATCACAGGTCGTGCGGCAGTAGTGAATCGCTTAGCAGAGATCATCAAGCGTGTTGACCAAGCCGGTGATAAAGAAATTGAATTGGTAGAGCTGCGTAATGCATCTGCTGCTGAAATGGTACGCATTGTTGAAGCACTGAATAAAAGTGCGAATCAGAAAAGCACGCCAGAGTTCCTTGAACCTAAAATTGTGGCCGATGAACGTACTAACGCGATTTTAATTTCTGGTGATCCAAAAGTAAGAGCCCGCTTGAAACGTTTGATTCGTCAACTTGATGTTGAAATGGCGACAAAAGGTAACAACCGAGTTGTGTACCTGAAAAATGCGAAAGCTGAAGATTTGGTGGATGTATTGAAAGGTGTTTCCGATAACCTGCAAGCTGAAAAACAAGCCGGTCAGAAAACATCAGGTGCATCGCGTGGTGAGGTCGTCATTGCTGCTCACGCTGCAACTAACTCGTTAGTTTTAACAGCGCCACCAGATATTATGATGGCATTACAAGACGTCATTTCTCAACTCGATATTCGTCGTGCTCAGGTTCTTATTGAAGCGTTAATTGTCGAAATGTCTGAAGGTGATGGTATTAACCTAGGTGTTCAGTGGGGTTCATTAGAAACGGGTGCTGTAATTCAGTACGGTAACTCAGGAGCCCCGATTGGTCAGGTGATGGTTGGGCTAGAAGAAGCAAAAGATCAAACCCGAACTGAATACTATACCAACTCTAATGGCGAACGAACGCCATATGATGTTACTGAATCAGGTGACTACTCTACGCTAGCGTCAGCACTTAGCGGAGTAAATGGTGCGGCAATGAGTATTGTCATGGGTGACTGGACAGCGCTAATTAGTGCTGTTGCTTCTGACTCCAACTCAAACATTCTATCTTCTCCAAGTATCACTGTAATGGATAATGGCGAAGCATCATTTATTGTGGGTGAAGAGGTTCCGGTTATTACGGGCTCTACGGCTGGCTCAAACAACGACAACCCATTCCAAACGGTTGACCGTAAAGAAGTCGGTATCAAACTCAAAGTAGTGCCACAAATTAACGAAGGTGACTCTGTACAGTTAAACATTGAACAAGAAGTTTCCAACGTATTAGGCGCAAACGGTGCGGTTGACGTTCGCTTTGCTAAACGACAGTTAAACACCTCTGTCATGATCCAAGATGGTCAGATGTTGGTTCTTGGTGGTTTGGTCGATGAACGCGCACTTGAAAGTGAGTCTAAAGTGCCGCTATTGGGTGACATTCCGGTACTTGGCCATCTGTTCAAGTCAACTAGCACGCAAACAGAAAAACGTAACTTGATGGTGTTCATCAAGCCGACGATTATTCGCGATGGTGTGACGGCCGACGGTATTACGCAGCGTAAATACAACTTTATTCGCGCAGAACAGCTTTACAAAGCGGATCAAGGTTTGAAGTTGATGGCTGACGAGAAGATCCCGGTTATGCCAGCCTTTGGCCAGGAGCGTCAGCACCCAACAGAGATTCAAGCGTTTATTGATCAAATGGAAAACAACTAATGGTTGATATGTTAGACACAGCGCCAAGTATGCGTCGTCTGCCATTCAGTTTTGCCAACCGCTTTAAACTGGTGCTGGAGACAGAGCATCCTGAGCGTCCACCTATTCTTTACTATGTCGAGCCGCTTAACCCTGCGGCTCTGGTTGAAGTCCGTCGTGTATTAAAGAAAAGCTTCGTACCGCAACCTATCGATAAAGAAGCCTTTGATAAAAAGCTGACTGAAGCATATCAACGCGACTCGTCTGAAGCGCGTCAGTTGATGGAAGATATTGGTGCTGATAGCGATGATTTCTTCTCTTTGGCTGAAGAACTGCCGCATGATGAAGACTTATTAGAATCGGAAGACGATGCGCCAATCATCAAATTGATCAACGCCATGTTGGGCGAAGCGATCAAAGAAGGTGCGTCGGATATTCATATTGAGACGTTCGAGAAAACCCTTTCGATTCGTTTCCGTGTCGATGGCGTATTGCGTGAAGTTCTGACCCCAAGTCGTAAGCTAGCGCCTTTGCTGGTTTCTCGTGTGAAGGTTATGGCTAAACTAGATATCGCAGAAAAGCGTGTGCCTCAAGATGGCCGTATTTCGTTGCGTATCGGTGGTCGTGCGGTGGACGTGCGTGTATCGACGATGCCGTCCTCTCATGGGGAGCGCGTGGTAATGCGTCTGTTGGATAAAAACGCGACTCGTCTTGATTTACATAGTTTGGGCATGACCCCTTCAGTGCATGACAACTTCCGTCACTTGATTGGCCGCCCTCACGGTATCATCTTGGTGACGGGCCCGACAGGTTCTGGTAAATCCACCACCTTGTACGCTGGCTTGCAAGAGATCAATAGCAACGAACGCAACATTCTAACGGTTGAAGACCCGATCGAATTTGATATTGATGGCATCGGTCAAACTCAGGTGAACCCAAAGGTCGACATGACGTTTGCGCGCGGCTTGCGTGCCATTCTGCGTCAGGACCCGGATGTGGTGATGGTCGGTGAGATCCGTGACTTAGAAACCGCACAAATTGCAGTGCAAGCGTCCTTAACGGGTCACTTGGTAATGTCGACTCTCCACACCAACACCGCAGTGGGTGCGATTACGCGTCTACGTGATATGGGTATTGAGCCATTCCTTATTTCTTCTTCGTTATTAGGGGTGCTAGCGCAGCGCTTAGTTCGAACGCTTTGTCCAAGCTGTAAAGAGCCGTATGAAGCCGATGCGGAACAGAAAAAACTGTTTGGTATGGAAGCGCATGAACCGTTAGAACTGCACCGAGCAAAAGGCTGTGAAGCGTGTAACCAAAAAGGCTACCGAGGTCGAACAGGTATCCACGAGCTCATTATGGTTGATGAGCAAGTACAAGAGTTGATTCACCGAGAGTCTGGTGAGCAAGAAATTGAGAGAGCCGTTCGCGCCCATACGCCAAGTATTCGCAGCGATGGTTTAAGCAAAGTGCGTCGTGGCATTACGTCACTTGAAGAAGTGATGCGAGTGACGAAGGAAACCTAATGGCGGCATTTGAGTACAAAGCGCTAGATGCAAAAGGCAAGCATAAAAAAGGCACGATAGAAGGGGACAACGCCCGACAAGTGCGCCAGCGACTCAAAGAGCAAGGGATGATCCCGATTGAAGTGGTTGAGACGAAAGCTAAATCGGCTAAGTCTTCAGGTTCAGTCAGCTTTAAGCGCGGCGTCTCAACATCTGAGCTGGCACTCATCACACGGCAATTGTCTACGCTAGTCCAATCAGGTATGCCTTTGGAAGAGTGTTTGCGTGCGGTCTCTGAGCAGGCTGAAAAGCCGAGGATTCGTTCTATGTTGGCTGCGGTTCGCTCGAAAGTAACAGAGGGTTATCCGCTTGCCGACAGTTTTGCCGATTACCCACATGTGTTTGATGAACTGTACCGCTCCATGGTTGCGGCGGGCGAAAAATCAGGTCACCTCGATACCGTATTAGAGCGTTTGGCAGACTACGTCGAAAACCGCCAAAAGATGCGATCTAAATTGCTTCAAGCCATGATTTATCCTGTAGTTTTGGTGGTATTCGCGGTTGTCATCGTTTCGTTCTTATTGGCGACAGTTGTTCCTAAAATCATTGAACCCATCATTCAGATGGGCCAAGAGTTACCTCAATCGACGCAATTTTTACTGGCAGCCAGTGAGTTTGTGCAAGATTGGGGGCTGATTATTTTCGTTGTGCTGGTGGCGCTTTTCTATGGCCTCAAACTGGCGTTGCAAAAGCCAGACTTTCGCTTAGCTTGGGACAGAAAAATCTTGAGCTTACCGCTAATAGGTAAGATCTCTCGAGGTTTGAATACCGCACGATTCGCACGAACGCTTTCGATCTGTACTTCCAGTGCGATTCCAATTCTAGAGGGTATGCGCGTTGCGGTAGATGTTATGTCTAACCGTTATGTGAAGCAGCAAGTCTTGCTTGCAGCGGATAACGTTCGAGAGGGGGCTAGTCTGCGTAAGGCGTTGGATCAAACTCGCTTGTTTCCACCAATGATGCTACACATGATCGCCAGTGGTGAGCAAAGTGGTGAATTAGAGAGCATGTTGACGCGGGCTGCCGATAACCAAGATCAAAACTTTGAATCAACAGTCAATATTGCTCTGGGTGTGTTTACTCCTGCGCTGATTGCATTAATGGCTGGATTAGTGTTGTTCATTGTGATGGCGACCTTGATGCCAATGCTAGAAATGAATAACTTGATGAGTGGATAATTTCGAATTAAGACGTGTCTACTAACGGCATGGCTTTAATCTAACTTTCGGAGAAAAAAATGAAGTTTAAGCGTAGTAAACAACAGGGTTTTACACTTTTAGAAGTGATGGTTGTTGTGGTTATCCTAGGTATTTTGGCAAGTTTTGTTGTTCCAAACCTATTGGGTAACAAAGAGAAGGCTGACCAACAAAAAGCGATTACGGACATTGTCGCGTTGGAAAATGCCTTAGATATGTACAAGTTGGATAATAGCGTTTACCCAACAACGGACCAAGGTCTAGAAGCATTGGTTAGTAAGCCATCTAACCCAGAGCCACGCAACTACCGTGATGGTGGTTACATCAAACGTCTTCCTAATGACCCTTGGGGCAACCAGTACCAATACTTAAGCCCAGGTGATAACGGTACAATCGATATCTTCACTCTAGGCGCAGATGGCCAAGAGGGTGGAGAAGGTCCAGCTGCAGATATTGGCAACTGGAACATGCAAGACTTCCAATAATTGAGCCTAAGCCAGCACTAATGAAACAAATGCGAAAACATAACGGTTTTACATTGATAGAAATTCTATTGGTGCTGGTTTTGCTATCTCTTACGGCTGTGGCCGTGATCTCGACGTTACCGACTAGCCAAAAAGATCTTTCCAAACAGTATGCTCAAAGCTTTTTTCAGCGTTTACAGCTGCTCAATGAAGAAGCGGTGCTGAGCGGTAAAGATTTTGGCGTTCGAGTGGATGATACCAAATCGACCTACGCTCTACTGAGTTTAACCTCAGAAGGTTGGCAGCCTCTGAAATTAAAGCAGATTCCGAGCAAAACCAAGCTAGAAGAAGATATTACGCTACAACTCGAGCTCGGAGGTGGTGCTTGGGATAATGATGAGCGCTTATTCAAACCAGGTTCTCTTTTTGATGAAGACATGTTCGCAGAAGAAGAGGACGAAAAGAAAATTCAGCCACCGCAAGTGTTTATCTTTTCCAGCGCCGAAGTCACGCCATTTACCCTGTCTTTTTTTCCGCAAAATGGTGATGCCTTTAATGACGGTTGGCGAGTCATTGGCAAAGAAAGTGGACAAATTTTGTTATTAGCTCCGGGCGAAGAAGTGAAAGAGGATGAGAATGCGCAATTTTAAGCAAGCTCGCCCAAATTTGAGTCATCGCCGGACGAGAGGCATGACCTTACTGGAAGTATTGGTCGCACTGGCAATTTTCGCTACCGCTGCCATCAGTGTCATTCGCTCTGTGAGCCAGCATATTAATACAATCAGTTATCTAGAAGAAAAAATGTTTGCAGCCATGGTTGTGGATAATCAGATGGCAAATGTGATGTTGAATACCGGAGAACTCAAAGCGAAAAACGGCACAGAAGAGCTGGCAGGACGCACTTGGTTCTGGAAAGTCACGCCAGTCGCCACGACGCAGCCATTGCTGAAAGCATTTGATGTGAGCGTCTCGGTAGAGAAAAGCGCGAGCCCTGTAGTAACGGTACGAAGCTATGTGGCGCAATAATCATCTCCGCGCAAACACGCGCCAAAGGGTAAAAGGTTTTACACTTATTGAAGTGTTGGTATCGATTGCCATCTTTGCCAGTTTAAGTGTCGCAGCGTACCAAGTGGTATCGCAAGTACAGCGTAGCAATGCGCTATCACAAGAACGAACCCAACGCTTAAACGAAATTCAGCGTGCCATGGTTATGATGGATAACGATTTTCGTCAAATGGCGATGCGTCAAACACGTACTAATGGTGAAGAGCCTGCTAGCCGGCTAATTTTTTGGTCCGATTACCTGTTGGACTCCGATACCAAAGGACTGATGTTTGCCCGTTTAGGTTGGCACAACCCTCAGCAGCAGTTCCCTCGTGGAGAAGTAACCAAGGTTGGCTATCGCTTAAAAGAAGAAACACTGCAGCGAGTATGGTGGCGCTATCCTGATACGCCGGTTGGGCAACAAGGTACTGTTACTCCATTGCTAACGCAGGTCGAGTCATTTGATATGCGTTTCTATGATGGTAAGCAATGGAAAAAAGAGTGGGCTGAAGAAAAAGCGCTGCCGAAAGCGGTTTCTGTTGTTCTCACTCTCAAAGACTATGGAGAAATTGCCCGCACTTATCTCACTCCTGATGGCACATTGAGTCAGAAAGATGAAAGTTCAGGAGACAGCAATAATGGTTAACCGTCAACGCGGTGTTGCTTTGATTATAGTGTTGATGTTGCTGGCGATTATGGCGACGGTTGCTGCCAGCATGTCGGAACGTTTGTTCTTGCAGTTTCAGCGAGGCGCTAATCAAATCAATTACCAGCAAGCGTACTGGTACAGCCTTGGCGTCGAGGCGCTAGCAAAAGTGGGTATCGAACAAAGTTATAAAGACACCGACACGATTAATATGAGTCAACCGTGGGCGATAAAAGAGCAAGTCTATCCGTTAGATTATGGTCAAGCGGCGGGACGAATTAGAGACAAGCAAGCGTGCTTTAATCTAAATGTATTGAGTCGTGTGCAACCAACGGGTCAGCAAATTACAAGACCATATTTAGTGAATGTATTGCAGCGCCTATTAGAAGAGTTGGATGTCGAGCCATATCAAGCAGAAATCATTGCAGACTCTACTTGGGAATATATTGATGCTGACGACTCTGTCCGTTCGACTACTGGGGTTGAAGACAGCACATATGAAGCGATGAAGCCTTCCTATTTAGCATCAAATGGTTGGATGGCAGATGCTTCCGAGTTACGGGCTGTCTATCAGGTGAGTGGTGAAATTTTCCAAAAATTGGAGCCGCTGGTCTGTGCATTACCAAGTGATGACTGGCGTTTAAACGTGAATACGATTGATGTTGAGCAAGCTCCGATTTTGGTGGCAATGTTCTCACCAAACTTAAGCAGTAGTGATGCGATTCAGCTAATTGAAAAACGCCCATTTGATGGGTGGGATAGCATTGATGAATTTTTAGCAGAGTCAGAAATGGCTGGCTTAAGTGAAGATGTAAAGAAAAACGCCAAAGGCTATTTGGGTGTGGATAGCGCCTTTTTTGAATTGGATGCACAAGTGTTGGTGGATGAATCACGTGTACGTATCCGAAGCCTTTTGCAAAGTACAAATAGAGAAACGGTGACTGTAGTTCGCCGTCGTTTTGGAGGGATCAGTGAGCGAGTTTCTGACCGTTCGGCTGAGTAGCGAACAACAAAGTACCATTCCTTGGGTGGTGTGGTCGATAGATCAACAGGAAGTGATTGCTAGCGGTGAAATCGCCGGGTGGGAACACTTAGATGAATTGGTCTCATATGCTGGTCAGCGCCAAGTTGTGGCGCTGTTGGCGAGTAATGATGTGGTCCTGACGCAAGTGGATATACCACCTGGTGCAACACGCCAATTCGAGGCGATGTTACCGTACTTAGTGGAAGACGAAGTTGCTCAGGACGTTGATGGCCTGCACTTTAGCGTGTTGGGTAAACAAGCGGACAAAGCGCAGATTTGCGCAGTTGAACGTGCTTGGATTCAGACTGTACTGCAACGTTTTTCAAGCCAAGGTATCGCCATTAAACGCATTTTACCCGATGTGCTTGCGTTACCGGTTCGTGGAGAGCACAGCAGTGCTGCAATGATTGGCGAGCAATGGCTAATTCGTCACTCTGCAACAGAGGGCGCGGTTGTCGACGCTTCTTGGTTAGACCTTTACCTCTCTTCTTATCTACAAAATCATGAAGGTTGGAAGCTCGATTGCTATAGCTCGGTCCCGGAATCTGCGTTACCTGAAATATGGGAGCCACAACCAGAAGAAATGACGATGGCTTTACTGGCGAAGGGGGTGACAGAAAGCAAAGTCAATTTGCTGACTGGGATCTTCAAGCCGAAATCTTCTTGGGGTAAATACTGGAAGCTCTGGCAAAAAGCCACCATTGCTGCGGGGGTGCTTATCGTTGTCATGGTTGCGCAGCAGTTGCTCGTGGTCCACAAGTACGAAGCACAAGCTCAAGCGTATCGTGAGGAGAGTGAGCGTATTTTCCGCCAGGTGTTCCCAAATAAACGACGCATTCCTACCGTTAGTTACCTCAAACGACAAATGGATGATGAAGAGCGCCGCTTATCTGGTGGAAGTGGTCAGCAGGCAATGTTGTCATGGTTGGCGGCATTACCCGCGACGCTTGGTCAGGTCAGCGACTTGGAGATCACTAGCTTTAAATACGACGGACAACGTGGCGAAGTACGTATTCAGGCTCGTAGTTCAGACTTCCAACCTTTTGAGCAGGCTCGTGTGAAATTGGCAGAGAAGTTTAATGTTGAGCAAGGTCAGTTGAACCGTAGCGATAACGTTGTGGTTGGCAGCTTTGTTTTGAAGCGTTTGTGAGGTGATGATGAAAAATTTAATTTCTCAAGCTCAGGTTTGGTGGAGCAGCATCTCGCAGCGTGAGCAGCGTTTGGTCATGGGATGTGGCGCTATTGCCGTTATCGGTATTATTTATTGGGGTTTATTACAGCCAATGAGCCAACGTGCGGAGCTAGCTCAGTCACGTATTCAAAGCGAAAAACAGTTGCTAGCTTGGGTACAAGATAAAGCGGATGGCATCACTGCACTGCGAAAAAGCAGCGGTGTGAGCTACTCTAGTCAACCGTTGAATCAGTTGGTTTCTTCTTCAGCTCGTCGTTATAAAGTTGAGTTGATTCGCGTACAACCTCGTAATGAGAGCGTTCAAGTGTGGATCAAACCACTCGCGTTTAATCAACTAGTGGATTGGTTACGTTACTTGAAAGAGCAACAGGGTATTGAAGTCGAATTTTTAGATATCGACCGAACAGAGCAAGCGGGCATGATCGATGTAAACCGCCTTCAGTTTAAGCGAGGTTAAGGTGAAGCGAGCAGTACTTTACGTTGTTATCTTTATCGTCTTTTTTTCAGTCAGTCTTTTAATGGGATTACCAGTCTCTTGGGTGTTACAACAAGCACCAACAGTGAGAGGCCTGGACATTCAAGGAGCCAACGGTTCGGTATGGCAAGGTCAAGCTGCTAGTATTCGTTGGCAGCGCCAGAACCTTGGAGAAGTTAATTGGGATTTCCAATGGTCGAGTCTACTGACAGGTAAAGCTGAGTTTGCTGTGCGCTTTGGTCGTGGTAGTGAAATGGACGTTCGTGGGCGCGGTTTTGTCGGCTATAGCTTAAGTGATGGCCCTTATGCCAAAAACTTAGTTGCCTCGATTCCGGCGGTAAAAGTTGTTGAGCAAGCGCGCCTCCCTGTGCCTGTTGGTGTTGATGGGCAGCTTGAGCTGAATATTCGTCATGCGACTTATGCTGCGCCTTGGTGTAAGAACGGTGAAGGCACTTTAGTATGGAATGCCAGTGGTATTCAAAGCCCCGTTGGCAGCTTAGATCTCGGTCCTGTGATTGCCGATATAAACTGTCAGGATAGTGTATTGACGGCAACTGGTGAGCAGAGCAGCAAACAAGTCTCTGCGGCGTTTTCCGCTGAACTGATGCCTAATCAACGGTACTCAACCAAAGCGTGGTTCAAACCTGGTGCAGAGTTCCCATCCAGCATGGGGGAGCAACTGAAATGGTTGGGTAAGCCGAATGCTCAAGGTCAATATGAGTTTAATTACCAAGGGCGCTTCTAACCTATCGTGACAAAATCCAATATCTTAAAAGAGCTGCTATTGTGCAGCTCTTTTTGCTTTTGGATCATCGTAAGCTAAAACCTCTATTCGCTGTACATTGGGAATGAATGGAAATTTAAAACCATGATTTTTAATTGATTTGTTTTCTTTCGTTCAGCTTTACAGGCAATTGGAACATAGTAGGCCAAATACTCCAAGTGCTGTACAGAAGGTCAAAAAGAAAAGGCCACGAAGATATTCGTGGCCTTTCTATTGCTAGAATTTTGTGCTCTAAATTTTACCGATAGGGCGCTTAATCTTTGCGTTGTAAAATCTCATTCCAAGGTAAATCCGCATCACCAAGAACAATAAAGTTCGGGTTTTCTAGTGTTTCCCGCTCGTTATATGACAGCGGTTCTAATTGCGTGCTGAGAATACGTCCGCCAGCTTCTTCAACAATGCATTGTGTCGCAGCGGTGTCCCACTCACCTGTTGGACCTAGTCGGAGATAGCAATCTACCGCCCCTTCCGCGACGAGGCATGCTTTCAATGCCGCAGAACCGAGCGGTATTAAGTCGTAATTCCAGGCGCTACTCATACGGTTAGTAATACGATTGATGTCTTGGCGACGACTAATAGCAATTGCGATGCTTTGCTCTGGCTGTTCGTGTTTGTGTGTATGGATTTTGACGCTGTCCGACATGTCGGGAATTTTCCAGGCGCCTTTGCCATTATAAGCGTAGTAAGTCACGCCAGATACAGGGCCGTAAACGACGCCCATGGTTGGTCGATTGTTGTCGACCAACGCAATAATAGTGGCAAAGTCACCACTGCGAGCGATGAATTCTTGAGTACCATCAAGAGGGTCGACTAACCAATAACGTTCCCACTGAGCGCGTTGCTCTAAGCTTATGTCTGCGTCTTCTTCTGACAACACGGGAATGTCAGGCGTCAGATCACTCAAGCGTTCAGTGATGAACTTGTGAGCTGCAATATCTGCACTTGTTACGGGAGTTTCGTCACTTTTGGTGTAGGCCTCGTATTGCTTCTTTTCATATATTTCGAGGATCATTTGCCCAGCACTGCGGGCAATCTCGATGACTTGAGGAAGTAGGTGAGATAGATCTTTTGTCATTGGCATAAGTGATAGTCCTTACTCACAGTGTTATTCGGTTCTAATGACCGTTATTGGTTATGCTTGTGAGTGGTGTTTGGTAAGTGTTTCAGTGCCAACATTAGCGCTGTGATGCTTCGTGCTTCACAGAAATCCATGTGAGTTAATAACTCTTCGGCTTGCGCAAGTGGCCAACGCACAATTTCCAGTGGTTCAGGCTCATCGCCTTCTTGCTTCTCTGGATAAAGCGCCTGTCCTAAAAATAGAGTCATTTTGCTCGAAAAGTAAGATGGCGCGAGGATAACTTGTTTCAACGGGGTTAACTGATTACAGCCAAAGCCGATTTCTTCTTTTAACTCACGATCCGCAGCTTGGTGTGGTGTTTCTCCTGGGTCAATCAGCCCTTTTGGGAAACCTAGCTCGTAACGTTCAGTTCCAGCGGCGTATTCACGCACCAGTAATAAATCGCCTTGTTCTGTTACAGGGACTACCATTACAGCATCTCGTCCACTTGGCTTCATACGCTCATAAGTACGATGCTCACCATTGGAAAAACGAAGGTCGAGCGCTTCCACAGCAAACAGTTTGGATTTTGCAACCGTCTGGCATGAGAGTATCTCTGGTGGGGTTCGTTTCGGCATGACGCTGGCTCCTTGGTGTCGTTGGCGTTTACGAGATGCGTAAGATTCTTAATATATGAGAACTCCGCCTGAGTTTCTAGCGGATTTTACGAGTCGAGCTAAGCATCTCAGCATCACCTCAGTATCGATACAAAAATGGGAGACCGAAGCCTCCCATTTTCTGACAGTGTTTACTCTTAGTAGTAAGAGTGATCACCACGGTCATGTTCTGTAGCATCACGAACTGCGGTTAGTTCACCAATGAACTGGTTTAGCAGCTCTTTCTCGATGCCTTCTTTTAGTGTTACGTCAACCATAGAACAGCCATTACAACCGCCACCAAATGCAACAATCGCAACACCGTCTTCAGTGATCTCAACCAAGTTTACGTGACCACCGTGGCCAGCAAGTTGTGGGTTCACTTGAGTTTGGATAACGTACTCAACGCGCTCAACCAGTGGTGCGTCGTCCGCAACTTTACGCATTTTAGCGTTAGGTGCTTTTAGCGTTAACTGAGAGCCCATTTTATCGGTAACAAAATCGATTTCAGCGTCTTCAAGGAATGGCAGGCTTAGCTCATCAACGTAAGCTGAAAAACCGCTGTAAGAGAGTTCAGTGTCGGTCGATTCTACTGCTTCTGGTGGACAGTAAGACACGCCACACTCAGCGTTTTGTGTACCTGGGTTCACAACGAAAATACGAATGTTAGTGCCTTCAGGTTGTTGACCTAAAAGGTTAGCGAAATGCGTTTGCGCAGTTTCTGTAATAGTAATATTTGACACGACGAATACCCGAGTAAATTTGTAGGTTACTGCTGCTATTCTACTCTTGTTGACGTATGGGTCTAGTCTTTTTGATGCTAAGGCATGGCGAAGCGATCTAGAGAGAACGAGGAGCAGGTGTTCTGCAGATGCAGTAAATATCGATGCTTTCTACGCCAACTTCAAGTAGTAAATGACATAATTGTCGGACGGTACTGCCTGTGGTGACTACATCATCGACGATGGCAACATGGGAAGAGTGAGGGCGCTTATTGAGAATAAACGCGCCTTTTAAGTTTTGTTCACGGCTTGTTTTGGTATTACCACGCTGTGATTGGGCGAGCCTTACTCGACGAAAGACCTTCGCATCAAAATTAGTCTGCAATTGCTTGGCGAGGTGTCGGGCTAAAACATCACTTTGATTAAAACCCCGGCGCAGGTAACGCTGCCAGTGCAATGGCACACTGGTAATGATTGGAGCTGGCGTGGTGATGCGCTGTGCCAGTTGCTCGGTTAATGCTTTTACATGCCAAGACTCTCCGTGATCTTTAAAGCGTTGTACTTCCCGTGAAAGGGGAAAGTCGTAATCGCCTAACGTGTATAGCCTTTGCCATGGCGGTGGCTTTGAAAGACATTCACCACAAATACTATCCGTACTCATTTCTTCTTTCTGTAATGATAAACCGCAGCGTTGACATCGTTTTACCGGAGTTAGGTATTTTAAACAGTGCTCGCACCAGCGCAGAGTATTTGTGTGGCTTGGTGTTTGAATAGGGAACCGACACAGGCCGCATTGACTGCTCAATACGCGATGCATGATGTTTTGCCAGTGATGAGATAACATAGCGTTTATTCATGGTGATATTTTACTCAGCCTAACGCTTGGCTGAAGCCGTAGGGAATAAAATAAGTGGGAGAGATTGAGAGCATGAGCACGAAATTACACTGGCAGTCATTTGGTCAGGGACCAGATTTGGTGTTACTGCATGGTTGGGGCATGAATGGTGCGGTATGGCAGCAGACAGTCGAGTCTCTTCAACCTTATTTCCGAGTTCATGTGGTTGACCTTCCGGGGTACGGACATAGCGCCGAATCTCATGCTGAAGATTTAGACCATATTGCTAACCTGGTGGTGCAAGGTGCGCCAGAGAAAGCGATTTGGCTTGGTTGGTCCCTCGGAGGTTTAGTGGCGACGCATGTGGCGTTAAATATGCCCGAGCGCGTGGCTAAGTTGATTACGGTTGCCAGCTCACCAAAATTTGCCGCAGAAAAACCGTGGCGCGGCATTCAACCGAATGTACTGAGTGCGTTCACCTCTCAGTTGCTAGAAGATTTCTCACTGACCATTGAGCGCTTTATGGCGTTGCAAGCGATGGGCAGCCCATCAGCGCGTAAAGATGTTAAACAGCTCAAGCAAGCGGTACTATCGCGCCCTCAGCCAAACCCTGAATCGCTGTTGGTTGGGCTAAACATCCTTGCTGATGTGGATCTGCGCGATGCGTTGACGTCTCTTTCTGTTCCAATGTTGCGTCTTTATGGCCGTTTAGATGGGTTGGTGCCAATTAAAGTAGCTAACGATTTGAGTGAACAGTTGCCTCATACCCAGCAGTTTGTTTTTAATCAGTCCTCTCATGCGCCTTTTATCACCGAACATGACGAATTTTGTGTTCAAATCCGAGAGTTTGCTCACGATTGAGCAAGTGCGAACGGAAATACCTCAAGTTGTTTAAAAAGTGGTCGATATAAAGGCTGGTGAGGTTTTATTAGCCAATAAAGCTAAGCCATATTGACGAGTTGGGCGACTCTGAGGAGGGTTCGCAATGATTGTGTCACCGACCAACGTAAGTGTGCCACTGATCGCCCCATCCGTGAATGTGCAGACGGAACAAGCAGCTCGCGACAATAAAGTCCGAGAGCCTGTAACGCCAACGGTCGCATTGGCCAAAACCAATGCAGAGCGAAAAGTAAAAGGTGATGACAAGCGCCGACGTCAGTCTTCTTGGGATCCTTCAGAGCATCCTGATTATGATATGGAAACGGAAGTCGACACGCGTTATCAAGAAGAGCCGGAAGATACACTAGAACGGCTTTTTAGTTTGCTTGCGCTCAAATCGTATAGTGAAGACCAGGGGAAAGGCTACGCGATCCGCTTTCGCTTACCAAAGCGCATTTTGGATGCTGCGATCAATGAAGGATTAATGGAAAAGCGCAGGAAGGTGATCAAGTTTCATTATGGTCATGCAGTCGCTCCCCATACCCCGTCAGAAGTGATAGCAGTATTATGACGACTCAATATCCTACTCAAACAAAAACGCTCCAAGCAGGTTGACTGATTGGAGCGTTTTCTTTTTAGTTATGAAAGCTCGTTAGCGGTGAAGCCTAGGTAAGATTACTTTTTCGCTTTAGCAAACGCTGCAGCAAATGCACCGCCCATCGCGCTGTTCGATGACGAATCATCACGGCGAGGCTGACGACGCTGCGGTTGGTCATTACGACGCGGCGCTGCTGATGAGCGTTGGCTACGGTTGTCTTGACCCGGTTCGTCGTTCATACGCATCGATAGACCAATACGTTTACGCTGCACGTCAACTTCCATCACTTTCACTTTGACGATGTCGCCCGCTTTCACCACTTCACGTGGGTCAGACACATAACGATCTGTCAGTGCAGAGATGTGTACGAGACCATCTTGGTGAACGCCAATATCAACGAAGGCACCGAAGTTGGCTACGTTCGATACCACACCTTCTAGAATCATGCCCGGTTCCAAGTCAGATACCGAGTTTACACCCTCTGCAAACGTCGCCGTTTTGAATTCTGGACGTGGGTCACGACCCGGCTTATCCAGCTCTTTGATGATGTCTGTAATGGTTGGAACGCCGAAGTTATCGTCGGTGTAATCGACCGCATGCAGACCTTTAAGGAAGCTTGAATCACCAATCAGTGCTTTGATGTCTTTGTTGTTCTTCTCAGAAATTGCTTTGACCACCGGGTACGCTTCTGGGTGAACCGCAGACGCATCAAGTGGGTTCTTACCATCCATGATTCGTAGGAAGCCCGCACACTGCTCGAACGCCTTAGGACCTAAACGAGGTACTTTCTTCAAGGTTGTACGTGCTTCAAAGCGACCGTTTTCATCGCGGAAGTCGACAATGTTCTGCGCGATGGTGCTTGATAAGCCTGCTACGCGTGTTAATAGTGCGGCAGAAGCGGTGTTCACATCAACACCAACCGCATTTACACAGTCTTCCACAATCGCATCTAGGCGTTTTGCCAACATAGATTGGCTTACATCGTGCTGGTATTGACCCACACCAATAGATTTCGGATCAATTTTCACGAGTTCAGCCAATGGATCTTGCAAACGACGTGCAATCGACACTGCACCACGCAGTGATACGTCCATATTCGGGAACTCTTTTGCTGCAAGCTCAGACGCTGAGTAAACCGAAGCCCCCGCTTCACTTACTATGATCTTCTGAACTTTCAGGTTGCCACGTTTGATGACGTCTGCGACAAAGCTGTCGGTTTCACGTGAAGCCGTACCGTTACCAATCGCAATCAAATCCACGTTGTACTTACGCACCAACTGCTCAACGATTTGTGCTGACTTGTCGTATTGTTTTTGTGGTGGGTGAGGGTAGATGGTTTCGGTTGCAAGCACTTTACCTGTTGAGTCGACAACCGCGATTTTTGAACCTGTACGCAGACCCGGATCGAGACCAAGTGTTGCACGAGGGCCAGCCGGTGCTGCCATCAACAAGTCTTTTAGGTTAGTGGCGAATACTTCAATCGCTTCGATTTCAGCGCGCTCTTTCATTGCGCCCATTAGCTCGGTTTCCATGTGCATCGATACTTTGATGCGCCATGCCCAGCTGATCACTTGCTTACGCCAGGTATCCGCCGGTGCGCTGCTTAGCGTCACGCCATAATGATCGGCGATAATCGTTTCGCAGTAAGACTGACGAGCGCCTTCTTCCTGTTCTGGATCAGCGTTCATTGCCAATGTCAGGAAGCCTTCGTTACGGCCGCGTAGCATCGCCAGTGCGCGGTGCGATGGCACTTTGCTTAGGGGCTCGTTGTGGTTGAAGTAATCTTTAAACTTCTCGCCTTCTTGCTCTTTGCCTTCAACGACTCGTGAGACCAGTTCCGCATTGCGATTTAAGTGGTTGCGAATTTTTTCCAGTAAGTTTGCGTCTTCTGCGATGCGCTCCATGATGATCGCGCGAGCGCCATCCAATGCAGCTTTGGTGTCTGCGATGCCTTTGTCTGCATCAAGGTATTTGCTTGCTTCGCTTTCTGGCTCGGTTTGTGGGTGATTCCAAAGCTGATCTGCGAGCGGCTCAAGACCAGCCTCAATCGCGATCTGACCTTTCGTACGACGCTTGGGTTTGTAAGGTAGGTATAAGTCTTCAAGACGAGTTTTGCTGTCTGCCTGCGCGATCTCTTGTTCTAGCTCTGGCGTCAGTTTGCCTTGCTCTTGGATTGATTTGAGGATGGTTTGACGGCGATCATCCATTTCACGAAGGTAAGACAGACGGCTGTCCAAAGTACGCAGCTGGGTATCATCAAGGCCCCCCGTCACCTCTTTGCGGTAACGTGCAATAAAAGGGACAGTGTTGCCATCATCAATTAGGGTGACAGCGGCGTTGACTTGCTCTGGGCGAACATTCAGTTCTTGAGCAATCATGCGACAGATAGCTTGGCTCATCCGTGTTTTCTCTTTTAATTCGGTTTTGGTTGTATAGAACATTGGGGTCATTCGAAGAATTTGCAATGTTTTAAATTAACGAGGCAAAAATTTACCGGGCGCTGGTGGACATCAGTCAGATTTATGTCAAAACTGTAATTAAATTGAGAACTTATATCCGCAGTTATCGACTAACCTAATTCCACGGTTGTTGATATCACTAAATGTACCTCGGCTTATACGGATAATCATGATGAAAAAAATGTCTTTGGCGTTAGCGCTTACGAGTGCCTTACTTGCCGCCCCGCTTAGTTGGGCGCAGTCTATCTCAGGAACCACACAAGCTCCCGTTTATCAGCTCGATAACAAATTGGTACTAGGGCGTGTGGAGAGCGTCTACTACAGTGACATTCCGGAACTAAAAGCGGTGCCATTTATTGGCAAGATTGATACTGGTGCAGATACGACATCGATGCATGCGGAGAATATCCATGTCAGTAGCTCACACCCAGATTACCAAGATTTGAAAGATAACGAGTTACTTTGGGCGATTGTCGATGACTTAGGTGGTACGAAGGCAAAGTGGGACGCCGACAGCTTTAAGCCATATCAAGTAAAGGTTAGCTTTACGGTTCCTCACCCTTATACAGGGAAGGAAATACAGATTACCGATGATCTGGAAAGAGTGAGCGCGATTCGCAGTCGAACAAGCAAAAAGCCCATCCTACGCCCGACAATAAAAATGCCGATGACAATCGCTGGTCACACCGTTGATACGGAAGTGAACCTGACCAAGCGTACGCAATTCTCTTCTCCTATCTTGATTGGTAAAACTTATCTCGATGATAACGCATGGGTCTTCGCTGGTTACGATTATCTTCAAGAACAGCCAAGCGCAAAAATGATTGGCAAAAAAGAGACGGTTGAAGTCGAAGGTGTGCCATATAAGATCAGCATTTCAACTTCTAGCCGTTATACCAACGTCCATGCACTGGACATCAAGGTAGACAAAAAGCATAACGAAGTCTCTTTTATGTTAGAGGGCGAGAATGGCAAGCGTCATCCAATGACATTACCCTTGGTACGAATGCTGAAAACGACCAAAAGCGAGCGCCCTTTAGTCTATTTACCCGTAAAAGTCGGCGAAAATGAAACTCAACGTTGGTTGGTGTATCTGCGTGATCGCAGTAAGTTCAGTTCGCAAATTCGCTTAGGTCGGGACGTCGCGAGTCAGCACTTTGTTATTGATACGGACAGAGAAAATCTACTGGGTGGCGTAGAAAAAACGTTCAAAAGCGCACTCAAATCAAAACCTCTTGTCGTTTCACCAGAAGAACAGGTCACCATTGATGGTTATACCGTCCCTGCTTACCCCACTTTTACTGTGAAAACGCCATTACTGCGTGTAAATGGGTTTGAAGTAACAGAAAAAGGTAAGGATGAGTCCGTCACGTTTTATTTAATGAACGATGAGGGAAAAGAAGAAAAAATCACCAAACCAGTGTTGAAAAAGCTCAAGGTTGGCAGCGCAGTGCGCCCTGTTGTTGAAGGAGACTTTCTTCTCGGTAGGAAAGACACATCAATGAAGTTTGCGCTCGATGTGCTTGATGAGGGTGACACTCAACCCTTTTTCGTCTTTGGTCATGACATAGCCAAGGGGGGTGTGTTGCTGAACACTCGCGCAGACCATCTACTAGATGTAAGGCCACTTTTCAAAGCTGGCCATATCGAAGTGGCGGAAGTTGAGGGGATGTCTTTCCCTGTGAAGTTAGACACGGGTGCAGATGTAAGCTCAATCAATGCTAAGAACATCAAGCAGTTTAAGAAAGACGGCAAAGACATGGTGAGCTTTACCTATGAGAACGATCTTGGCATGAAACAGGCGTTTACTAAGCCTGTTGTTGACGTCATGCGTATTAAAGCGAAGAAAGGCGAGAAAGCGAACGTACGCCCTGTGGTTGAAATGCATGTTAAGCTTGGCGAATTAGAGAAGAAGATCCGAGTCAACTTACAGGACCGAGGTCGCTTCCATTACAGCATGATTTTAGGTAAAAACTTCCTAAAACATGGCGCGGTTGTTTCGAGTGATACGAATTACATCGTGACGCAAAAACCGGATTACGAAAAGTAACACTCTGGCCGCCTTATCACCTTGATACCCAAAGCCTGAAAAACATTGGATCTTTGGGTATATCATCTCCTTAATGCTGCCAAAGAGCAGCATTTTTTAGTTGAGATAGGAGTTAATTTGAAAACTAAGCTGATTACACGAGAAGGTTACAACAAACTCAAACAAGAGCATGATTACCTTTGGAATGAAAAGCGCCCGGAAATCACCAAGATCGTCACTTGGGCTGCGAGCCTGGGCGATCGCTCAGAAAATGCGGATTACACCTTCAATAAACGTTTACTCCGTCAGATCGACCGTCGTGTCCGCTTCCTTCGTAAATTCCTGCCAGAAGTCACGATCGTTGACTATTCTCCGCAACAAGAAGGCAAAGTCTTTTTTGGTGCATGGGTGGAAATAGAAAATGAGGCAGGAGAAGTGAAAAAGTTTCGTATTGTCGGGCCTGAAGAGATTTATGGCGATGCGAAAGACTACATCTCTATCGATTCACCTATGGCGCGAGCGATGTTGAAAAAACAAGTGGATGAAGAGTTCACGGTACGCACCCCAGAAGGTGAAAAAGAGTGGTTCATCAACTCAATTGAATACACTCAACCGGCCTCGGAAGACTGAGGCTTTATCACCGATTCAAGTCTCATGAAGTTCACTAGAAGTGACTTGGGTCTCAACGTCAGAATATTTGGTATAAAGGCATGGTGCCTTTCTCGGAGAAGTAAAATGAACAAAGCAGTCATGTGTAGTGCTGCACTAACAATAGGTTTCTCACTTTCAGTTTTTGCTCAAGATGAAGTGAAAGGCTGTGACGCTAAAGAGTTAGCGGTAGAGCAGCAGCTTGAGTATGCAAAAGCGCAAGGTAATGAGCATCGCATTAAAGGCTTGGAGCAAGCACTTTCCGCTATCCAGAATGAATGCTCGGAAGGTGAGCTGCGCCAAGAGCTGCAAACAGAAGTGGAAGAAAAGACTAAAGAAGTTGAGGAGCGAGAGGAAGAATTAGTCGAAGCTCAGCATTCAGGGAAAGCAGACAAAATTGAGAAAAAACGTCACAAGCTGGCTGAGGCACAGCAAGAGCTGCTTGAGGCCAAACGTGAACTGGAATGGAATTATGGTCAATAGTAGGTGCTGAAAATACCTGCTAGAGAGAGAATAAAGCGCTTAAGATAAAAAGAGTAACAATTTGCTTGAGCACGTTAGGAAAAACAGTGATACATTTTCGACAATAGACGCTTCTGAAAGGATGTTTCAATGCAAGAAAATCATAAAATTTTAGTGGTTGATGACGATGCTCGTTTACGTGCTCTATTGGAGCGTTACCTTTCTGAGCAAGGTTTTCAGGTACGAAGTGTCGCCAATGGCGAACAGATGGATCGCCTACTAACGCGCGAAAACTTTCACTTAATGGTGCTGGACCTAATGTTGCCAGGTGAAGACGGTTTGTCAATTTGTCGTCGTCTACGCCACGCGAACAATATGTTGCCAATCTTAATGCTCACCGCGAAAGGTGATGAAGTGGACCGCATCGTAGGTCTTGAGGTAGGGGCGGATGATTATTTGCCAAAACCGTTTAACCCACGCGAATTGTTGGCTCGCATCAAGGCCGTATTACGCCGCCAAACTGTAGAGTTGCCGGGTGCACCAAGCACGGAAGAAAAAGTGGTGGAGTTCGGGGAGTTCCGACTCAATCTAGGCACTCGCGAGATGTTCCGCGGTGACGAGGCAATGCCACTCACCTCTGGAGAGTTTGCTGTTCTAAAGGCGCTCGTGATGAATGCACGTGAGCCAATGTCACGAGACAAATTGATGAACATGGCGCGTGGCCGTGAATATTCTGCAATGGAACGTTCTATTGACGTACAAATCTCACGTTTACGTCGCATGTTAGAAGACGATCCGAGCAAGCCGCGCTACATTCAAACCGTATGGGGCCTAGGTTATGTTTTCGTCCCAGACGGCAAAGAGGTGTAACCTCTTCACTCCATAGCCAGCACTTGGCTATAGCAACTTCAGCCTTCATTACCTTCCCTTTGAAGGCTGAAATTTCGCGATTAGGACCACTAGGAACGTTCCATGCGCATCCGAAGTTCACTGACACAATCTATTCTGCTGTTCATCTCTTTGCTTCTCGCGAGCCAAGTTTTCTCTTACTACGCCGTTTTTAACTACGCGTTGATGCCGAGTTTGCAGCAGTTCAATAAAATTCTCGCCCATGAGCTCAATTTGGTGCTTGATGATGAAGGACCTTTAAAGTCTGATGCACCGTTAAGGCGTCAATTATTAGAAAGATTAGGGGTGACGGTTCACAGCCTTGACAGCGATAAGGCGATTGAATTTCATCACGCAATGTCGATTGATTTGATGTCTGAAGAAATGAGCCAAGAGCTGGGTTCGCCTACAGAAGTACGCTTATTGCTTGGCGATGAAAGTTACATTTTGTGGATGCACATCGAAAAGTTGCCGAACTCCATCATTCGTATTCCGTTATCTGAGCTGCAAGAAGAAGATTTTGCACCGCTGTTTCGTAACAGTTTGATTATGGCGCTGCTGATCATTGCTGGTGGTTGGTTGTTTATTCGTTTGCAAAACCGTCCACTTTTGGCTTTAGAGAGAGCCGCGAAAGACGTCGGTCGAGGTGAGATCCCGCCCCCCTTAGCAGAGAAAGGCGCATCGGAGATTCGCTCTGTAACTCGAGCCTTTAATCAAATGTCGAAAGGTATTCAAGAGCTAGAAGAGGACCGAGCCTTATTAATGGCGGGGATTAGCCATGACTTACGAACACCTCTGACGCGTATTCGCCTAGCGACAGAAATGATGTCTCCTGAGGACAGCTATCTTGCGGAGGGGATCATTAGCGATACGGAAGAATGTAATGAGATCATCAGTCAGTTTATGGATTATCTCAAACCGGTGAACCAAGAATCGTTTGAAGCGGTTGATATCAGTACGATTGCCAGTGACGTTGCCAGTTCTGAAGGTGGCTATGAGGTTGAAATTGAAACAGATCTTAATCTTAACTTGCCACCAGCCAAAGGAAGCGCGATTGCGATTAAGCGGGCGATCAGTAATTTAGTTGTGAATGCGCTACGTTATGGTAATGGCTGGGTCAAAGTCAGCACTGGTGTGACAGCAGATAAGCAGCTAGTGTGGATTTCAGTAGAGGACAACGGACCGGGTATCGAGCATTCTCAAATCGCGAGGTTATTTGAACCCTTTACGCGTGGTGACACCGCTCGCGGTAGTGAAGGCACTGGGCTAGGGTTGGCGATTGTGAAGCGTATAATCAGCCAGCATTCAGGCTCTGTGGTGATACGTAATCGCAGTGAAGGCGGTTTAATCGCTCAAATCAGTTTTCCTACCAAGTAAGTCGATGGCCTGCACCCTTTAAAACAAAAAGCCCAACCTAAATAGGTTGGGCTTTTCTTATTCTCAATAATCTTAAGACTCTTTCGCTTCCTGAGGAAGTTCATCTTCGTCTTCCAGTTTCTCTGGCAGAAGTAGATTTAAAATGATCGCTGTGATGCCACCTGCTGCAACACCAGTTGAGAAAATACTCTTAATAAATTCTGGCATAAATTGCAGGATCTCTGGTTTTTGTGCGATACCAAGTCCCATTGAGAAGGATAAGGCCATGATCAGAATTGCGCGGCGATCGAGCTCAACACGAGAGATAATACGCACACCAGCGGCAGCAATCGTACCAAACATGACAATCGTTGCGCCGCCAAGTACTGGCTCAGGAATCAGCTGAACAAAGCTAGCGACGCCAGGAAACAAGCCAAGAATCACTAACATGCCAGAAATAAAGTAACCCACGTAGCGGCTCGCGACTCCTGTTAGCATGATGATGCCGTTATTCTGGCTAAACGTTGAGTTCGGGAAGCTGTTGAAAACGGCTGCGATTGCAGAGTTTAAGCCGTCTGCTAACACACCGCCCTTAATGCGTTTCATGTACACTGGGCCTTTTACTGGCTCACCAGACACTTCAGATGTTGCGGTAATATCACCGATGGCTTCTAGTGCGGTAATAAAGAAAATCAGTACCAGCGGAATGAACAGAGACCAGTCAAACGATAAGCCATATTGCATTGGTACGGGCAGTGCTACGATCTCGGTTGCGCCTAGCTGAGAAGTATCTACCATCCCCATAAAATACGCCATGATGTAGCCCACTAGCATCGCAATCACGATTGAAGCCACACGGATGTATGGGTTTTTCGAGCGGTTTAAAATCACAATTAATCCAAGTACCGTCCCAGCCAGAGCAAGTTTGTCTAAGCTGCCGAAGGTTCCTTCATTTAATGCTGCGTAGCCACCGCCCATTGATACTAAGCCGACTTGAATCAGTGTGAGACCGATAAGAGTGACGACGATGCCTGAAACAAGCGGAGTGATGATTCGGCGGGCATGCTCCAACACGCGAGATAGAAAAATTTCTGCAAATGATGCGACTAAAATCGTACCAAAAATGGCAGCCATCATGGTACTGATGTCTGCTCCACCGGCTTTCAGCGATAGGCCTGCACCAATAATAGGACCTAAAAAGTTAAAGCTGGTGCCTTGAACAGAGAGCAAACCAGAGCCAATTGGGCCAACGGTGCGAATTTGAATAAACGAAGACACGCCTGACGCAAACAAAGACATGCTGATGATGGTATTCGTTTGGTCTGCTGGTACACCCAAAGACTGACAGATGATCAGTGACGGAGTGATAACCGCGACGAACATCGCCAATAAGTGCTGAAGTGCGGCAAAAATGGTTTGAGGCAAAGGTGGTCGATCGTTGAGTTGATAGACCAGTTCCGAAGATCGGTTTGAAGTTGTCATTGTTTGTCTCGCTAGTCGCAATATTTCCCTAGTTCTCGCTGAATGGGAGAGCAGGGTGGAGTTGACGTCGTTACCTGTGATTGCTGTTAATCAGAGTCAACTCAGGTTGGTGGAGTGTGATCTAACACACTTAAAAATTTGTGCGCGATTATAGAGAGATTTTCTCAAAAAGCAAACGTTTGCTTTTGGCGTATTAAAAAACGAGCCATTTGGCTCGCTTTCAATCATTACGCTTTGGAGTAAATATCCCGCTCACCCAACCAGCGATCGATAATCGCTGTTGCGTTAGTCGGGTAATTGTCATGAATATGACGCGCAATACGCTGAACTTCGGGAATCAGGCGTTGATCTCGAACTAAGTCTGCGATTTTGAAATCAGCAAGACCTGTCTGCTTTGTACCCAATAGTTCTCCAGGGCCGCGAATTTCTAGGTCTTTCTGCGCAATGACGAAGCCATCGTTACTTTCACGTAGTACTCCGAGACGTTTTTGCGCGGTTTTTGACAGCGGAGAGTGGTACAGCAGCACACAATGGCTAGCAACGGAACCTCGGCCCACGCGACCTCTTAACTGGTGTAATTGTGCCAAACCAAGACGTTCAGGGTTTTCTATGATCATCAAGCTAGAGTTTGGCACATCCACACCAACTTCAATCACTGTCGTTGCGACCAGCAAATGCAGTTTATTGTCTTTGAAATCTTGCATCACCGCTTGTTTCTCTGCCGGCTTCATTCGTCCGTGTACTAGACCAATTTTTACGTCCGGTAGCTTACGTTGAAGCTCTTCTGCGGTATCTGCCGCGGCTTGCGCTTCTAATACTTCCGACTCATCAATCAGGGTACACACCCAATATGCCTGCTTGCCTTCGTTTAAGCAGGCATTTCGGACACGTTCGACGATATCATTGCGTTTGGTATCTGGAATCGCGACAGTCTGGATTGGTGTTCGACCTGGCGGTAACTCATCAATCACCGACGTTTCTAAGTCAGCATAAGCAGTCATGGCTAACGTTCGCGGAATCGGCGTTGCTGTCATGATGAGCTGATGTGGATAGGCGCCTTGTTTTGCGCCTTTTTCACGCAATTCTAATCGCTGATGGACACCGAAGCGGTGCTGTTCATCAATGATGACCAAAGCAAGGTGATGAAATTCAACGTGCTCTTGGAATAGCGCGTGAGTACCCACTACCATTTGCGCTTCACCACTGGCAATACGAGCCAGCTCGGCTTCCTTTGCCTTACCTTTGAGTTTGCCCGCTAACCAACCGACTTGAATGCCCATTGTTTCAAACCAGTTTGCGAAGTTGATAGCGTGTTGCTCGGCCAATAGTTCGGTTGGCGCCATGAGTGCCACCTGATGGCCATGCTCAATGGCTCTAACAGCGGCCAAAGCGGCAACCAATGTTTTCCCCGAACCAACATCGCCTTGCACTAATCGCATCATTGGGTGCGGTTTTTCTAGATCGGCTTCAATCTCTTGTACTACTCGGGTTTGAGCGTTTGTAGGAGAGAAAGGCAGTTGGGCTAAAAGCTGCGTTTTTAGTTTATGACAAGGACCGAGAGGTAGCGCTGAATCCTTCTGACCTTTGCTACGCACCGCCAGCATCGATAAGTTTTGTGCGAGCAATTCTTCCATGATCAAGCGGATTTGGGCAGGATGTTTGCCTTCGTCAAACTCATCTAAATTAATGGTTGGTGGTGGGCGATGAATGGTGTGCAGCGCTTGCGACATCGTGATTTGATGGTCATACAACCCAGCTGGAAGTAATTCCTGCACTGCGGTTTTATCAAGCAGGGCTAAAGCTTGTTCGGTAAGGTTGCGCAATGTGATTTGACGTAAACCATCGGTGGTGGGATAAACAGGGGTTAAGCTCTGTTCTACATCGGGCTTTTGCTCGCTGACGTAAAACTTGTAGTCAGGGTGAACAATTTCCAAACCCATGCCACCGCGCTTAATTTCACCGTAAGCATGTACTAACTTACCTTGCGTGAAATTGTTCTTCATGGCTGCGGTAAAGTTGAAAAAGCGCAGCGTGATAGTGCCATTACCGTCGCTGATTTTTACCGTTAGCATTTTGCGCTTACCGAAGATGGTGTCGACTGCCATGACCTTACCTTGCACGGCCGCCCAAAGGCCAGCATGCAGTTTGGCAATAGGGTAAATACGAGTACGATCTTCGTAGCGTAACGGAAGGTGAAACAGCAAATCTTGAACGCTATGTAAGCCAACTTTGGCGAGTTTTTCTGCGACTTTCGCGCCAACTCCAGAAAGGGAGGTTAATGGGACGGCAGATAACATTTGGGCGGGCATAGAGGGCTCAAGAAAATGGTTAACATAGCAGTATGTTAACCATGGAGCTGTGTTTTTGTACAGGAAAAAATAGTCATGCTTTAGTTAGTGTCATGATTTGACTGATAACCTATCATTCCGAGGAGCTTTAGCGACATCACGATTCTATTTCCAACAAGTATGTCGCTGAAGTTAACACTATCAGCATCTGTATATTTGAGAATTAGATCCTGAACCACGCTCCTTCGCCGCCGTTCAGGATGACGAAAGTCTGTTACTTGCTTTGCATCTCTTGCCACCACGCGTCATCGGCGATGATTTGACCTTCTTCATCGAGTGGTGGGTAAACGAGCCCTTTTCGTTTCGCGACCTTTGCCAGCACTGGGTGACCACGTTCAAAGAGAATACGGTTGATTGTCTCTTTAGGCAGAGCGCTTTCTTCTCGGTCGTACATGCCTGCGGCTTCACGTTGACGTTGCGCTTCATACAAAATTACGGCACTGGCAACCGATACGTTTAGTGACTGCACCATGCCCACCATCGGGATAATAATGTCTTGATCGGCAAGCTGTTTGGCTTGCTCCGAAGCGCCAACCTTTTCGCTGCCTAAAATGATTGCCGTTGGTTTGGTGTAGTCGATTTCGCGAAAATCGACGGCGGTGTCCGAAAGATTGGTCACCAAAACCTGCATACCTTGCGCTTTGAGTTCGGTAATCGCAGTTTCAATCGAATCGTGAGTATCCACTTCAACCCAGTTACGCGCGCCAGCTGAGGTATGGCTCAGCGTACGCATTTTGTCTGGCCAAATTGCGTGAACTTTGTGTAAGCCTGTCGCGTCAGCGGTGCGGATCACAGCAGAGACGTTGTTTGGCTTATGTACTTCTTCGAGACAAAGTGTCAGATCAGTTTGGCGAGTTTTTAGGACTTGGTGAATACGGTTGTAACGTTCTAGGTTCATATTTATTGAGGTATAAAAAATCGCCACCTAACAGAGTAGGTGGCGATAGAGGTTAGTTCTTTCTGCGTCTGACTCGGGTTGCTTGAGGCATTGCCTTAATCTTACGCATGATACCAGCAAGGTGGACACGATCTTTCGTCGTCAACAGCACAGTCACAGTGTATAGACGACCATCACGTTCTTCCGTTGAAAGGCCATGAATGTTTGATCCTGTTTTCGAGATCACGTTGGTCAGTTCTGCAAGAGCACCTTGGTTGTTAAGCATGTCGACTTTAAGTTCAGCAATGAACTCTTTATCGTAGTCTTCAGACCAAGCGACAGCCATATAACGGTCTGGCTCTTTCTGATAACCACGAACGTTCGGACATGTTTCTCGGTGAACAACCAAACCACGACCAGGCGATACGTGAGCAATAATGTGATCATCTGGGATAGGATGACAACAATTTGCAAACGTCAGCAATAAGCCTTCTGCGCCACGAATCGGAAGCTTCTTCTTCGAGTCCGTTGGGATTGAACTTGTTGTCGTGAGCTCTTCGGTGTCACCAAGGAGACGACGTGCGATCACAATGCTCATCAACTCACCCAATCCAATAGCAGCCAATAAATCATCGATGCTTTCTAGGCGAAGATCATTCAAGACTTCTTGGATATTTTCTGGATAAATTGAATCAATCGAGTGACGGCCAAGTGCGTGATTAAGTAGGCGACGACCTAAAGTAATCGACTCTTCACGACGCATCGTTTTCAGTACTTGTCGAATCTTAGTGCGGGCACGAGAAGTCACGACATAGTTCAGCCATGCCGCATTCGGACGCGCACCAGGGGCACTGATAATTTCCACTGTCTGACCGTTTTTCAATGCCTTACTCAATGGGTAAGGGTTACGATCAACACGAGCACCAACACAAGAGTTGCCTACATCGGTATGTACGGCATAGGCAAAGTCGACAGCCGTTGCGCCTAAAGGTAGTTCAACGATACGACCTTTTGGTGTGAAGACGTAAATCTCATCTGGGAAAAGATCGGATTTTACGTTTTCAATGAATTCGAATGAGTTACCCGCGCTTTGTTGTAGCTCTAACAGGCTTTGCATCCAACGCTGAGCTTTCACTTGCGCAGTGGTACCAGACTTGTCGCCTTTGTCTTTGTAAGACCAGTGTGCCGCGACACCTTTGTCCGCCATTTGATCCATATCTTCAGTACGGATCTGAACTTCAACAGGTACGCCGTGTGGGCCAACCATGGAAGTGTGTAGCGATTGATAGCCGTTCGCCTTTGGTACCGCGATGTAATCTTTCATGCGACCAGGACGTGGCTTATACAAGCTGTGTACTTGGCCTAAAACGCGATAACAAGTATCAGCGGTATCAACAACGACTCGGAACGCATAGATATCCATGATGGTGTGAAAGCGCTGTTCTTTGGTTTTCATCTTGTTATAGATAGAGAACAGGTTTTTCTCACGACCAACGACGCGAGCATTCAAGCCAAAATCTTGCAGACGGCCTTCTATTTCGCTGTGAATGCGTTGGATCATCTCTTTACGATTACCACGTGCGGCTTTAACCACTTCTTTCAGTACGCGGTAGCGGTTGGGATATAGCGCCTCAAAGCCCAACTCTTCGAGTTCGGTTTTGATATTGTGAATACCAAGACGATGAGCGAGGGGCGCGTAAATTTCTAACGTTTCACGAGCAATACGACGCTTTTTATCTGGTCGAAGCGCGCCAAGCGTACGCATGTTGTGCGTGCGGTCAGCCAGTTTGATCAGAATGACGCGGATATCTTGCACCATGGCCAGAACCATCTTACGAAAGTTCTCAGCCTGAGCCTCTTTCCTATCGCGGAATTTGAGTTTGTCCAGTTTAGATACACCATCAACCAATTCTGCGACAGTGTTGCCGAATTTCTCTTCGAGATCTTCTTTAGTTACATCACAGTCTTCAATGACGTCATGCAGCAAAGCAGCTTGGAGGGTTTCGATATCAAGGCGCATTTCGGCCAAGATACGAGCCACAGCGACAGGGTGGATGATGTATGGTTCACCGCTAGAGCGGGTTTGCCCTTCATGGGCATCTCTCGCTACCACATAAGATTGACGCAGAGCCTCAATCTGAGGCTCTGTTAGGTATTCTTGGGCAACGTCTTTGAGGCTATCGAATAGATACAAATTATAGGCCCGGGAGGTTGTTGAATTCTAAAGTCAGAATTAACGGTTGTGAGCGATGCTGCTTACTGCCGCTAGCTCTGCCGCTTCTTGCTCTTGCTGTTCTTGACGTTCACGAGCGTCTAGAACTTCTTTAGTAATTAAACCTTCTTCGATTTCGCGTAGAGCGATAACCGTTGGCTTATCGTTCTCTTCTGGCACTAGTGCATCTTTACCGCCAGTTTGCATTTGACGAGCGCGGCGAGCCGCAATCAGTACTAGGTCGAAACGGTTGCCAACTTTTTCAACAGCGTCTTGAACAGTTACGCGTGCCATGAGGACTCCAAATAGTTAACTAAAATTTTAGAATGACGAGAAAGTATACAACCTAACTACTTTATTTACTAGCAATTAGACAAGCCACCGTTTGTGGACTTTCTCAGGTAGTTTATTGTGTTTTTCGCACTGGGCAAAAAACGGGAAATTCTTTATGTTTTACAGCGTGACTTTTTTGAAGTTACTCTGCTAACAACGCGTCAAGCATACCTTTATATTTAGCAGCTTGCTTTTCTTCCTTCAATCTTTCAGCACGCAAGATAGCTTTAAAATCCATCAAAGCGGTATCAAAATCGTCGTTTACGATCACGTAGTCGTACTCGTTGTAATGAGAGATTTCCGACTTGGCTTCAGCCATACGCTTTGCGATCACTTCATCGCTATCTTGACCACGAGTGTTCAAGCGACGCTCTAACTCACCGTTTGATGGTGGCAGGATGAAGATGCTTTTGGCTTCTGGCATTTGTTCACGGATTTGGCGTGCGCCTTGCCAGTCGATATCTAGAAAAACGTCGATACCTTTATTTAGTGTTTCTTCAATCCATACACGAGATGTGCCGTAATAATTACCAAACACTTCTGCGTATTCTAGGAAGTCACCTTTAGCGATCAGGGCTTCAAACTCATCTTTCGCTACAAAATGGTAGTGGACACCATTTTCTTCACCAGGTCGCATGTTGCGCGTGGTGTGAGACACAGACACTTTCATTGCGTAGGTTGGGTTGCGTTCCAACATCGCTGAGATCAAGCTAGATTTACCTGCGCCGCTAGGTGCAGATACGATATAGAGAGTACCTTTGCCCATTGTACTGTTCCACTTTTGATTGGATTGATTGAGTGCCGAAGGAAAGTTCGACATTCTTATAACGATAGCACTGGCATTGAGAAATCAACCACCAAAGGGGTGGATATTGGTGATAATCCCGCCAGAAAAATGGAGGCGAAGAGTATCATGATCTCTATTTTGTTACCAGTTGATCTTTCTGTCTATGATCGTCTCAGATGAAATAGTTACTTACGCCAGAGTGTTCCTAAACAGCGAAGAAGGAGCGTGATACAGGACTTACCATCCGCGCACTCTGTTATTAAAACCATTTCTACAACCGTTTAGTGTGCTGATTTTAGGTTTAGAGTCCCGATTTGGCTTGCGTGAGTGACTCTGGTTAAAAATAGGGGTTAATAAAGATAAAACGGAAAAAAGGGGAAGCTTTCACTTCCCCAGGCGTGCGACTGACTCACACTTAATCTTCGAATTATCCTTGAGACTCTAGGAAATTTATCCAAGGGCTAACGGTTGACCTGAATTTTGGCGATTGAGCAGCGCCTTTCATCGCCTGCAAGGCCTTTTGTGGCTGCTTAAGCTCGAAATAGGCCATCCCGCGAATGTATTCAAGTTCTGCCTTTTGCTCTTTAGAGGCACTGGATGCCGCGCTTTCTACAAAACGAGTTGCTTCAGAATACTGCTTGTCTTGTATCATTAAGCGAGCAATCTGAATTTGCGTTTTAGCAGAAGGAGCGAGGTTATATGACTTTTTATAAGCGAGAATTGATTTATCTAGCTCTTTAGCTTGCTGCCAGAAGCTGGCTAGGCGGTCATAGTTTTCCTTCGTCTTTTCAATGTTTCCAGCTGCCATTTCCTTTTCAAGAGTTTTGGCTGCTTTATATGGAATACCTTGATAAGCCAAGAAGTTTACAAAGCGCAAATATTCCTTCTCTCCTTCTAGTTTCCCCATTTTGTAAACCATTTCTAGGGTGGCTAGAGAGTTGCGCTCTTGACCTAGCTCCATGTAGACACCAGAAAGTTGCATCCAGTAACGCTTTTTCTGAGGGTACTTTGAAGTCAGAGTTTTGAGTACACTGGCAACGCTTTTCAGCTGGCCTAACTCGTAGTGAGATGCAACGAGAATTAAGTACCAAGACTCACTTGGGCTCTTGCTCATCGCGATGGCTTTTTTGGTTGGCGGGATTGCATTTTTGTAATCTTCCAACTGAACATAAGCGCTCGCTAACGTGATATAAGCATGAGCTTGAGGCTTCTCTTTGGTTGTTTCTGCAACCTTGAACCATTCCTTCATCGTTTTTACAGACAACGTATACTTTTCTTCAGCTAGGTAAAGCTGAGCCAAGCTGTAGCGAACTTGTTGAGCAACCGGAACGGGAAGTGCGTCGAGCTGTAATGCTTCGGCAAAGTATTTTGCTGCTTGCACATAATTGTCTTGTAGCGAATACAAAAAGCCAGTCTGCTGAAGTAAAACTGCTCGGTCGTATTTTTTCGAACTTGTGCTTTCTAAAGCGCTTGCTAGTTTTTCTTTCGCTGCTGAATATTTTTCAGTTGCGATCAACTCTTGCACTTTGTTAACGGTTCGAAATGTCCGATCTGATAACTGAGGAGCTTCTTTTGCCATCGTAGGAGCGGCCATTGCCACTCCTGCGAAGAGAATTAAAGAAGCCACTTTGCTTTTCCATAAACTTTTCATCGTGACTCCTTAATTGGTTGAGAACTCTATTTCTTGCGATAGGCGCGAGCTAACAGGTTTCCCGTCAACCAATTTTGGTTTAAATGTCCATTTAGAGACTGTTTTTCTTGCCGCTCGACCGAGGCCTAAGCGTCGTGGTTGCTCTTTAAGAACTTTGATGTCCTCTACGGCACCACGTGCGTTTACAGTAAACTCTAATAAGACGACCCCTTTTTCTATTCCTGCTTTCGCAGCCTTCCTAGGCATTTGAGGTTGGAATGTCGCTAGAGGTGTTGGACCTCCGCTACCCGCGAGTTGCGCACCTCCACCCTGGCTATAATGTCCAAGCACCGAACCACCTGTAACATTAACGGGTAGGTCAAGCTTTGGCATATCCATTGGGGTCTGCTCCATCACCGGTTTTACTGTCGCTGTCACTTTCATTTCTGGCGGCGGCGGCGGACGCTTAGGCGGTGGTGGCTTTGGAAGTTCGCGTTTTTTCTCCTGTATTTTTTCGTCTGGTTTAATGCGAATAAACTCTACCATACGCAGGTCATCATTCGACACTAACTCGTGGCGCTCTTTGTTTACTAGCTTGTCCATCCCCCAGAACAACCCGAGGGAGACAATGAGCGCCAGTGCAATTGAGGCCAGATACCGCATAAGCTTAATCCTTATTGGTTGCGGCAATGGAGATGCTTTCTACACCTGCCATTTTGATCTGGTCCATAACCTTCACTACTACGCCAGCATTTGCTTCTGTGTCGGCTTGGATAACAACTGCGCCATCAGGGCTTTCTGCACGAAGACGTTCAATATTCGCGCGAACCGCGTCCACTTCGATGCGGCGTTTATCAACCCAAACATCACCCGCCGCACCAACTGCGACCATGATGTTACCTTTTTTCACGGTTTGCGCAGAGCTTGCCGTCGGGCGGTTTACTTCTAGACCAGCTTCTTTTACGAACGATGTTGTTACGATAAAGAAGATCAACATGATGAATACGATGTCGAGCATCGGTGTCATATCGATAGCGGTTTCATCACTGCTATCACTGCTATAGCGTCTTTTCATGACCTATACCTCTAATTCCATTTACTCAGGCAATATGCTTTAGCTTATCTTCCAGCTTTTGCGTTGTGACTTTGGCTAAATGATCAAGACGTGAACTAAAGAACAGTCCTGATAGAGAAGCCACCATCCCGGCTAAAGTTGGGATTGTTGCCTTTGAGATCCCCGAGGCCATTGCTCGAGGGCTTCCTGTTCCTGTTACCGCTAAGATGTCGAATACTTGGATCATGCCAACAACGGTGCCGAGCAAACCCAGTAAGGGACAAAGCGCAATCAATACTTTCACGATTGGCAGGCCCTTTTTATTCTCAATGTCCTGACGAGAAACAATTTCTTGTCGGATCATCTTAGCGTTCCAGCTCTGGTGCTCTGATCGCCCCTGCCATGAGCCAACGGCTTTTTTCATGGCTTTTGGAGCGACGGCAGCAAAATAGAACCAACGTTCTAACAATACTGCCCAAAGCATAAAGCTGAGGATGAAGATGGCGACGAGTACATCGCCACCCATTCCCAAGAAGCGCCTAATTGATTCAAGTTCTCCAACTAACCACCACATAACGCCTCCTTAGCTTTCGGCTTTATGTAGTTTTTCCTGATAGCGAGCGATGAAGCCTGCACTCTGTTCTTCAAGAGTTTGAACCAAACGACGACCTTTACTGTGTACGATGGTGTACAGGAACAGTAGAGGAATTGCGACAACCAGACCAAGCATCGTAGTAACAAGTGCTTCAGAGATACCGCCAGCCATTAGCTTAGGATCACCTGTACCAAATAGTGTGATTGCTTGGAACGTACCGATCATACCCATAACCGTACCCAGTAGACCTAGAAGTGGTGCTACAGAAGCGAACAGTTTGATTGAGCTGATAAAGCGTTCAATGCTCGGTGCGTTACGTAGGATGATTTCGTCCAGTTTCGCTTCAAGATCTTCAAGGTTGTCACCTTTGTGTTCTTGGTAAGCTTGGATAACTTCACCCAGAGGGTTACCAGGAATCACGGTTTCTGATTTCGCTTGCTTACGCATTTTACCGCCAATCACTTGAAGGCGTAGGAAGCAAACTAGAGCAATGATAGCGCCAACTGCACCCATACCAAGGATGACGTAACCTACAATGCCACCTTGATCAATACGTTCTTGAACGGTAGGGCTTTGTACAAGTAGAGACAGAATTACACCACGGGATGGGTCAATGAACAGTGGCTCATAGCTGTTTGACGCTGACTCAAAGCCTGCAACATGACGTGTAATATTGGTGCGAGGCTGTCGAGAGAGTTCTTCGAACTTACCTGTTTGAGGTACATAAGTAACGTACTTACCATCGGCAATCGCGTTAAATTCACCGACAAGAGTAACATCGCGAACCGCTTCTTTACCTTCGCCATAAACAACCGTTGCTTGGGTTGTTGCTGTCTCGCCTGAGGCAACCACTTGTTGAAGAATGGTATGCCAGAATGCTTCTAGCTCTTGTGTTGATGGCAGTTCTTTGCTTTCAGCCAGTTTCGTTAGTAGAGCGTCACGCTCTGGGAACTGAACAGCGTTTTGAGAGGCAGCAAATAAGCCCTTAAACTCGCCCGCATATTGGCGGACCACACCAAACATTTCGCCCAAAGTACCAGAGCGAACACGTAAGGTTTCTGTTAGTTCAGTCAGCTGCTTATCGTTTTCATCAAATGTCGCTTTAAGTTGATCGCCCAGTGCTTGCTGTGAAGCTAGCTCTTCACGAGCCTGTTGCAATAATGCCGCTTGCTTATCTCGGTTGTTCTTGAACTCAGCTTCACGGGCTTTGTTCTCTTTTGACTCAACGATGCTTTCTGATTTTACGTTTTTGAGTAGTTCAGATAGGTTTTTAGGCGTTTCTGCTTGTACGCCTGAAACCATAAATAAGCTCGCTAGTAGACCAGCGGCTAGAGTTTTGAATCCTTTCATCTCTTATTCCTCCCCAGCATATACAGGCAATTTGATTAGCGCTGGTGGCGCTTGCTTCTTCGCGATACGAAGGCCTTGCTGTACCGCTATGCGGTAGCTTTCCGGTAATGTTTCCCATTGACGTGTTTGTTGGTTCCACATACCTGTCTCACCACCGTCTGGAGATTGGAATAAAAGCGCCGTGCGACCAATACGTAGGAAGTCGTAAGTCACGGTTTCCCCATTTCTATCTAGGCTAGCTTTGTAAGATTCAATTGAGCGAGAGAAGCCTTCTTCAATTTGGTAGGCTTCCATCACTTTACGGAATTTCTCAGAAGTCGTTACGTCGGCGCGATCCATGAGACGACGCAGTTCTTGGACACGTTTATTACGTTCTTTTTTCTGGAAAGGCAGATCGAGAGTCACAAACTCATCGAGTGCATCGATCATTTTAAGTGTTAGTGGCACTACTTCTGTTGCCGTTTGATCGATCTGAGCTATTTGGTTATTTAATGAGTCCAATTCACCTTGCTGTGATTGAACCATACGATTAATTTGCTCGTTGTAGACTTTCATGCTGTCGATTTGACGTAGTAAGCCTTTGTATTCTGCCAACATGCCTTCAGTACTTTCGGCATAATTGTCGATTTTTTGTTGCGAAGCTTCTGAAGATTGATTTGCTTTTGCTTGTGTGGAAACGACAGCACCAGAGTTGGCCGCTATAGAGCTACTACTGATAGTAAGCAATGCTGCAGCTATGGCACTGAGACCAAATTCCTTGAATTTCATGGTTGCATCCTTGTCAGTGTTTTAGTCAGTCGAAAAGGGCGCGGAAAACCCGCGCCAAATATTTTTTAGAAGTCGTATGATGCCTCGACGTATAGCTGACGTCCGATTGGATCGTCATACCCAGTTGCATAGAATGGAGAGGTATCGCTTAGAGGATCTGCAGGCGGTACTTTGTCAAACATGTTGATAGCACCAAGAGTTACACGACCACTCTCGTTGAATTGGTAAGAAGCCGTTAGGTTCCACGTTGTCATACTAGCGATTTCTGCTTTGTAACCCGCTTTTTTAGCAGAATCACAGTCATCAAAGTAGTAACGGTTTGCGTAGCTTGAACACATACGGTCGCGGTATTTACCAAATAGGTTGATAGCGACATCTTCATATGCCCAGCCAAGATTTAACGTTGCGGTGTATTCAGGCATGAAATCTCTTTCATCCGTTACAGGCTCGCTGTCGTTTTCTTGATATTCAGCAATCAAGATCTTCGTTACAGCAACACGCGTGTTAAATGAACCGAACTCATTAGTGTCGTATGCGTATTTGATCGCTAGGTCAATACCAGAACGCTCTTCATACGACTGGTTCACTGGACCATAGGATACCGACTTGATGGTGCCATCTGGGTTACGAACGACTTCAGTACCTGGGTATTTACCTGGATCGTTAATTACGTCTTGGTAAGTTGGTGCTGTTACGACGTCTTCCATCTTGATGTGGTACCAGTCAACAGTTACACCAAGATCATCCACAGGCTCCCACGCTAGGCCCAAGTTAATGTTTGTACTTGTTTCTTCTTTCAGCTCAGAGTTAGGGCCATTAAGCGTATCGAAGTACTGAGTATCACACTCTGGGTACTTGTCTTTATCTTGTGGGCCGCTACCACCAGCGTTGGCACAAAGCACAGGGTCAAAACCAGAACCAAAGCCTCGAGTTTGATCACCAAATAGTCGCTTCAAGTCTGGAGCTCGGAAGCCTAGACCGTAGCTACCACGTAGCAATAGGGTGTCAGTAGGACGGTATGCTAGGGCTACTTTAGGAGTGAATGCGCCGCCAGTTGCCGAGTCGTCGAAGTAGTGGTCGTAACGACCAGCGACAGTCATTTCTAAATCTTCAATGATAGGAATAAGAGCTTCAACACCAAGACCAATCTGATCGCGGTCACCGCCGCCTGATGTTCCACCTAGACCAGAGAAACCACCAGCTGCTGTTGTCGCATCAATCGTCTCATTGTAGTCAGTACGGTTCCATTCACCATAAACAGCAAAGCCAGACATACCTGCAGGAAGTTCAACCAAATCACCAGCCAGTGAGCCGTTAACAGAGTAAAGCTTTGAGTAAGCTTCTTTGCTTGAAGTGCCGCTGTATTTGTCTACAACGTCTTGAGAGATAGGCCCTAGAAGATCGACATCACCATTTTGTACAGCTTGGTCGAGAGTTAGGAAGATTGCTGGGTTGCTTGTTTCAACGCTTTGCTCAGAGTAACCAGCGGAGAGGTCCCAATCATACGTATCAGCAAGCAGGCCGTTCAAGCCTAAGGTTAAGCCAAAAGAATCGGCTTCAGTGTTACTTTCGCGTGGTCCAAATTCGACCATACGGCGAGTGTATTCGCCTTCGCCGCGGAAGTGAGTGGCATCAACTTCTACGCTGTAAGGGTTAGGTTCGAATTCAGATTCTGTAGACTTGTAGCCAAAACGGGCTTCTGCCATGGCAGTGACATTGTCGTTAATGTCCATTTCACCACGTAAAAGTAGGTCTACTTGTTTGTTTTCTGGTTTTAATGTTCGGTACGCAGAGCGGTTAACACCACACTTTCCATCCGCTCGTTCAATCGCGGCATCACCAACGACTTCTTTACATGAAGAACCTGCATCAGCTGGTGTTAGAAGTGTTCCGTTGGCGCCTTCAAAGTTTGCACCGTAGCTAGAGTAGCCACTTAGCTGAGAACGGCTAGAACCGTCATCGCCAGCCCAATCATCTCGGTCAGATTGCTTTAGCATTTCGTTGCCCGCAAATTGGCCAACGAAGAGAATACGTTTGTCGTCAAAGTTTTTGCCAGCTACAACGTCTAAACGACCATTTTGGTAACCACCATCCGTCGCGTCACCCGCGCGTACTTTTACAGAAACGCCATCAAAGTCTTTCTTTAAAATGAAGTTTACGACACCACCGATTGCGTCGGAGCCGTAGATAGCAGAACCTGAGTCGGTCATTACTTCAACACGCTCAATAGCGGCGACAGGGATTTGGCCGATATCTTGGAAGTTAGATGTACCATCTTGTGCTAGCGGGTATTGAGGAAGACGACGGCCATCAATAAGAATCAATGTGCGTGACGCGCCAAGGCCACGTAAGTTGACTGACTGCGCTGCTGGTGTAAACGAGAAAGAGTCTGTTTGAGCCATTACACCACCTGTGTTTTGGGTCAAACTGTTCAATACGTCTTGCGCGCTGTTAAAGCCTTTAGACTCAATGTCTTTACTATTAATAACAGTAACTGGTGAAGGACCTTCCATATCCGTCGTGGAGATACGCGAACCAGTAACTTTCATCTTTTGAAGTTTTTCAACTTGCTGCTCTTCTGCCAGTGCTGTTGCTGGGGCTGCAACTGCTGCTGTCCCCAAAGCAAGGCTTATCGCAACAGATAAAGCGGTTGTGTTTTTATACATCCTTGTTGCTCCGATTATTATTATTTCCTATGTCTGGCCGCATAGCGGCCAAATGTGACGTTAATATTTCGTTAACGTTCGGCCAATGTATAACCGAGATGAAAAAAGGAAGTCAAACCAGTGGTAAACGGGGATGCTTAAATGTAAAAAAGATGTAAATAACCAGGCTTTGTTTAAAAGGCGGAATAAAAAACCGAATAAGGTTTATGCATCGAGATTAAATTTCAATAAAACACCGTATTTTGTGTTTCTTATAAACTTTAATGACTTATCTTGCCTATGGTTTTTTAGTGGGTAATTGAATCTGGAAAAAGATATTTTTCCAGTGAATTGTTCTGAGATGAGTTTTATATCGAATCCATACTTTGTTAGCTCGAACTTATTAGGTGGTATCAAAATATGATACCCATTGCTGTTAAAGGGCTCACTCGTATTTTTAGGTCAAATATAACCTTGGATTATGTGTCTATTTATGTGTGTAGGGTGCATTTTTATGTAGGGTTTTGGCTCTAAACAGCCTAGATTGATATTCTGTATGAATTATTTTTGTGGTTTTTTATAATTTTTTACAAAAACATTTCTGTTTTTCGACATCGAAGGAAGTTTGTCATGTTTTGGTTTCAAACACTTGAAGCTGATGTGGATTCAAGATAAATATGACGCTGAAATTATTGCAGTAGTAGAAAAGTCTAGCTCTTGAGGCGCAGGGAGTGTGCTTCAACAGTTTTAGTTACTACGAGATAAATATGCACCATTTTGGGCGGAAAATATCCTCTTTCACTCCGTTTGAACTGGACAGTAGACAAGGAGCAAGTTGTATATGCTGTCGTACTTTTTACGCCGTTTGGCGTTGGTTATCCCAACGTTTCTCGGGATAACTATTCTCATCTTTGCTATCACTCGTTTCGTGCCTGGCGGACCTGTTGAACGCATGTTGTCACAAATGCAGTCTCAGGGGGACGGCGCCGCATCAATGACGTCTGCGGGTGGTAATACGGCCCTTTCTGACGATCAAATCGCGGAGCTGAATGCGTTTTATGGCCTGGATAAACCTGTAACGGAAGCGTACGTCGAGTGGTTAAGTCGTTTGGTAATGCTAGATCTTGGCGAGTCGACGCGTTACTACGAGCCTGTCTCGGATATGATCGCAGAGCGTTTGCCAGTGTCGTTGTTTTATGGCGGCATGACCTTCTTTATTAGTTATTTTATCTCGATTCCTCTTGGTTACTATAAGGCGCTCAAGCACGGTTCTGTGTTTGATTCCGCCTCTTCAGTACTCATTTTCGTAGGCTACGCGCTACCAGGTTATGTGGTGGGTGTATTGCTGATCACGTTATTTAGTTATCACTTGGAATGGTTTCCGATGGGAGGCTTTGTCGGCGATGACTTCGACGATTACGAAACCTTCTTTGAACGCGCTAAAGACATTATGTGGCATGCGGTGTTGCCTTTGATCTGTTACCTCATTGGTGATTTTGCCACGCTGACGATGACAATGAAAAATAACCTGATGGAAAACCTTTCCTCAGATTACATCCGCACCGCAATTGCGAAAGGATTACCTTTCAAAAAAGCAGTTCGTAAGCACGCGTTGCGTAACAGCTTAATTCCGATCGCGAGTCACTTTGGTAACTCTTTGTTGTTCTTCATGACCGGTGCCTTCCTGATTGAAGTTATCTTCAATATTGATGGCATTGGCTTATTGGGTTACGAATCAATCATGGAGCGTGATTACCCTGTTGTTATGGGTATTGTCGCCATTAATGCGTTGTTACTGCTCATTGGTAACATCATTTCAGATATTTGTGTTGCTTTAGTCGACCCACGTGTGAAGTTTGGAGCGTAACATGATTAAAGTTAGTCCATTAACTCAAAAGAAAATTCGTCACTTTAAAGAGATCAAACGAGGCTATTGGTCGTTTGTTGCTCTTTCTATCATGTTGATCCTTTCTCTATTCGCCGAACTTTTGATCAACAGTAAAGCGCTAGTCGTCAAGTACGATGGTAGCTACTATTTTCCTGTTGTCAGTGACGTACGTTTAGGTAGCGAATTCGGCCAAGAGTCTTCCAGTGAAGCCGATTATCGTGTACTGCAAAAAGCGTTTGAGGCTGAAGGGGGCGACAACTTTGTTATTTTGCCGCTTGTGCCGTGGAACCCATACGAACAAGATTTTAGTGGTGATTTCCCGCCAACAGCGCCTAGTGCCGAAAATAAGCATTATTTAGGTACAGATGTGATAGGTCGCGATATTTTGGCGCGACTCGTCTACGGATTCAGAACGGCGATGGGATTTGCGTTGCTTACGATGGCCATTTCCTACGCGATCGGTACTGCAGTCGGTTGTGCTATGGGTTTTTGGGGCGGTAAATTTGACTTGTTTGTACAGCGACTTATCGAAATCTGGTCAATGGTCCCGTTTTTGTACGTCATTATGATTCTTGTCTCAATCGTTCAGCCGACGTTCGCTCTCTTTGTCGCTATTAACGTGCTTTTCACTTGGATGGGGATGACATGGTACATGCGGACCATGACCTATAAAGAAGCGGCACGAGAATATGTAATGGCGGCTCGTGCTTTAGGGGCATCGACCGGACGTATCTTGTTTAATCACATCTTGCCAAATACGATGGTGATGATTGTAACCCTAGCGCCTTTCACTATTGCAGCTAACATCACAGCACTGACTGCTCTCGATTACCTAGGATTAGGCTTGATGCCACCAACGCCAAGTTGGGGTGAACTACTGCAACAAGGTAAGTCAAACTTAGATTCGCCATGGATTGTTGCGTCAGTAGTGACTTCTATTGTTCTGGTTCTGGTAATGGTGACCTTTATTGGTGAAGCCATTCGAGCGGCTTTCGACCCGAAAAAATTCACACGCTATGTTTAAGCGAGCATTGTGAGCAAAACATAAAAAGGGAAGTTTTATGAAGAAATTATTTTTAGCGTCCACGCTGAGCGCCCTGAGTTTTGGTGCAATGTCAGCAACGCTTCCGACTGACTTAAACTGGCAAACAAACTGGGATGAGCCTCAATATGGTTCGCCAGAAGCGAAACGTGGAGGGACTTATCGCACCTTTATGTCAAGTTTCCCACAGACGTTACGTAGTGTTGGTCCAGACGCTAATGCAGGGCTACGTTCTTTTATCTTAGATGAAACACCAGGCTTGGTGGTCCGCCACCCAGATACTTTAGAGTTCATACCTGAGCTTGCTAACGAGTGGGCGTTAGCAGGTGACAACAAAACGGTCTATTTCAAACTCAATCCTGAAGCCAAATGGTCGGACGGCAAACCTGTGACTGCCGACGATTTCGTGTTCATGCTGAAGTTTTATCGTTCCAAAGACATCTTGGAACCTTGGTACAACGATTACTACAACAAAACGATTGCGGATGTTATCAAGTACGACACTCACACGTTTGCTGTTAAGGCGGCGAAAGAGTTTAATCCGGAAGAGTTGCTGTTACGAATGGGGGCCCTGCGCCCACGTCCCGCACATTTTTATGCTAACCCTTCAAAAGATGAAAATGGTGACGGTATACATGACAACTTTGTCCGCTACTACAATTTTAAAAGTGAACCAACGACCAGTGCATACTACCTAGATGACATTAAAAAAGGTAAAAGTGTGACCTTCAAACATGTCGGTGAAGACTGGTGGGGTTACAGCAATAAGTATTATCAACATCGCTATAATGTCGACAAAATCCGCATCACAGTGATTCGCGACAGTGATATCGCGATGAAGCACTTTGAGAAAGGGAAGCTGGACGCATTTGGTCTTGTTTTACCAAGCTTATGGCATGATAAATCGAATACGGAACCTTACCAGAAGGGATACATTCAAAAGTTCTGGGGTTACAACCAATTCCCAGTTGGGGCTGGTGGTGTATGGATGAACACCGCGATGCCTTTGCTGGATGATTTAAACATTCGCAAGGGCATTACTTACGCGATTGACTTTGATGGCATGATAGAGAATGTCATGCGTGGCGACTACTCCCGTAAACCGAACCCGACCGGTTATGGTCATGGTAAATACACCCTACCAGATGCTAAGGCACCGAAGTTTGATCCCGCAAAAGCGGCCGAGGCATTCGAAGCCGCAGGCTTTAACAAAATTGGTTCTGATGGTATTCGTGTTAATGATAAAGGTGAGCGCTTAAGCTTCGAGCTGACCTACGGAACACCTGTTCATACTCCTCGTATTGCATTTTTGCGTGAGCAAGCCAAGCTAGCAGGGCTGGATATTGAGCTCAAGTTAGTTGATGGCTCATCCATGTTCAAATACGTACGTGAGAAAAAGCACGATTTGGCTTTCTTAGATATGGGTACGTCTGAGATCCCAACGTATTGGGAGTACTTCCATTCAGTCAATGCGAACAAGCCGCAAACTAACTCTTTCACAAACTACAGCACGCCTGAACTGGATGAAAAGATCATCGAGTATCGTTTTGGCATGGATATGGATAAAAAGATCCAGCTAGGTCATGAGATTCAGCGTGACATCATTGATGCTCACGTTATCGTCCCAGGCTACATGGTTCCTTATGTCCGCTATGGTCACTGGCGCTGGTTAAAGTTTCCAGATAAGCCAATGAATCGCATGACAGAGGCGCTGTTCAGTGGTGCAATCATAGGCGATGGCACTTACTGGATTGATAGTGATATCAAAAAAGAAACGAAACAAGCGATGAAGTCAGGCAAAGCTTTTGAACCTGTTGTTGTCGTAGATGACACTTATAAGCTGTAAGGATTGGTTATGGAAAACGATGTAATCCTAAGTGTTAAAGATCTCGAAGTTGAATTTACCACCGATGATGGGCCAGTGAAGGTTCTGCATGGTGTGAACTTTGATGTGAGAGCCGGACGTACACTCGGTCTGGTAGGAGAGTCAGGTAGTGGTAAGAGCGTAACCTCAATGTCGATCATGGGGCTATTACCTAAGCCATATGGCAACATTATCAAAGGTGAAGTGAATTATCGCGGCACCAACCTAGTTGATTTGCCTGCGGAAGAGATGTACGCCATGCGTGGCGATCGCATTTCGATCATCTTCCAAGACCCGATGACGGCGCTCAACCCAGTGCACACCATTGGTCGTCAAATATGTGAAGTGCTTGAGCTCCATCGACCTGAGCTCGACAAAAAGGAGCGGGAGGCGTACTCGATTGAAATGCTGGCAAAAGTAAAAATTCCAATGCCAGAGAAGCGATTGAATGAGTATCCCCATAACCTATCTGGTGGTATGCGCCAGCGTGTCATGATCGCGATGGCATTGGCCTGTAAGCCGGATATTCTGATTTGTGATGAACCGACTACAGCGTTGGATGTTACGGTTCAGGCGTCTATCCTTGAACTGATGAACGAGCTTCAGGAAGAAACGGGCATGGCGATGATCTTCATCACTCACGATCTCGGGGTTGTGGCAGAAGTGTGTGATGATGTTGCCGTGATGTATGGCGGACGTATTGTCGAAAAAGCAGAAATTTTTGAGTTGTTTGATAACCCGCAGCACCCATACACAGAGCGTTTAATGGGATTGATGCCGAGCTTAGATAATGAGCCGAAGCAGATGATCGATATCAAGCCTATTGATGCCAGTATGTTTGCCAGTTAACTGGGCAAAGTGAACCAGTCATAAAAGAGGATGTTATGGCAAAAGAAGTATTAAGAATTGAAAATCTTAAGCAGCACTTTGTTTCTGGTAAAGGGCTGTTCAAGAAAGGCTACACCATCAAAGCGGTAGACGGGGTTTCACTGTCTGTTTCTGAAGGTGAAACACTGGGGCTAGTTGGTGAGTCAGGTTGTGGTAAAAGCACCCTTGGTCGCACGATCTTAAAGTTATACGAGCCAACAGAAGGTAAGATTTTCTTTGAAGGTAAAGACATCACTAAATTGTCTGTGAAAGAGATGCGATCGCTGCGTAAAGACATGCAAATCGTCTTTCAAGACCCAATGGAGTCACTCAATCAGCGTCATACCATCGGTATGATTCTGGAAGAACCGTTTGTTATTCATAAAATTGGCACGCCAACAGAGCGTAAACAATGGGTAAAAGAGCTTTTAATCAAAGTGGGATTACCAGAAACGGCAGTAAACCGTTATCCACATGAATTTTCAGGCGGGCAACGGCAGCGTATCGGTATCGCTCGCGCGATTGCATTGAAGCCTAAACTGCTGATTTGTGATGAATCGGTATCTGCGTTAGATGTGTCGGTACAGGCGCAAATCTTGAACCTATTGCTACAACTGCAACAAGAAATGAACTTGGCGATCATATTTATCTCTCACGATCTCTCGGTGGTGAAACATGTTTCTGACAAAGTTGCCGTGATGTATTTTGGTAAAGTGGTAGAAGCAGGCAGTGCTAAAGAAATTTATGCAAACCCGCAAAACGAATACACCAAAAAACTCCTATCTGCGATTCCGATCACTCACCCTAAATATCGGAAGAAAAAGCGCGTAGCTGAAAAAAAGCAGCAAGTGGCGTAAGTGATGCCACAGGTCCTATAACACAAAAGCGCTCCGCCAAATAAGCGGAGCGTTTTTATAAGCAAATGCCAGGACTTGGAGTCGATTTGCACTGATGTTTATTCTGATTGATTGAAGATCGTTGCATGCTAAACTCAAGGCCTATTTTCTTTGTTTGGATAATGGACCATGCCGTCGAATTTACCGAAATCCTTTAGTCGACCTTTCCTGAAAATCTTCCATATTTTGGAGGCGGTGTTATTAGTCTCTATTACCTTGGCGACGTTGTACGCCATGATGCAAGAGTTTGTGCACGTATTTGTAGAGAAGCGTGTCTTACTCACGGATATTCTGTTGATGTTTATCTATCTGGAAGTGCTCGCTATGGTGCAGCAGTTCGTGATGAACGGTAAAATTCCGGTACGCTATCCTATCTACATCGCGATGATGGCCATCGCCCGCTACATCACACTCGGAATGAAAGAGCTGGATGCAGTTTTGGTTGTGTGGTTATCTCTGGCTGCGTTTATTTTGGCTGCGGCTACTTTGCTGATCAGAATTGGGCACCATTATTGGCCCTACGTTGATAACAGTACCTTGGAAAAAGACGAATAAAAGAAAACCCCGTATTAGCGGGGCTTTTTTGTTTCAATACTCGATGACTTTTAGATCATTCAATGTTTTGGATCTGCTCACGCATCTGTTCAATTAGAACTTTCAGTTCAACGCCCGATGCGGTGATGTCGGTGCTGATGGATTTCGACGCTAGCGTGTTCGATTCACGGTTGAACTCTTGCATCATGAAATCTAGACGACGACCCACTGCGCCGCCTTTTTTCAGAATGTTCGTGGTTTCTTTTACGTGAGAATCAAGACGGTCTAGCTCTTCTGCTACGTCTGATTTCTGTGCCAGAAGGATAAGCTCTTGCTCAACGCGAGATGGGTCTAGCTCTACTTTTGCATCTTCAAATTTAGAGAACAGACGCTCACGTTGCCACTCTAGTATTTCTGGCATGCGTGCGCGCACTTTCACAACTTCTGATGTGATCGCTTCGAGGCGTTGCTCAATCAGCGCCTTCATGTTCTCGCCTTCACGAGCGCGCGCTTCAATAAATTCATCCATTGCGCCATCAAACGCTTCTAGTAGCACTTTATTTACCGCATCCATGTCTTGCTCTGGCGTTTCCATTACCCCCGGCCATTGCATAACTTGAAATGGATTGATTCGGCTCAGTTCACCAGTCATGTGCATGACTTGTTCAGCGGCTTTAATTACCTGGCTAGCAAGCGCTTCATTGATGCTAAGCTCACCTTTTGCGGCAGGGTTTGCTTCAAAACGTAGATTACATTCTACTTTGCCTCGCGCTAAGCGCTTACGAAAACGCTCACGTAAAACGGGCTCTAACCCGCGAAATTGCTCTGGCATGCGGAAGTATGTTTCTAAATAACGCTGGTTCACGCTGCGGATTTCCCATACCGCAGAACCCCAATCGCCTTTTACTTCTTTGCGTGCATACGCTGTCATACTGTAAATCATCGAATTTTCCTGTCTTCATTTTTTGAAAATTACTTCAAGAGTGTATCACGCTGCGTCGATAGGTGCGCGGGATGTATGGATTGTTTATGTTGTGCCAGATGCGTAACCTATGAATCCGGAATCGATTCCGTTATAATCTTCGCCCAACCAAATCGTCTTCTCCTCATATTTAAGGTAGATGCCCATGCGTCCAAACGATCGCAAGGCGGATCAAGTTCGCCCTATCAAAATTACTCGTAACTACACAGCTTACGCTGAAGGGTCAGTGCTAGTTGAGTTCGGTAACACCAAAGTGTTGTGTAATGCGACCGTCGAAGAATCTGTGCCACGTTGGCTAAAAGGTCAAGGTAAAGGCTGGGTTACAGCTGAATACGGCATGCTACCTCGAGCAACACATTCGCGTACTCGTCGTGAAGCGGCAAGTGGAAAGCAAGGCGGCCGTACGATGGAAATTCAGCGTCTTATCGCGCGAAGCCTACGTGCAGTTGTCGATCTAAAAGCCATGGGTGAGTTCATGATCACCGTTGACTGTGACGTTATCCAAGCTGACGGTGGTACGCGTACTGCATCCATCAGCGGCGCAAGTGTTGCAATGGCCGATGCATTCCAACACCTAGTAGATAGCGGCAAGCTAAAAGCAAACCCAATGAAAGGCCACGTAGCGGCAGTTTCAGTTGGTTTGCTAGGTGATGATGTTCTGTGTGACCTTGAGTACGTTGAAGATTCAGCGGCAGACACAGACATGAACGTGGTAATGACAGAAGAAGGCAAGATGATTGAAATTCAGGGCACCGCAGAAGGTGAACCGTTCAGTCACGAGCAGCTGATGGCTCTGCTAGAGTCGGCGAAAGTCGGCATTACGGAAATTGTCGCAGCGCAGAAGGCGGCGTTAGCCAATTGATTTAAATAGCTCCCATTATGGGGGCTATTTTTTTATCTCGACAATAGAGAAATGAATGATTGTCGAGAAGAGACACAAGAAACCAAGGACATAGAGAGAAAATAATGAAAGCATACCAGCGTGAATTTATTGAGTTTGCACTTGAGAAAGAAGTTCTTAAGTTTGGTGAGTTTACTTTGAAATCTGGCCGTAAAAGCCCGTACTTCTTTAACGCTGGTCTTTTCAATACTGGTCGTGACCTAGCGCGTCTTGGTCGTTTTTACGCAGCAGCGCTTGCTGATTCTGGCATTGAGTTTGATGTGCTGTTTGGCCCGGCGTACAAAGGTATCCCAATCGCGACGACAACAGCAGTCGCGCTGGCGGATCATCATGACGTCGACACGCCTTACTGCTTCAACCGTAAAGAAGCGAAAGATCACGGCGAAGGCGGTAACCTTGTAGGCTCTGCGCTTGAAGGTCGTATCATGCTAGTGGATGACGTAATCACAGCAGGTACTGCGATTCGTGAATCGATGGAAATCATTCAAGCAAATGGCGCAGACCTTGCTGGTGTGTTGGTTGCGATTGACCGCCAAGAAAAAGGCAAAGGTGAGTTGTCTGCGATTCAAGAAGTGGAGCGTGACTTTGGTTGTGCAATCATCTCGATCGTTAGCTTGACTGACCTTGTGACTTTCCTTGAAGAGAAAGGCACAGACAAAGAGCATCTAGAAGCAGTCAAAGCATACCGCGCAGAATACGGCATTTAATTGGTTACTTTTTCTGAAAAAGTAAAAAGGGCAGATGGATATTCATCTGCCCTTTTTTGTTTTTGGATTCATCGCCTTGACCACTTACTTATAGCGAATGCCTTTCTCGACATGCTCATCTTGCATGGTTTTATAGCGTTTATGGAGCCACATCCATTGCTCTGGAGCGCGTAGAATGACTTCTTCCACATACTTGTTCATATAAGCGGCAGCGGCGACTTCGTCTTTTTGTGGATAATCGGCTTCAATGCACTTATCGGCGATGATGTCGTATTTTCCTTCGTCATTGCGAAACCCTGAGCCTGGGATGATCGCACATTTTGAGGTATACGCCAGAATGCTCGTGCCTGTTGTCGTACACGCATCGTCTACGGCAAAGAAGGGCACAAATACTGATTTTTTGCGACCGTAATCGTGATCCGGTAAATAGAACAGACGCTCACCGCTGCGTAAAACACGAATCATCTTTTTTACATCTTTACGATCAATCAGTTTATTGCCGTTATGTGTCCGTCCCCAATACTGGATAAAGTTATAAGCAGGATTATTATGCGGACGAAACGCGCCGTACCCGGCCACGCCTAACACGGCGAAAGCACGCGCAGTGATCTCTAGATTTAGAGCATGGACACAACAAAGTAGGACGCCTTTACCTTCTTTGGCTTTTTCACGCAGTGCGCCGAGATCTTTCTCGACGATCAGGTTTTTAAAGCGCCAAGTCGGCCAGAACCAAGTGATTCCGGTTTCTATCAGTGCCATACCGGTATTTTTGAAGTTCTCTTCAACAATATGTTGAATCTCTTCAGGTGTTTTGTCTGGAAAGGCCAATTCTAAGTTACGCTGAGCAACGTGGACACGCTTTTTACCGTAGCGCATGCCAAGTTTACCGAGTGAACGACCTAATGAAAGCAGCAGCCGATAAGGAAGAATATTGACGAGGATGGCCAACAGACCAAAACCAAGCCATACGCCCCAGTTACGAGGGTGAAGAAGTGAAAGAGAAAACTCGGGCTGCGTGTATTTGTCTTTACTCATAGTCTTTTACTTTATTTGTGCACTCAAAAGCGCCCAGTACTCGTCAAAGTTTGCAGTCGGCTGGTATTTAAAGTCGCTACGCACAAAGCGGTTTAGGCTCCCCTCAACTTGTCCCAGAATTTGCGCGGCTAGGATGCGCTCTTCGACAGGGAAAGACTTCCCTTCACGAATCTTACGTTCACGCAGGATTTGGCGCAATTGTGTTTCTATACGCTCAAAGAGTTGATTGATGCGTTCACGTAGACGTTCATTTTCAAACATTAGAGCATGACCCGACAAAATGCGTGTCAGACCTGGGTTACGTTCAGAGAACGCCAAAATAAGGTGCATCACCATACGAATACGCTCTAGTGTATCTTTTTCGTCGTCTAGAATACGGTTGATACGTGTCATCAAGGCTTCTTCAATGAACTCAATCAACCCTTCGAACATGCGCGCTTTACTTGGGAAATGACGATACAGCGCGGCTTCTGAAACGCCGACTTGCTTGGCCAGTTTTGCCGTAGTAATGCGTGAAGCGCCATCTGTTGATTCAAGCATTTCTGCCAATGCTTGTAAGATTTCTTCACGACGGTTGGATTTTTTACTGCCGGCCATTAGTTACTTCCTTTCAAAATACAAAGTTGAGCGGAGGGGATTATAAGACGCTATTTCGCCTCAAACTAGACCACTAAGGGTGGAATGGGAGATTTAACACCCTTAGTTGTCATTTTTGTACCAAATTTATGCCAGCTTTTGTAAAAAATTGGCAGGGTTTTCAAACGTTAGTTACATCAATTGATGCATTTTTTCGAGAATTTTAAAGCTCAATGCTTCTTTTGATTCCAAAGCGAGCGCAAGTTCACCTTCAGGCCAGTAAAGGGTAATTGCGTTGTCGTTGCTGTTAAATCCTTGCCCTGCAACCGAAACGTCGTTTGCACAGATCATATCGAGGTTTTTCTTTGTTAACTTGCCTCGAGCATAGGTCTCTACATCATTGGTTTCAGCCGCAAAACCGACGGTAAACGGACGCTTCTCCGTCATTGCTGCCACAGATGCAACAATATCAGGATTTTTAACCATATTAATGACCATTTCGTCGTTGTCTTCTGTCTTTTTCAACTTTTGAGACGCGATCGTTTGTGGGCGGTAGTCGGCAACGGCAGCGCAGCTAATAAAGGCATCATGCTGGTTTGCATGTGTCATAACGGCTTCGTGCATCTCTTGTGCACTGGAAACATTTATGCGCTCAACACCTACGGGCGTATTTAAACTGACAGGACCGCTCACGAGGGTGACTTTTGCTCCCATCTGCGCTGCGGCGCTCGCCAATGCATAGCCCATTTTCCCGGAGCTATGGTTCGTAATGTAACGCACTGGATCAATCGCTTCGCGAGTTGGTCCGGCGGTAATGAGTATCGACCTACCTTCTAGCAATTTTGGTTGAAAGAACTGTTCACATAGCTGTACTAGCTGCATTGGTTCCAGCATTCGACCTGGTCCTACATCACCACAGGCTTGCTCTCCTGCCGCAGGGCCCCAGATGTGCATACCACGACGCGCTAACGTAGCGATGTTCTCTTGGGTTGCGATATTGCGATACATCTGTTGATTCATCGCCGGAGAAACAGCAACAGGGGAATCCGTCGCGAGCACGAGCGTAGTAAGTAAATCGTTCCCCATGCCTGCGGACATGCGCGCGATTAAGTCCGCGGTCGCGGGCGCTAATAGCACTAAATCTGCCCATTTGGCCAATTCAATATGGCCCATAGAGGCTTCCGCTGCTGGGTCTAGTAAACTGTCCGAGACAGGACGGCCCGAAACGGCTTGCATGGTTAAAGGGGTAATGAACTCTTTTGCGGCTTTCGTCATTACAACTTGAACTTGCGCTCCTCTCTCTATGAGGCGACGGGTTAGCTCCGCACATTTATACGCGGCAATACCGCCACTGATGCCGAGTAGAATTTTCTTTCCTGCTAGTGTTTGCATGTGAGATCTCCAATTTGATGACCGGATTTTAACACAATTCAAAGTCTGACCGCCCGAGCATATATAACGAGAAGATAATTCACATCAAACTCCAGAGTATTAATCTGACCGAGGAAGGGAAAATTCTCGCCTACCTCACAGACAAGTTGCGCGGAGTTTGCAAGTCTGAAAAGAAAAAGAGGTAGTGGAAACCATGGTGTTGAAAAGTCGAAACAAATTGCTGCTGATAACCCTAATTCCGCTGCTGTTGATCACTACGTTGATCTCAGTGGTGTATTACATCAACAGCAGTAAAAGTTTGGAAGCGGAGTTAGCAAGAGACAGGCAAGAGCTCATCGAAACGAAAAAGAAAGAGTTACAAGCCTATATGATGATGGGCGTGACGGCGATAAAACCGTTATACGACGCGGATGTAAATGGAAGTAATAAAGAGGCAGCAAAAGAAATTCTGAAAGCCATGCGCTTTGAAAGCGATGGTTACTTTTTTGCCTACGACTCTCAAGGTGTGAATACGTTGCACGCCATCAAACCTGCATTAGAGGGTAAAAACCTTTACGACTTAAAAGATGAAAATGGGGTCGCAGTTATTGCGGGCTTGATTGACGCTTCTCAAAAAGGGGATGGGTTCCTCTATTTCTCGTGGCACAAACCGACCATTGACGCACAAGCGCCTAAGTTGGGCTATGCAGAATATCTATCGAAATGGGACTGGGTTTTAGGTACTGGCGTTTATATTGATGACATCGACCAGCAAGTTGCGATGCACAGAGAGTTAAAGACTCAAGAGCTAAAAGAGCATACGTTATCTGCCGTGTTGATTTCCGCTATTGGATTGATCATTACCAGTGTTCTCACCAGTATCGTGGTGTCTAAAGGTATTCAGCCATTACAACATGTCGCGGCTTCATTAAAAGATGTTGCCGCAGGCGGCGGTGACTTAACGGCTCGTTTAAAAGTCGAAAGTCAGGATGAAGTCGGTGAAGTGGCGGCCGCGTTTAATGATTTTATGGATAAGCTGCACCCACTGATGCAGGACATTCATCGCTCTGCGACGACAGTACAGACCGTTTCCCAAAGCCTGAACACTCAGACCAGCCAAGCGAGCGGTCAAATGCAGGATCACTGTTTAGAGACGGACAAAGTCGTGACGGCAGTGACGCAAATGAGCATGACTGCCAAAGAAGTAGCCAGCAATACTAATGCGACCGCGCAGGCAATTGACGATGCCAACAGTCAAGTCACCGCTGCTCAGCATGAGGTCGAGCAAGCAATAGAAGGCATTACCGAACTCGTGACGGAGATAGACAGCACGTCAGATGCAATTTCTGAGTTGAGTTTACAGACCGAAAAAATAACCAAAGTGCTGGATGTGATTGGCGAGATAGCCGAGCAAACGAATTTGTTGGCCCTAAATGCGGCGATTGAAGCGGCTAGAGCCGGTGAGCAAGGTCGAGGGTTTGCCGTCGTTGCGGATGAAGTGCGCTCGTTAGCCAGTCGTACACAAAATAGTACTCATGAAATTGGCGACATGCTCAAGCAGCTACAAAATGGTGTATCAAGAGCGGTCAGTACGATGTCGGTGAGCCAAAAACGAGGTGTAAAAACGGCGGAAGAGTCCGCGCTCATTCAGCAATCTCTTTCTGGTGTTCATCATTCTATCGGAACAATTCGAGATATGGGTATTCAAACCGCGTCTGCCGCAGAAGAACAAAGTGCGGTTGCAGAAGACATCAACCAAAACTTAGTGGCTATTCAACAGATCGTGAACAACATTAATGAGACGTTGCAGCATGCCGAGTTAATCAGCACGCAGCTATCACAGTCTGGAACGGAAATTCACGGCTTGGTTGGCAACTTTAAACTCTGATGAACTGTTAAGTTGCATGGAAAGCACTGATGGTACGAAGAAAGCGAAAGTCATACTCGACTTTCGCTTTTTGTTTTGTGGAATAGGGGCACTTTCCATATAAAGAGACATCAGATGATACTGAAAGCTATGCCAACTGAGTCCATGCCCAGAGAGAAGTTGTTGCAACGAGGGCCGCAAGCTTTGACCGATGCCGAACTGCTGGCCATCTTCTTGCGCACAGGCACCCGCGGAATGAACGTGATTGAGCTTGCAGACTTCCTTATTCAAGACTTTGGTTCGCTCAGACAACTATTTTCAGCATCAGAAGAAGAGTTTTGTCGTCACAAAGGATTAGGGCAAGCCAAGTATGTTCAGTTGCAAGCGGTACTAGAAATGACACAACGTTACTTGGCGGAGACGCTAAAGCGTGGTGATGCCTTAACCAGCCCCGACCAAACTAAGTTATATCTGTCTTCTATTTTAAGGGATCGGCAAAGAGAGGCTTTTTATATTCTTTTTCTCGATAACCAGCACCGAGTGATAAAAGATGAAATTTTATTTGAAGGAACGTTGGATGCAGCGTCGGTGTATCCGAGAGAAGTCGTCAAGCGTGCTCTGCATCATAACGCGGCGGCTTTGATTTTGGCGCACAATCATCCTTCAGGGGTTGCTGAGCCGAGCCAAGCTGACAGAAGGATTACAAGGCGTCTCACCGACGCATTAGCATTGGTGGATATTCGTATTTTGGACCATTTCGTCATCGGAGATGGGGAAAGTGTCTCTTTTGCTGAAAGAGGCTGGATATAACTGTGCGTTTTTTAGGTTGTTAGTTGCTAAAAATCTGCTATCATCCACGCCACTAAATTTTTAACTGAATTCAGCTTGGACTGCTAAAAAAATCTGCTGTCTAAAAAAAGATCACGAAAACCTGTAAAAAGGATCTGTTCGGGTCTTGAGCAATGCATATCAAGTTAGTATAATGCGCGACCTTTGATAGCCTTGTATGGATTTTCCATAGCGGTTCTTAACCTCTAACTTCTTTTCGAGAGATAGAGAGGTTCGGCCACCAAGGTTGATATCGAGCTGAAACGATTTTGGAGAAGACATTCATGTCACGAGTATGCCAAGTAACTGGTAAGCGTCCAGTAACGGGTAACAACCGTTCACACGCACGAAATGCTACTAAGCGTCGTTTTCTGCCGAACCTACAAACTCATCGTTTCTGGGTAGAGAGCGAAAAACGTTTTGTTAAACTACGTCTATCTGCTAAAGGTATGCGCATCATCGACAAGAAAGGTATTGATACTGTTCTTGCAGACATGCGTGCACGTGGCGAAAACGTTTAAGAGGAAATAAGCAATGGCAAAGAAAGGCGTTCGTGAGAAAATCCGTCTAGTATCTTCTGCAGGTACAGGCCACTTTTACACAACTGATAAGAACAAGCGTAACATGCCAGGCAAATTTGAGATCAAAAAGTTTGATCCAGTAGTTCGCCAGCACGTTATGTACAAAGAAGCAAAAATCAAATAATTGGTTTCAGTCTCTTTGATGAATTGAAAAACCCAACTTTCGAGTTGGGTTTTTTATTACGTGAATAAAAGTGCTGAAGAAAAGGTTCAGTACGTCATCGGGTTATAAAGCACTGCTGAAGTTATTCTACTGGTCCGACTCTATACTCGAATTTTTGATTGATCGCCTCTGCCGCTTAGTTACAACTTCCCTACACACTTGCACATCGTTGTTCTAGTCAAGCTCAATACTCTTTGGTAATTTACTCATAACGATAAGAGAGTAGAGATGGTTATGCGTGTGAGTCCGGCTCGTCGCCGCCGATGGAACAATATTCTTATTCTGGGCATTATCGCATTTATAGTGATCTTAAATGCGCCGATGTGGATCAAAACTTACCTATTAACAGATCAAGCAGACCCTTACCCAAATGTACTTCGCTCCGACTATACGGTGGAGTCTTTGTACTATAGTGGCTGGGAGTTCGAGCTGCATGATGGACGGTGGCAATCCAACATCAAAGCTGATGCACCGATCAGTGAACTTGTATCACGCTGGCAATCATTGGAAGGGACCGAGCTCACCTCAGAACAGTACGATCATTTAAAACCTAACCTGGCGGTACCTGAAACGGTAGAAGTTTGGTATCAGGATCTCGAAGAGCCGCAGCGGGTGACTTTCTTTCGTTTACCTGATTTTTGGCTATTTAAAACCTGGCAAGACAAATGGGTCGCTATCTCCGTCGATGAAAACTACCTTATGCCAGAGTAGAGCCTTTTTTCGCCTATACCCCTAATAAGCTTCCCTATTTATCGTTTTTCTTTTCGATTATGCTAGCAGCGAGAACTATTAGCCGGTGAATTGGAGAATCTAATGCCTGAGTTGCCAGAAGTTGAAGTCAGCCGTATGGGGATTAGCCCCCACATGGTTGGACAAACGATCCAGTCGTTTACTTTTCGAACGCCTAAATTGCGCTGGGATATTCCTACAGAGCTTAAAAAATTGGAAGGGCAGGTGATCCGTGCGATTAGCCGTCGTGCGAAATACTTACTGATCGAGACAAACACAGGTACAGCCATTGTTCACTTGGGCATGTCTGGGTCTTTACGTGTCCTAGATGCTGACTTTCCGCCAGCAAAGCACGATCATGTGGATCTCAAACTAAGCAGTGGAAAAATACTGCGTTATAACGATCCGCGTCGTTTTGGGGCATGGCTGTGGTGTGCTCCTGGCGAGTCACATGCTGTGCTAGCAAACATGGGGCCTGAGCCTTTAACTGAAGAGTTCAATGCGGAATATGTAGCGGAGAAAGCTAAAAATAAGCGTGTTGCCGTCAAGCAGTTCATCATGGACAACAAAGTCGTGGTTGGTGTCGGAAATATCTACGCGAATGAGTCGTTGTTTAAATCTCGAATTCACCCTTCAAGGCCCGCAGGTAAGTTGACTTCTCAAGAGTGGGGGTTACTTGTTGAAAATATCAAAATGACACTTGAGATTGCCATTACGCAAGGTGGGACTACGCTGAAAGATTTTGCGCAAGCCGATGGAAAGCCGGGTTACTTTGCACAAGAGTTATTGGTTTACGGAAAAGCAGGAGAGCCATGCCCAGAGTGCGGCGAACGACTTCAAGAGCTAAAGATTGGCCAACGTAATACCTTCTTTTGTAGTGAGTGTCAGAAGTAATAGGCTTGCAGAGTTATTGATAGCTTTCGCTCAACAATGAGTATCCTTGCTAATAATTATTGGGGTAGATACTATACTGAGCTGCACTAAATCAGCTGAGGGTTTAACGGTGGAACTAAGCAGTAATACACCATTGAAAGTGTTTGTTATTACAACTGGAAATGAAGAGCGAGTAAATCGCATTCAAAATTACCTAAAGGGTATCGATTTTGAATTTGTTTACTCAGATTCTTATGATGATCTTCTTAAGCTAGAGAGAGAGTATGAAAGTTACTCTCATAAGTTTCGCCAAAAAGCGATCATGGCTGGAGAGATTGGTTGCTTTAAGACACACTCTCAAGCATGGGAATTGATTGTTGCGTCAGGAACGCCTGCGATTGTTATTGAAGACAATATTGAGTTCATCGGTGAAGCATCAAGGTTACTTGCTGATGACGTACTAGCTTATATCCAAAGTTGTGGCTTAGTGAACTTTACTAACTTCTGCTACATTTTAGACCCAGAAAAACCGTTTAAAATATCAGATGTAAAAGAAAAGAAGCCGTTTCCAACCGTGTGCTATGGCATTACACCATTAAGAGCTAGAGATCTATTAAGCAGCATGAAAAAAACGGCTTATGCGGTGCCAATTGACAAGTGGTTATCGATTCCAAAATTAAGTGGTTGTTATGGTTACATCAGCCCAATAGTGGTAGCGAAAAGAGAAGATAACCTGACTAGCATTGCTAATAAACGTAAGGGGAAAAAGACTTTTAATCCCCTTAATATGATTCAGCGTGTTATCAATAAAGTTAAGTACGATTACTAGTTGTTTCAGGGTTACCTAATAGATTTAGGTAACCCTTCTTGTTTCTGCAAGATTAAAATACTTCTCTGCGACTAATAGAGAAATCAACCTTTCTCTTTTAGTATCTTTAAATTGCTCAACCCACTGATGAGCATTCTGTATAATTTCTTCTGCCTTGTCAGGGTGTTCCAAGTAGTAGTCCATTTTTTCATCTAGGTCAGAAAAATCATCTTTGACTTGAACAAAGTGCACACCCGCTTTTAATTTCCCTTCCATAAACCATGTTTCGTAGCGCAGTTTAGGGGTAAAACACAAAGAATTGGAGGACATGATCCACTTAAGATTGGTTGCGACGTCCATTCCCTCCAAGCTCAGAATGAATTTGTACTCAAGTTGTTCTGAGATACTCATTGAAGGGGTCACGTAGCTCAGTTGTTCTGGATCTTTATCCTGCGTATCCACTCGACCGATGTTGCAGCGAGGATTATGGAAATGACGAGAAAGTAGTTTTCTTCGATTTGGTCGAAATCCCGTCCCACGCCATACAATCATGTCTTTTTTAGTTTGGTACGGCTTGTCTTTATCCACAAAAAAGTAGTGTCTAACGGCGTTTAGCTTTAGTAGGACCGAGTTAGTGTTCTCTCCTTCAATAGGTCGACTTTTTAAAAAACTCGGCTCGTTTGGTACATCAATGACATCGCCATTGACATATTTGAAGACGGCCTTTTTAGGGAAGCATTTAATAACCTTCAACAGATCATAGTAATAAGCGCTGCCGCCGGTTTTTTTAAAGTCTTTTACTTTCGTAAGATCTGGAGGAGTCAGTTCGAAGCTCGTGGTATGTTTATTGTAGTAATTAACTCGTTCACGCAAGTACTCTTCATCATAGCTTGGAGCACGTACTAACAGTTTTTTTGCGGAATAACGAAACAAAAAAGAAGGTAAATAAGCGAGTATTCCGTTAGATAAGTAATACTTTAACTTTTTCATGCTGAACGTAGTTTTTCTAAGATGGCTGTGTTTACAGGATTCGGAACGAATTGGGCGACATTTCCGCCATGAATCGCTACTTCTCTTACTATTGTTGAGGACAAGAACGCGAACTCTTCAGAAGGGGTAAGAAAAATACTTTCTAGTCCGGGTAGTAACTTACGGTACATGCTCGTCAAACCAAACTCGTACTCAAAGTCCATTGTTGTGCGAAGCCCTCTGATTAGGATCGAGGCTTGTTGTTCTTTGGCGAAATCCACAAGTAAACCACTAAAGCCGACAACGTTGACATTGCTTAAGTGTTGACAGCATTGGTGGACCAGGTCTACACGCTCATCCAACGAGAACATGGTGTTTTTCGAAGGGCTAGCTGCAACTCCAATTGTTACTGAGTCGAACATTTTTGCTGTACGTTCGATTAAATCTAGATGGCCATTAGTAATTGGATCAAAAGTTCCAGGATAGATCACTTTTTTATTCATAGCTGCAATCCTCTGAAATAAACTGATCAATACCATTCTCACAGCGTTTAAGCTTGTTTTTAATGGTGTTTTCTAAAATCTCGTCATTTTGTCCGAGTGACGCACGAGAGTTTTCTACGTGGTACAAGTGGTAGCCTACACCTGCGAATTTTAGGTAAAGACGTGACTTACCCGCATTCAACATGCGATGAACAAACTCGCTGTCTTCGCGTCCCCATCCAACAAAATCTTGGTTGAAGCCATTCACCTCGATGACATCTTGTCGCCAAAACGCCATGTTGCAACCGCGAGTGGCTTTATCGTTATTGCGCTCGTAAGAGAACCATTTCGATAGCAAAGCGTTGGTGATGCAGTTTTTACGATTGCGAATGCCTTTGCTGAAAATGGAAGGCACTAAGCCGTTTTCCATGATGGCCTTGCTGCAGCTTTCATCCGTTAACACACGTCCACCCTGCACAAACCAATTTGGCTTTGCGACTTGCTTATGTGATTCAATAAACGTTTGAGACAACACCATGTCGCCATCAATCATGATGAGGTAGTCACCTGATGCTTTTGCGATCGCACGGTTGCGGCTCATTGAAAGTTGAAAGCCATTATCTTCGTGCCAGCTATGAATAAGTGGTACTGGAAAGCCGTCACGCAGTTGGTCGATCATTGCTTTGGTGTCTTCTCGAGAGCCATCATCTGCAACAATTACTTCGTCAGGCAAAACGGTTTGACGTTTCACGCTTTCTAACACCGCTTTTAATGCTTCTTTCCAGTTGTAAGTGGTGATAATTAAAGTCGTTTTCATGATTTTTTTGCCTGTTCACGTAAGTAGAGATCGATATATTTTACAAAAGTAGAGTGCATGCTTAGCCAAGCTAGAATGAAGCCATGCTTGCCATCAAGGAAACCTCGTTTGAGCACATACATCTTCAAAAAGCTCGCAAGAGCGTGAACGATAGCGGTCGTTAAACCTGCTTTCTTTTTACCTTCACGTTCATCCGTCCAGGCCTTGAGGTAACCAGTGGTTTTATTGATGTAATGATGAAGGTGCTCGTAAGTGTAGTGATGCAGTCGACCATCCAACTTTTCAGTTTGATAGTTTTTCTCATCAACTTTTTCATGAACGAGCGAATCATTATATTGCGTATATTCGGTGCGATATAAGCGCACAATCCAGTCTGGAGACCAACCAGAATGGTAGATGAACTTACCAAACGCTGAGCTTAGTCGATTAAGTTTGTATAAAACGTTCGGCTTATTGGCTGATACCGCGTGTAAGATACTTTCTTTTAGCTCTGGAGTGACTTGTTCGTCCGCATCAAGCCACAAAACGTAGTCTGCCGTAACGTATTGCTGCGCCAGTTGGCGCTGTTTACCGAATCCTGGCCAATATAGGTTGGTGTAAAACTTATCTGTGTATTGTCGGGCGATTTCTTCAGTGCGATCAGTGCTGCCCGAGTCTAGAAGGACAATCTCATCGACCCAATCTTTTACTGTGTCTAGACAAGCTTGTAAGTGCTTCTCTTCATTTTTTACAATTAAGGCAACGGCTAAGGTTGGTTTGGACAAGGTCATTTCCTTCTTAACAAATCAAGACAGTAAGTTTACTGGTATTGAGGATACAAATCTTCTAAGACTTGATCGAACATGCTCATTACTTGAGTGTTGGTAATGCGGTTCATTGCCGTTTCATCTTTAGCGCGAGTTCGCCAGCTTAACTCGTGACTATTTTTGCCTGTTTCCGCAAAGATTGTTTCTTCATAAACCGAGACAACGTATTTTAGGTAGCGGTAAGGTCCCACTCGCAGCGGGTTATGGTGTGCATAGAGCCCGATGATTGGCGTTTTCATGGCATTTGCCATGTGTGCTGGTCCGGTATCGGGGGCGATGACCATTTCAACCTTATCTATTAACGCAAGCATTTGCAGAATTGAGCTTTGTCCAACTAAATTTAGACACGGTTCTTCCAAGCGAGATTGAATGGCCTCTGCCAGGTCCAATTCTACCTGAGCAGGGCTGCCTGCCAGAATCACGTTCCAGCCTTTTGCTCTGGCGTGATGAATCACATCCACATAACCTTCCGCGTTCCAGTTTTTATAAGCTTTGCTCGCACCAGGCACAATCAACAGGTTAGGTTTACTACGAGAAATATGAGACTCTGCCCAAGCTTGGTCGCGGTCTGAATAAGAAAGTACCCAGTCTAGTTCTGCCTTTGGTACCCCAATTTGATGGGCAAAGGCCATTAAGCCATCTGCGACATGCAGAGATTGCGGGGAAGGCACTTTGACATTGGTAAATAGTGTTTGAAAGTCCTGGCTTCTATCAAAAGAGAAACCAAGTTTGTATTTTGCTTTAATGCCCAACGTTGCGACACTCGCTCGAATCGCGTACTGCATATGCAATAGCGCATCAAACTCTCTGCCTTTCAGCTGTCGCCAAAGCGATTTGTAGCCATCAAGTCCCGCTTTTTTATCAAAAACAATCACTTCTACACCATCGATGGCGGCTAATAACTGGGCTTCAAGTTTACCCGTTATCCAAGTAATCTGGGTCGAAGGCCAGTATTTCTGAATAGCTTGAATGGTGGCGATAGTATTGCAAACGTCTCCGATAGCTGACAAACGCAAGACGCATAGTGACGATGGGGCAGAAGTGAACATAATTATTGTCTGATTCGATGAATAGAGGCAGGTAAATTATGCAGACATCCCCAATAAATGTAAAATACACGGCTCGAATATAGCTAAGTACTGATAAGTGTTCTGCAATGTCAAAGACAACACCACATCAATCGCAAGAATCTGGCAAGCCGGGTAACACCGGGCTAAAGCGCATCGTTAAAGCGACGGGTTATTCGATCCAAGGATTAAAAGCGGCTTTTAAGCATGAAGCTGCCATTCGACAAGAGTTGGCTCTTTTGAGTATTGCTGTGATTTTGGCTTGGCTAGTGGATGTCGGCATGGTTGAGCGTATCTTAATGATCGGGGTCGTGGTATTAGTCTTGATTGTAGAGCTTGTAAACTCAGCGATTGAGGCGGTAGTGGATCGTATCGGTATTGAACGGCATGAACTCAGTGGTCGAGCTAAAGATATAGGCTCTGCTGCCGTTATGGTTGCTTTGGCGTTTGCTGCATTTACTTGGTTGTATATATTAGCCAGCCGGTATTTAGGCTAGAGGGTGAGCGTATGACTCAACAGTATAAAAACAACAACCAAGTGATCTGGTTTGATGACGAGATCATTACAGACCCTAGCCAACCGATATTTGATGCGGAATACTGGCAGTCCTCCGACAAGGTGGTTGGCAGTGCGACGGGGCGAGGCACGACATGGTTTATCCAACTAGAGAACATGCAAGCGGCACTACGTCATTACCGTCGTGGCGGTTTGTTTGGGAAGTTAGTTAACGATCATTATTGGTTCTCTGGCTGGGATAACACCCGTTGTGCGCAAGAGTTTCAGCTTTTGTTGGCGCTAATTGAGGCTGGGGTACACGTTCCTCGTCCTATTGCAGCAAGAGCCGTAAAGTCAGGACTCTTCTATCAAGCTGATTTATTAAGTGAGCGAATCCCAAACGCCAGAGATCTGGTTAGTATCTTGCAAGAACAGTCTTTATCGGTAGAAATGTATCAGAAAATAGGGCAAGAAATTGCCAAGATGCATCAGGTTGGCGTTAACCATACCGATTTGAATATCCACAATATCTTGATCGACGACAAAGATAAGGTATGGATTATCGATTTTGATAAGTGTCGTTTTGAAACTTCTGGTGACTGGAAGCATCAAAATCTAAATAGACTTCTGCGTTCATTTAATAAAGAGCGTTTAAAGCGACAGATTATTTGGCAAGAATCCGATTTTGAACATTTTCAGGACGGTTATGCTTCTCAATCTTAATTGAGTTTTTTATCATTTTATATTGATTGCTCTAAGTAAGCCTTCTTGAGTCTAACGATGCTCGAGTGAGTCTATAAACTACAATAATCATAAAGTATTCATGTGTATCTGATGGCACAAAAATTAACGTAGGTAACATTTGTAATGAAAATATTAGTAACCGGTGGAGCAGGCTTCATTGGGTCAGCTGTTGTCCGACATATCATTCGTGACACCCAAGATACCGTCATCAATTTAGATAAACTGACCTACGCAGGGAATCTAGAATCACTGGTTGATGTCTCAGAGAGTGAACGTTACTACTTTGAGCAAGTAGATATCTGTGACCGAGCTGAACTAGATCGCGTGTTTTCAGAGCATCAACCCGATATGGTGATGCATTTAGCGGCTGAGTCTCATGTCGATCGTTCTATTGATGGTCCTGCTGCTTTTATTGAGACCAACGTGATGGGCACTTACCATCTGCTCGAAGCGGCCCGTCAATATTGGTCGGGCTTAGATGAAGCGCGCCAATCGGCATTCCGTTTTCATCATATTTCTACGGATGAAGTGTATGGCGATCTAGAGGGAACGGATGATTTGTTCACCGAAACCACCTCATACGCGCCGAGCAGCCCATATTCTGCATCTAAAGCTTCGAGCGATCACCTGGTTCGCGCTTGGCAACGGACTTATGGCTTACCAACACTTATCACGAATTGCTCCAACAACTATGGCCCGTACCACTTCCCAGAGAAGTTGATCCCTCTGATGATTTTAAATGCCCTCGACGGCAAGCCGTTGCCTGTGTATGGCGATGGTATGCAAATCCGAGATTGGCTGTTTGTGGAAGACCATGCTCGCGCGCTTTACAAAGTGGTCAACGAAGGTGAAGTAGGTGAAACCTACAACATTGGTGGCCATAACGAAAAAGCCAACATCGAAGTGGTGAAAACCATTTGTGCTTTGCTTGAAGAGCTGCGACCAAACAAACCTGCCGGGATAGAGTCTTATGAGTCTTTGATCACTTATGTCAAAGATCGCCCAGGTCATGATGTGCGCTACGCAATTGATGCCACCAAGATCGCTCAAGAGCTTGGCTGGACGCCAGAGGAAACCTTTGAAAGCGGCATTCGCAAAACCGTGGAATGGTACCTAAACAACCCACAATGGTGGCAACGTGTGCTTGATGGTTCATACAGTCTTGAGCGATTAGGAGCGGGCGAATAATGAAAGGCATTATTTTAGCAGGCGGCTCGGGCACTCGACTTTACCCTATTACACGCGGTGTCTCTAAGCAGTTACTGCCGGTTTATGACAAACCAATGATTTACTATCCGTTGTCGGTACTTATGCTTGCTGGCATTCGTGAAATCTTGATCATCACCACACCAGAAGACCAAGAAGGTTTTCAGCGCTTGTTAGGTGATGGCTCAGAGTTTGGCATTGAGTTGCAATACGCGATTCAACCAAGCCCAGATGGCTTAGCTCAAGCCTTCATCATTGGTGAAGAATTCATTGGCGATGACTCAGTATGTTTGGTGCTGGGTGACAACATCTTTTATGGGCAAGGGTTCACTCCTATTCTTCAGCAAGCTGCGATGAAGAGCCGTGGTGCGACGGTATTCGGTTATCAGGTTAAAGATCCAGAGCGATTTGGCGTTGTAGAATTTGATGCCAATATGCAGGCGATTTCGATTGAAGAAAAACCAGTAAAGCCTAAATCCAATTATGCTGTCACTGGGCTGTATTTTTATGATAACCGAGTCGTCGAATTGGCAAAAAAAGTCAAACCTTCATCTCGTGGTGAGTTAGAGATTTCGACGCTAAACCAAATGTACCTTGAGCAAGGTGACCTGAATGTTCAATTACTAGGGCGCGGCTTTGCTTGGTTAGATACTGGAACACATGAAAGCCTGCATGAAGCCTCTTCGTTTGTTCAAACCATTGAAAATGTTCAAGGTCTTAAAGTTGCCTGTTTAGAAGAGATTGCGTGGCGCAATGGGTGGTTATCTACTTCTCAAGTTATCCAATTTGCTCAACCAATGTTAAAAAATGACTATGGACAATACTTAAATAAAATTATTTGTGATGATTGCTCATCAAGCTAAATAGAGATTACCCAAAACGAGTCCAAGCTTCAGGTATTGTTATGTGTAAAAAAATAGTATTACATGCGATGACTAAAAAAGGGTATGAAGTTGCTACCCTTTTATTTGAAAAATATCGAGAAATTGTTGATTTCCTTGTTATAGGAAAAGATAAAAATATTAAAGATGATTATAGTGAAAATTTGAGACAATTAGCTATCAACAACGGTGTTCAGTATTATTATCATAATGACACTTACACAATACCTCAAGAATCCTATGTGTTAGCAGTGTCATGGCGCTGGATGATTAGAAGTATCGAAGATAGCAAGTTAATTGTTTTCCATGACTCTATTTTACCTCGATATAGAGGCTTTGCTCCGCTAGTGAATAGTTTAATTAATGGTGAGCATGAAATTGGTGTTACAGCTCTATTTGGTTCAGATGAGTATGATAAAGGTGATATTATTGCACAAGCTGCTTCATTTATTGACTATCCAATGAAATTATCTGATGCAATTGAAGTGAATAACCTCAATTATATAAAACTGGCAGATTTGATATTTAATAGTTTACATTCCGGAAGAGAAATAAAATCCTCACAACAAGATGAGTCATTAGCGACATATTCAATATGGCGAGACGAATCTGATTATGAGATCGATTGGAATCAAAGTTCTACATACATTAAACGATTTATTGATTCTGTAGGGTACCCATATTCTGGAGCTATTACTAATGTTGATGAGAATAAAGTGGTGGTCTTGGATGCTGAAGTAGTACAGGATGTGGTTTGTGAGCATAGGCATGTTGGTAAAGTGATATTTGTTGAAAATGGCTGCCCCGTTGTAATTTGTGGTAAAGGCTTGTTGAAAATCACCAAAGCAGTAGTGAAGGAAGAAAACCAAGCTCGAGATTTCTTGCCGATCAATAAATTTAGAATGAAATTCTATTGATTGTAACCCCAGAGAGATAGATTAATGATTCCATTTAATAAGCCCCCAGTTGTAGGTAAAGAGCTTAGCTTTATTGAGCAAGCTATCCAAGGAAGTAAACTCTCGGGAGATGGGCCACTTTCTGAACGATGCGAGAGTTGGTTTGAAAACAGAGCGAGCTGTATTAAGACTTTGTTAACGCCTTCATGTACCCATGCGCTTGAACTCGCCGCTTTACTGATCGATATTCAGCCTGGTGATGAAGTGATTATGCCAAGCTACACTTTTGTTAGCACTGCGAATGCATTTGTACTGCGTGGTGCAAAAGTGGTGTTTGTTGATATTCGTCCAGATACGATGAACATTGATGAAACCAAAATTGAGGCTGCAATCACTGAAAAAACGGTTGCTATTGTACCTGTACATTATGCTGGTGTTGCTTGTGAGATGGACACGATCATGAGTATTGCAGAGAAGTATAAACTCATTGTTATTGAAGATGCAGCTCAAGGTGTGATGTCTACTTACAAAGGAAAAGCGTTGGGGGCAATTGGCCATCTAGGTGCATATAGTTTTCATGAGACGAAAAATTATACGTCCGGTGGTGAAGGTGGACTACTTCTTATTAATGACCAATCTTTTGTTGAGCGTGCAGAAATTGTCAGAGAGAAGGGGACGAACCGAAGCTTGTTCTTCCGTGGCATGGTAGACAAATATACTTGGGTTGATCTTGGTAGTAGTTTGCTTCCAAGTGAGATACAAGCAGCATATCTTTGGGGACAGCTTGAAGAAGCTGAAGGGATTAACCAAAGACGGCTACAAATTTGGCGAAAATATCTAGATGAGCTTACGCCTCTTGCCGCAAAACACAATATAGAAGTGCCAACTGTTCCTTTTGAATGTCAGCACAATGCGCATATGTTCTACTTGAAACTGGAAAATCTGGAATTGAGAAGCCAGTTTATTGAAATGCTTCGTGAAGAGGGCATAGTTTCTGCGTTTCACTATATTCCATTGCATAGCTCACCAGCTGGCCAACAGTTTGGTCGGTTTGTCGGTAGTGATATATATACGACACAAGAAAGTGAGCGCTTGGTAAGACTACCACTGTACTTCAATATGAGTGATAGTGAGCAGTCTTATGTTATTAATGCTATAAAAAATGTTTTAGGGCGCATGGAATTGTAAAAATGCAAAGCAACGAGATTAAACATATTTTTTTAGTGTCTAGCACAGACTACTTTTCCCCTCTGTTTATTGATGCCTTAATAGAGAAAGCTAGCATTAATCACGAGACGTTAGGTGTCGTCATTTTCGGATGTAGTGATATTGAATCTCAGTACCCTAAGAAAATTGATGGAGTCACTTACTTTTCTTACGAGAAGGTGAACAACTCTATTTTTTTGAACGCTTCAACGATAACTTATTTCTCTCTGAGTGCACTTAACTCTGCTCAAATTCGAGAGATTCTCGAGCTTAGTCCACAAATGAAGAGCAAGTGTTATATGTTTATCACGGATGATGAGGTTGACAGATGGCTTTGGTGCAAAGATAAACATGGACGCTTAGTTGCAGATGTTAAGCTTAACATTACAGAGAATGATCTTTGGGTTTTAAGTCAACAAGAGCAGTTTATTGCTTTAAATAGTGCGTTTCGTGAGAAGTTGAGCCAAGTATTAGAAAGGTGTGATTTTTGTCTTGTTGATTCTAGTGTTGTCTTCGACACATTACCCACTAAATCTGCTGAGACTCTGGCGATTTCTGTTTATGCAGACGAAAAAAATAAGAAAAAAAGTATCCTTTTAGGTACTAAACCTAATGCATTTAAATATCAAAACATTAAAGCGATGTTACGTGCATTCATAAAAGCTGGAGTGCACACGGAATACAAGTTTGTTGTGATGTGGCCTGTAAAGCAGTGGCGAAAACGTCTTCTTTTAGATCTTTATTTAACCTATTTGCAAAAGATAAAGAAGCAAACAGTCGATGTGTCTGTCATAACTTCACTTCCCCCACTAGCTTACACGGCTGTTGTGATGTCGTGCACCCATCTTGTGCTTCAACCTAGAGGCGGAGCTAGTACCGCCCGTCAACTGATGAAGTGGGGGCAAGGTAAGGTTTATGTGGCGAAAGGAAGCCACAATGAACTGTTTTTTAAAGATGCACAAAATGTTGAACTCTGTAGTTTTTCTACATTTGATGAACTAGCGAGCAGTTTAGGTAAATATATTGATATTAGCGCTAATGCCTCTAAAATAAATGCAGAAGAGCGGCGCTCGCTTAAAGAGCTATCTAAACTGTATATTTAGAGCATCAATACAGCTGAGATATGAGAGATATTGTTTGTCGGTAATTGGTATTATGAGGTCGTTCTACAAAGTAATCTCTAAGTTTTATTTTAGGTGAGACTACTTTGGAGCGCTACATTCTTGATTCTCAAGAACTACGATAACACTCAAGTTTGTTATTTACTTATGCCATATAATGCCTTGTAACAACGCATTATATGACATAATATTTTTAATATTTTTAATATTTTTAATATTTTTAATATTTTTTCTTTTTTTCTTTTTTCCACTGTGTAAGGAAATCGTGTAGATCCAGTGCAAGTAAATCAACCTGTATATTGTCATTGACTTCTTTTAGGTTTAGTACGGAGGTTGAGTTCAAAGTATAAAGGTGAACGTTCTTATCATTCGGGGAAATAATAACTTCAGCTGGTATGAACTTATCTATAACTAAACAAGAAAAGTGCTCAGTATAATCTGTACATTCACGAGGGTGTGGCTTTATTACTGTAATGTTATATTTCTCATAAATTTCTTTGTACAGCTCTATTTTTCCATCTTCCGTTACTAGATCGCTGATAGGTTGAGTAAATAAGATGTTTTTTCCACTAAGAGATTCGAAGTTATGTGTTAGTATCATTTTTAAACCAAAACTTCTTGTGTAGTCCAACATTTCAACTACATCGAATGCTTTTGCTTTGTTTTGTAATTGAGAGTCCACAAGCTCTGGCTTAGATAAGTAAACACTGGTTATTTTATTACTATAGCCTAAAGGAGAAATAACTCTGCCTTTTAAAGCGCGTTTTACTCTTTTTTTGAATGATATTGGGCCATTATAGTTTCCGGCGCCATCTTCTAGTACTGAACCGTGAGATAAATCAAATAGAAATGCATAAGTGAGATGGTCATGACCAAAGAATTTTTTATTTTTAACTAGAGTCGTGATGTCATATTTTAGAACTCCAAATTTGTAAAGCAATGAGTCCCAATTTTTATTAAGTTTAGTGTTTATAATAACTACATTGTCTAATTTACTATTCGCTAACAGGCCTTGGAAATCTACATGACTAATGAACAGTGTATTATGGCTGCCTTTATTAATATATAAGTATAAAAAAAGTGCAAAAATTGAGTTTACGTAACATACGTTCTCATAATTAGATTGAATCCTCTTATATGTAATAATGCTTTTCACTATTTTTTCTCAAAGATTACTGTTACTATTTTATTTACAATGTTTTTATAATTAGTGATAAATCTTTCACTGTCTGATTTTTTAGAATTTACACTAGATGAAAACTGTTTCTCTATCAATGTGTGAATTTCATTTTTTTCTTTAATGACATCACAGAACGAATGTTTTTTAAGAATATTAACGATTTCTGTAAAGTTGTAATAACTAGGTCCCGTGATTACAGGAACTCCCAGTGCTGCGGGTTCTAATACATTGTGCCCTCCAACCTTATCTCCAACTAGGCTACCGCCCATAAAGCAGATATCCGCTGCGCCTATCAAAGTTAGCATCTCACCCATAGTATCACCGAGATATACTTGAGTATTTATCTCGACTGCATGCGTTGAAGTACGACGCACAGTGTTAAAGCCTTGCTGTTGGCAAAGCGTAAACACATCATCAAATCGTTCTGGATGGCGAGGAACTAAAATAAGTAATGCATTTGGATGAGATTTTAAAACTTGCCTATGTGCATCTAATACCTGTTCGTCCTCGCCTTTGTGGGTGCTAGCTGCAATCCAAATCGGACGATCGTTTCCAAGTTGGGCTCGAAGCTGCTGTCCTTGCTGTTTCACTTGCTCTGATATTTGAATATCGAACTTAATCGAGCCAGTAACGGATAGTTTCTTTTTCTCAACGCCTAAGCGTTCGAAGCGCTCTGCATCTGAATCCGTTTGGCAGAGTACTTGAGTTAGGCATGGATGAAGCTGGTTAAAAAGCCGCTGTATTTTGGCGTAGTTCTGACACGATTTTTCAGATAGGCGCGCATTCACGACAGTTATAGGGATACCCGCTTTGTGAACATTGTGAAGCGTGTTTGGCCACAGCTCAGTCTCAATGATCAACATCTGTTTTGGTTGCACTGCTTTAAGAAAGCCTTTGATAGCAAACCCAAAGTCAATTGGCATATAGCGGTGTTCAATTAAATCACCCAACTTAGCAATCTGTTCAGCTCCGGTACTTGTTGTTGTAGTAACTAGAATAGATTGTTCGGGGTTTTGTTCCTTAAGGGCTTTAATTAAAGGTGTTGCTGCTATGCTTTCACCAACAGATACGGCATGTATCCAAATAGGTTTGTCGTTGCTTTTTAGCTTGGGAGTGATACCAAAGTGCTCTTTCCAGCGAGAGCCGAACTTAGGCTTATTTGGTTTGCTCTTGTACAAACCAAATAAAAGCAGCGGTGACGCTAGAGCGAGTAGTAAGGTATAAACAATACGAACTAACATGAGCTTATCGTAATGGCGTCAAGTTTTTGGATACTATCTAGCACTTGCTTAGGCGAAAGTTCTGTCAAGCACTTAAGGTGTTTGTACTGACATTCACGCTGGAAACAAGGGCGACAATCAATATCGGTATGAACAATCTCCACTTTTTCTGCGAGTGGGGGTGTGTACTTCGGTGAAGTTGAGCCATACACTGCAACAACATTACAACCAACCGCAGCTGCCACATGCATTAAGCCTGAGTCATTCGCGACAACAGTCTTACATGCAGCAAGTAAGTCGACCGCTTCAATTAAGCTGGTTTGGCCTGCTAGAACGTGAATGCCCTCATGGAATTGCGTCGGAACAAGTGCGCGGATATTGTTACAAGTCTCTAAGTCTTTTTGAGAACCAAACAACCAGATTTGATGCCCAGATCGAGCCATTTGCGTCGCAACTTCAGCGTAGTGTGTTTCGGGCCATTTTTTTGCGGGACCAAACTCTGCTCCTGGGCATAGTCCGATAATTGGTTGGTCTTGGGCTAAGTTGAACTTTTTGATCGTGGCTTGTTGCTCTGCCGCGTTGATTGCAAGGCGTGGGCGAGGCAAGGTTTCAAGCCCGCCGAGAGAGTTAGAATCCACCATTTCTGCTTTTGGATAAGCTAACGCTACATAGCGCTCTACCATGTACTGAAAAGACTTCATGTTAGGGCGTAAGTCGTTCAATAAACCATAGCGCATTTCTCCCTTCCAGCCAGTACGAAGAGGAATGTTGGCAAACCATGGGATCAGTGCCGATTTCGCTGATTTAGGCAAGATATAGGCGTGGTCATATTGCTTTTCACGTAATGATTTGCCAATTTCCCTGCGGCCTAATAAGTTAAACTCACCATGACCGAGAGGCATTTCAATCGCTTGATGGATTTCTGGCATACGCTCAAGAATCGGTTTACACCATCCTGGAGCGATAACGTCAATTTGGCTATCTGGATGGCGTTGTTTTAATACGATATATAACGATTGCGACATTACCATATCGCCGACCCACGCAGGGCCAATAATTAAAATCTTTTTCATTTATTTACTTGCCAATCAGTATCATATCTAGGCTTGAAGATATTGTAATAGTTATTGCCGTCTTCTTGAGAGTGCAGCAACTGTAGTACCCACATATATTGTTCGGGTTTATCACCGACAAAATATTCAATGGCTTCATTACAGGTACGAGCGTCTTGCTCTTCGCCTTTACCCAACTCAAACGCCGGTAAAATCTCAATATCAAACGTACCATCTTCAGTGTTCATCGACGCAAATAGAGGCAGTACTTTTGAGCGTGATAGTTTCGCAATTTTGCCTAAACCAGGTAGCGTTGCTTTACGTGTTGCAAAAAAATCCACAAACACACTATGCTCTGGGCCGTGATCTTGATCAGGTAGATAATACCCTACATAGCCATCTCGAATGGATTTCAGAAAAGGCTTAATGCCACCTGAGCGTTCATAAACACGGCCACCGTATTGGACTCTTTGCTTGTGCATCAGCCAGTCAGCAACATCATTCTTTTGTTTCTTCGCCATTGCAGAAACTGGCATTCCCATTGAAGCGAGCAAGATAGCAGGCACATCAATTGCCCAAGAGTGGGGAACCATTAAAATCACATTTTCGTTGTTATCAATGTGCTGTCGTAAAATGTCTAGGCCGCGAATTTGGCAACGGTTCTGAAGCCACTTTGGTGAGCGTAAACTTAGTAACACGAAGCGAAAAAAGAACATGGCCGCTGTATAGAGTGTTTTTTCTATCAAAGCTTCACGTTCTTGGAACGATTTTTCCGGAAAACACAGCTCAAAGTTAACCCTCGCTCGGTGAGCTGGACCTTTGTGGGATTTAGACAGTTTTTTGGCTATGGTTTTCGCCAACCACTTTTGTAAACCCAGTGGCATTAATGATAAAGGTAAAAATAAGATAACACCTAACCACGTGCCCCAGTACTTAGGCGACCGAAAGTGGCGCTTAAACTCAGGGTTATATGCTTTAGGGTCGAAGTCATCACGTTTAATGGTCATGGCGTGTCTAGTTACCTATTCGTGTACGGGCGAAGTGGTTTAAATGAGAAAAAAGATAGTTAGGAATGATACAGGCTATTGCACTTGAGTAAAGGTGGCAGGTTATGGTTCTACCACCTTGTGGTGCTTAACTGTTTTGGATAGTCAAGTATTCGGCAACGCCTTCTGCAACTGTCTTGAATTCAACATCACAGCCTGCGGTGCGCAGTTTGGTCAGATCCGCTTGTGTGAATTCTTGGTAAGCGCCTTTTAGGTGCTCAGGGAATGGGATGGTTTCAATTTGGCCTTTGCCATGATGCTTGATAACTGCTTTTGCTACCTCTTCAAAAGATTCAGCACGGCCAGTACCACAGTTAAAAATGCCTGATACGCCGTTTTCTAAGAACCACAGGTTTACTTTACATACATCACCAACGTAAACGAAGTCGCGTTTGAATGATTCGCTGCCCGCGAACAATTTAGGATTTTCACCTGAGTTAAGTTGGTTGTTTAGGTGGAACGCAACTGATGCCATGCTACCTTTGTGGTCTTCACGTGGGCCATATACGTTGAAGTAGCGGAAGCCGGTGATTTGAGAAAGGGTTTCACCATGTTCTTCAGCGTCTTGCCATAGGCGACGAACGTAGTTATCAAACTGCTGTTTCGAGTAACCGTATACATTCAGTGCGCCTTCGTATTCGCGTTCTTCAACGAAAGTCTCTGTATCGCCGTAAGTGGCTGCGGAAGAAGCGTATAGGAATGGAATCTCGCGATCTAAACAGTAATGCAGCAGCTCTTTAGAGTACTCGTAATTGTTTAGCATCATGTACTTACCATCCCACTCAGTCGTTGCAGAACAAGCACCTTCGTGGAAAATTGCCTCAATCGGACCAAAATCATCGCCCGCCATAATTTGGGTCAGAAAGTCGTCACGATCCATGTAATCTGTGATGTCCAGATCAACTAAGTTCTTAAACTTTTTGCCATTTTTTAGGTTGTCGACAACCAGGATATCGTTAATACCAGCTTCGTTTAGTGCTTTAACAATGTTGCTGCCGATCATGCCAGCGCCACCAGTTACGATGATCATAGAACTTCCACCATAGATTAAAATTTTCTCAGGAATTCTAGCAAGAAACGAAAAGTAGCGCTATTGGAAGCAGGAAGATAGGTTTTAGTCTTCTATGACTTAGTATCTAGATATGGAAAAGGGAGCCTCAGCTCCCTTGATTACTTTATTATTCCACATCCGAACGGTTAGGCCTTTGATACCAAGGATTTCGCTCATCGGTCAACTCAATCAAGCTGTATTTACGTCCGAGTTTCTGTCCTCCGTCACGAGTAAGAGGCTGCCAACTAAAGTTCGCACGATTGTTGCTTGGCTTAACGGTCATGATGTCAAATGGAATCGACAAATAGAAACCTTTGGTAAAGCTACCTTCACCAAATTCATCCGCAGACAAGTCTGTAAATGACGCAAAGGCACCAGCAATTACGCCACTCTTGAACTGCTTAGAAACATTGATTTGTGTACCAACATCACCAGCTAGGAACTGACCAACATCGACTTGGATCATCAAATCTTGTAGGAATTCCCATTGAGGGTAGTAGTATCCAGATACAAAACCAGTGAAGCCTTTATCAATAACTTGGAACGGACGTCCATATTCTGGCACGTTTTGCCATTTCTCATCGTAAACACCGAAGTAACTTTGTGGATCACGTTGAGAAATTAAGTTGACGTCAGCGCCAATCGCCCAGTTAGCTCCTTGTGGTCGGTAAAGAAACTCGGTACCTACTCCGGCAAACATGCTCTCCAGATAACCCGCGTAGAATTGCTGGTCCATTGTATTGGAATACTCTTGGAACCAAGTCAATTGTAGGTTTGACATGGTTACAGCATGTTCATTTTGGTAAGCGCGGAACATGGTGCGAACACGAGGAACGGTAGTACCATCAGGTGGAGTGACATAGTTAAACTTATCGTAGTTGTTATACCAATCCCAGTATAACGAGCCGCCAATTTCAAGGTTGTCCGTCAGCCAGTATGAGGCATTACCGCTTAGCCCTACACTAAAGAGATAGAAGTCTTCTGCGTTACCTAGAGTTTGAACAAGTTTAGGTGCAAAGCCCCAATCAAAACGCTCAAAACCATCATAGACAGATTCTCCACTTGGCTTATTGCTAGCTTTTTCGGTTGCGTCTTCTATTTTGGGATTGATGTAATTAACTTGGGCAAAGTCGCGATATTTCTCCTTGGAAATAATCGTTTGTTCGCCGACTAAGCCTCGGCTACGTTCGTTGATAGCATAGGTATCAATATCGTCAGGCATTTCATTATGAAGTACAGCCGCCGCTTTTTCATGTGCCTCTGTACGGTCACGATATTTCTTCTGTTCACCAACGACAGTTACGGTGTTGTCATCAACATAAATGCGTGTGTTTTGGTAACCCGCAATTTTGTCTAAATCTTCCGTTACACGTTCCCAGTCAACATCAGACAGTTCTTCTGGTTGGTTATCTTCGACTTCTGGTGTAGGCTCATCTCGCCAGAATGATGGCATGTCATTGAAGTTAGTGTTGAGCGTTAAACCTGCGACCAAAGTGTCTCCGCGTTCATAACTTAAACGAAAATCGGCCATTCCTAGACGGTAGAGCACACCAAAGTTCCATGGTGTGTGTGGTGTCATGTCGATACCGCCTTGAACAACAGGAAAGTCTTCGCTGTAGTCATTACTGTCATACTCTATTTTAAAGCGTAGCGGTGCATGTAAAGTCTGATATTCAATACCCCCAAAGAGGGCTGCCGGGCCTTTGAAAAAACGGTCAGTGTTTGTTGTGCCACCTGTTAGTTGATAATCACCTGGACGAGAACAAAATCGATCAGAGATTTTACATGCTGGATTGGTAATGTTTCCTCTAGTACCTAAAGAGCCCCAACCTATACCGATCGTAAAATCAAATGTCCCTAAACTTCTGTTGGCGTACTGTTTGGTTGCTGCAAAATACTCAGAGTCAAAAAGGCCAGTACCTGCAAAATCTCTAACACCAAAGGACACTTCAGGTACATATTGACTTTCTTCTAGAAGCCTAAATTTAAAATCAATACCTTTATCTGTGTATTCGTTATCCCCACAAAATCGTGGATCAGTACAGTATGGAAGTCCATCGACAATTGTATATCTAATAGTCGCTTCAGCCCAGGGCATTACCTGTACCGTAGCATTGTAAAAGAGGTACTCATCACTCCCTGTAACAGAAAAGTTGAATTCCCCTTCAGGGGCCATACGTCCGGTTGGCATTTGCATTAAACCAACGCCACCGAAGTCTGTTTGGGATGGTCGTAAAGGAGGAGCCTCAAACGGCATCTCTTGAGCCCAAACCAATGCTGGGCCCATTAAATAAAGGGTTAAGCTTTTTCTAATTGGCATCATTACGGTCTCTTTGTAGCATTTGGTATCAGTTGAGTGAGTAGGAGGATAATATCTTGATCCATTTCAGACCGTTCAAGATCACCAAAAGGTACATATACCAAGGTCAGAGGTGGTAAGTAATATTGTGTTGTTAACCAGGCTCCGTGATGCGGCTTAACTACATGACCATCTGGGTAGATCAACACTGGTGGTGTTGATAACGTACCAATGTTACTTTTCAAATTCTCTATTTGCCTCTGCAAAGGGATGCCTGCCTGCTCCGTAATGGAATACACGCTATTTACGTTTCCCAGGAAGTACACTTTTTCTTCGCGCAGAGGGCTTGCGAGCACGTAATTGCCGCGCAACAGTGGGTTGTCGAATTTATTTAGTCGAACTTTATCAACATCGATCGCAGACAGTAAGCGTGGTGCAAAGCTTTGCTTCTGAATGAATTTGTAGAATGGATGTGCAACCAAGTTGTGTTGAATCATTTGATTGAGTACTGAGTTCTTTAAAGCGGTAGCGTTTTTTTCGGCGCGTTCCGATTTATCAAACAAAGTTGTACCAAGAGAATATTGCAGTGAGACGCTTTGCTCTTTAGCAAGTGTTAAGACGCTTTCTAAACGAGCAGGCCCCTGGAATTGTAGCTGTTTGCCTACTTCCAGTAACTCAACATTTAATTGCTGTATAGTAGAGGTTTCTGTTTGAGCGAAGCTATGTATGCTCAAAAGTGGCATGACCAAACCTAGTAACGTTAGTAGTCGCTTGCTCATGATTTGCTATATCCCTTCAAAATGGTTAACTCAACCGGAATCATATTCGGACCTAAGTATTGTAAGGTTTTGATAACCTGACCTTGCTCATCTATCCAATAATAGTTTTCGACCGATTGAGAAAGGCTACTAAAATCAACGGCTTCTTTATATACGTTGGTCATGGTACTGGAAATAGGAGTTGTTAACGTTTCTTGGCCTGAGTAAGAACGCGTTATATTTGCTGGGAAACCATAACGGTATTGTGTTGCCCAATCGTATGAGAGTGCGTAGTTGACAGAGGTTGAATCTAAAGAAAAATCTGGCACATCACCGTAAACACCGGCTAAGTCCCCATTCTGTAGACCTATCGTTTTGACTATATGGCCATTCTCCGTAACGATCATAGCTTTGTCAGCACTTACCCATTTCAGTTGTATTTTTCCATTGAGAGGATTTCGCTCTGCAAAAGCTAAAACAACAAATACCTGTTTTTGATTCCCAAGTTTTAAATAGGCACTGGCATAAGGAACGGCATTTATTTCTTCTGGGGTCATCTCTACATCGATGTAGTTACCGTACGCTTCTTGGACTGTGGCTGATACATCATTGAACTTTTGTGTACAACCAAAGAGTAAGGCGAATAGCGGAAGAGTGAGAAGTGGGCGTATCCATTTAGACGTTCGGAAGATATTCATTATTCCCTCTTACAAATAAAATCGCCCTGAGTCATTCAGGGCGATTATCTTCTATCTACAAAACGAAATTAGTTTGTAGAAGTAGAAGTAGAAGTAGATGTTGAAGTAGATGTTGAGTCGCTATCTGAAGCTGCAACTGCTACTACAGTTACTGCTGCCGCTGCACCTACTGCTACAGCTGTTGTGCCTGTTGCAGATGCAGAAGCTGCACTTGTCGAACCTGCTTCTTCTGCTGCAAATGCAGTTGATGCGCTTAGAGCCATAAGAATAGCTAGAGCTGTATTCTTCATTATTAATCCTTGTATATCCGGTATAAAAACATCGATGTTTGGTAGCATAAAAAACGCTCCAAACTACATTTTAGATAAAAAAGCCTTAGCATGTAAATAGTTTCTTATCTTGCCTTGGTTTTCTATCTCATTTCTAACACCAGCGTGACATTGCGCCGTTATCTTGTTCGCTTGCTTGCTGATAAACTATCAAAAGTGCATAATTTGTCGGCCTATTTTCTCCAGTATTAGGGGGTTGGAGTGATAGGCCGCTTTTACTCATATCTTATAGAAAGCGATACAGCGGCTTACGCTAAATGCCTCAGGGCGGTAGCGTGGCAATTCTTCAGTGTTTAATCACCTGCATAGCAAACTTAACGTTGCTTTGACAGGCCATATTACTACCAGTACTAGGAACTTTTACGTGATAAGAAAGCAGCATTGTTTAGGAATACTTAGTGTACTGGGCTTAAGCCTGAGTTCTTTTTCAGCGTCAGCCGATTTTTATGCTGGTGCGTTAGTGAGCTACTCAAATGCAGAATTGAAAAGCTCGTCTTCTGAGTCCGTAAAAGAGGGGAGTCCTTTCCTTCTTAGTGCGCAAGCTGGGTACTTTTTTAATGACTACATTGGTCTCGAAGGACGTTATGGGACATCAGTTCAACGTGACAGTGGGCTTGCTGTTGATAGTGCGATAAGTGGATTTTTTAAGCTAAACATGCCTGTTTCAGAGCGAGTTGCACTTTACGGTTTAGCAGGGTACTCGAGCGTTCAACTTGACCTACAAAATGTAGGCTCTTACAAAGAGCAAGGATTCAGTTTTGGGTTAGGTATGCATTACGCTTTGAACAAGCAGAGCGCAGTTGTGTTTGAGTTCGTTGATAACGTTTCAGAAGATCAAGTTCGGCTTAACTCGATTACACTGGGTTTCCAGCACAGATTCTAATTTAAATACCTAAAGCTCAAATTTGAGCTTTAGGGCCTTTTATTCAATTATTATAGTGGCATATCATGTTTAAAGGATATCTCTCCATTGCCGTTTGTGTCTTGGCAAGCATGTTTGCGTCTTACTCGACTGCGCAAACACCTACTCCAGAACAAATAAAAATGTTTCAGAACTTACCGGCAGACCAGCAGCAAGCACTGGCGAGTAAGTATGGCTTTAGTATCCCTTCTGGTTCATCCTCCCAGTCTACGTCATACTCAAATCCGCAAGTCATGCAACCTCGGCCTCAATCAAGTGGGGCGAGTTCTACTGAACTAGAAAAAATGTGGGATGCCAAGAAAGAGGATGATGAATTACAACGCTTTGGTCTTGAACTCTTTGCCGGCTCTCCAAGCACCTTTGCTCCGATCAGTGATGTTCCAGTTCCAGCGAATTACACTGTCGGTGCAGGTGATGAAATCATCGTGCAGTTGTTTGGTAAGGAGAACGAAACACATCGCTTACGTGTAAATCGTGCAGGAACAATCAACTTTCCTTCTCTTGGTCCTTTAAATGTTGCCGGTATGCACTTTTCCGATGTTAGAGACTCTCTAACACAACGTGTAAAAGAGCAAATGATAGGTGTTCGTAGTGATATCTCATTAGGTGAATTACGCACCATGCAAGTATTTATCATGGGTGATGCATATAAGCCAGGCGCGTACACGGTTAGCGCATTAACGACAATATCACAGGCTATCTACTACAGCGGTGGCTTTGGTGAAAGTGGGGCACTACGTGATATTCAACTAAAGCGTGACGGAAAAATTATTCGTAAGTTGGACATGTATGACCTGTTACTAAAAGGTGATGCGAGTGATGATGTGCGCTTACTTCCAGATGATGTTGTTCTAATCGGCTCTGTTAAAGATACTGTGTCTATAGAAGGCGAGATTAACCGCCCTGCAATCTACGAGGTTAAGCCGGGTGAAACTTACCAACAACTTATTCAAATAGCAGGTGGTTTTACTGCCAATGCGTATAAAGAACAGTTAGAAATCAAACGTTATGCAACGCATGGGACTCGTGAAGCGGTCACTCTCGACTTTAGTAAGAGTCAAGATAAGCAAAGCAAAGTAAGAAATGGCGATGCTATTAAAGTCTTGAAAAAAAGCGAAGAGCTTACTCGATATGTTCAAATTGAAGGTGATGTCAGACACCCTGGTTATGTAGAGTGGCATCAAAGTCTACGTATTGCTGATTTGTTTAAATCTGTTGACTCCGCATTCAATGCGACTGCTGATGTTAACTACGCCGTTGTTGTTCGAGAAGTTAATACTCAACGTGATATCGAAGTATTTCAGATAAACCTCGCGAATGCGATTTTATCTCCTAACAGCAAAGACAATATGTCTCTGCGTTCTCGTGACCGAGTTCTAGTCTTCAACCGTTTCAATAACGAAGATTTAGATACACTCGCTAACGATGAAGAGATTACAAAAGCGAAAACACTCGAGCAAGCCCAAAAACAGGCGGAGATGGAGCAGCAGAAAGAACAGCAACAGATGAGCTCGTCTGTTGCAATGGTTAATAACCCAGCAGGTTCGGTAATCGCAGGCAACAATGCGATGACTAGCAATAATCAGCAACAAACTAATTTCAATAACCAACAGAATCATGTTGGCTGGAACCAGCAAGAAAAAGAAGAAAGAAAAATCATTTTCCGCGGTAAAGAGATTACAGAGGAAGACTTTGAAAAGCTGAAGCAGAATACTCGTCGCACTTTACTTGCACCCGTATTGCTGCAGCTCCAACAACAGTCTCGTTTAGGTTTAGCCCCTCAAATTGCTGAAGTCTTTGGTGAAGTGAAGCACCCAGGTCGCTACCCAATTACACCAAGAATGACGGTATCAACGCTGATTGAAGCTGCTGGTGGTTTGACTTACAACGCATTCACAATCAATGCAGAATTAGCACGAACCGCGATTAATAGTGCGGATGAGCGTGCGTATATTGATGTTGAGCGTATTGATTTGCGTAAAGCAATCCAAGGCAGTGTTTCGGACAATGCAATTATCGTAGGCCGAGATCGTTTGAACATCCTCGAAAAGCCAAATGTGAAGCTACAAAGCACAGTCACTTTACAGGGTGAAGTTCGTTTCCCTGGAACCTATACCGTGCGTCAAGGTGAAACTTTAAGTGAGCTATTGGATCGAGCGGGTGGTCTCACAGAGTTCGCTCACCCTCAAGGAGCGATATTTACGCGTGAAGCATTGCGTTTACAAGAGCAGAAGCTTTTAAACCAATACGCCGCAGATATGCGAAAAGAAACAGCGAAGAAGACGTTCCGAGCCGATAGTAATATAGGTTCTGTAATTTCAGATCCAGAAAAAACACTAGCATTTGTTGAGGAAGCAAGTCGCAGCAAAGCTCTTGGTCGTATGGTTGTGCAGTTAAATCGTATCTTGAAGGGGGAGCGCTCAGCAGACTTTATGCTCGAGGACGGTGACTTCCTCTTTGTTCCGACTTTCCGAAACACTGTATCAATAATGGGTGAAGTTCAGGTTCCAATTACCTACTTGTTAGACAACAAACTTGACGTCGATGATTATCTGAACAAAGCCGGAGGCGCTAAAAAGCAAGCGGATGAAGATCGCATTTTTGTAGTACGTGCGGATGGTTCTGTTTACAAGCCTTCATCAGGCTATTGGTTCGGAAACAATAAAGAAGGGTTAAAAGCCGGTGATACAATTGTAGTTCCAATCGATACCGATTACCGTGATGCCTTGAGTACATGGACTGCAGCAACGCAGATCCTATATCAAACTGGTGTGGCAATTAACGCATTGCAATAACAACATACGCGAGTCTAGGGTAACCTTGGCTCGCGTATATAGTTTGTATAAATCTGTATTTAATCAATAAGCAAGAAGCTAATTGACTGGGATAAAGTGAAATGAAATCTGAGCAATACCCAAACCTGTCCCCATATCCTTATACACATGTTCCTGCCGAAGATGAAATAGATCTACGTGAACTACTTTCTGCATTTTGGCGAGGGAAGTGGGTCATTATTCTTACTACGGTCATTTTTGCCTCTGTTGCTGTGGCATTTGCGTTGTCAAAGCCGAACATCTACAGGGCTGATGCTCTTCTATCCCCAGCTCAAAACTCTAATGCTAGTGGATTAGCGGCAGTTTCTGGCCAGCTAGGTGGATTGGCATCACTTGCGGGAGTTAGTTTACCAAGCCAGAGCAACCAAACTGATTTAGCTATTCAAGTCATAAAGTCTCGTCAATTTATTGAATCCTTTGTACAGAAGCATGACATTCTAGTGCCTCTCATGGGTAGTAAAGGTTGGGATATTGGGGGAAACAAATTGATATTAGACGATGAACTTTATGATAAAGATAAGCAAGTTTGGTTGAGAAAGCCTCAAGGCCTAAGAGGTGCAGAGCCTACAGCTCAAGAAGCCTACCGCTTATTCGTCACAGATGTTTTGAGTATTGAGCCTGATAAAGAATCTGGACTATTTAGGCTATCTGTGAGCCACTATTCACCGTATGTAGCTCAGCAGTGGGTGAATTGGCTGATTGAAGATATTAATCAAGTAATGCGTGAGCGTACAATTCAAGATACTAATAAAAACCTAACTTATTTGAGTAAACAGCTTCAGAAAACAGCGGTTGCTGATATGCAGTCAGCCTTTTATAAGCTAATTGAAGAGCAAACGAAGAACTTAATGCTTGCAGAAGCTCAAGAAGAATTCGTATTTAAAGTAATCGATCCTGCGGTGGTTCCAGAAGAAAAAGCTTCGCCTAAGAGAGCTCTTATCTGTATTGCAGGGACGCTGCTTGGCGCTGTTTTTGGTATTATGATTGTACTAATCCGCTTCGTTTTAAAAAAAAGAGACCGATTGGAGTCTAGTGAAACATCGCTGAGTTAAGCGCAGAAAAATACAACTTAAAGGGGACGTGAACAATATTCACGTGCCCATGAAAATTATTATTCAAGTTTTACATTAGGTCAGTAATGATGACAAAGAAAAGAGTACTTACGGTATTTGGTACCCGACCAGAAGCAATAAAGATGGCCCCTTTGGTTCACGCTTTATCTTCTGATGAACGATTTGAAGCAAAATGCTGTGTAACAGCTCAACATCGAGAGATGCTAGACCAGGTGCTTGAACTATTTGAAATTAAGCCAGATTATGACCTAAATTTGATGAAAGCAGGGCAATCTTTAAATGATGTGACCGCACGAATCTTGTTAGAGCTCAAATCAGTATTACAAGAGTTTAAACCTGATGTAGTTTTAGTACATGGCGATACAGCAACAACGTTTGCTGCTAGTCTAGCAGCGTACTACGAGCAAGTTCCTGTTGGTCATGTAGAGGCAGGTTTAAGAACCGGAAATATCTACTCACCATGGCCAGAAGAAGCAAATAGAAAGTTAACGGGGGCGCTTACGCAATATCACTTTGCGCCTACAGAGACCTCACAAAACAACTTGTTGAAAGAAAACTTTAAGAAAGAGAGTATCTCGGTGACGGGTAACACTGTTATTGATGCTCTTTTGTTGATCAAAGAAAAAATCGATCATGATGAGACTCTTCAACATAGCCTGTCTGAACAATTCCCATTTCTCCGTGAAGATAAAAAGTTAGTACTCGTTACAGGACACAGAAGAGAAAGCTTTGGTGGTGGTTTTGAGCGTATTTGTGAGGCGCTAGCCTACACTGCGCAAAAGCACCCAGAAGCTCAAATCGTTTATCCAATGCACTTGAATCCTAATGTACGTGAACCTGTAAACCGAATTCTTGCGGGAATAAGCAATATACATCTGATTGAGCCTCAACAGTACTTACCATTCATTTACTTAATGAATAGATCTCATATTATTCTAACCGACTCGGGCGGTATTCAAGAAGAAGCGCCTTCTTTAGGTAAGCCCGTATTAGTGATGAGAGATACAACAGAGCGCCCAGAAGCTGTAGAGGCAGGCACGGTCAAATTGGTTGGTACCAATGTAGATCGAATCGTTACGGGTTTAACAACTTTGCTTCAAGACGAGCAAGCGTATAAGGAAATGAGCTTCGCACATAACCCTTACGGTGATGGAAAAGCATGTCAACGAATTCTAGATGTTTTAGCAAAATAATTTAATTTAACGAGAAGTATATATGTCTTTTGAAACAGTATCAGTTGTGGGGTTGGGCTACATTGGTCTGCCAACAGCAGCAATGTTCGCATCACGCAAGAAAAAGGTTGTTGGTGTTGATGTTAACCAACATGCTGTAGACACTATCAATCAAGGTAAAATTCATATCGTTGAGCCTGAGCTCGATATGATCGTAAATGCCGCTGTCAAAGAAGGCTACCTAAAAGCAGTAACAACTCCAGAAGCTGCAGATGCATTTCTTATTGCTGTTCCAACTCCCTTCTTACCTTGTAAAGAGGGTGACGTTCCAGCACCTGACCTTTCTTACATTGAAGCAGCGAGTAAAGCAATTGCGCCTGTCCTAAAGAAAGGAGATCTAGTTATATTAGAATCGACTTCACCAGTGGGAGCTACGGAACAGATGGCTGATTGGTTATCTCAAGCACGTTCAGACCTTACTTTTCCTCAAACTCATGGCGAAAACGCTGACATTAACATTGCGCATTGTCCAGAGCGTGTGTTGCCAGGTCATGTCGTTCGAGAATTGGTTGAAAATGACCGTGTAATTGGCGGCCTAACACCCAAATGTTCGCAGCGATCTGTTGAGTTGTACCAAACATTTGTTCAAGGTGAATGTGTTATCACTAATGCGCGCACTGCTGAAATGGCAAAGTTGACCGAAAACAGCTCTCGTGACGTTCAAATTGCATTTGCAAATGAGCTTTCTGTTATCTGTGATAAGTTAGATATCAATGTTTGGGAGCTAATTGCATTAGCAAACCGTCACCCACGCGTGAACATACTTCAACCTGGCCCGGGGGTGGGGGGACATTGTATCGCCGTTGACCCTTGGTTTATCGTTTCAAAAACTCCGGAAGAAGCTCAGATTATTCATACCGCACGTAAAGTTAACGACAGCAAGCCTAGTTGGGTTGTCGGTAAAACTAAAATGGCTCTTGCAGACTTTCTGCAAGAGCATGCTGATAAAACAGCCAAAGAGGTTACAATCGCTTGCTACGGCTTAGCTTTTAAGCCTGACATCGATGACTTACGTGAAAGCCCTGCAATGCAGATTGTAAAAGAAATTGCTTCTTTCCATGCGGGGAATGTAATTGCAGTTGAACCTAATATTCATCAGTTACCAAGTTCATTGGAGCAAGTTGAACTTCAGGGCTTTGACGCTGCAAAGTCGACGGCAGATATTCATGTAATGCTTGTTGACCATAAAGAATTTAAAGTTGAGTCAATAGACTCACCATACTTAGTAGACACCAAGGGGATTTGGTAATGAACGCTATTTTGCCTTTAATCGGTCGTACCGAAGCCTTATTCACAAAAGATATTGAAAACCATGAAGTAGAACTGTCACGCATTGTTTCCGAGTCAAGTTTCCTTGTTTTGGGTGGTGCAGGCTCAATTGGACAAGCTGTAACTAAAGAAATCTTCAAACGTAATCCTAAGAAGCTACATGTTGTTGATATTAGCGAAAACAATATGGTGGAGCTTGTTCGAGATATCCGTAGCTCATTTGGTTATATTGATGGTGACTTCCAAACATTTGCTCTGGACATTGGTTCTTTAGAGTACGATGCATTCATTGAAGCCGATGGTAAGTTTGATTATGTGTTGAACCTATCTGCGCTTAAGCATGTTAGAAGTGAAAAAGATCCTTATACATTGATGCGTATGATTGATGTAAACGTTTTTAATACCGATAAAACGATCCAACAGTCTATTAATGCGGGTGCGAAAAAGTACTTCTGTGTTTCAACTGACAAAGCTGCAAACCCTGTCAATATGATGGGTGCGTCAAAACGTATTATGGAAATGTTCCTAATGCGTAAAAGTGAGCAAATGGCAATCTCAACAGCTCGCTTTGCAAATGTTGCATTCTCTGATGGTTCGCTGCTACACGGATTTAACCAACGTATCCAAAAGCGCCAACCTATCGTGGCACCAAACGACATCAAGCGTTATTTTGTTACTCCTCAAGAGTCGGGTGAACTATGTTTAATGTCTTGTGTCTTTGGTGAAAATCGTGACATTTTCTTCCCGAAACTGAGTGAAGCTCTGCACCTTATTTCGTTTGCAGATATTGCGGTGAAATACCTAGAGCAACTTGGTTTTGAACCCCACCTATGTGAAACAGAAGAAGAAGCTCGCCAACTTGCACATACGCTTCCAGAGCAAGGGAAATGGCCATGCTTGTTCACGACGAGTGATACTACTGGCGAGAAAGATTTTGAAGAGTTTTTCACAGATAAAGAAGAGCTAGATATGTCTCGATTCGAAAATCTGGGCATCATCAAAAATGAACCTCTTTATGAGCAAGAGCTTCTTACTTTGTTTGAAAACAGTATTTCTGAGATGAAAGGTGAGCGAGCTTGGACTAAAGAGCAGATTGTGAAACTGTTCTTTACCATGATCCCTGATTTTGGGCACAAAGAAACGGGTAAATACCTCGATAGCAAGATGTAAGTGGAGTATTCAATGAAAGCGACAACTATTGTTGAATTTGTGAGAGACACTTACAAAACAGACGAATTTATTCCCTTACATGCACCAACGTTTGATGGCAACGAAAAAGCGTACGTAATAGAAACGATTGAAAGTACATTTGTTTCTAGCGTCGGTAAGTTTGTTGATGATTTTGAGAGAAAAATTGAAGCTTACACCGGTACGACTAAAGCTGTAGCGACTGTGAATGGAACAGCAGCATTGCATGCGGCATTGTACATGGCTGATGTTCAAAGAGGCGATCTGGTCATCACGCAAGCACTGACGTTCGTTGCGACCTGTAATGCTCTTTATCATATGGGAGCTGAGCCGGTTTTTGTTGATGTTTCACCGGTGAGTTTGGGGCTCTGTCCTAAGGCTGTGGATGCATTTTTAGAAGAGAATGCTGAAGTCACAGACACGGGGTGTATTCATAAAAAAACAGGTAGAAGAATCAAAGCCGTTGTACCAATGCACACGTTTGGTCACCCTGTAGAGCTTGATGAACTGGTTGCCGTTTGCTTGAAATGGAACATCACGTTGGTTGAAGATGCCGCAGAAAGCCTAGGCTCGTTCTATAAGGGCAAACACACCGGTACTATTGGTGATTTTGGTGCTGTCAGCTTCAATGGCAACAAGATCATCACCACAGGCGGTGGTGGCATGGTGTTATGTAAGACTCAAGGATTAGGTGCGCGTACTAAGCATGTCACGACGACAGCAAAAGTTCCTCATCCGTATGAGTTCTTCCATGATGAACCTGGCTTTAACTACCGCATGCCTAACCTGAATGCTGCTCTGGGATGTGCACAGATGGAAGTTATCGAGCAGTATTTGAAGCAAAAGAGATTGCTTGCAGAACGCTATAAAAACTTCTTCAAAGGTACAGATTTTAACTTTGTCACTGAGCCTGGGTATGCGAAGTCAAACTATTGGTTAAATGCAATCATTTGTCCGGATAAAGAAAGTCGCGAAGAGGTACTTAAAGGCACAAATGGTTCAGGCGTGATGACTCGACCGATTTGGCAGCTCATGCACAGATTACCCATGTTTGAGAATGCAATACGTGGTGATCTAACTTACTCAGAGTTTATTGAGGCGCACCTAATCAATCTTCCAAGTACCCCAGTGGAAATCAAAGGCTAAGTAGGTTTAATACATACATGACGCAGACACATAAAAAGGTTGCGGTCTTTACTGGTACAAGAGCAGAGTATGGTCTGCTCTTTTGGCTTTTAAAGGACATACAAAGCGATCCTGACCTAACACTTCAATTGCTTGTTTCTGGTATGCACCTATCACCGGAATTCGGTGATACTTACAAACAAATTGAAAAAGATGGCTTCAATATCGATGAGAAAATAGAGATTTTGTTGTCTTCTGATTCCGCTGTAGGTACAGCGAAAAGTATGGGGCTGGGTGTCTTAGGGTTTGCCGATGCCTTGTCGCGACTAGCGCCAGATGTTCTTGTCATTCTTGGGGATCGCTTTGAGGCGCTCGCTGCTGCGCAAACGGCTATGATACTTCGTATTCCGATCATTCATCTTCATGGTGGTGAAATAACAGAAGGTGCTTATGACGATGCAATTCGTCATGCGATTACCAAGTTGAGTTACCTACATGGTACATCGACAGACGAATACCGAAACCGAGTGATTCAACTTGGTGAATCACCAGCCCGTGTAAGAAATATTGGTGCAATTGGCTTAGACCACCTAAACCGAGCGTCTTTTATGACGGTTTCTGAGTTGAGTGAATCACTAAGTTTTGAGCTCACAAAACCTTATTTTGTTGTTACTTATCATCCTGTTACTCTGGGTGATGAATCTCCAGAGGAAAGCTTTCAATCGCTTTTAGACGCATTGGATGAATACCCTGATCATCAAGTTATATTAACTTACCCTAACGCAGATGACGGTGGTCGACGCATTATCCCAATGCTAGAAGATTATGCGGCAAGTCAACCAAAACGTGTCTTGGCAATCCCATCACTAGGGCAAGTGCGTTATTTGAGCTCGGTAAAGCATGCGGCTGCAGTTATTGGTAATTCGTCGAGTGGTATTATTGAAGTACCAGCTTTTGATGTCCCTACAGTGAATATAGGGGCTAGACAAAAAGGACGCTTGGCCGCAAAAAGTGTTTTAAACACCACTGCTATGAAAGAATCCATCAGTAACGCGATTGGCCTCGCTGTGAGCCGAAAGTATAAAGCTGAAGATGAAAATATTGCTAACCCCTACGGGCAAGGTGATAGTAGCAAACAAGTCATAGAGATGATTAAAGGACTGGATTTTGATCCTTGTAAGTCTTTTTATGATGTAAACATTGAACCTGACTTAAACAAGAAAGTAGAGTGAGACAATAATGACTTTGATTATTGCCGAAGCGGGTGTAAACCATAACGGTCAAGAAGAACTAGCATTTTCGTTGGTCGATGCTGCTCACAAAGCTGGAGCGGATATAGTAAAGTTCCAAACTTTTAAAGCAAAAAACCTAGTTACCGAAGAGGCTAAGCAAGCTGAATATCAAGTAACAAATACTCAAAAGCAAGAGTCTCAGTTAGCGATGTTAAGCCGTTTAGAACTGTCGTACGAGACCCACCATGATCTCGTCAAATACTGTGGTTCGCTTGGTATTGAGTTTCTATCAACAGCTTTCGATTTAGAAAGTTTAGATTTCTTAGTCAATGATCTTGGTTTAACGCGCTTGAAGTTGCCTTCCGGTGAGTTAACGAACGCTCCTCTTGTATTGGCTCATGCTCGTACTGGTTGTGATCTTATTGTATCAACAGGTATGGCAACACTTTCCGAAATTGAGACAGCTCTTGGAGTGATTGCTTTCGGTTATACAACAGATGAAAAAGCAGAACCTTCGATGCTAGGTTTCCAAGAAGCTTATGCATCAGAAGCTGGTCAAAAAGCGCTAAAAGAGAAAGTAACAATTCTTCATTGTACGACGGAATATCCCGCTCCAATGGAAGAAATCAACCTAAGAGCAATGGATACGCTAGGGCGAGCATTTGACTTGGCGGCAGGCTATTCGGACCATAGTGAAGGAATTACGATTCCAATTGCGGCTGTTGCTCGCGGTGCTGTTCTTATAGAGAAGCATTTTACGTTAGATAAAAACATGGAAGGTCCAGATCACAAAGCCTCTCTAGAGCCACAAGAGCTAGAGGCAATGGTAAAAGCCATCCGTCAGATTGAGATTGCATTAGGCTCTAGAGTAAAAACTCCTACAGTTTCTGAAGTGAAAAACAAATCCGTAGCACGCAAAAGCTTAGTAGCAGCAAAGGATATTGAAAAGGGCGAAGCGTTAACAGAATCTAACCTCACAATTAAGCGTCCAGGCATTGGTTTGTCCCCTTATCGCTATTGGGAACTTCTTGGCACTAAAGCAACCAAAGGATACAAAGCAGGAGAGTTGATCATTGAGTGATGAGGTGAATCTTCCTATTGTAATGATTGGTGGAGGTGGTCACGCCTCCGTTCTTGCTGAAATACTGCTTACGCAGGGAAGAGACATACTTGCCGTGATAAGCCCTGAAGATGTCAGTCAACGTTCTGTATTTAAAGGAATTTCCATCCTTGAAAAGGACAAAGATATTCTGAGGTTTGACAAAGACAAGATTCTTTTGGTCAACGGTATTGGAATGATGCCCAAATCCGGCTTTAAGAAAAAAATTAATGAATACTTTCTCTCATTAGGTTATCAATTTGAGACGGTCATCGCTGACAGTGCATTCGTTTCACCTTTTTCTAAAATTGAAATTGGTGCTCAGATTTTACCTATGGCGATGATTCAGACTGGGGCTACAGTGGGGAGCCATAGTATAATCAACACGGGTGCCTTGGTTGAGCACGATTGTAAAATAGGTGCTTATAACCATATTGCTCCTAAAGCAACGTTGTGTGGTCAAGTCGAGACAAAAGAAAGTGTCTATGTTGGAGCTGGTTCAACGGTTACCCAAGGGATATCTATTGGCAGTGGCGCTATCGTGGGGGCTGGTGCTAGTCTCACTAAGTCTTTAGAAGAAAATACCATTGCATATCCTGCTAGAGCAGTAATTAAAACAAATTCTTAGAAAACAAAGGTAGAATATGAGTCATTGTTGGCAAAAAACGCTGATATCAGAATCAAGCACAATCAAGCAGGCATTAGAAATCATCAACAGCGAAGCATTGCGTGTCGCTGTGGTTGTTGATCAAGATAAAAAGCTTCTAGGCATGATTACTGATGGTGATATTCGACGTGGCTTATTAAATGATCTGGTGTTAACCGACTCGGTTGCCAAGGTAATGAATTCTGAGCCAATTACCGCAGAGCAAGGCGCATCAAAAGAGCATCTTGTAGAGTTAATGGAAAAAAAGCAAATTCTATCGGTTCCGTTACTTGACCAAGACAACAAAGTCGTAGGTTTGGAAACTCTTCACAGTGCGCTGAGTAAAGATAAATATCAGAACCCAGTATTCATTATGGCTGGTGGTTTTGGTACTCGCTTACGACCGCTGACGGACAACTGCCCTAAACCAATGTTAAAAGTTGGTGATAAACCTATTCTAGAAACTGTAATCAAGAGTTTTATCAAAGCTGGTTTTAGCAACTTTTACATCTCAACGCACTACATGCCAGAACAAATTCACCAACACTTTGGTGATGGTACTGATTTGGGGGTTAGCATCTCATATGTACACGAAGAGACTCCTTTGGGTACCGGTGGTGCTCTCGGCTTACTACCTGAAGATATGCCAAGAGATCTACCTTTAATTATGATCAATGGCGATGTGTTGACCAAAGTAGACTTCCAGCGCTTGTTAAATTTCCATATGGAAAATGATGCAGATGCAACAATGTGTGTTCGAGAGTACGACTACCAAATTCCTTATGGTGTTATTAATGGGGACGGTAATCAAATTACCAGCATGGTTGAAAAACCAGTTCAACGCTTTTTTGTTAACGCTGGTATCTATGTTTTATCTCCTCGAGTGATTCAATCAGTAGAAAAGAATCAGAAAATCGACATGCCTACGTTGCTCGAGCAACACATGGAAGAGAGACAAAAAGTATTGATGTTCCCAATTCACGAATATTGGCTTGATATTGGTCGTATGGATGACTTTAACCGTGCGCAGATGGATATACTGTCTCTGGGGCTAGAGTAATGTTAGATGGTAAAAAAGTAATTGCTGTAATCCCTGCTAGGGGGGGCAGCAAGCGACTACCGGGAAAAAATATAAAACAGTTAGGTGGCAAACCATTAATAGCATGGTCAATTGAAGCGGCAAAAAAATCAAGGTACATAGACCGAGTTATTATTAGCACGGATTGTGAAGATATTGCGGAAGTTGCACGAAGATATGATGGAGAAGTGCCTTTTTTAAGACCGCAAGAGCTTGCAGGTGACACTGCTAGTACCAATGGTGTGATCTTACATGTACTTGAGCAAATCGACGAAAGCTTCGGCTATATTGTACTACTACAGCCAACTTCTCCTCTGAGAAGCACAGAGGATATTGATCAATTACTTGCGTCATTTGACGAGAAGACGGAAGGTGTTGTGTCTGTCTGTCCATGTGAACATAGCCCTCTATGGGCAAACACCTTACCTGAGGACAAGACAATGGGGCACTTTTTCCCAGAATCTGTCGTAGGAAAACGTTCGCAAGACTTGCCTGAATATTATCGCCTAAACGGATCCATTTATGCTTTCAAGGTAGATAGTTTTGTTGAAAATAAAGGGATCTTCTACTCTGATAAAGTAAAAGCGCATAGGATGCCCATTGAAAGATCAGTTGATATAGATACTATTGTGGATTTTCATATCGCAGAGGTTATGCTCGAGAATATGGATAAATTAAATTAAATATTTTTGAATTAATACATGGGAATAGAATCAACTATAAAGTTATTCGTAGTTGATTAGTTGGAAATTTAAATGCTAATAAAAATAAACAAAACTTCGCAGACTGGTCTGAACAAAGACATTCAGTTTGATAATAAATTATTTTATTATCACGTATTTGGTAGCTTATACTTAGAAAATGAAAATGAAGTCATTAAGGCTATACTTGATAACAATAGAAGTTATTTGGCGAAATTAATTGGCAACTTTACTATTGTTGTTCTAGACCCTACCACCGGACAAATAAGAATTGTCTCTGATCGTCCGGGTAAACAAAATATATTTTACCATATAAGTAAAGGTTTACTTACAATTTCAGATGATTTCTGGGAGATAAAAGAAGCCTTATCGTTTGGCGTAGATGATCTTGATGTCACAGCAATTAAACAACAAGTCGTGTTTTTTACTGGTTTGAATGAGCGGACTATTATCAAGGGTGTAAAGACCGTACCTGCAGCTACTATCCTAAAAATAGAATTGGAAAAGGAATCTGTATTATCGGAACGATACTGGCGGTTTAGTTATCTTGACAACCAACTGTCATATGATGACAAGCTTGATTTAATTGATGAAACTTTTACCAACGCACTTGGTACAGTTAAAGCACTTAATCCTAATGAAGCGAGTTTTGCTGTAGGTATTAGTGGTGGACTTGATTCTCGTATAATTCCTTATTACGCCCAAAAAAATGAAATGCAGATAGAAGGCTTTACTATCGGTTTGGAAAGACCAAGAAAGTTGTTTCTATCTAATGATTTTAACAGCGCAAATAAAATTGCAGAACATTTTGGATTGGAGCGACGTACATTAGAATATAACTCGATACCTCTTAAAACACAGCTAGATATGGAATCAAACCTTGCTCCTGAAATTGGTTCTCAAATTTTTAAGATTGTTGATGTTCGCGAGTTAAAATCAAATGTTTTAATTACTGGTGCTAGCGGCTTTGTCATTGGTGCATCTCCACTTTACAGTTCAATTAAACACAGCACGCTTCTTGACCACACATTATTGTACCAATCTTTGCTAAGTACAAAGCCAAAAGCAGCCAAAGTAAAGAAAGCAATTAACTCGTTTACAGGTTTGTCTTTAAACTTTAAACCAAAACTGAATATGTCTGGGTTTGGTGATTTCTTTACAAAGAGTGAGTTAGACGAGTGTGTTGCTGATATAGAAGCATTTTATGCTAAACTTGATACTCTCTCTAACTCAGAGAAGTTGATGAACTATGCGATTTTTGGCCTTGGAAGAAATAATGCCAAAGGTGCTTTTGAAAGCTTTTTAGGCCAAAAAGACTCTTACAGTATTTATACTCCATTCTTCTTAGATACTGTCCAGCAATTTAATGAAGACGAATTGCTCAATAGACAACTATTCCAAGAGTTTATTGCTAAAAGATTACCAGAGTTGTCTGCAATTCAAGGTCAAGACTTCAAGCCTACTCTATCTGGTAAACCGAACCCAATAACGACGGTTTCAAGAAAACTATTAGCGATGGGTAACTTCGTTATTAGGGGAAGCGGTGTAATGAATTATGAAAATTGGGTTAAATCTAATGAGTTTAAACAATTGAAGACTCGGTTGGATAGTGATACTAAATCGATTCAAACTGAATTAGGTTTGAGTTTCGATTATGGAGATCATAGGGTTCATCCTGCACTTCAACAAAATATCTTAAAAATGCAAAATATTTTGTCAAAGATATAATGTTATGAATTTTAATAGTATTAAATTACTATTGTTGAAGCCAGTAGTAATCTATCTATTGGCTGATATTTTAGTAAAAGGCATGCAGTTTTTGTTAATGCCCTCTGCATCTCATTTGTTGAGTATTCAAGAGTATGGTAAATTAACACTTTTCTTAGCTTTACTTACCGCTTTAGTACCTATGGTAAGCCTATCAAGCGAATCTGCTTATTCTATTTTCTACAATCAAGAATTAGGAAAAAATAAAAAAAGATTGTTTATAAATAGTATTCATGTTGCGGGTACGGGATTTGTTTTATTTACTTTAGTTACTATATTATTATCATTCATTGATGATTATCTCTTATTCAATATAGTTTCTTTAAAGTATCAAATGACAAAAATGTTCTGGATAGTATTCTTAGAATATTTTGTTAACTTGTATTTATTATCTTGTCGCTTAAGTTTTGATAAGACCAAATATTTCTTCTGGTTTATCTTTTACTTTGCAATGAAGTTTATTGTTGGTCTTACATCGATATATGTTTTTAAAAGTTCTGATTCATATTTAAACTCTATACTAGTTCTAAATATAGTGTTTGTATTTATTATTGTTTCTAGGTTTTTTAAGTTAACTGAATTCTTTAAAGAAGTACTTTCCTTTGATAAAAAGTCTTATTTTAGAATAGTAAAGTACTCTGCAATAATTTTACCTGTGAGTGTTTTTTCTGTTGTTAACTCCATGGTGGATAAAGCATATATTACTTCCTTATTAGCAGTAAAAGAGTTGGCAAATTATACGTCTATATTTTTACTAGCGGGTGCAATTCAAATTGTGATACTTGCGATGAACAAAGCATATATGCCTAAGTTATTAAAATTATACTCACAATATGGATACCTTTCTTTAGAAAAAATGAGTAAAAATACAAAGAGTCTCTTGATAACTAACTATTTGGTTTTTTTGTCTTGTATTTTTTTATTGCCGTTTATTTTTAAAATTATATATAGTGATAAAATAGAATTTAGTTATGATGTATTTGTAGTTCTTAGCTTAAGCTTTTTGTTTAATACATTGTATATACTTTATACTAATGTTCTTTCTCTGGAAGAAAAAACTGCAAAATACAAAATGTTTGGTTTTCTATTTGCTACGTTAGTAAATATTCCATTAAGTTATTTTTTAACACTAAGATATGGTATTTTAGGTTCCGCATCGTCGACAATGTTAAGCTGTATTTTTGCCGCGTTTATACTTTATGCTCTGGTTAATACTAAAGTAAAACAGCACTACCTTTTAAAAGAAAGCATTGCTTTTCTTCTTAGTGCATGCATGACGGCTGCGATTGTGGTGTACCTAAACACGCATCTAGCAATATTTTAGTAAGGAAGAAGGTAAATAATAGTGGCTGAGCCCTACCTATTAATTGATTTAGAATCGATTAAACATAACGCGAAAGTTCTAAGTGCAAAAACAGATGCTAAATGTGAGCTTATTGGTGTAATAAAAGCAGATGCTTATGGACATGGTGCATTAGAAGTTTGTCAAGCTATTGACTCTATTAGCACTTTTGCTGTCGCTCGCCTATCTGAGGGGCTAGCTTTAAAGAGCTCAGGTGTAAAAAAAAATATTTTAGTTTTCTCTGGTGTTAATACATACGATGATCTAATGCAGGCTATTGAGCATGAGCTTATAGTTGTAGTCCACTCCGAGAGTCAACTTGATATTTTGAGAACGCTTTCTACAGAAACCGAGTTGCAATGTTGGATTAAGTTTGACAGCGGTATGCATCGTTTGGGGCTACATGCTGATGAGCTTGATCGTACTCTTGAAGCTCTAAAATCTATGCCAAATATCACGGTAAAAGGGATCTTGAGTCATTACTCTTCTGCTGACAATGATTCTGAGCGAAGTCTTTTCCAGTTAGACAGTTTTGAAAGTACTACGTCTAACCTAAATGTGAGAACCTCAATTACAAACTCTGCAGGGCTTTTACAAGGTTACTTCAATGGTCAAAGCTATGCTAGAGTCGGTCTTTCACTATATGGCCTATCCCCTTTGTGCGATAAAATAGGTCCAGACTTAGGGCTGCGCACATCTCAATCTTTAAAGGCCTATGTTACCTCGGTGCGTCGCCATTCTAAAGGTGAACCTGTAGGTTATGATGGTGTTTGGGTTTCTGAGCGAGACACCAATTTAGCGGTGATTGGGGTTGGGTATGCGGATGGTTACCCTAGAAGTGCAAAAAATGGAACGCCAGTGCTGATCAATGGGGTTGAATACCCCCTTGTTGGGCGGGTTTCTATGGACTTAATCAGTGTCGATATTGGGAATAATTCTGCCGTCAAAGTGGGAGATGAAGTGACCCTATGGGGTGACTCTCTACCAATAGAACACATTGCGAAATGTGCTGGAGTTATTCCTTATGAGCTTCTAACGGGTGTTTCTAAGCGTGTAAGTCGTCGTTATTCTAGTAACTAAATGGTCAAGCTTTGGTAGTAATATTACGTCCAGAGATAGTCAGGTTTTATATTTGGTATCAATATGATATTTACATCTAAAGGTTATCTATACCTATTATTGGCGACGATAATTTTGTTTTTTATATCTCGACAAAATATATTAAACTTAGGAGCTTTAGCATACTTTAATCATATATACATACTGATTTGTATTGTCGCATTCTTTATCTGTATTATATATAAACCAGTTAAGAAGAGCTTTCTTTTTCTCTCATTTATACTTTTTACGTATTCGGCTTTCATGGTTTTTAGAAGTGGCATTCCTGTAATAAATATTTTACAAACGTTCTTGACTTTGAAGTTTGTATTTGTTTTCTTTGTTATGGCTTATGCTTTAAATACAGATAGACCAATGTTATTGGCTAAGTTTACGAAAGCACTTACGTATATTTTATTGTTCTCTTCTTTGTTTGTTGTTTCTGATTATTTAGTTCCTAATATATTATATACATTGGCAAAAGATGGTCGTGGGATTATGGGGATTACACCGGGATCTTTTTTCGGATCTCGTGTTTTATACTCTGGGTTTCTTCTCTTATACAGTATTTTGTTATTGTCATTTAAATACAATGATGATTCAAAAAGATATTTTATTTATAAACCTAAGCTTTACTGGTCTCTACTCTTTTTTTCCTTTTTTTTATTATTTCTAACATTTTCTAGGAAAGAGCTTTTAATCCTCTTAGTTGCATATGGCATTACCGTAATGTACAAAAATAAGGGGATAATAAGATTGATAGGTTCGATATTTCTCGTTCTTTCTACTCCAATAATCTTAGGAGGACTTTGGGTATTAATTGGTGACTCTGTTCTTGAGAACTTCAACGAAAACTATGTCCGTTATAAGATCTTTTATTATGCGATGGAGATATTCGAGTATAACTTCCCATTTGGTGCTGGCCCGGGGACATATGGAACCGTCATGTCCAAGATGTACACAGATGTGTATACCTTTTTTAACGTAGATAGGGCAATTATTGGTTATGGAAGTCAGATCGAAGGGCCGATTTTTGATCTGTTCTTTGTTTCACTGATTGCTGAGTATGGCCTTGGAATAATATTTGTTATGTGGTTTATCTTTCAGCCTTTTTTTGCTGAAAAAGATGGCTATGTTGACCAGGTTGTCCATGTTAGGTTGATTCGTATTAATGGATTTTTGATGCTTGTTGGGATTGGCTCGATGGTACCCATTATGGGGAATATGATAGGATTATTGCTTTTCTTTTTACTAGGGATATTGACGTCGAACAACGCTATCTTTGTTCATAGTCGGAAGCGAACAAATGCATAAAGTCGTAGAAACACATATTCTTGAAAACAACCTTAGCAACGAAGCTGAGGTTTGGCCTCTACTCAAATACCAAATGACTCGCCATATCACTCTGTCTAAAGGGGTGGAGGATATGGAGTTTAAATCAAAGTCATATATCTCATTGCTGCTTTCTCTGATTTTTAGCTTCTGCAACTTATTTAGGGCGAGATTCAATAAAAAGGCCACGGCTTACTTTGGTGCATTCTCCCGAGTTTCAATAAATGAGGGCGTGATTTATGATGAATTTGTTTCACCTGAAAAGCAGAAAAAACTTTGTACTTTGTATCATTGCTCAAATTTTGAAGGTGTAAAACTCCTGACGTGCTTCAAGCGTGGTGTCATCTTTGAAAACCTGATCATAAAACTGCTAGTCGTGTTCATTAAACGTTTTGGTGGGCGTGCACGAACTCCTGAGCTCTCAGAGGAATTCTTCGCCTTATTGAATCAAGAATATGGCGTTTCCAAACAGACAGTAGAAGCCTTTTTACTAGATTACGAAAGTAAGAAAGCTGCGTATACGAAGCTCTTAAAATGGTTAGGCGTTCAAAACGTAGAAATCGTCTCTGCATATACAAAACCAGCCATTGTGAGTGCAGCAAACGGACTCGGCATTAAGACCCTAGAATACCAACACGGCTTACTAGCGCCTTACCACCCTTCGTATCACTATGTTGGTGAAGAACTTTGGCGCAGTAGCATGTTGCCAACCCGTCTGAAGCTTTATTCAAGTTATTGGCAAATGAAAATGCGCCAAGCTAACTTCGTTCCTGAACATGGAATAGAAGTCGAGGGGGCGTTACCCCAAGCTTGTGACGAAGTGAAGAAAGAGGTGTTCAACCAAGTAGGGAATGACAAGTTCTTCATTTTTACAGGACAAGGCATTTGCTATACGGAAGTTGCTGACTTTGTTGCAAGTTTAATCGAACAATTCCCAAACTATACCGTAGTTTATCGACCTCATCCGCGTGAGCATCAAAACCATACTCAACTCTCTGCGCTAGTACAAAACGAAAAATTCAAAGTAATCGACCGAGATGCCTACCAAGATACGCTTACTTTAATTGGTGCATCTAAAGCTCACTTCTCAATATTCTCCTCTTGTCACTTTGAAGCTTTAGAGCTTCTTGGGAGAACTTACGTACTTGATGTCGTGGAAAACAACTTAATGAAAGAAGGTGGTGAGGACGAAAATATAATCTTCATTACTAAAGCATCCCAAATTATGGACATATAGTGCCAAAGTACTTCTATGAAAAAGTTAAAGCTCGTAATTTATTATTTATTTTTCTACAACTTACCTAACTCAAGATACTTGCCACTGTTTAGTAAACTTCGTTGCTGGTACTTGACTCGAGTATTAAAAGTTGTAACGGCACATCCAAAAAACCGATTAGAGAATAGAATTTACATCTCCAACGCTTCTGAGTTAAAAATCGGTCATAACGTCCGCATCAACGAGAATGTCTTCATTCAAAGTGCCACAATAGGCAACAATGTAATGATTGCGCCAAACGTAGCAATTCTTTCCAGCACGCATAGTTATGAAAGATTAGATATTCCGATGGTTGATCAAGAAGATGTGTTTGGCCTTCCGCCAGTTATTGAGGATGATGTTTGGATCGGTAGAAATGTTGTTATAAAGCATGGCATTACTATTGGGAAGGGTGCAATTGTTGGTGCGTGCTCGCTGGTGACAAAAGACGTCCCAAGTTATGCAATTGTTGGTGGTGTACCAGCAAAAGTAATTAAATATAGAAGTGCCCAAGAAACAGAAAAGAAGTGCGAAAATGAATAAAACATGCAAAATTGGTGGGCTAGATATCTCTGCATTCGACAGTATGGATCACGCTGTTGACTCTATCTTACATCAGGGAAATGTTGTTAGTGGCTTTGCTGTTGCCGTGAATGCTGAAAAAATCGTATCAAGCTATGAACAGGCTGATGTAAAGAGAATCCTAGAGTCTGCGAGCATTCGTTATCCAGATGGGGCTGGGGTTTCTTTGGTCATGTCCAGGCGCGGCTGCCCAAGTGCGAGAATTCCTGGTTGTGACTTATGGTTGGAGCTAATGAAAGGGTCTGCACCGCTGAGTGTGCCAGTATTTATCGTTGGCGCTAAACCAGAGGTTAACCAACAGACCGTTGATAAGTTAAAACAAGAACTTAATGTTAATGTCGTTGATGCTTGCGATGGCTATTTTAAAGATGAAGCGGAGCTTATAAACAGAATTAAGGAAAGCAAAGCGAAAGTCATAACGGTGGCACTTGGCTCTCCTAGACAAGAGAATTTTATTAACAAATGTCGTGAAGTTTATCCAGATGCCTTCTACATGGGGGTAGGCGGTACTTACGATGTGTTCACGGATCGAGTGAAACGTGCTCCTCAATGGGCTCAGAAGTACAACCTTGAGTGGTTTTACCGTTTAATATGCCAACCGACAAGAATTACACGTCAAATTAAGCTTGTTAAATACTTGTCTCTAGTGGTGACAAAGAAAGCTTAATTTTACTTTCTTGTATAAATAGAAAAATGCCCACGGTGTTGCGGGCATTTTTTTGATTTCAAATTATATTACAAAGAGTTAGCTATTTGAAATCGTAACTGTTTCAGGCTTTCCCAGCTTGCTACGCACATAACTGGTGATGCGCCAAACGTAAGACAGAATAAAGCAATAAGCCACAAAACAGGCGATGAAGGTATAGAACATGATAGCTTCAGATAGACCGGTCAATTCACCATAGATACCAAATGCCGCATATGCAGATGCAATCAGGCAAATCACAACAAGAGTTTGTTTCGAGCTTAAACCCATACGTTGGAAAATATGATGCAAGTGTTCTCTGTCAGGTTTGAATGGCGAATCCCCGCGGCGAACGCGGCGAATCATGATGGCCGCCATGTCCATCAACGGAACCGCAATTAACCACAATGCTGTTACTGGACGCATCAAAGGTTTGCTTTCTGCTTGGCTGACACCGAGCAACAGCCAAATAACTGTAAAGCCAATCATCATGCTGCCTGCGTCACCCATAAATACTTTTCGAGCGCGCCCTAAAATACCCAAGTTCATGAAAATATACGGCAGCATGGCAACAATAATTACCACACAGAGGTAAGCTAAGCCGTGTTGGGCGTCTACCCTCAATAAATAGGCAAGAGCGCCAAAGGTTACAATAGAAAGCCCACCCAGAAGACCATCAATGCCGTCTACCATATTAAAAGCATTGATTGCACCTATCACCGCTAACACTGTAATCACAATGCCAGTCCAACCTAAGTTGATTTCACCAAAACCGAACATGTTTCCTAAACTGTGCAGTTCAATACCGGCAATATGAATCATCACTAAAGACAAGCCAGCCTGAACCCCCATGCGTATCTTGAAACTCAAGTCGACCTTATCGTCGATGGCTCCGATAAGCGTTAAGAGTGCGATAGAACATACATACAGCCAACTGTATTCGATAACTTGTGGTTTAAAGGTGAGAAACTGGATAAGAACAATGCAGATAGAGATCCCACCGATAAGTGGAACAGCACCTTCATGTAACTTCCTTTCGTTTGGTTTATCGACTAAGCCAACCGACTTAGCAACCTTACGCATGAGAAACAAAGTGGCAAACGAAGAAAAGAAGATAAATAGAAGTTCCAGAAACATAATAGTGCCAACTGCCATTGTAATTATTCGACGGCTATTTTAACCGACAAGGTAACTATCTCAAGGAGAAAATAAGCAACGAAATGGTAGCAAAACGTTACTTTTACACTATTTCTCCTGATTTACTTATCAGTAAATTAAAGCACAATGTTCGTTTTTTTCCTGGCAAAATGTTGATACAGCTCCGCTTTTGCCATTCTTTCACCATGAATCAAATGCACTTCTTTTGGCGGCGGATTAATTCCTTCTACAAATCGAATTAGATCAGATTGATCTGCATGAGCAGAATAGCCAGACATCGTATGTATTTGAGCTTTCACTTTAATTTTCTTTCCTTCGATATCAACCTCACTCGCCCCTTCTTGAATTTCTCTCCCTAGCGTTCCTTCCGCTTGATAGCCAGCAAACAGCAAATCATTACGACTATCTGGTAACAACGCATTAAGATAATTTACCACTCGACCACCTTCGCACATCCCAGAAGCCGCAACCACAATAGCTGGCTCAGACGTGCTCGCCAGACGATTCACCAATCTCATATGTTCAGCATGAGTCTCGATCGTAATACATTGTTCAAACGCTAAAGGGTGACGTTGCTGCTCCAAACGCTGCTTCGCTTCTTTACCCCAAAGCTTTTTAAAGCGCCGATAAGTTTTTGTCACCTTCCGTGCTAAAGGCGAATCAAGAATAATCGGTAGGGCTCCATGTAAAGACTCCTGGTACAAAAGCTGTTCAATATCGAATAACAGTTCTTGTGTTCTACCTACACTAAAAGCAGGAATAACAATCACACCACCATCTTCCAGTGCATGTTCGACAATAGAAAGCAGCCGAGCACTTCTACTTTTCACACTTTCATGATGCTTATCACCATAGGTCGATTCGATAAACAAATAGTCCGCTTTTTCTGGTGGCTTAGGATCAGGAAGTAAAGGCGTATCACTTGGGCCGAGATCGCCGGAGAATACAATTACGTCATTATTTGAGAGTTTAAATTCCAAATAAGCAGAGCCTAAAATATGGCCCGCAGGTTGAAAGCGTAAATAAGCCAACCCCTTAAGAGGAAGCCATGTGTTGTACCGGCACGGCACCAATCGCTGCTTAATTAGATTTAAGATGTGCTGTCTTTGATGCTTGCCTAAACCCAGCTGCAGCTTTAATCCATCCTCTAGCATAAGAGGGACCAACTCAGCAGTAGCTTGTGTGCAGTAAATTTTTCCTTTAAAACCCGCAGCGAGTAACCACGGTAATCGGCCTATGTGGTCAATATGAGCATGAGTCAGCACCAGTGCTTTTACCTTGGCTAAGGAAAATTCTATCGCCATCGAACGGTCATGACGGCCTACCAATGCATCCTTACCCTGAAATAATCCGCAGTCGATCAAAATGCTCCCGTGCTCGAGTTGCAGTTCGTGACAAGAGCCTGTCACCGTATTCTTCCCACCATGATGAAGTACTTTCATAACGATCTCCTTTTCATGAGCATCAATGTAATGAATTCAAGAAAGAAGAGGGAGAGGCAACCAGCCAGATAAACACAAAAGTAGGAGTCAAAATGCTAGGAGAGTGTCAAATGGTATTTTTAGTTGCACTAAATTGTGATGCATATTCCACATGGTCAACTTTTTGCATTTTGTAATAAATAAAAATGAATAAATGCGTATTATAAAACGCGTTTTAGGTAGGCAGAATTTACGATCTTCTTGTCAAACTGACAGTTTGCATTTTGGCCAGTTGTCATAAGAAAGCCATTTTTTTGTCAGTGTTGTGCTTTTCGTTGCAACCTGTTTGCTATACAATCCTTTGCCTTGAGCACAAATGATAAAAAAACAAATGCATTGCCTTTAGGAGCCAGACCTAAGGGCGGTAGCGTGCCAAAAAGCAAAAAAAGTTCTCCGAGTGACATAAAAATGTCGCCAGACAATAAATACAATTAAGCACACTGTTGCATTTCTGGCAAGGCTCTATAAGTAAAATAGAGACTTCAAACAAACACTTAAAGCACCTCCTGTTACGTCAGAGGAGGACAAAACAGTAATGAACACTGTTTTAAAAAGATAATGGCTAGGCATCAGGTTTATCAACCAATACCTATCAACCACAGTCTTCACAAGAGCTTCTTCTTTGCGAAAATGACTGACCCGCCTAAATTATCTACCTAGATTTATGTTTCCCAAAGGTATCGCTTGCGCACTTGTGGCGCATTCGTTCGTGTCTTTTCCTCTGGGGTTATTGTGCTGTCCGGCAACAATGCTTTTTTGCTTTTTAATATAAGAAGAAGTGTTGTGTCCATCACTCGCGATTATTCACATCAACGTCCTATTCTTTGGCCTAGGTTATTTACAATGTCTAAAAAGAAAATTCTCACCGTATTCGGTACACGTCCAGAAGCCATAAAAATGGCTCCTCTAGTTCATGCGCTTGCAAATGATGAGCGATTTGACGCTAAGTGCTGCGTTACCGCTCAACATCGAGAAATGCTGGATCAGGTTTTAGAGTTATTTGAAATTAAGCCTGATTACGATCTTAACCTGATGAAGGCTGGTCAATCACTGAACGATGTAACGGCCCGTATCTTACTGGAACTTAAACCAGTACTTCAGGAGTTTAAGCCAGATGTAGTGCTTGTACACGGTGATACTGCAACTACCTTTGCTGCAAGCCTTGCAGCTTACTATGAGCAAATTGCCGTGGGCCATGTAGAGGCAGGTCTGCGCACTGGCAATATTTACTCGCCATGGCCAGAAGAGGCAAACCGAAAACTAACTGGTGCGTTAACTACCTATCACTTTGCTCCTACAGAAACCTCGCAACACAATCTGCTACAAGAAAGCATCAATTCAGACAATATCAGCATCACAGGTAATACCGTTATCGATGCTCTATTGATGGTTAAAGACAAAATTGATAACGACAGCGCGCTTAACCAACAATTGGCAAGCCAGTTTCCAATGCTTGATGAAAACAAAAAACTGATTTTGGTTACTGGTCACCGCCGCGAAAGTTTTGGTGGCGGTTTTGAACGCATTTGTGAAGCTTTAGCTAAAACCGCGCAAGACCACCCTGAAGCACAGATCTTATACCCAGTACATCTAAACCCGAATGTAAGAGAGCCAGTAAATCGCATTCTGTCAAACGTAGATAATGTGCATCTTATCGAGCCTCAACAATATCTGCCATTTATCTACCTAATGAGTCGAGCACATATCATTCTTACCGACTCTGGCGGCATCCAAGAAGAAGCGCCTTCCCTAGGCAAACCTGTATTAGTTATGCGTGACACAACAGAAAGACCAGAAGCCGTTGCCGCGGGCACAGTAAAGCTAGTGGGTACAGATGTAGATAAGATTGTCACTGGTTTAGATGTATTACTGAATGACAAAGAGGCTTACCAAGCGATGAGCTTTGCACACAACCCTTATGGTGATGGTCTAGCATGTCAGCGTATTCTAGAAGAATTAGCAAAATAATCATTTAGTTAGGAAAAATTATGTCTTTTGAAACAATCTCAGTTATTGGCTTAGGTTACATCGGCTTGCCAACCGCAGCCATGTTTGCATCACGTAAGAAAAAGGTAATAGGTGTTGATGTAAACCAGCATGCAGTTGATACCATCAACCAAGGCAAAATCCATATTGTTGAACCGGATCTCGATATGATCGTAAGTGCAGCAGTGTCTGAAGGTTACTTGAAAGCAACCACAATGCCAGAGCCAGCAGATGCATTTCTGATTGCGGTCCCAACGCCATTTTTGCCATGTAAAGAAGGCGAAGTACCAGCGCCTGATTTGTCTTACATTGAAGCGGCAAGTAAAGCCATTGCCCCCGTTCTTAAAAAAGGTGACCTCGTTATTCTTGAATCTACGTCACCAGTGGGGGCCACAGAGCAAATGGCCGCTTGGCTAGCTGAAGCTCGTGGTGATCTGACTTTCCCACAAACGCATGGTGCACAAGCGGATGTTAATATCGCTCACTGTCCGGAGCGTGTATTGCCTGGCCACGTTGTTCGTGAATTGGTAGAAAATGATCGCGTTATTGGTGGTATGTCTACTCGCTGCTCTGAGCGCTCAGTGGAGTTGTACCGTACTTTTGTGCAAGGTGATTGTGTCGTGACAAATGCGCGCACAGCGGAAATGGCAAAACTGACAGAAAACAGCTCGCGTGATGTTCAAATCGCTTTTGCTAACGAACTTTCAATCATTTGCGACAAGCTAGACATCAATGTATGGGAATTGATCGCATTGGCGAACCGCCACCCTCGCGTAAACATCCTTCAGCCAGGACCTGGTGTAGGTGGCCACTGTATTGCAGTTGATCCTTGGTTCATTGTGTCAAAAACACCAGAAGAAGCACAAATTATCCACACGGCACGTAAAGTGAATGACGGCAAACCGGAGTGGGTAATTAATAAAGTAAAACTGGCCATTGCCGAGTTTTTACAAGCAAACCCAGATAAAACAGCCCGCGAGGTGACGGTTGCTTGTTACGGTTTGGCCTTTAAACCTGATATTGATGATTTGCGTGAAAGCCCTGCAATGGCAATTACACAAAAAATTGCCGAAATGCATGCAGGTCGTGTTATTGCAGTAGAACCAAACATTGATGCAGTTCCAGATAAACTTAAACATGTTGAGCTAATGGACTTTGAAGTCGCACCGAAAGAAGCGGATATTCAAGTACTACTAGTTGATCATAAAGAGTTTAAGGGAAATCCTGTTCAAACTGGAATTACTATCGATACTAAAGGTATTTGGTAAATGAAAATATCAATTATTATCCCCGCTTATAATGCGGAAAAAACTATAAAAAGGGCTGTTGAAAGTTGTAAGTCATTTAAAAAAAATCTAAGTGAAATAATAGTTATTGATGACTGCTCTACAGACAATACCTTTAATGTTCTAAAAAAATTAGAATTAGAGTTAGATAATATGAAAATATTCAAAAACAACACTAATAAAGGAGTTAGCTACAGCAGAAATTTTGGTGTAAATATGTCTTCTGGTGAGTATTGTATATTTCTAGATTCTGATGATTATTACTTGGGCAATGCTGGAGTTGTGGTGCACAATGAAATATCTAGAAGTGAATATGATGTTTATTGTTTTGGTTATATCATAAATGGAAAATTAAGCCCTAAGCCTAATGTTGAAAGAAAATTGTACTTGGAATTCTTTGATAAGAAGTTCTCAAATACTAACACAATCGTTTCGAGTAAAGCTGTATTGGAGGCTAACAAATTTAGAGAAGATTTTAAAATAGGTGAAGATACAGACTTATGGTTTAGGTTGTTATGTAAGTATAAATCAAAGTATGTCGATAAAAATATCGCATACTATGATTATTGTCCTAAAATTAATGATGTTGATGAACATCCTGTCTTAAAACTATCTCTATATGAAGTTAATATTCCAGAATTAGAAAAAACATATATAAGAAATAAAGTAACAAACAGCCTTCTTCTAAGGGGAGTCTTTTCCCGCCGCTTAAGTATCAATAAATCTTTCCAGCACCTCGGTATGAAAGGTGTTATTTTTTGGCTTGGTGGTGAATGTTTATTTAGTATTGCTTGGAAATTTAAACATGGAATTAAAAATGCGTAATTGGGGTGTGGTTGGATATTATGGTCAAGGAAATTATGGTGATGATTTGTTTTGTCTTATAATGTCCCACTTGTTAAGTGACGACTGCAAAATAATAAATGGAAATGTTAGAAGTGAAAGGAATATAAATTATTTTCGCCCTTCAATTATCTATAAACACATTAACAAAAAAAACAAAATAGGGTTAATGTCTAGAGTGGTTTCAAATTTAATAACACCCGTTTTATTTAAAAATGTTGTATTTGGAGGTGGCTCTGTTTTTGGTAAATATGCATCTTACAAACAAAGAAAAATATTGGTCGATTCCGCTAATGTGTTCAATTCAAAGTTATATGCCTTTGGTGTTTCAGTTGGACCTTTTTCGTCTAAGGATGAAGAGAATAAATACCTTAAATTATTATCTAAATTTGATAAAGTTTTTGTTAGGGATCATTCATCTATTGAAGTTCTAGAAAGTTCTGAGATAAAAGTGAATTTTATTGCTAGTCAAGATATGGCATTTTGCCTACCAAAAATCATTCCACACAAAGATAGAGTTAACGGAAGGTTACTATTGGCAATTCACAATGTGTTGGATTATGAATTGATTGTAAATAAAATTGTTGATATGCGAGAAAATTTCAATGAGATCATTGTTCTTGCAACGGAAAAAATTGACTTTGAGTTTTCAAAACGAGTTTTCTCTGAACTTAAAAAACACTCTGACTTATTGATTAATGTTAAATTTATATCTTATTGGGAACAAAATATAGAAGATGTAGTATCTATTATATCATCATCAGAATATATCGTAACTACAAAGTTGCATGGGGCTATTACAGGAATTGCATATGGGAGAAAAGTAGCGTTGTTTGAATATCAAGAAAAATGTACAGAGCTACTAGTTAAAGTTGGTTTTCCTAGAGAGCATTTGAACTATGGTGACGTTTTTAAGTTTATTAATAATATTGATAATTTGGATTTAATGAATGTTGATATAGATCTTTCTGATCTTGTTTATAGTCATATCAGAGATTTGCGAAATGACTATGCATTATCTTAGAAATTTAAAATCTATAATTTTTTTTGGTTTTATCTTTTGTTTGATATTTTCTGGTGACTACTACGTATCAGATTTAAACGTCTACTTGTTTTATGTTGTATCTATCTTTTCTATCTATTTTATTCGTTTTGAAAAAAAAGAGAACTACTATGCTATCTTAGTGTATCTATTTTTTTTATTGTTGTGCGTAATTAGTTCTCCGATTAAATTTCTAGAGGATGGGTATTATCATTCTTTTGTTTTTTCTCTTATTGCTTTTTTTTGCTTTTCTATATATATCGATTTATTCAAGGAGCCTAACAAAAATTTGGCAATTGCTTCGTTGCTCTTGATTTTTGTGTTCTTTGTTATAGTTATTGTTAATCCAAGTCAAACTAATAGAACGAGTTTTATCTTTGGTCCTACGATATTATATCGAGTGGTTTTGTTTTTTTATGGAGTCGCTCTAATCTATTTTTTAAAAAATAGTAAATATTTCTCTTTTATTTTTATTACTGGTGTGACTTTTTTTTGTATTTTAAAAATAGGCTCAAGAGGTGGGATTGTTGTTATGTTTGCAATGCTCTTTAGTGGCTTGTTTTTCTTTGCTAGACTTAAAAGTTTAATTAAATTCATCCCTTTAATTATAATTCCTGTATTATTTTTTGTTGATTTTGATTATGTTCTAAGCTCCAGAGCATTTTATTTTTCCTCTGAATCTGAATCCAGCAACGTTAGGCTTGATAAGTTGAGTATGGTTTATTCATTTATGGACTCTAAGTTTAGTGAGATTTTTTTTGGGTTAGAAGTTCCTAGTAAATTAGTTGGGAATTATCCGCATAATATATTTGCAGAAATTTTGTTCTATCATGGTTTTTTTGCCTTTGTATTATTTTCGTTATTCTATTCTTTTACATTTATAGTTCCATTTTTAACAAAGGATAGAGAGATAAAATCGATATTCATTATTTCTCTTCCTATCCTTATCGGTTCGCAGTTTTCTGGAAGGTTATTAGATAACTACTTTATAATGCCAATCGTTTTTACAATTCCAATTTATTATATTTTTGTGTCTAGAAAAAATGAAAAAATATATAGCAATAATATTGTTTAAATCTATGTCTTCATTACTATTGGCATTTCTGCCTTTATTTTTAATGAAAGTTTATGGCAGTGAGTTTTCTGGTGAGTTTACGTACTATTTTAGTCTTGTTGTTGTGTTTTCGGTATTTGTTAAGCTTGGTTTGGATGTTGATTTTATAAAAAGAAACGCTAAGTTTAAATTGAGGCTATCTAGATTTAACTCTGCTTACAATACATCGCTTTTAGTGTTTTTTGTACTTAATACATTATTGGTCTATATGGTGTTAAATTTCATATTTGACTATTTTGTTTCATTGTCTTTAGCGCTGTGTATTTTGGCTTTTTCTGTAATAAGTTTATGTTCGACGTATTTATATAACAATTACAGATTATTTTGGGGTTTGTTTTTTGGAAGTGCTGGGTGGGTTTTTATATTTATTCTTTTGAGAAGTTTTTTTTCGCATAATGTTTACTATATTCTTTGCCTTTCTCTTTTGTTTCCATTTTTTTTGTTTTTATATATTTTTAAAGATAGGTTCTTATTACTACGAGTAAAAAAATTTGTTATCCTGTTTTATTTTATCGCTCCTTCTTATTTTATCATAGCTTTTGTTCCAATATCATTTAACTATCTGTCAAATTTGTTTGTTGGCGAGATGTATGGTTATGACTCTCTAGCTAATTATGTGGCTATAACTAGATATGGATTTGTTATCTCTTTTGTTTTTATTTCTATTAATCAGTTTGTTTCACACAGAATCAGAACTGCATTTATGTCTCATGGATATGTAGATGAATTTCCAAATTATGTTATAAAGGTTAATAAATATTTATTTTGGATATCTAGTCTTGTGTTTTTAATCATGTTTTCTACTTTGGGGTTGTACATTGATTATTTTAGTCTAAGTGATGGGTTGTATTATCCTGCGTTGATTTTTATGACTGGTTCTTATTTTAACTCTGCTACGGGATGTGTTGCTAGTGTTTTAACTATGACAGGTTATCAAACATTTGTTAGTAGGGTTTTATTACTATCATTTGCTTTTTTCTCTTTTTTATGTGTATTACTTATAGGTTTTAATTTACTAGGAGTAACTGTTTCTTATCTTCTAGCTATGATTTTTCAGAATGTAATCCTTTTATTGAAAGTTAAAAAAGAGCATAATTTTAACCCAGTATCGGTATTTTAAATGAATATTCTTTATTTTCACCAACACTTTTCAACACCTAAAGGTTCCACAGGAATACGTTCCTACGAGATGTCAAAGCGCCTAATTCACCATGGGTATAATGTCACTATGGTATGTGGCACATATGGTGGAGGAGAGACAGGGTTAGAGTCAGAGTTTATTGGTGGCAAACGTGAGGGCGTCGTCGATGGTATCCGCATCATTGAGTTTGATTTGGCGTATTCCAACTCAGATGGCTTTCTTAAAAGAAGCATGACATTTGTTAAGTTTGCACTCAAAAGTATCGGCTTAGCTTTTACAGAGAAATACGATGTATTGTTTGCAACAACAACACCATTAACAGCGGGTATTCCAGGTATTTTTGCACGTTGGTTACGTGGAAAGCCGTTTGTATTTGAAGTAAGGGATTTGTGGCCTGAATTACCAAAAGAAATGGGGGTAATTACAAACCCTATCATTTTGGGTTTGATGTCTCTATTAGAATGGGCGTCTTATCGCAGTGCGAATCGATGTATTGGCCTTTCTCCTGGCATTGTCGAGGGAATCAAGAAGCGTGGAGTACCTAAAGACAAAATCGCGATGGTGCCCAATGGCTGTGATCTCTCCATCTTTACTCAACCAAGCGAGCCATGGCGACCAGAAGGTGTCGCGCAAGAAGATTTGATGGCGGTTTTCACTGGCACTCATGGTATGGCGAACGGTTTGGATGCTGTCTTAGATGCAGCGACAGAGTTACAAAGCCGTGGCCGAAACGATATTAAGTTAGTTTTGGTGGGGCAAGGTAAGCTAAAACCACAATTGGAGGCGAAAGCTAAAGAGATGCAGCTGAATAACGTTGTATTTCACCCTCCTGTAAATAAGCAGAAGTTGGCGGGTTTGATGGCAAGCGCTGATGTTGGAATGCAAGTGTTGGCAAATATCCCTGCTTTTTATTACGGAACATCTCCGAATAAATTTTTCGATTATATTTCTGCGGGCCTCCCTGTGATTAATAACTACCCAGGTTGGTTAGCAGGGATGATAGAAGATTCTCAGTGTGGCTTTACTGTGGCTCCGGAAAATCCGCAGGCGTTTGCAAATGCCCTAGAGCAGGCGGTAGATAATCGAGAGGCGCTTGTTAACATGGGGGCATCCGCTCGACAGCTTGCTGAAAGTCAGTTTGACCGTCAGTTGTTAGCTGATAAATGGGTTCAGTGGGTAGTAGGAACGGCTCAAACAGATGTGAAATCTGCAGAGGTAAATAATGAAAAGATCATTTGATTTCACGGCTTCTTTATTTGCCCTTATTTTACTTTCACCGATTATCGCGCTCGTAGCTTGGAAAATACGCAAGAACTTAGGCTCGCCCGTGTTGTTTCGTCAAACACGTCCTGGTTTGCATGGCAAACCATTTGAAATGGTTAAGTTCCGTACCATGAAAGATGCAGTCGATTCACAAGGAAATCCACTTCCTGATTCCGAGCGAATGACTCCGTTCGGAGACAAATTGAGAAATTCAAGTCTCGATGAGCTTCCGGAGTTGTGGAACGTATTGAAAGGTGAGATGAGTTTAGTGGGGCCACGTCCTTTATTAATGCAGTACTTACCGCTTTATAGTAAAGAGCAAGCAAGACGTCACGAAGTCAGGCCTGGCGTAACGGGCTGGGCTCAAATTAATGGGCGTAATGCGATTAGTTGGGAAGATAAGTTTAAGCTCGATGTCTGGTATGTCGATAATCGTAACCTATGGCTAGATATCAAAATTCTGTTCCTAACCGTTAAAAAAGTGTTTGTGAAGGAAGGAATATCGGCAGATGGCCATGTCACGATAGAACCTTTTACTGGTCAATCAAAGCAGAGCGAAGTCCATGAATAGAACTTGCGCAATTTTAGGCGCTAGTGGTCACGGGAAAGTCGTTGCTGAAATTGCGGAGCTAAATGGTTATACAAACATTGAGTTTTTTGATGATCGCTGGCCAGGGTTGCAAAATGTGGAGCATTGGCCAGTCAAAGGGAATTCCGAAACCTTGTTAAAGATAGCGGCGCAGTTTGATCTAACGGTGATAGCCATCGGCAATAATAAAATCAGGTTAGAAAAGCAGAATCAGCTCAGTACAGCTGGCGCTAAATTCTCTGTACTAGAGCACCCTAGGGCCACAATTAGTCGGCATAGTCAGCTTGATAAAGGTACGGTGGTCATGGCTGGTGCTGTCATCAATCCTTTTGTCAAAGTTGGTAAAGCATGCATTATTAACACGGCCTCAACGATAGATCATGACTGCCATTTAGCGGATGGCGTACATGTTAGCCCTGGTTGTAATCTTGCGGGCGGGGTAACTGTCGGGGAAGGTTCTTGGCTCGGTATCGGAAGCCAAGTTAAACAACTTATTTCCATTGGTACGGGCGTAATGGTAGGAGCCGGCGCGACTGTCCTGAACCATGTACCAGACTTGCAAACTGTTGTGGGTACGCCTGCACAGCTCGTAAACTCAAAATAACATTCTCAGAATAATTTTTATTTAGGTGGCATCGTGCTTAATACTCCATTTTCTCCATGGCCTTCTTTTACTCAAGAAGAAGCCGACGCAGTTAGTCGTGTACTACTGTCAAACAAAGTAAACTACTGGACGGGTAGTGAGTGCCGTGAGTTCGAAAAAGAATTCGCAGCTTGGGTTGGATGTGATCATGCTGTTGCACTAAGCAATGGTACCCTTGCACTTGATGTCGCGCTTAAAGCGTTAGCGATTGGTGAAGGGGACGAGGTTATTACGACGCCTAGAACGTTCCTTGCTTCTGCGTCTTCTATTGTTACGGCTGGCGCCAACCCTGTGTTCGCTGATGTGGATCTCAATAGCCAAGCCATTACGGCAGCGTCGATTGAAGCGGTCCTAACTCCTAAGACTAAAGCGGTCATCGTTGTTCATTTGGCTGGTATGCCGGCAGAAATGGATGACATCATGGCGCTTGCAGAAAGACATGGTTTTTATGTTATTGAAGATTGTGCTCAAGCACATGGCGCGAAATATAAAGGCCGCAGTGTCGGCACAATTGGTCACATTGGTGCTTGGTCATTCTGTCAAGATAAGATCATGACGACAGGCGGTGAAGGTGGCATGGTGACCACGAATGATAAAGATTTGTGGTCAAAAATGTGGTCTTACAAAGATCATGGTAAAAACTATGACGCGATTTATAACCGTCAGCATCCACCAGGCTTTCGCTGGTTGCACGACAGCTTTGGAACCAACTGGCGTATGACTGAGCTACAAGCTGTGGTTGGTCGTATTCAATTGACTCGCATGTCAGAGTGGACGGCAAAACGCCAAGCCAATGCGGCACAAATCGATGAGGCTGTTGCAGATCTCAATATCGTTCGACGCGTTCACGTGCCTGAGCATTCGCAGCACGCTGAATACAAACATTACCTTTTTGTTGAGCCTAAACATTTGGCAGAGGGCTGGACGAGAGATCGCATTGTGGAAACCATTGTGGAACGTGGTGTTCCGGCTTATCAAGGTAGCTGCTCTGAGGTGTATTTAGAAAAAGCATTTGATAATACGCCATGGCGACCAGAAAAACGTTTGCCGAATGCAGTGCTGTTAGGTGAAACCAGTTTAATGTTTTTGGTTCATCCAACATTATCGTCAGAAGAAGTCGCTAAAACGTGCGGTGTGATCCGTGAAGTGTTGTTAGAAGCGCAGAAGTAAACCAGTTCAGTCTAAGTGGGACGCATAAATAATAGTGCTTTAATATGTCGTTATTTATGTTTTCCTGTAACAGCGTCCCACCACTTGATGAAAATGTAAAATGTCTGCTACGCAGATTGCTTAAAAGATGCGATGCAGTGAGATAATATGCAATTAATGGTTCTATACATAATCATCAGGTTGTATAATCTTTGCTCAGGCTATCTCATAATATTAACTAGCATTACCACCAAACTCTAAAAATAAACTTGGGGTAATGAGGCTTACATACTGTCATGATTGAAAATAATTCCAAACTTAACGTCATTTGGTCTTTACCGAGATATCAAAAGCGCCTTATTAGTATCGGAGTGGATTTCTTTATTATCTCTGCTGCTTTTATGTTTGCTTATTGGTCTCGCATTGGTGAATTCCGCCCACTTCCAGATATAAGCAGTAACTATGTATTGTTGGCAACCATTGTCTGTACTCTTGCTGTTTTTGTCTCGTTTGGCCTCTACCGAGCGGTGCTACGCTATTTAGGCTTTCATGTTCTGGCAGTCGTCGGGTTGGGTACGATTCTATCTGCGCTTTGTGTGGCCAGTTTTGCTTTCGCATTTGATGCCCAACTACCACGCTCGATTCCTTTTATTTATGCCGCTTTTCTTGCGATCGGAGTAGGGACTAGCCGTCTGCTGGTAAGGAGCTTGGTTGCTCAATCGGTACACAAAGCTGGAGCGCCAGTTCTTATTTATGGTGCTGGTAGTGCCGGTCGTGAGCTTGCGTTTGCGCTGCGACAATCAGAAACCTACCGAGTTATTGGCTTTGTCGACGAAGACAAAACGCTTCAAAACACAATGCTAATGGGTTACCGAGTCTATACAGCGGATAACGCGATGAAGGCGATTAGAAAGTATGAAGTAAAAAAAATCTTACTTGCTATTCCTAGCGCTTCAAACAAACGTCGTAAGGAAGTCTTAGATAGAATTTCTAAACTGCCTGTTGAAATCCAAACCGTTCCAGATATGAAAGATATCCTTACGGGTAAGGCGAAAATTGATGAACTGAAAGAGGTTCCGATTGGTGATTTGTTAGGTCGAGACCCTGTTCAGCCGCAACAAGTATTAATGGAAGCGAACATCAAGAATCAAGTAGTGATGGTGACGGGAGCTGGTGGTTCAATTGGCTCTGAGTTATGTCGTCAGATTTTAAACTACTCGCCAAAATCATTGATCTTATTTGAACTGTCTGAATTTGCGTTGTATCAGGTGCACAGTGAATTGAGTCAAATCATTAAAGCTAACAATCTGAGCATTGTCGTCGTTCCATTGGTTGGCTCTGTGCAGAGACAAAATCGCTTAGAAACTACCATGAAAGCCTTCGAGGTGGACACGGTTTACCATGCTGCGGCGTACAAACATGTTCCGCTGGTGGAGTACAACGTTGTTGAAGGTGTAAGAAACAATGTGTTTGGCACTTACTATACAGCGCAAGCGGCGATTGATGCAGGTGTGAAGAATTTTGTTCTTATTTCTACTGATAAGGCTGTTAGACCAACGAACGTGATGGGTGCGACTAAACGTATGGCTGAGTTGGGTCTACAGGCGTTGGCACAGCAACAAAACCGAATTCGTGAGAGCAACCCTAATCTGGGTACGCGTTTCTGCATGGTGCGCTTTGGTAATGTTTTGGGTTCGTCTGGCTCGGTAATTCCTGTATTCAAAAAACAGATTGAGAAGCGAGAACCTATTACGGTCACCCACAAAGACATTACTCGATACTTTATGACAATTCCAGAAGCGGCCCAGTTGGTTATTCAAGCTGGGGCGATGGGTAAAGGTGGCGATGTATTTGTTCTCGATATGGGGGAGCCCGTTAAGATTGTCGATCTAGCGAAGAACTTGGTTTACCTGTCAGGGCTCGAAGTTAAAGATGAAAACAATCCTCATGGCGATATAGAGATTCTCTTCACAGGTTTGAGACCGGGAGAGAAGTTATATGAAGAGCTGTTGATTGGAGATGACAATGTTTCCGAAACGGCACACGCACGTATTATGACCGCGCAAGAAAGTTACCTACCACTAAAGGAGTATGAAATCTTAATCGACAAGCTCGATGTCGCCTGTCACAACTTCCAACACGAAGTGATTCGTCGCTTGTTACTCGATGCTCCTACAGGCTTTAATCCGGTGGACGGCATTGAAGATCTCGTATGGAAGCAAAATACTCGCACTGCGGAGTTATATACTTTTGAACCAAAGCAAAGTAATGCAAGTGAAACTTGATGCTTTTGTCTGGTTGGTAAATAATAGAAAAATTAATAAGATATGTTGTCTTGGTACTCGCAGTGGTGATTTGTTTACTACGAGCGTAACGTGAACATGTCGTAATCTCAAAAAGGCACTTCTGAGTGCCTTTTTCTGTATTCAATACATTAACAGTGGCTAAAACTGATGGCACAGAAAACGATAAAAACAGGGATAGCAGCATTATCGCTGCCGCTACTGGTAAGTACTTCTCTTACCGCTCAGGAGTTGGCGACGCTGCCTTCGAACCAAAGCTTTACCGGATTGACTTTTACGCCCAATGCACAGTCTTTAAATTACGGCGATTTTTCTTTTACCTACGCTCAAGGCTTACCATTTAGGACGGCAGTTCAAGATTTAGATTCTCTAAAATTCTCGTTCGGTATGTTTGATGGCTTGGAAGCTCACGGAAGAATTGTAACGGATGACTATACTTCAAATTGTTTTTACGATTGTGGTGATACCCGTGATTTATCTATGTCTTTCAAGTATCAGGTCCCTAACTTTTGGGGTTCGGAGAATCTCGACTTTGCTCTAGGTATTCAGGACTTAGGTGGCTCAGCCAATCAGTTCAGTACGAAATATGCGGTTGCAGATTACTCGTTCGGCTTTGCTCCGGTTCGCGTTTCTGCAGGTTATGGGCTTTCTGATATCGGATTGGGTGTGATGGATGGCCCGTTCGGTGGTATTGAATATCAACCATTGAGCTTTTTGCAGGTTAGCGGAGAATACGACGCAGTGGAGTTTAACTCTTCGGTCAAGCTTTTTACCCCACAAGGCACATTGCCTTATGATGTGACAGCCTCGCTCAGTTATCAGCTTTACTCTGGCCACAATACTGATGAACAAAATATTTGGAACGCGGCACTTTCAGTACCTCTAGTTACTGGGTATACACGTTCTCGCGATTACTCGCGCAATAATCTCACGTTAATGGAAAAGCTGTCTTTGGAGCAGAATAAAGCTAAAGAGGCTTCTATCTCTGCTTTAGTGAGCGCGCTTCGTAATGAAGGCTTTGTGAATATTCAAATCGGTTTGCTGAATCAAACAACCGTAGTGGCGCTAGAAAACCGTCGTTATAACCATAACCAAGTAGATGGTTTAGGTGTTGCTATGGGGATCATCTCTAGCCACCTAGGTCAAAACGCGGTATCAGAAGTGGGTGGTGATTCAGAGCGTATTGAGCTATTTATGCTCGCAAACCAAAAGCCCGTTGTGAGCGTGCAAGTGAATTCAACGTGCTATCAGAGTTTTATCAATGGTTCTGCTGCGTGCGAGGATATTAAGTTCACGACACGAGATTTAGCCGAAAAACTTGAGTTGGTTAACTGGAAAACAGAGCGCGTAAATAGCGGCGCACTAGCCTCTCAACTTGTCTTTTCACCAATGGTTCGTCATGCCGTTGCGACCGAGTTTGGTGTTTATGACTACTCTTTTGCGATGTCGAGCAACTTATATACCTACCTTTGGTCTGGCGCGGCTGTCGATGTTCGCCATATTTTGCCGTTAGCGGAAACTGACGATTATGAAAAATGGGGATACTTTGAGGATAGTGCTTACGAAAATGATATCGAACGCGCAATGCTGCACCAATTCTTCCGTTTACCTTATGTCGATATTGCGAACCAAGTATCCATCGGTTTGGCGAAAACAGATTATATTGGCGCGAGAAGTGAGTCTACATGGTTTTCTCAGTCTGGTGCGCACGCTTTGAGTTTGGAAATGAGCTACTTCCAGCACGTCGATGAGAAAGATGAAAATGGCTATGAAACTCTCGATCGTCAAACTTCGCTAGCTCGCTATACTTTTTCAATGCCCGAATGGGATTGGCAGTTTAACGCGACAGCGGGTGAGTTTTGGCGGGGCGATGTTGGTGCTAAGCTAACAACATCGCATTGGTTTGAGGATATTGAGGTTTCTGCTACTTATCAGGTTACTAAGTACAAAGATACTGATGAAGAGCAGTTTGTCGCTGTGTCAGTCAAGCTACCACTAACACCTTGGCGTGATATGTCTCCTGGCTTATTGCAGGTTCGAGGTAACGAAGCTTATGACTTTAATGTGATGACGCGAGTAGGCAATGACGTCAATTTCTTAAGTGATGGACAAGGTGATGAGCTTATCATGGACAACAGCATGCTACGTCGTTACTTCAACCGTGGTCGTTATGGTAGCGATTACTTTGAAGAGAATAAGATTCGCTTACGTAACGCCTACCTGCGTTACTTATCAACTCAGTTAGACTAAACCCATAGAACAGTACGATGTATAAAAGCGGCCAATGTGCCGCTTTTTTATTTTCTAATGTATGAAGCTTAGGTTGCACAATATTGTTTCACTATCCAAAAATTAAAACTATTGATATTCTGATATAAGAACTAAAGATTAGGGTATTGGAATGAAAATAGCGGTTGCCGGTACGGGGTATGTCGGGCTCTCTAATGCGATGTTGTTAGCCCAAAACCACCAAGTTGTTGCACTTGATATTGTAGAAAAAAAAGTTGAGTTGCTTAACAACAAGTGTTCACCCATTGTAGATAAAGAAATTGAAGATTTTCTGTCTAATCGAGAACTAGACTTTACTGCTACCACGGACAAAGAGCTCGCCTACAAAGGTGCTGATTTTGTTGTTATAGCAACGCCAACGGATTATGACCCACAAACCAATTACTTTAATACGGCTTCCGTCGAAGCGGTGATAAAAGATGTAATGGCGATTAATCCAAATGCTGTAATGGTAATTAAGTCTACAGTGCCTGTGGGTTATACTGCACGCATTAAGCAAGAGTTAGGTTGTGAAAATATTATTTTCTCGCCAGAGTTTCTTCGCGAAGGCAAAGCACTTTACGATAACCTCCACCCATCTCGCATCATTGTTGGTGAGCGCAGTGCACGTGCTGAGACATTCGCCAATCTTCTAGTTGAAGGGGCGGTAAAAGAAGACATCCCAGTTTTGTTTACTGATTCTACAGAAGCTGAAGCGGTTAAGTTGTTCTCAAATACTTACCTTGCAATGCGCGTAGCTTATTTCAATGAGTTAGATTCTTATGCTGAGGCGCATAATCTTGATTCTCGCCAAATTATCGAAGGTGTTGGTTTGGACCCCCGTATTGGTAACCACTACAACAATCCTTCATTTGGATATGGTGGTTATTGTTTACCAAAAGATACCAAGCAACTTCGTGCAAACTATCAAGATGTCCCAAACAGTATTATTGGGGCCATAGTGGAAGCCAATCGCACTCGTAAAGACTTTATTGCTGAGTCTATTCTCAAACGAGAACCTAAAGTGGTTGGGATATACCGTTTGATAATGAAAGCTGGCTCAGATAATTTCCGCGCTTCGTCTATTCAAGGTATTATGAAGCGTATCAAGGCAAAGGGTATTGAAGTGGTGGTGTATGAACCAGTACTTCAGGAAGACGAGTTCTTTAACTCACGTGTAATCAACGACCTGAATGAGTTTAAACAAAGCGCCGATGTGATTGTCTCTAACCGTATGGTTGAAGAACTTACTGATGTGGCTGATAAGGTGTACACGCGAGACCTATTTGGTAGTGATTAGACTTTAGTTAAGATGATCGTGTGTAATCTAATACACAAACAAAAAGGGATGCATGATGCATCCCTTTGTTATTTTTACTCTCAGTAAAAACGAGATTAAGCTTTTGCTTTAGCCGCTGCTTTAGCGATTGCTGCGAAGCTTTTCGCGTCTAGAGAAGCACCGCCAACTAGAGCGCCGTCGATGTCTGGTTGTGAGAAGTAAGCTTCAGCGTTTTCTGGCTTAACAGAACCGCCGTATTGGATGATTACTTGTGCTGCAACTGCTTCGTCTTTCGCTGCGATTAGTGCGCGGATAGAAGCGTGGATGCGTTGTGCGTCTTCAGCAGTTGCTGCTTTACCAGTACCGATAGCCCAGATTGGTTCGTAAGCGATGATTGCGCCGTTTAGAGCTTCAACACCGTAAGTGTCGATAACTGCGTTGATTTGACGTGCACATACAGCTTCAGTTTCGCCAGCTTCGTTTTGCGCTTCAGACTCACCGATACAGAAAACAGGTGTTAGGCCGTTTTCTTTTAGGAAGTTGAATTTCTTAGCGATAAACTCGTCAGATTCGTTGTGGTATTCACGACGCTCTGAGTGACCGATGATGATGTGAGTAGCACCGAAATCTTTCAGCATTTCTGGAGACATATCGCCAGTGAACGCACCGCTGTTGTTTAGGTCAGTGTTTTGAGCACCTAGGATGATCTTGTTACCGCCTTCAGCGATTACGCGCTCTGCTAGGTCGATGTAAAGTGCTGGTGGAGCGACTGCTACGTCAACACCTTCAACGCCTTCAAGTTCAGCGTTAAGACCAGTTAGCAGCTCAGTTACCATTGCTTTGCTGCCGTTTAGTTTCCAGTTACCCATCACTACAGGACGACGCATAGGAATATCTCCCTTATCTTTAATGTAAATAGTCAATTAATGTAAAAAATCTACGTAGGAATATAACAGAATAATGTGAACAGATCATGATTGGCGTCATGTCTTGTCCGGCTTTATTTGTTGATTCGACCAAGCATCGATCCTGTTATTTTTGTCAAAAGCAACCGATTGGTGATCGCGTAGACAGAATGATAGTTCATTCCTCGGAAATTGCTGCTGAGATTGGTATTACTACGCGCTGGAATTAATTGTTGTAGAAAGGAATCAAAATGCCAAATCTCGTTTTAGAGTATTCAAACTCGGTGGAAGAACGCGTCAATGTTCAGGGGTTGCTGGAGGATTTACATAAAACGGCGTTAGAAAGTGGCCTTTTTGAACTCGCGTCAGTGAAATCTAGAACGCTCCGGTGCCACAATTGGTTAATAGGAGAGGAGGGTGATAGCCTCGACTTTATCCATATCAACTTTGATTTGTTATCTGGTCGCTCCCAAGAACAAAAGCGAGAACTGTCACGAGCCTTGATGGCGACACTTCAAGAGCAAGCTAGTCACGTGCACAGTTTAACGGTCAATATCCGAGACATGGATATAGATAGCTTCCAAAAGGTAGTGAACTAGGTGGTGCTGGATTGCCCGAGAATAGCGAGGGGTTATTGTTACGAATTCTCAGCCTGGCTCTGCTTATTGTAAGGTCGTTGTGGGCACCCAAGCTATCGGTGTCCTTTCCAAACTATATCGACTCGGCTAATCTATAACCTTTCTACTTTGGGGTAAAATTTGATGTCGACTAAAGAGTTACTGTTTTCTTTTCAAGGACGTATAAACCGTAAAACCTACTGGATTTGGAACGTCATTTACTATGTGTCCATTCTAGGCTTTGGTGCCGGTATCAGCCAACTGCTTCCTACTCTCTCCTATGTGCTTCTTCCTATTTTCTTGGTGGTTCTGTTGATCCCTGATTTGGCGATCACCACCAAGCGTTGGCACGACCGCAACAAATCGATATATTGGCTAGCACTGAATATTCCGTTGATTATCGGACGAATTGCCACGCCAATGACCAGCCCTGCCGCGCAAGAGCCGTCGACCCCACAGATGTTCGTCGCTTCCATTTCTCTGATTTGTGGTTTATGGATTCTAATTGAATGTGGGTTCTTAAAGGGAACATCAGGACCAAACCAATATGGCCCTGAGCCGGAGTAATTGCTTCAAGTATCCTGCGTGCTGAAAGTAGATTCTTAGTCTCGCTAAGGCTCGCTAGAATGACGCTCCTTTTTGGTTTAGAGGCTGATAAAGTCATCGTTATTCTGAACAGAGAGGTGCGAGTGTGGTTCAGAATCTATCATCCGATTGTACGGTGGTTTAGGTGAACGGGAAAGAATAGGAGCTTGCTGTTACGAGATTTTTAGTCTCGCTAAGGCTCGCTAGAATGACGATCCTTTTTGGTTTGGAGGCTGTTAAAGTCATCATCATTCTGAACAGCGAGGAACGAGGTGATTCAGAATCTATCATCCGATTGTACGGTGGTTTAGGTGAACGGGAAAGAATAGGAGCTTGCTGTTACGAGATTTTTA